>NZ_JXTE01000033.1 GCF_000972385.1 Streptomyces sp. WM6386
GGCCCGCGGCGGGCGCCGGGGGTGGTGGGACGGGAGCGCGCGGTGGGGCCGCTCGTACGACGCGGCCGGTGCGGGGTGGGCGTGCCGGTGGTTCCGGCGCGTGGCATGTGCTGCTCGGCGCCCGCCGGACGCGCCCTCCTCGCAGTGCGGGGAAACCGCTGGTCGACGCGGAGGTTCCGGTTGGTGGCCACGAAGGGGCTCACGACCTGCGCCGCCCCGGCCCTCTCCTGCGCACAGCGGTCCGCGCACTCACAGGCGTCCCCGGGAGGCGTACGCCCGCGGATCGTGGTGTGCCGGGCGGCGGAGGCGAGCCGGTGCATCCGCCCTCGCGGGCCGCGGCCGACGCGGTGGTCCGATCCGGCTCCGGGTCTGCGCACTGCGGCGACGCGGTGACCGAAGGGCCTCGCACCTACCGTCCAGTGCGGGCTGCCGATCCGGTCGTAGGCGGCGAAGCCATGGGACGACTGTTCCTGGACGCCCTGGGCGGAGCGGTTCCTTGCCCGCCGTGGAAACTGGCCTGAACTCGCCGCCTGCGCACCTGAGGTCACACAGCGGGAGCCGCCCTCCCGTACCCCCGTCGCAGGAGGGCGGCTCCGCTTCTTCGGTTGGTCTCACATGAAGGGTCGGGCTCAGTGGAGCTTGTCGACCGCGGTGGTCGTCGTCTTCCTGAACGCCTTCACCGGTGCGTCGTCGAAGTCGCCCATCTGCCCCCACTGCACGACGGTGACGGTCCGCCCGTCCCGGCCGACCGACAGCAGGTGGATGTCGGAGGCGCCCCAGGAGGCGGAGGTGTGCAGACCGTGGACGCGGGCGCCCTCCTCCACCGGCAGCGTGCCGTAGTTCTTGTACGTGGCGTCGATCTCCGGGTCGGCCTGCTCGATGCGCGTGGCGCAGGTGCGCATGTCCTTGTTCAGGCGGTCGGCGAGGGCCTTGGCCTTGGCGGTGGTGCCGACGACGATCGTGAGCTGCTGGGCGTTGGTCTCCAGCTCGGTGGTGAACGAGCGGTACCGGGAGTCGTAGCCGGGCAGCGTCTCCCTCAGACAGCTCAGAAGTTCGTCCGGGACGCCGTCGGTGACCTTGGCCGCCTTCCAGGCGGATGAGGGGTGCGGCGGCAGTTCGGCGGCCGACAGGAATTTCGGCGCGGTCTGCGGTGCGGCGTCCGCCGGTGCGGCGAGCGTCGCGCCGAGGGCGAGGCCCGTGACGGCGACGGCGAACAGCGCTCCGGCTCGGGTGCGCTTGGGCATGGGTGTCCCCCGTGTACGAGTGAGTGCTTGGATGTGGAATGCCGCCGACGGCGGATGGTCGGTCCGGCCCGGTCGGTGCGACACCAAGAGCATCAGCCGTCACAGGCGGCCTGCGCAACAGCCGGCGCCCGATCCGCCACGGTGGAACCATCCCAGGCCGTCTGACGTGCAGGTATACGAGGTGCCTGGGATGGGGGCACCGGTCCGGGAGACACAGGGGGAACGTTGTCAGAACGGGACGGCGGGAACGAGGTCGCGGAATTCGCGGCGCTGCTCACGCGGCTGAAGGAACGTACGGACCGCAGCTACGGCCAGCTGGCCCGGCGTCTGCACATGAACACCTCGACGCTGCACCGCTACTGCGCGGGGGACGCGGTCCCTGTCGACTTCGCCCCCGTGGAGCGCTTCGCCGCGTTGTGCGGGGCGACGGCGGAGGAACGGCTGGAGCTGCACCGGCTGTGGCTGCCGGCGGTGGCGGCACGGCAGCGGCCGCGGACACCGGTGGCGGAGGCCGGGCCCGCTCCTGTCCCTGAGCCCGCTCCTGATCCCGAGCCCGCCCCCTGGCCCGCTCCCGAGCCCGAGTCGGTGCGGGAAGCCCAGCCGGAGGCCGAGCCGGAGCCGGTGCCGCAGGCCGAGACGGTCACGAACCTGGGCGACCCTTCCGCCCCACTCCCCTGGTACCGCCGCCGGCGGATCCTGGTGACGACGGCGGTCGCCGTCGCGTCCGCCGCCACCCTCGCCGGCCTGTCCGCCCTGTCGAACGGCCGTTCTTCGCCCGCCGACGCCGTACGCCCCTCCGACCCCGCCGTCACGACGTCGGCCGCTCCCAGGTCACCGGATCCCACCGCGTCGAAGAAGTCGGCGAGCCCCTCGCCCTCCCCGGACCGGACCTCCCCGTCCCCCTCCGCCGGCACCGGCGGCCCGGCCCCCGCCCCGTCCGGCAAGGGCCCCGGCAGTCCCACCGGCGGTGCCCCCCCGGGCGCCGCCGGGCCCCTCACCTGGACCGTCAACCCCCATGTCTGGAACGCGGGCTGCGGTCATCACTACGTCATCGACAAGCCGACGACCAAGGTCCCGCCGCCTCCGACCGCGCAGGACGCCCCGGTCTGGGCGTCGACCCTGGGCGCGCTGCACGGCGGCGAGACCATGGTGCAGATCTCCGTGCAGGGGCGCAGCTCCACGGCCGTGGTGCTCGAGGCGCTCCGGGTCCGGGTCGTCGGGCGCGCGGCCCCGGCCGAGGGCAACTCCTATGCCATGGACAACGGCTGCGGCGGCGCCCTCACCCCGCGTCAGTTCTCCGTCGACCTCGACGCGGACCGCCCGGTCGCCCGCTCGGAAGCCGGTTCCGACGGCGAGAACGAGATCCCCGCGATCCGGATGCCCTACCGCGTCTCGGCCGAGGACCCGGAGATCCTGCTGGTCACCGCGCGGACGGTGACCTGCGACTGCCGCTGGTACCTGGAGCTGGACTGGTCCTCCCAGGGCCGCACCGGCACCGCCCGGATCACCGACAACGGCAGCCCGTTCCGCACGACGGGCGACAAGAAGCTCCCGCAGTACTCGTACGACTGGTCCAACCGCAGGTGGGCGTCGGAGGGTTAGGGCCGTCAGAAGGGCCCTAGGGCCGCGGCATGTTACGGAGATTGGACCGCGCCATCTGCAGCATCCGCCCCACGCCGCCGTCGAGCACGATCTTCGAGGCGGACAGGGCGAACCCGGTCACCATCTCGGTGCTGATCCTCGGCGGGATGGACAGGGCGTTGGGGTCGGTGACGACGTCGACGAGGGCGGGCCCCTTGTGTCTGAAGGCGTCCTTGAGGGCGCCGGCCAGCTGCTTGGGCTTCTCCACCCGGACACCGTGGGCACCGCAGGCGCGGGCCACCGCGGCGAAGTCGGGGTTCTTGTTGGTGGTGCCGTAGGAGGGCAGGCCCGCGACCAGCATCTCCAACTCGACCATGCTCAGCGAGGAGTTGTTGAAGAGGACGACCTTCACGGGCAGGTCGTACTGCACCAGGGTCAGGAAGTCGCCCATCAGCATGGTGAATCCGCCGTCACCGGACATCGAGACGACCTGCCGCCTGCGGTCGACGAACTGGGCGCCGATCGCCATCGGCAGCGCGTTGGCCATCGAGCCGTGGGAGAAGGAGCCGATGACGCGCCGGCGGCCGTTGGGGGAGATGTAGCGGGCGGCCCAGACGTTGCACATGCCGGTGTCGACGGTGAACACGGCGTCGTCGTCGGCGAGTTCGTCGAGTACGGAGGCCACGTACTCGGGATGGATCGGGACGTGCTTGTCGACCTTGCGGGTGTACGCCTTGACGACACCTTCCAGCGCGTCGGCGTGCTTCTTGAGCATCTTGTCGAGGAACTTGCGGTTCTGCTTGGCCCGCACCCGTGGGGTGAGACAGCGCAGGGTCTCCTTCACATCGCCCCACACGGCGAGGTCGAGCTTGGAGCGGCGGCCCAGGTGCTCCGGGCGGACGTCGACCTGGACGATCTTGACGTCGTCGGGAAGGAACGCGTTGTACGGGAAGTCGGTGCCGAGCAGGATCAGCAGATCGCACTCGTGGGTGGCCTCGTAGGCGGCGCCGTAGCCGAGCAGTCCGCTCATACCGACGTCATAGGGGTTGTCGTACTGGATGTGCTCCTTGCCCCGCAGCGCGTGCCCCACCGGGGACTTGATCTTCTCGGCGAACTCCATGACCTCGGCGTGCGCGCCCGCGGTGCCGCTGCCGCAGAACAGGGTGACCTTGTCGGCCGCGTCGATCATCTCGACGAGCCGGTCGATCTCGGTGTCGCCGGGGCGGACGGTGGGCCGGGAGGTGACGAGGGCGGTCTCCAGCGACTTGTCCGGTGCGGGGTCGTCGGCGATGTCACCGGGGAGCGAGACGACACTGACGCCGGAGCGGCCGACCGCGTGCTGGATCGCGGTCTGGAGCAGCCTCGGCATCTGCTTCGGGTGGGAGATGAGTTCGCTGTAGTGGCTGCACTCGCGGAACAGCTGGTCGGGGTGGGTCTCCTGGAAGTAGCCGAGCCCGATCTCGCTGGAGGGGATGTGCGAGGCGAGGGCGAGGACCGGGGCCATGGAGCGGTGGGCGTCGTACAGGCCGTTGATGAGGTGCAGGTTGCCGGGACCGCAGGAGCCCGCGCAGGCGGTCAGCTTCCCGGTGATCTGCGCCTCGGCGCCGGCGGCGAAGGCGGCGGTCTCCTCGTGCCGGACGTGCACCCAGTCGATGGCGGCGTTACGGCGTACCGCGTCGACGACCGGGTTGAGGCTGTCGCCGACGACGCCGTAGAGGCGCCTCACACCGGCGCGGACGAGGATGTCGACGAACTGTTCGGCGACGTTCTGCTTGGCCATGGATCCATCAATCCACAACCCCCGCCGTTACGCCTCCCACACGGCGGCGGCCGTACGGTCGTCCGCGTAGCCCTTGACCCGCACCTGGGTGTCCGCGAGGAAGGCGGCGAGGCCCGGTGGGGTGGGGCCGGACCAGCGGCCCGTGAGGTACTCGCACAGCTCCGGTTCGCCGCGCAGGGGCTCCGCGAGGCCGCCGCTGCACATCAGGAGCGTGTCACCCGGGCGGGCTACGGAGGCGCGGAAGCGGAAGGGTTCGCGGGGCGGCTCGGGCGCGGCCTCGTAGGGGCTCGGCGGGGTGGGGATGCCGAGGTCCATGGTGAGGCGGTCGCCCTCGGGGGTCTCGGCGGGCAGCGAGCCGAAGCCGACCACCGGTTCTCCGGTGACGTCCAGGACGCGCGGTTCGATGTCCTGCCACTCGCCCTCCCTGAGGCGGAACAGTCCGCCCTCGCCGACGCCGAAGAAGACGCGGGTACGGCAGTCCGTGTCGGCCGGCAGGAGAAGGCAGCGCAGGGTGGCGGAGTACTCCTCCGGGTCGATGCCCTGCTCGGTGGCGCTGGCACGGAGTTTGCCGAGGCTGCGGTCGGTGAGCCGGTGCAGCCCCGACTTCAGGTCGCCTCGACGGGCGGCGCGGAGGTCCTCGGCGAGGCGTGCGTGGCTGCGGCCGACGGCCCTGCCGATCCAGTGGCAGGCCTCGGCGGCGGCCCGGTGGGCGCCGGGGGTCGCGCGGGCGCCGGTGGCCATCGCGACGAGGACCAGGGCGTGGTCACCGGTGCCGAAGCGGGCGGTGAGGAGGGAGTCCCGGCGGGGTTCGCCCCGGAAGCGGGCGGAGTCGCCCCGCACGGAGGCGGCACGCAGGGTGCAGGAGCCGTAGTGGGCGCCGTCGAGGACGGTGTCGGCGACCAGGTCGTCCAGGTCGTCGGGGTCCGCGGCCGGGAGGGCGGTGGGTTCGGCGTCGTAGGTCGGCGGGCCGGAACCCACGAAGCCCAGGGGGCCGGGAGGGAGCGTGGGGAGGTCGACTCGGGTGGGGGTGCGGGTGGGGGGTGGTTCCGGGGGCGTTTCTGCCGGCGGGGGTGCCGCGTCGACCGGTGTTTCCGCGGGCGGGTGGGTCTCGCTCGCCCGCGCTTGCGGGGTGCCGCCCGGCTTCGGGTCGGGAGCGGCCCCGGCGTCACGACCGCCCGCCGGCTCCGCCGCCCACGCCCGCGGGCTGCCACCCGGTTTCGGGTCGGAGGCGGCCCCGGCGGCATGACCGCCCGTCGGCTCTGGCGGTGCGGTGTCGGCAGGCTGTGCGGGCGGGCCGCCGCCCGGCCTCGGTGGATCGCCGCCCGGCGCGAAGTTCGTCGGGCCCGTTGTCGACTGCGTCGGTTCCCAAGGGGCCCGGGACCGCGTCGGCGGGGTGTCCTCCTCGGCCGCCCGCGGCGCCGGAACCCCCGTGCCCGTGTTCACCGTCCCCGCAGCCGAGGCGAACCTGTCGTCCAGCGAGTCGGGCGCGGCGGCCGGGCCCGCGTCCTCGGTGTCGTCGTACAGCTGACCCCACCAGTCGTCCTCGTGACCGGTGGGCCTTCCCCCCTGCTGGCTCATGCCCCTAATTGTCCACCGTGCGGCCCGGATGAAAACGGGGCATCCGGAAAAATCGGCGGCGCGCCGCGCGGCGGGTGATCCACAGAACGACCGTACGAAAAGAGCCGCCGGGGCTGTTCGGGTCGGTGCCGGGTGAAGCGGCTGATGGGGCTCGGTGGGGTGACGACCGGGTTGCGGCTGGGGGGGCATGTGTACGAGCGGGGCCGGGGCCTGGGCCGAGTATGGCTGACCTGCGCCTTCTCCGGCCGTCCGGCACCCTGGACGCATGGGAGTGTGGGAGCTCCTGCTGGTCGGCCTGGTCCTCTTGCTCGGCCTGTGCGGAGTGCTGGTGCCCGGGGTGCCGGGGTCGTGGCTCGTGTGGGCCGCGGTCTCGTGGTGGGCGCTGAAGGATCCGCGGCCGGTCGCGTGGTGGGTGCTGGTGGGGGCCACCGTGGTGCTGTTCCTGTCCCAGGTGGTGCGCTGGGCGCTGCCGCCCCGCCGTCTGCGCACGAGCGGTGCCACCCCCCGGATGGGCGTGTACGCCGGGACCGGCGCGTTCCTCGGCTTCTTCCTGGTCCCCGTGGTGGGCGCGATCCCCGGCTTCATGGCCGGCATCTACCTGTACGAACGCCTCCGTCTCGGCCGGCACGGCGAGGCGAGGGCGGCACTTCGCACGGTCATGCGCTCAGGCGGCTCCAGCGTGCTGGCGGAGCTGTTCACCTGCCTGCTGATCACGGGGGCGTGGCTGGGGGCGGTGCTGTGGGGGTGACGTAGGGCCGCGGCCCTACGCCGAGGAGCCGATGTGCCCGCCGGTCCGGGCGTGTTCGGATGGCGGCATGACCGAATTCAGCGAGGCCGAACGCGCGTATCTGAAGTCGCAGCGGCTGGGGCGGCTCGCCACGGTGTCCCCCCAGGGGCAGCCGCAGGCCAACCCGGTCGGGTTCTTCCCCCAGGACGACGGGACGATTCTGGTCGGCGGCTACGAGATGGGGCGCAGCAAGAAGTGGCGCAACCTTCAAAAGAACCCGAAGGTCGCGCTCGTGGTCGACGACATCGTCAGTCTTCGGCCCTGGAAGGTGCGCGGGATCGATGTCCGGGGAGAGGCGGAGCTGCTGGTGGGGCCGCATGAGCTGGGGGCGCATTTCAGTGAGGAGGTCATTCGGATCCATCCTCGGCGGATTCACAGTTGGGGGCTCGATGCGTCAGATGGGTAAGGAATAGTCGTCGTCACGCGCGACTGCGCGCCCCGTCCTGGAGGACACCCTCCAGGCTCAGCAGCGTCGTCTTGCGTTCCAGGCCGCCCGCGTACCCCGTCAGTGAACCGTTCGCACCGATCACCCGATGGCACGGCCTGACGATCAGCAGGGGGTTGGCGCCGATCGCGCCGCCGACCGCTCGTACCGCGGCGCGGGGCGCCCCGATGCGTGTGGCGATCTCGCCGTATGTCGTCGTGGCGCCGTAGGGGACGTCGTCCAGGGCGGCCCAGACCCGCTCGCGGAACTCCGTGCCCTCGGCCCGCAGCGCCAGCCGGAACTCCTTCAGCTCACCGGCGAAGTACGCCGTGAGCTGCTCCTCGGCCTCGTGGAAGAGGGCGGGGTCGTGCAGCCAGCCGTCCTGGACCGTGCGGCCGCCCTTCTGGTCCGGTACGGACAGGGAGGTCAGCACGCCGGTCGGGTCGGCGGTGAGGAGGAGCGGGCCGACGGGGCTGTCCGCAGTCGTCCAGTGCGTGGTCATCGGGTCTCCAGCTCCCCTGCGGTGCGCAGGTGTTGTACGGCGTAGGAGCGCCAGGGGCGCCAGCTGTCGGGGGCGTTCAGGTCGGGCGGGGCCACGTCGGGGTCGCCGAGGGCGCGGGTGCGGACGACGGCGACGGTACGGGCGTCCATGCCGGGCAGGGCGAGCAGGGCGGTCTGTGCGTCGTCGCGGTCGGCGCCGGGGTCCAGGTGGACGGCGCCGTCGGCGAGGGCGGCGGTGAGCGCGCCGAGGGGGCCCTCGGGCTCGGCCTCGGCGAGGACCGCCGGTTCGGGGAAGAGGTGGGTGAGGCTGCCGCAGGGCGCGTCGAGCGCCTTGCCGTACCGCTGCACGAGCCGCGCCGCTTGTGCCGGGCCGGTCAGCGCCCGTACCGCCAGCTCCTCCGGGTCGGCCGCGCCCGGCGACCGCAGCCCCGGGCGGGCCGCGACCAGCGGGGCGAGGCGCGGGTCGGAGCCGAGCCGTTCGTCGACGGCGTACGGATCGGCGTCGAGGTCGAACAGGCGCCGCAGCCGCTGCACGGCGGTCGTCAGATCCCGCAGGTCGGTGAGGTGGAGCCGGGCGTCGAGCCAGCCGCGCGGCCGCTCCTCGACGGCGACGATCCCGGTGCCGTACGGCAGCCGCAGCGTGCGCCGATAGGTGCGCTTCCCCTCCGGTCCGCTCACCTCCTCGACGCCGGGCACGGCCTCGTCGGCCAGGAGGTCGAAGACGGCGCCGGACCGGTACGGGCCCCGGTAGGCGAGCCGCAGGGGCACACCGGCCGCCGGGGTGGCCGTACGGCGGGACGCGGGCGCGGCGTCGCGCAGCCGGCTCGGGGTCTGCGCGTACACGGTGCGGATCGTGTCGTTGAACTGCCGCACGCTGGCGAACCCGGAGGCGAACGCGATCTGGGTGACCGGCAGTTCCGTGGTCTGCAGCAGGACCCGTGCGGTGTGCGAGCGCTGGGCGCGGGCGAGGGCGACGGGCCCGGCGCCGAGTTCCGCGGTGAGCTGCCGCTGGACCTGCCGGGCGCTGTAGCCCAGCCGGTCCGCGAGACCCGCGACGCCCTCCCGGTCGACGACGCCGTCGCCGATCAGCCGCATCGCACGCCCCACGACATCGGCCCGTACGTTCCACTCCGCCGACCCCGGCACGGCGTCCGGACGGCACCGCCGGCAGGCCCGGAACCCGGAGCCCTGCGCGGCGGCGGCCGTCGCGAAGAACCGCACATTGCGCCGCTTCGGCGTGACGGCGGGACAACTGGGCCGACAGTAGATCCCGGTCGTCTCGACGGCGAAGAAGAACTCCCCGTCAAACCGCCCGTCCCGACTCCGCACCGCCTCGTACCTGCTGTCTTCGTCCATCACACAATCCAGTGTGCGGCCTGGACAAGAACAGGGCTGGCGGATTTCAGACACGGCACTGGTAGCGCCCTGAAGGGGCGCGGGGAACTGCGCGACCAGCCACAACGCACTCGCAGCCGCCCGACAACACAACCCCGCACCCCCATAGGCGCCCTACCGCACCCTCCCCCGCTTCGCCTCCATCGCAGCCTTGCCCTCAGCCCCCCGACGCTTCCAATCCTTCCGAAGCTCCGCACGGACCCGCGCATCGGTCTTGGCCACGATCCGCTGGTTCTCCCGGATCAGCTTCCGATAGCTCTCCAGCCGCCGCTGCGGCAGCTCCCCGTCATCGACCGCGGCAAGCACCGCGCACCCCGGCTCCGCCTCATGGGCGCAGTCGTGGAAACGGCACCGCTCGGCCAGTTCCGCGATCTCGGAGAACACCTGCCCGACACCGCTCTCGGCGTCGAAGAGACCGACGCCGCGCAGCCCCGGGGTGTCGATCAGCACACCTTTGCCCGGGAGGGCGAGGAGGTTGCGGGTGGTCGTCGTATGACGCCCCTTGCCGTCGACGTCACGTGCCGCGCGGACGTCCATGACGTCCTCGCCGACCAAGGCGTTCGCGAGGGTCGACTTGCCCGCTCCGGACTGCCCGAGCAGCACGCTCGTACCGTCGGAGACGACCGCGGCGAGGATTTCGAGCCCGTCACCGTCGTGGGCGCTGACCGTCAGCACCGGTACGCCCGGCGCCGTGGTCTCCACGTCCTGGACGAGATGCGCGAGCGTCACCGCGTCCGGTACGAGGTCGGCCTTGGTGAGCACGACCACGGGCTGTGCGCCGCTCTCCCAGGCGAGCGCGAGGAAGCGCTCGACGCGGCCGAGGTCGAGCTCGACGGCCAGGGACACGGCGACGATCGCGTGGTCGACGTTGGCGGCGAGGATCTGCCCCTCGGACCGCTTGGAGGAGGTGGAGCGCACGAAGGCGGTGCGGCGCGGCAGGAGCGTCCGTACGTACAGCGGATCGCTGCCTTCGGGGTCGACGGCCGCCCAGTCCCCCGTGCACACGACCTTCATCGGGTCGCGGGGGACAACGAACTCGGTGTCGGCACGGACCATGCCGGCCGGGGTGATCACGTCGCACAGGCCACGATCGACACGCGCGACACGGCCGGGCAGGAGACCCCGCTCGGCATACGGGGCGAACTCGGCCTCCCAGTCCGCATCCCAGCCGTACGGCGCTAGCGGATGCGAGGAGGACGAGGACGAACCCAGGAGAGAAGAGGAGGACAAGGGGTGACCCTTCACAAGGGGTGGCCCCGGCACCGCGCTCAACAGCGCGGGAGGAGTGGAGAGGTCAGCCGGAGGCCACGGAGGTGGACTGAATGAACTTCCGGATGCGGGCAGCGCCCGTCTCAACGACAGCCATCGGTCACACCTCCCACAGCACAATCCACGTCACCTGCGGCAACCTGGGGATGCCGCTCCAACGGAACCGACCCTAGAGGTACCCGGGCGGGTGACGCCATCGAATTACGGCAACCCATGCGGCGACGACCGCGGCACAGCCCCGGCACCGCGCGCACTGGCGCGGCTCACGCCATGCCGTAGAGCGTTTCCAGGCCGATCAGTTGGATATCAGGGTCGGCGTGTGCGGCCGCGTATGCCTTGTCGTTGAAACCGGCGCCGCTGAAACACATGAGTCGGGTGCCGGCGGTGTCGTAACGACCCGCCTCGGTGATGAGATCGCGGATGTGCCGAAGGCGCTCGATGTGGGCGATGCCCATGGTGTCGTTCCACTTGGCCTCGCCGATGGCCAGGAGCGGTGGTTTGGAGCCGTCGGCGATGCCGACGACAGCCACATCCACCTCGTGTCCGACGCGGGCCTTGGGATCGTGTACCACGCCGTGTCCGACCCGGGCGGGCAGACCGCCGACGAGTTCCGGGGCGGCGTGGTGCAGGGCCCAGTCGCGGCAGACCTGTTCGAAGTGAGGGCCGAGGACGTTACTGGTGAAGCGGCGGCGGCTGGCCTGCCAGACCCGGGCTGCGCTGCCGGGGCGTTCCAGTTGGTCCCAGACCGGTCGCATGATGGCGTGATAGAAGCCGATCAGCGGTTCCGCGATGCGGTAGGCGGGGCGGTTGTCGCGGAAGGCGTCGGCGTCCCGGTGCAGCAGGCCGGCGTCTTCGAGGACGTTGATCGGGTGCGCGATGTCGGTGGCTTTGCGTTCCAGGTACCCGGCCATACCCCCGCGGGTGGCGTTGCCGTCGGCGACCGCGGCCAGGACGGACAGGTACAGGGCGGTGTCGCGCAGGTCGGGTTCCTCCGCGAGCAGATAGCGGGCCTCACGGAAGAGAGGGGTCTCCGGGTTGAGGACGGTGCGCACGACCCAGTCGTCGAAGTCGTCGGCTCCGTTCGGGGTGTCGCCGCGGGCGAATTCGCGTCGATACGCGGGTGTGCCGCCGACGATCGCGTTGACCTGCAGGGCGAGGCGGGGGTCTGTGATGTTCCAGAATTCGGCGGCCAGGCGGTGGTCGAGAGGGCGGACGACCAGTTCCAGCCCTGCCCGGCCCCGCAGGGGAGCGTTGCCGGAGAGCAGCCTGCCCATGAACGACAGCGCCGAGCCACACAGCAGTAGCCGGGTGCGGGAGCCGCTGCGCTCGTCGCGCAGGGTCCGCAGCGCCTCCTGGATGATCGAGGGGAGCTCCGGATTCGCCTTGGCCAGGTACGGGAACTCGTCGATCACGACCGGCACGGGCCGCTCCCTGCCCAGCGCGAGGAGCGCGTCGACGACCTCGGCCCAGCCGGCGAAGTGGTACGGACTGGCAGGTCGCACATGCGCGGTGAGTGCAGCGCTGATCCTCCGCAGGGATTCGGCGCCGGCCGCCTCGGTCGCGCCGAAGTAGAACCCGCCCGCGGCACGGCAGGCCGCGTCGAGCAGGAAGGTCTTGCCCTGTCGGCGCCGTCCGGATACCACGCCGAGCGTCGCGCCGGGCTGTTCATCTTCGATGAACCGCGTCAGCGCCGACCATTCGTAGTCGCGGTCGAACATCTCGACGGGCTTGTCCATGCCCCTCCGATCCCAGAATGCAGAAGCACATATCTATAAACTGTACCTCTATATCTTCCAATGGCCTCACCTCGGCCGGTCTCGGAAGTCGTCTCAACGACGCAGCAGACGAGATGACGGGCGTCAGCTCGGTCGACGCCGGAACGCCCCCCGCCCTGGACAGGTGCGCTCGCGGACGCCACGGGTTCTATTCGCCGCGCGACAGAACATGGGCACGTTCGGTCAAGAAAGCGCCTTCAGTTGGCAATGTCGTACTACAGGCGCCTGACCTGCGCCTTGCTCCTAATGTTCTTGGTAGGGCCGCCGTACGTCCGCCCACCGCGGAACCACGGCGCGCACGGGGCGTACGACGTTCGGAGGCGGGTTCCGATTCTGCAAGCATCCGCGACGCGAGGCACGGCCGGTCGGAGTCTGAGGTCGTCGAGCTTCGTCGGCCGGCGGCAGGAGGTCGCGGAGGTCAAACGGCTGCTGGTCGCCCACCGGCTGGTGTGCCTGACCGGGCCGGGTGGCGTCGGCAAGACCAGGCTGGCCCTGCACGTCCTGCCCGCGCTGGCGAAGCGGTTCGCCGACGGGGTGCACCTGGTCCAGCTGGCCGGTGTGCGGGACGCCTCGCTGGTGCCGCTCGCCCTGGTCGAGGCGCTGAACATCCGTGATGTGTCGGGACGTTCGCTCATCGAGGTCCTCGTCGAGCATCTCGGGGAACGCGATCTGCTCCTCGTACTGGACAACTGCGAGCACTTGGCCGACGCCTGCGCGGAGTTCGTCGGGACGTTGCTGGCGCGGACCGCGCGGGTGCGGGTGCTGGCCACCAGCAGGCATCCATTGGGAGTGGCCGGACAGCACGTGCTGGAGGTGCAGCCGTTGCCCACGCCCGCGCCGGGCGAACCGTTGCCCGCGAAGCCCGCCCTGGAGTATCCGGCGCTGGCCCTGTTCGCCCACCGGGCCGCGGACGTGCTGCCCGGGTTCGCGCTCACGGCGGACAACCAGGAGGCGGTGGCCGCCCTGTGTCACCGCCTGGACGGGCTGCCGCTCGCGATCGAGCTGGCCGCGGTCCGGATGCGCGCGCTGGGCGTGCGGCAGGTGCTCGACCGGCTGGACCGGCGCTATCGGCTGCTGGCCGACGCCGGGGACGCCCCGGCCCGGCACCGCACCCTGCGGGCGACCGTCGACTGGAGCCACGACCTGTGCACCCCTCAGGAGCAGGCGGTGTGGGCGCAGGCCTCGGTGTTCGCCGGGAGCTTCGACCTGGACGCGGCGGAGGAGGTCTGCGCCGGCGCGGGCCTCGACCGGGACGCGACGGTGGACGCCGTCGCCGGGCTGGTGGACAAGTCGCTCCTGGTCCGCGACGGCGACACCGTGCACGCCCGGTACCGGATGCTGGAGTCGATCCGGCACTACGGCCTCGACCGGCTGCGCGAGAGCGGCGCCGGCGCGCAGGAGGCGGCCCGGCGCCGGGTGCGGGACTGGTGCCTGGACTTCGTCGAGGAGTGCGAGCGGCGGTGGTTCGGCCCCGACCAGCCGGAGCTGGTCCGCCGGCTCCACGCCGAGTCGGACACCGTCCGTTCGGCGCTGGAGTTCTCTCTGAGCACACCGGGCGAGGTGCGGGCCGGGCTGAGGCTGGCCGGGCATCTGTGGTTCTTCTGGTTCGCGACCGGCGCCCTGACGGAGGGCAGGTTCTGGCTGGAGCGGCTGCTGGCCGCCGACCCGGAGCCGACCCGCGCGCGGGCCCGGGCGTTGTGGAGCCTGGCGCTGATGCTGCTCAGCCAGGGCGACGCGGTCCGGGGCGGGCCGCTCGCCGAGGAGTCGCACGAGCTGGCCCTGCGGCTCGGCGACGAGACCGAGGCCGCCCACACCTTCTTCGGCCGCGGCGGCGCCCTCCTGATCAGCGGCGCCTACGAGCGGGCCCGGGAGGTGTACGAGGAGGCGCTCTCCGAGCCGCCGGGCGAGGGCGAGTCGATGAGCCTGGTCGGCTTCAAGTACGTCGAACTGGCCCATGTCCTCAGCCTCCAGGGCGAGCACGGGCGCGCCATGGCCCTGTGTGCGGAGTTCCGCAGGATCTGCCTGGTCCACGGCGAGCAGTGGATCCACTCGTACCTCCTGCGCATCCTCGCCTTCGCCGAGTGGTCCCAGGGGGACCAGGTGTCGGCCAGGACCCACGCCCGGGAGTGTCTGCGGCTCAAACAGGCGGTCGGCGACGTGTTCGGGATCGGCATCACGCTGGAACTGCTCGCGGCGGTCCACGCCCGCGTCGGCGAGGGCCGGCCCGCCGCGGTCCTGCTGGGCGCGGCCCGGCGGATCTGGCGGGACGCCCATGTCGCCCTGGACCGCACCCCGTCCCACGGCCCCGTCCGTGACGCGGCCGAGGAAGGCGCCCGTGCGCTGCTGGGCGAGGCGTTCGGGCACGCCCACCGCGAGGGCCTGGAGCTCGCCCTGGACGACGCGGTCGGCTATGCGCTCGGAGAGCGGAAGTCACCCGCCCGCCCGGCGCCCGCCAGTCCGCTCACCCGCCGCGAGGCGGAGGTCGCCGAACTCCTCGGCCAGGGCCTCACCAACCAGCAGATCGCCGACCGGCTGGTCGTCGCGGTACGGACGGCGGAGGGCCATGTGGAGCGGATCCTCAGCAAGTTGGGCTTCACCTCCCGCAGCCAGGTCGCCGTCTGGACCGCCTCGCGCAGCATCACCCGCCCCTGACGACGTCCCCGGACCGCATCCGACACGAAGTGCACGAAAGGGAACCGGACATGACGGATCACCAGCAGCGGACCACCGCTCCCCTCAAGCATCACGCCGGCATCCACTCCTGCGACGAGGAGTTCCTGACGGTGATGGTGCCGTTCCTCAGGGACGGCATCGCCGCCGAGGACGAGCCCGACCCGGTGGCCATCACCACCCCTCGCAAGCTGGACCTGCTGCGCGAGGCGCTCGGCCCCGACGCCCGGCACGTGGACTTCCAGAACTCCGCGCACTGGTACTGCGGGACGCCCGCGAACAGCATGGCCACCGCTCTCGACTACTACGTCACGCACGCGGGCCCGACGGGCCTGCTGCACATGGCGGGCGAACCGGTCTGGAACGGCCGCTCGCCGCGCCAGATCACCGAGTGGAAGCGGTACGAGGCCCTGGCCACCGAGCTCTTCACCGGAGCCCCGCCCGACCTGATGTGTCTGTACGACACCCGCATCGCACCGCCCGACGTCGTCGAGGCCGCCCGGCACACCCATCCGACCGTGCTGGACCGGCTCGGCATCCGGCCCAGCCCCCTGTTCACGGAACCCGCCGAGTATGCGACCCGGGACCTCGCCCCGCTGCCCGAACCGCCGCCGGAAGCCGTCGGGGTCCCTCTCGCCGGGGACATGGCCGGCGCCCGCCGGTTCGCAGCGGAGCAGGCGAGGGCCCGCGGCATGACCGGCGAGCGAGCCGACCGCTTCGGGGCGGCCGTGTCCGGGGCCACCGGCTATGCGGCCGCCCAGGGCCTGGACAGCGCGCATCTGCTGCTGTGGTCGACCGGGGAACGGATCGTCTGCGAACTGCGCACCCCGCACGGCCGGATCGCCGACCCGTTCCTCGGCTTCCGGCCGCCCGGTCCCGAGGCGGGCCCGGAGGACGGGCTGTGGCAGACCCGTCAGTTCTGCGAGTTCGTGGACCTGAGGTCCGAGGGCGCGGCCGAGGACGGGTGGACGATCCGGATGGAGACGGCGCTGGCGCCGTCAAGGTGACGGGCCGGGGGTGACGGACCCGGTGCGCGGATGCGCGTAGTTTCCCCCGCGACCCGCGGGGCTCGCCGACGGCATGGTGGAGGTCGAGCCGCAGGGGTGAAGGGAAGCGACCATGCCCGACGTCCATCCGCCCGGTCTGTCCCTGGGCGGTGGCTGTACGACGATCCTGGGGCCCGGACGGTCCTCGGTCCGCCTCGCCAGGGCCGCCGTGCGGACCTGGCTGGCCGAGTACGGGCTCCACGACCAGGCGGAGATCGCAGAACTGCTGGTCAGCGAACTCGCCACCAACGCGGTCGTGCACGCCCGGGGCCGCTATCGGCTCACCCTCTGCCTTGCGGCCGGCCGACTGCGCTGCACGGTCGCGGACGAGGGCCCCGACCTGCCCCGGACACACGGCCAGAGCTCCGACGCGGACAGCGAGAACGGGCGCGGCCTGCTGCTGGTCGACGCGCTCGCCGACCGGTGGGGCAGCGGGTGCGTCGAGGACGGCGTCGGCAAGGAGGTGTGGTTCGAGCTGGAGGCCGGTGGCCCGGACGCCGCTGCCGGCAGTACGGGCCCGGCACCGGCGTCCCGGCCGAGGTGGTGCCTCCCCGACCGGGCCACGGTGCCGATGGTGCTGCGTGTGACGGATGCCGTCAGGCCTTCGTGCAGCTGTGCCCGTTCAACGTGAAGTCGTACGCCGGGGAGTTCGTGCCCTGCCAGGAGGCGAGGAAGCCGAAGGCGAGGTCGGCGCCCGCGCGCACGGATGTGTTGTAGTCCGCGGCGGTGGCGGTGACACGGGAGCCGTTCTGGGCGAAGCTGGCGTCCCACATCTGACCGACCTTCTGGCCGTCCTTGAAGGACCAGGCGACGCGCCAGTCGTCGAGGGCCTCGTCGGTGGTGACGGTGACGGTGGCCTGGAAGCCGTCGGGCCACTGGTTCACCAGGTCGTACCGGACCTCGCAGACGGCCCACGCGCTCGTGGCGGGGTCCGGCTTCTCGTCGTCGCGGGCGGCCGAGGAGGTGGTGCCCTGGGGTTCGGGGTCGGGGTTCTTCCTCGCGGAGGTGCTGCCGGCCGCGGACGGTGTGGGCGAGGCCGCCGGCCCGGAGGTCGCGGACGGCGACGCCACGGTGACGCCGGGATCGGCCACCGGCTGACGGTCGGTGGGTGCCGAGGCTCCGTCGTCCATGGAGCCTCCCGCCGGCATCATCGAGACGGCGAGGGCCAGCAGTGAGACCAGTACGGCGGTGACGAGCAGTCCGCTGCGCACGACACGCGCCTTGTGCGCGCCGGGGTTCGGCGGGCCGACGTCGGCCGGTTCCGGGCGTCCGGCGCCCAGCCGTACCTCCGCGGCCCGGCGTCTGCGCTCCAGGTACGCGAGGCCGCCCCAGCCGATCACTCCGCCCGCGAGCGCCCCGGGCAGTCCGCCGCCGTGCAGCCGCAGACAGGCGGCGGCCTCGGCGCACTGCACACAGGTGGCGAGGTGCCGGGAGAGGTCTTCCGGGGTGTCGGCGGCGGTCGAGCGGGTGACCGCGTCGAGAAGGCGGGCGTAGCTGCGGCACTGCGGGGCCATCGGGGTGTCGAGGTGGTTGCGGTGACTGCGGTCCCGGAACAGGCCGTGCACCTGCGCGAGTTCCTCCGGCAGATGGGCCGGGTCCAGACCGAGCCTGCGGGCCACCACGGACAGCGGCAGCGCCTCCACCTCGGCCAGCCACAGCAGATCCGCGTCGGGTTCCTGCATGTCGCGCAGACCGCGCAGGGCCAGCGGGCGCTGCAACGGCGGGCCGGTGTAGCGTGCGGCCTTGTCCGAGTTGAGCCACAGACGCAGGTCGGGATCGAGCCGGTGACCCTGGCCGGCGGTCTCCCAGGCGGTGGCGGTGGTGCGAACGGCGGTCAGCAGCAAGGGGATCACGGGCAGCCGGGGCGCACGGCGGCCCACGCCTCTGGCGGTGCCGCCGCCGGTGCGGGCCTCGCGCATGCCGAGGGCGAACGCCTCCGTGGCCAGCTGGGTGGCCGCGGTGGAACCGGCCGTGCAGAGGTCGGCGTAGGAGAGCACGGCGTCCCAGCACTCGGTGAACAGCACGGCCTCGGCGGCGTCCTGGGGGGTCGGCAGGTCGGGCATCGGACTCCTGCATCGAAAGCGAGGTCAACTCACCTTATTGGCAACGGAGTTGTGGGGAACCTCGCGGCAGTGCACGAGCTTTTCACGGCTTCCACACAACTGACAAGCTCACCATTCAAATCCGGTTACCGGGAGTCCGGGCCCGCCCACACCTCGTTGCCGCTGTTGCGCGTGCTACTCCTGACTACTCCTGAAGACATACGCAGAAAAGGCCCGGACGTCTCGATCCGGACCCTGTCTGCTTCATCGGCTCTCGCCGCGACTACACCTCGGCGGGCTCCTGTGCCGGGAGGCTGTCCATGAAGGAGCTCACGGAGAAGACGGCTCGGCCGGGCCCGGGCTCGCCGTATCCGGGGGGCGAGGAGAGACCGAAGTCCTCCATCGTCTGGCGATAGGCCTGCAGCAGCCGGATGTGGTACTCCAGCGGCGCGCCCTGCGGGTTGGCCTTGCCGAGCGGGGTGGTCGGCTCGGGGCACCAGGTGGTGAAGCGGGGCGTGATGCCCTGCGACATGAAGAAACGCAGACCCTCGGTGGTGGACGCGATGGCCTCGTCGACCGTCTTGAAGCCGAAGGGCTCGGCCATCTCCACGCCCGCCACGAAGTTGGGGATCACATTGCGCGCGCCGAAGATCTCCGCCGAGTCGAGGATCCGCTTGTGCCACTCGTCGCGGCCGACGTAGCGCTCCTTGCCGGGACAGTGGAGCTTGAAGAGGTACTCGTCCCACACCTCGTAGTTGGGGTGGTAGATCTGCACGCCGTAGTCCTTGAAGCGCTGCACGTCGTCGCGCGGCAGCGCCTGGGCGACGACCTTGCCGATCCAGCGGCCCGGGAAGCGCTCCTCGATGGCCTTGGCGTAGTGGCCGTAGAAGTCGGCCTCGTCGCGTCCGGCCACCGTCTTGGTGATCGCGCCGCCGGTGAGGGTGTAGGCGGTGGAGGTCTTCGCGGTGTCGTACCGGTCGATGATCTCCAGGGCTTCGAGGACCTCCTCGACGTCCTTGACGCCTGTGTACGGGCGGCCGGCGGCCTTGTGCTGGCGCCAGTTGTGGTTGATGTCGCAGTACTGGCACTCCTCCTTGGCGCCGAAGTACTGGCAGACCCGGAAGACGGTCAGGTAGATCAGGTAGCCCCACTGGATGGTGGGGGCGACCTCCATGACGGACTTCCCGTTGGAGAGCTTGTGCTTGTAGTACTCCGGCATCGGCGGCACGCCGACGTCGGCGATGCGCTTGCCGTCGAGGTAGAGGCCGAGCACGCCCTCCTCGTCGGCGGCGACGCGGTACGGCGAGGTCGGGTTCACGCGCACGGAGACGACGGTGCGGCGCAGGTCGTACGGACCACCGGTGAGGATGATCTCCTCCGGCGGGCGCCGCAGCGCGGCCTCGCCGAGCTCGGGCAGGGTGCCGTGGTCGAAGGAGAAGATGAAGTACGACTTCGGCTTGACCTCACCACCCTCGTTGTCGCTGAGCGCGGACGGATCGAAGGCCACCCCGCCGCGCAGCAGATCCTCCTTGAAGACGGCTTCCCGCGGTACGTGCGGGAATCGCTCCATCAGATCTTCGACCAGTGCGGTGCGGCTGCCCATCCGTAATCTCCTCCCGGCTCAGGCGTTCGACTCCTCACGGTATGCCCCCGCCCGCCCGTCACGTGTACCGGGTCCCCTCGCGCCGCGCGATGTGTTCCGGTACGGGCGTTTCGTCCGGCAGTACGGGATCACCGACGGGCGCACCCCACACCGAGGTCAGCGGCAGGGTCCCGGCCCAGAGACCGAGCTGCGCGTCGGGTCCGTCGCCGTCGTCCGGCGGGCCGGTGCGGATCTTGACCGAGGCCTCTTCGAGGGAGAGGGCGAGAACAGTGGTGGCGGCGAGTTCCTTGCGGCTCGGGCTCCGGGCGTACGACCACTGCCCCGGGGTCGCGTGTTCGGTGAGCCGGCGCAGGCCCGCCAGCTTCTCCTCGGGGTCGGTGACCTTGCGGGCCTCGCCGTGGATCATCGCGCTGCGGTAGTTCACGCCGTGCTCGAAGACGGACCGGGCGAAGACCAGCCCGTCGACGTGCGTGACCGTGACGCAGACGGGGGTGCCGCCCGAGAGACTGCGGCTCGCCACCGAGCCATGGAGGTAGAGCCGCCCCTCGTCACGCCCGTAGACGGTCGGCACGACCAGTGGCCGGCCCTCGATCACCACGCCCAGGTGACAGATGAAGCCCGCGTCGAGGATGGCGTTCAGGTCGGCGCGGTGGAGGCTGCCCTGGTCGCGCAGGCGGCGGTGGCGGGTGAGGTCGGTCTCGGGGAGCGGATCGAGCGTCATGACGGTCGAAGCTATCGATATCGCCGCTTTGACGCCAGATATTTATCGATACCGATACCGAAAGGCTTCTACGGCTACGGAATCCGCACCTCCTCAGGCGCCGTACTCCAGCGCCGCCGGCTCCACCGGATACGCCGGGCCGCCACCGGCCGCGAGCCGCTCCGCCTCCTCGGCCACCGCCGTGCCGAGCCGGCCCAGCTCGTTGCCCTGGGAGCCCGCGAGGTGCGGGGTGACGAAGGCGTTCGGGAGGTCGTAGAGGGCCGAGTCGGCGGGGAGCGGTTCGGGGTCGGTCACGTCGAGGACCGCGCTGAGGCGGCCGGTGCGGAGTTCGGCGACCAGGGCGTCGTGGTCGACGAGGCCGCCGCGCGCGGTGTTGACGAGGACCGCCCCGTCGGGCATCAGGGACAGCTCTCGGCGGCCGATCAGATGGTGCGTCTCGGGGGTCTGCGGGGCATGGATCGTGACGATCTCCGAACTCCGCAGCAGCTCGTCCAACTCCAGGAGGGGCACGCCGAGTCGGGCCGCCTGTGCCTCGGTGACGTACGGGTCGGTGAGCGCGGGCCGCAGGTCGAAGGGGCGCAGGAGTTCCAGGACGCGTCGGCCGATGCGGGAGGCGCCGATGACACCGACCCGGCGGCCGTGGTTGCCGATGCCGGGGACGATCCCCCAGCCGGGGTGGGCCCGTGAGGTGCGCAGCCGCTCACGGGCGACGAAGAGGTCCTTCCCGGCGAGGAGGATCATGGCGAGGGTGTACTCGGCGACAGGGATCGCGTTGGCGTCGGCGGCCGAGGAGACCTCGATGCCACGCCGCCAGATCTCCGGCGTGGCGAAGCCCTTGACCGAGCCGGCGGAGTGCAGGATCGCCCGCAGTCCGGGCGCGGCGTCCAGGACCGTCGCGTCGATGCGGGGGCAGCCCCAGCCCGTCACGAGGATCTCGGTGCGGGCCAGCGTCTCCTTGACGCGCGGGTCGCTGAAGTCCTCGGCCACGAGATCCGGGTCGATGTCCACCGCCTCCCGCAGCCGCTCCAGCACCTCCGACGGGAAGACGTGCGGCAGGTTGGCGGCGGTCATGGCGAACAGCGCCTGGGGACGCTCGGGCAAGGTGGTGACCCCCGGTCGAGGAAAACGGATAGAAAACGCTCTCTAAGTTAGGTGGCGGCGGATGAGAGGGTCAACGCAGAGGCATGCCGGCGAGGGCCGGCGTTCCAGGGAAGGGACGACAGGGATGACGGAGACGGTCACCAACTGGGCGGGCAACATCACGTACGGCGCGAAGGAGCTGCACCGCCCGTACTCGCTCGACACGCTGAGTGCCCTTGTGGCCGGGAGCGCGAAGGTGCGGGTGCTGGGCAGCGGGCACTCCTTCAACGAGATCGCCGAACCGGGCCCCGAGGGCGTCCTGTTGTCGATCGCCGGGCTCCCCGCGGTGATCGACGTGGATACGGCGGCCCGTACGGTGCGGGTCGGGGGTGGTGTGCGGTACGCGGAGCTCGCCCGCGCGGTCCACGCCCAGGGGCTCGCCCTTCCCAACATGGCGTCGCTGCCGCACATCTCGGTGGCGGGGTCGGTCGCGACGGGGACGCACGGCTCGGGTGTGGGCAACGGTCCGCTGGGCTCGGCGGTGCGGGAGGTGGAGCTGGTCGTCGCCGACGGGTCGAGGGTGACGATCGGACGGGACGACGAGCGCTTCGGCGGTGCCGTGACCTCGCTCGGCGCCCTGGGTGTCGTCACCACGCTCACCCTGGACCTGGAGCCGGCCTTCGACGTCGAGCAGCATGTGTTCACCGAACTGCCGCTGGCGGGGCTGGACTTCGAGACGTTCTCGGCGGTCATGTCGGCCGCGTACAGCGTCAGCCTCTTCACGGACTGGCGGGAGCCGGGCTTCCGGCAGGTGTGGCTGAAGCGGCGGGTGGATCAGCCACTCGACCAGTTCACCTGGGCCGCGCCCGCCACCGAGAAGCTGCACCCCGTGCCGGGGATGCCGGCGGTCAACTGCACCGAGCAGTTCGGGGTGCCGGGACCTTGGCATGAGCGGCTGCCGCACTTCCGCGCGGAGTTCACGCCGAGCAGCGGGGCGGAGCTGCAGTCGGAGTATCTGTTGCCGCGGCGACATGCCGTCGACGCGCTGTATGCAATCGACGGTATTCGGGAGACGGTCGCCGGCGTACTCCAGACCTGCGAGGTCCGTACGGTCGCCGCCGACGAGCAGTGGCTGAGCCCGTCGTACGGACGCGACACGGTGGCGCTGCACTTCACCTGGATCGAGGACACGGCGGCCGTACTGCCGGTGGTGCGACGGCTGGAGGAGGTGCTCGACGGCTTCGGCCCGCGGCCGCACTGGGGGAAGGTGTTCACCACGCCGGGCGAGGTTCTGCGCGGCCGCTACCCCAGGCTGGACGACTTCCGGGCGCTCGCCGACGATATGGACACCGAGGCGAAATTCGCCAACACCTTCGTCCGGGACGTGCTGGCCGACTGACTTTATAAAGCCCCTTTCCTAACCCCTTGTCGAAAGTCCCCGGCAGCCATAGCCTTGCGCCGCGCCGGTGCCGATGCCGTCCCGGCGAGAGCCGAAGGGACAGCGGCAACCCGGTGCTGTGCCACCCCGGGGGACAACCCCCGGACCCCCGGCCGAGCACACGGGCCGGCGCCGGCCAGGGAGGGAAGTTCGATGAAGCGCGGCACCTCACGTGACATCCGCACCGCGAACCGCTACGAGGTGCTGCGCCAGATCATCGCCGCGTCGCCCACCTCCCGGCAGGAGCTGGCGGCCGCCACCGGGCTGAGCCTGGCCACGGTCGCCACGCTCGTCGGTGAGCTGCTCGACCTCTCGATGATCACGGAGGTCGGGTTCGAGGACTCGGCGGGAGGCCGCCCCCGGGGACTCGTCGCGGTCAACGCGTCGGGGGGCGCGTTGATCGGTGTCGACATCGCGGAGACCTACGTCCATGTCGAGCTGTTCGACCTCGGGCTGAACGTGCTGGCCCGCGCCGAGGAGGACGTCCGCCCGGGTGAGAGCCTTCCCGAGCAGGTCGTCGGCCATGTCGCCGCGGTCGTGGGCCAGGTGGTCGCGCAGGCCGGCATCGAGGGCGCCCGTGTCCTCGGTGTCGGGGTGAGCGTGCCGGGTCAGGTGGACCGGGACACCGGCTTCTCCGAGTACGCGCCCAACTGGGACTGGCACGACGTGCCGCTGCTCGATCTGCTCACCGAGCACATCGCCTACCCGCTGTACCTGGACAATCCGCTGCGCGCCTCCGCGGTGGCCGAGCTGTGGTTCGGGGCCGCACGTGGGCACGGGAACGCCGTGGTGGTGAACCTCGGCACCGGCGTGGGCGCCGGGCTCGTGCTGGGCGGCGGGCTGCACCGCGGGGTCAGCAACAGCGCCGGCGAGTGGGGCCACACCACGATCGTCCTGGACGGCCGGGTGTGCCGCTGCGGCAAGCACGGCTGCGTGGAGGCGTACGTCGGTGCGTCCGGGATCATGCTGAATCTGCGGGAGTTGAGTCCGGACAGTCCGCTGCTGCATCAGGACGACCAGACGGCCACCATCGCCGCCCTGGCCGAGGGACTGCGGCAGAACGATCCGGTGGCGCTCAACACGCTTCGCGACACCGTCCGTTACCTCGGCGCCGGGATCGCCAACCTGGTGAACCTGTTCAATCCCGAGGTGATCGTGCTCAGCAGCTGGGTCGCGGCCGCCCTCGGCGAGTCCCTGGTCGAGGAGGTGCGCGAGGCCGTCGCCCGGCACGCGCTGCCCCGGCCGATGGCCGCCACCGAGATCGTCCTGTCCCCGATCCCCACGGATCCGGTGTGCCTGGGCGCGGCCACGTTCGCGCTCGAGGGCGCCCTCCAGTCGGTCGGCCAGAAGTCGCCGAAACGCAGCACCACGCCCGCGAGGGCCAAGACGCACAACCCGCGTTGGTCCGAGCCTGGTTCCGGCAGTGGGCCGTAAGGCCCGGAAGGCAGTAACCCGCAGTACCCGAAGGGGGGTTGCGGGGCGCCGGTGCGGCGTCCCGTGACCCGTGACGTCCGGTATCCCGAACGCTCCGCAACGCTTCGAACAGGCTTCGTCCAACCCCTTGCCGAAGCCTTAGCCGAAGGTTAACGTCCCGCACCGCGACACCATTTGAGCCACCTGGCGCTGAGCCGCTTCAGGCACTGGGCGCAGAGCCGCAGCCGTACTCGAGACAAGGACGTCAGCATGTCGGCAATGAGAAACGTCAACTGGGACCGCCGTACCGTTCTTCGGGCCGCCATGGGTATGGCCGCCGCCGGCTCCCTCGCCGCGTGCGGGGGCAACACCGGACGCAGCAGCTCCGGCAAGGGCCTCACGCAGTACTTCCACGCGTACGGCGAGGCGGGCACCGAGCAGGCCATCAAGCGGTACGCGAAGGCCTACAAGGAAGCCGACATCACCACCCAGTGGATCACCGGATCCAACTTCGAGAACAAGCTGTTCCCGGCTCTGCTCACCAAGAACGCGCCCGACGTCTTCGAGTTCCACCCGCAGCTCCAGATGGTGACGAGCGGTCAAGTGGCGGACCTGAGCGACATCATCAACCCGGTCAAGGACGACTTCAACCCGGCCGACATCGCCTCGCACACGGTCGACGGGAAGATATACGGCGTCCGGATGATCGACGACCCGCAGTTCTTCTACTACCGGCCCTCGCTCTTCGAGAAGGCCAAGGTCGAGGTCCCCCAGACGCTGGAGGAGCTGATCGAGGTCATCGACAAGCTCACGACCGACAAGGTCAAGGGCGGCTTCCTCGGCAACGACATCACCACCGTCCAGTCCCCGCTCATCTGGTCGGCCGGCGCGGACACCCTCAACGAGAAGAACGAGATCGCCTACCACACGGACGCCGTGGCGGACGGTCTGAGCCAGCTTCGCAAGCTGTTCACCAGCGGCAACCTGCTCCTGGACGCCCCGGCCGACTGGTGGGACCCCTCGGCCTTCACCCAGGGCCTGACCGCGATCCAGTGGTGTGGCATGTGGGCCATGCCGGTGATCCAGAAGGCGCTCGGCGACGACGTCGGCATCTTCCCGTTCCCGAAGGTCGGCGACTCCGGCAAGTTCTCGGTCACCAACGGCGGTTGGTCGATGTTCGTCAACGCCAAGAGCAAGAACCTCGACGCGGCCAAGGAGTACGTCAAGTGGCTGTGGATCGACCAGAAGGAGTACCAGGAGGACTGGGCGCTGTCCTACGGCTTCCACATCCCGCCGCGCACCTCGATCGCGCAGTCGGCCACCAAGCTCAAGTCGGGTCTGCCGGCCGAGGGCGTCAAGCTCTTCGGCGAGTACGGGCACTTCGACAACATCGCCTGGACGCAGGCGATGATCGCCTCGGTGAACGACGTGATCGCCAACTCCGTGCGCAAGGGCGGCAGTCCGGAGGCCGCGCTCGACGCCTGTGACAAGAAGGTCAACGCAGAGCTCAAGAAGCTCTTCGGATAGGCCGGCGGGCGGACCTCGACATGTCGACCACCACCAAGCTCGACCTCACGGACGCCGCCCCGGCCAAGCCTGAAAAGGCGCGGCCGCGGCGGAGTCTGCGGGCCAACAGCACCCTCAACTTCTGGCTCTTCACCAGCCCCTTCCTCATCGGCCTGGTGATCTTCGTCTTCGTGCCGATGGGCTGGAGCATCTACCTCAGCTTCTTCGAGGCACGCTTCACCGTCTCACCGAGCGAGTTCATCGGCTTCGACAACTACAAGGCGATCCTGGACAACCCGGACTTCACGGGGTCCCTGGTCACCTTCACCGTCTTCGCCGCGTTCATCGTGCCCACCACGTGGGGGCTCTCGCTGGGCCTGGCGCTGCTGGTGCACCGGCTGACGTTCATGAAGGCGTTCTTCCGGTCGGTGTTCTTCATCCCGACCGCGGTCTCCTACGTGGCCGCCGCGCTGATCTGGAAGATGTCCATCTTCAACGGCGTCCGCTTCGGTCTGGCGAACACCGTCATCGGCTGGTTCGGCGTCGAGAACACCGCCTGGCTGGCCAACCCGGACCCGCCCTGGTACTGGCTGGTCATCGTGACGCTGCGGCTGTGGCTCCAGGCCGGCTTCTACATGATCCTGTTCCTGGCGGCGCTCCAGAACATCCCGGCGGAGCTCTACGAGGCCGCCGCCATCGACGGCGCCAAGCCGGGCTGGCAGACCTTCCGGTACATCACCCTGCCCCAGCTGCGGGCCACCTCGACCGCGGTGATCCTGCTGCTGCTGATCGCCGCCTACCAGGCCTTCGACGAGTTCTGGAACCTGCTCAGCAAGGCGACCTGGGGGCAGCCACCCCTCGTCGAGCTGTACAAAACGGCTCTCGGTGAGAGCCAGGACTACGGCCAGGGCAGCGCGGGCGCGGTCATCCTGACCCTGCTCATCCTGATCATCACGCTGTTCCAGGGCCGGATCATGGGCTTTGGAAGGGGTGAGGAGGCCAAGTGACCACCACCGCACCTGACGTCACGAAGACCCCCCGCAAGAAGCGCGGGGGCAAGGTCATCGGCAACACCGGGCTGTACATCGCCACCGGTGTCGCGGCCCTGCTCTTCCTGGTCCCGTTCTATCTGATCGTCCGCAACGCCCTGATGACGGACCCGGAGATCACGGGCGAGAACTGGAAGTGGTTCCCCACCGACATCCAGTGGGGCAACATCACCGAACCGTTCAACGACGAGACCGTCGACTTCGGCCGGGCCCTGTGGAACTCCTGGGTCGTCGCCGTCCTGCACACCAGCGGCATCCTGCTGATCTGCTCGCTCGCCGGCTACGGCCTGGCCCGCATCCCGTACCGGCACGCCAACAAGGTCTTCTACGCCGTTCTGGTCACCCTGATGATCCCGACGGCCGTCACGTTCGTGCCGAGCTTCGTGCTGGTGTCGTCGCTGGGCTGGGTCGACACCTACCGCGGTCTGATCATTCCGGGCCTGTTCAGTGGTTTCACCTGCTTCCTGTTCCGGCAGTACTTCCTGGGGTTCCCCAAGGAGCTGGAGGAGGCGGCGCGGGTGGACGGACTCTCGTACTGGGGGGCGTACTGGCGGGTCGTCGTGCCCAACTCGCTGAACTTCTTCGCGGCGATGGCCACGATCACCTTCATCAGCGGCTGGAACTCCTTCCTGTGGCCCCTGGTCATCGGCCAGGACCCGAGCTCCTGGACCATTCAGGTGGCACTGTCCTCGTACATGACCAACCAGACCGTCAACTACCACCTGATCTTCATGGCCACGGCCATTTCCATCCTGCCCCTGTTGCTCGTGTTCCTCTTCCTCCAGCGCTGGCTGGTGCAGGGGATCGCGCAGACCGGCATCAAGGGCTGACAGCTTCTTCTCAAGACCTGGAGACCGATGTCTTTCCGCACCTCCCCCGCTCTCGAATGGGCTCGAGCGGGGGGACCCCCATCGGACGTCGACTACGTCGAGGACGTGTCGCCCGGTAGCGGGGCCCTGCCGCCCCGCGCCTGGTACGCCACCTCCGACGCGAAGGCGCTGTCGCTCAACGGCAGTTGGCGCCTGCGCGTGTCGGCGACCATCGACGCCGAGGACGACGCGTTCGCCGAGGAGGGTTACGACGCCGGGGACTGGGCCGAGGTCCAGGTCCCCGGGCACTGGGTCCTCCAGGGGCACGGTTCGCCCATCTACACGAACCATCTGTACCCCTTCCCGGTGGACCCGCCGCACGTCCCGACCGAGAACCCGACCGGCGACCATCTGCGCGTCTTCGACCTCCCCGAGGGCTGGCCCGCGGACGGCGGCGCGGTCGTCCGCTTCGACGGCGTCGAGTCCTGCGCCCGGGTCTGGCTGAACGGCACGGACATCGGCGAGTTCAAGGGCTCGCGGCTGCCGCACGAGTTCGCGGTGGGGCATCTGCTGAAGCCGAAGGGCAACGTCCTGGCGGTCCGCGTCCACCAGTGGTCGGCCGGCTCCTACCTGGAGGACCAGGACCAGTGGTGGCTGCCCGGCATCTTCCGTGACGTCACGCTGCTGCACCGCCCGGCGGGCAGCGTCCTGGACTTCTTCGTGCACGCCGACTACGACCACGTCACGGGCGAGGGCACCCTGCGCGTCGACTCCGACGTCGACGGGCGGGTGACCGTGCCCGCCCTGGACATCGATGTCGCGACCGGCGAGCCGGTGACGGTCGCCGTGCAGCCGTGGAACGCCGAGACACCTCGGTTGTACGACGGCGAGCTGGTCACCGGGGGCGAGCGGGTCCCGCTGCGCATCGGCTTCCGCACGATCGTCCTGGAAGACGGTCTCATCAAGGTCAACGGCAGGGCGATCCTCTTCAAGGGCGTCAACCGGCACGAGTGGCACCCCGAGAAGGGCCGCGCGCTCGACCTGGAGACCATGCGCGAGGACGTGCTGCTGATGAAGCGGCACAACCTCAACGCGGTGCGCACCTCGCACTACCCGCCGCACCCGGCCTTCCTGGACCTGTGCGACGAGTACGGCCTGTGGGTCATCGACGAGTGCGACCTGGAGACCCACGGCTTCACCGAGCAGGACTGGCGGGACAACCCGGTCGACGACGACCGCTGGACCCCGGCCCTCCTCGACCGCGCCGCCCGCATGGTCGAGCGCGACAAGAACCACCCCTCGATCGTCTTCTGGTCGCTGGGCAACGAGGCCGGCACCGGACGCGGCCTCACCGCGATGGCCGAGTGGATCCACGGCCGGGACTCCTCGCGCCTCGTGCACTACGAGGGCGACTGGAACTGCCGTGACACGGACGTCTATTCGCGGATGTACGCCAACCACGCCGAGGTCGAGAGAATCGGCCAGGAGCTCGACGGGGGCACCCACAAGCGCCGTCAACTGCCCTTCATCCAGTGCGAGTACGGGCACGCGATGGGCAACGGCCCCGGCGGACTCGCCGACTACCAGGCGCTGTTCGACGGATACGACCGGCTCCAGGGCGGCTTCATCTGGGAGTGGATCGACCACGGCATCACCCACCCCGAGCTGGGTTACGCCTACGGCGGCGACTTCGGCGAGGAGCTGCACGACGGCAACTTCGTCTGCGACGGCCTGATCTTCCCCGACCGCACGCCCTCCCCCGGCCTGGTCGAGTACAAGAAGGTCATCGAGCCGGTCCGTATCGAGGGCGACGGCGCCGACGGCACCGTGCGGGTGACCAACAAGTACGACTTCGCCGATCTGTCGGCGCTGGCCTTCGAGTGGTCGTACCAGGTCGAGGGCGAGACGGTGGAGTCCGGCTCGCTGTCGGTGCCCGCGCTGAACCCCGGTGAGACGGCGGAGGTGAAGCTGCCGGAGCCGCCCGCGGACCACCGTGGCGCGGAGACGCAGTGGACCGTGCGGGCGCTGCTGGCGCAGGACTCGTCGTGGGGGCCGATGGGCCATGTGGTGGCGTGGGGCCAGTTCCCGGTCGCCGCCCGCCCGGTGCCGTCCGTCTCCGCCACCGACGCACCCGTGCCCGGCGAACGGCAGATCACGCTCGGCCCGGCCTCCTTCGACGCCCGCACCGGTGCGCTGCGGTCGGTCGGCGGGGTGTCGGTCGAGGGCCTGCGCCTGGACGTGTGGCGGGCGACGACGGACAACGACGAGGGCGCCGAGTGGCAGACGGACACCCGGTACGGGGTGCTGTGGCGGGCGCTCGGCCTGCACCGGATGCAGCACCGGCTGGACGCGGTGGAGCTGTCCGACGACGCGCTGACGGTGCGGACCCGGGTGTCCCCGGCCGCCCGCGAGGTGGGTCTGGCCACGGTGTACCGCTGGACCTCCGACGGCGACAAGCTGAAGCTGACGGTGTCCGTGGCGCCCGAGGGCGACTGGACGGTGCCGCTGCCCCGCCTGGGCATCCGGCTCGGGCTCGCCGAGGCCGACGCGGTGGAGTGGTTCGGCGGCGGCCCCGGTGAGGCGTATCCGGACACCCGTACGGCGTCGATCGTCGGCCGTTGGCGGTCGACTGTGGACAGTCTTCAGACGCCGTACGTGCGCCCGCAGGAGAACGGTGCCCGTGCCGACGTCCGCTGGGCGGAGATCGGGGGCTTGCGGATCGAGGGCGACCCGGAGTTCTGGTTCACCGCCCGCCGCTGGACGACCGAGCAACTGGACGCGGCCACCCACCGCACCGACCTCACCCCCGGCGAGACGGTCTGGGTCAACCTCGACCACGGCCAGCACGGCATCGGCTCGCAGTCCTGCGGGCCGGGCCCGCTGCCGCAGTACCACCTGAAGGCGGAGTCGGCGCAGTTCTCGTTCGTGTTCTCGACCGGAAGGTAAGAAACCCGTTAATCGATTGACCAATTGATCGACATTCCGACAGGGTCGGAACGTCGTCCGCGGTCGGTCGGCAGCCATGCCGACCGGCCGCGATTTGCTGTTCCCACACGGGAGTTGATGCCACTTGGATGCCAGCATCGAGGTCCGCGGACTGTCCCGCACCTTCCATACCACCGTCCGCCGACCGGGTTTCACCGGCGCGATCCGTTCCCTGGTCAACCCGGAGCGGGTAGCCAAGCACGCCGTCGCCGACATCACCTTCGACGTGTCCCCGGGCGAACTTCTCGCCCTGCTGGGTCCGAACGGGGCCGGCAAGTCCACCACCATCAAGATGCTCACCGGCATCCTCACCCCCACCGCAGGGCACGCCAAGGTCGCCGGCGTAGTGCCTTACCAGGATCGCGAACGCAACGCCCGCAACATCGGCGCCGTGTTCGGGCAGCGCACCCAGCTGTGGTGGGACCTGCCGGTGCGCGAGTCGTTCGCGATCCTGCGGGACATCTACGACGTGCCGAAGGCCGAACACACCGCCCGGCTCAAGGAGTTCGACGGCCTCCTGGACCTGTCGTCCTTCTGGGACACCCGGGTGCGTCACCTCTCCCTCGGCCAGCGGGTGCGCAGCGACCTGGCCGCCGCCCTGCTCCACGACCCGCCGGTGGTCTTCCTCGACGAGCCCACCATCGGCATGGACGTGGTGGTGAAGGAGCAGGTGCGGGAGTTCCTGCGGCACCAGGTCGAGGAGCGCGGCCGTACCGTCCTGCTCACCACCCACGACATGACGGAGGTCGAGCGGCTCGCCGAGCGAGTCGTCCTGGTCAACCACGGACGGCTGGTCCTCGACGGCACCCTCGACGAGATCCGCCGCAAGTTCGGCTCGACCTGGCAGATCCGCACGACCCTCGCCGACCCGCACACCGACCTGGTCCCGCTGCCGGGCATCGCCCTGCACCAACGCACCGGTGCGCAGCTGGTGTTCGGCCCCGAAGGCGCCGACGCACCGACCGTGCACCAGGCGCTGAAGGCCGTCATCGAGGCGTACGAGGTGACGGACATCGCGCTCGACGAGGCGGACCTCGAGGACGTCATGCGGGCCGCCTACGTCCATGCGGAAGCGGAAGAGGTCTGACATGGCGGCGATCCACGCCTGGCGCGCCGCCCGCGTCACCCCGCTCGGCGAACTGCTCGCCCCGCCCCGCATGACGGCCGCGCTGCTCCGGCTGACCGTTCAGCTGGTGCTGGTGGCCTCCCTGTGGCACGGCCTGTACGCGAACACCGGCACGACGGCCGGACTCGACCGTGACCAGGCGGTGACGTACGCCGTGCTCGCCGTACTGGCCTCCCGACTGCGGGAGTTGGACCAGTACGCGGGCCGTGACACCGTCCTGCAGCACATGCACTTCGGCACGATCGTGTACTGGTACCTACGCCCCCTCAAACCCCAGCGGTACTACGCCCTGCGCGCCCTGGGCGAGCGGCTCTACGGCCTCGCCTGGGCGCTCGGAGGCTACGCGGTCTGCCTGGCGTCCGGCGTCGTGGAAGCGCCGGGGTCGGCGGCCGTGGCGGGGGTGTTCGCGCTCAGCCTGCTGCTCGGCCAGCTGGTCCTGTACTACGTCATGCTCGTCATCGACCAGCTGTGCTTCTGGACGCTGCGCAACGGCGCCGCGATGCTCATCCTGATCTTCGCGCAGAACCTGCTTTCGGGTGTGTACGCGCCGCTGTGGTTCTTCCCCGACTGGTTCATCACGCTGAGCATCTTCCTGCCCTTCCAGGCGACGCTGAGCGTGCCGCTGTCGATCTACATCGGCCGGATCGAACTGTCGGACGCGGGGGCGCAGTTGGCGATCCAGGCCGCCTGGGTCCTCGTACTGGCCCTGTTCACCCGGCTGTTGTGGAGGCGGGCCGCCCGCCGTGTCATCTCCCAGGGAGGCTGAGGCCGGTGAATGCCGTCCGGATCGTCTGGCGCATCACGCGCCTCAACTTCCGTGCCCAGCTGGAGTACCGCTCCGAATTCCTGATGATGATCGCGATCGGCGCGATCTGGCAGGTGTCGGTGATCGTCTTCGCGACGGTGCTGCTCACCCGGTTCACCGGGATGGGCGGCTGGGACAGCTCCGACGTCCTGCTCATCCCCGCAACGCGGATGCTGGCGCACGGCCTGTTCGTGCTGTTCCTCGGCCGGGTGCACGGTCTGGGCCGGCACATCCAGGAGGGGATCATCGACACCTACCTGGTCCGCCCGATGCCGGTCTACCGCCAGCTCCAGCTCTCCTACTTCCCGACCAACGCGATCGGCGACCTGACGGTGGCCGTGGGCCTGATGGCGGGCGCGCTCAGCCGCAGCGACCTGGACTGGACGGCCAGCCGGATCTCGTACCTGGCCGTGGCCGTGCTCGGCGGTCTGCTCCTGGAGGCGGCCCTGTTCACGGTGGTTGCCTGCGCGTCCCTGCGTTTCCCGACCGCCGACTACTGGGGCCGCTGGCTGGAGGAGCTGCTCGGCACCTTCGGCAGCTACCCGCTCAACGTGCTGCCCAGGGCGGTGAGCGGCTTCCTCACGTACGGCCTGCCACTCGCGTTCGTCGCCTACTTCCCGGCCGCCGTGCTGACCGGCCACGGCCATGACACCGGAGTCCCGTACTGGCTGGCGGCGGCCTCGCCGCTGCTCGGGGTGGTGGCGTATCTGGGGGCGCGGCGGCTGTGGCGGTACAGCCTGCGGCACTACACGGGGGTGAACGGATGAGGCCCGCCGGGACGGTGAGGCCCCGGCGGGCCGGCCGGCGGAGTTCCGGAGGAGTTACGGACAGCTGATCCGGGTGTCCCCGGTGTCCGTCGTGCAGGTGTCGGTGCCCATGCCCCCGTTGGCGGTGTCGTTGCCGGAGACGCTGTCGACGGTGTTGAGGCGGTCGTTGCCGTAGGAACCGATCAGGTTGTCGTTTCCGGGGCCGCCGTAGAGGGTGTCGTCGTTGAAGCCGCCGTCCACGCGGTCGTTGCCGTAGTCGCCGTAGGCGGTGTCGTTGCCGTAGCTCGCGTTGATGGTGTCGTCGCCGCCCAGGCCGCAGATCACATCGGTGCCGTAGGTGCCGGTGAGCGTGTCGTTGCCGCTGGTGCCGATGCGGGTACAGCCGCGGGCGTTGTTGACCGTGGTGGTCACCGTGGCGGTGTTGTTCGCGGTGGCCGGGTCGGTCTGGGTGGCGGTGGCCGAGGCCCGCTCGGTGAGGGTGCCGGTGGCGCGGGGCTCGGCGACGACCTTCACGGTGGCCTTGGCACCGGGGGCGAGGGTCCCCAGGGCGCAGCTGACGGCGGTGGTGCAGGTGCCCTGGGAGGGCGTCGCCGAGATGACCGTGCCGGCCGGGCCGGTGAAGGTGTCGCTGAGGGTGACGCCGGTGGCGCTCGTCGCGGTGCTGTTGTTGGTGACCGTCACGGTGTAGGTGGCCCGGTCGCCGATGCTGACCGTGGCGGTGCCGGTCTTGGTGACCGAGAGGTCGACTCCGGTCGCGTTTCCGCCGAGGTAGCGGGCGAGAGCGCGGTCGTCACCGTTGTTGCCGAACACGACGATCCTGCCGTCGGGTTGGACGGCGACGGCGTGTGCCTCGTCGAAGTAGCCGAAGCCCATGTCGGTCGTCTTCTTGCCGCCGGTGCCGAATCCGGTGTCCAGGCTGCCCGCGGTGGTGTAGCGGGCCACCGCGAAGTCGGTGTTCGCCTGTCCCACGGCGACGATCCTGCCGTCGGTCTGCAGTGCGAGGTCGAACGCGCCGTCCGCGTTGCCGCCGAAGTCGGTGGTGACGACGCCGTCGGTGGCGAAGGCGGGGTCGAGGGCGCCACTGCCGGTGTACCGGACGAGCGCGAAGTCGTAGGCGCTGTACCCGGCCGCGACGATCTTGCCGTCGGACTGCACGGCCACGCCACGTGCCGAGTCGTCGCCGAGGAAGCCGGGCGCGGAGCTCAGGACGGTCCTGACCGTGCCGCCGGTGCCGAAGCCGGTGTCCAGGCCGCCCGCGGCGGTGTAGCGGGCGAGCGCGAAGTCGTTGGGGCCCGAGGGGCCGCCCGTCTCACCGGCAAGGACGATCCTGCCGTCCGGCTGGAGCGCGAGATCGTGGGCGGAACCGCCGCCCTCGAAGGGGGTGAGCGTGTACCCGCCGGTGCCGAAGCCGGTGTCCGGACTGCCGTCGGCGTTGTAGCGGGCCACCATGAACCGCAGGTCTCCGGGGCCTGCGATGCCCTGGCCGGCGGCGACGATCTTGCCGTCGGGCTGTACGGCGACCCCCCGGGCGACGCTCCCGACGTCGGAGACGACCCGTCCGCCGGTCCCGAAGCCGGTGTCCAGGCTGCCGTCGGCGTTGTAGCGGGCCACCGTGAACAGGCAGCAGCCGCCCTCCGTCGCGCCGGACTCCCCCGCCACGACGATCTTGCCGTCCGGCTGGAGCGCCACGGCGTGCGCCCGGTCCTCACCGCCGGCGAAGTCGGTGACCGTCTCGCCGTTGTCGCCGAAGGACGTGTCGAAGCTGCCGTCGGCGTTGTGCCGCATCACCGAGAACTCGGAACTCAGGTACTCGGCCTGCCGGTTGGAACCGACGGTGACGATCTTGCCGTCGGCCTGGAGGGCGAGATCCTGCCCCTCGTCCCAGTAGCCGCCGTAGACATTGACCCTGCCGCCGGTGCCGAACGTGGTGTCCAGATCACCGGGCGCGGCCAGCGCACTGCCCGGCAGGGCGACGACGAGTGCGAGCGCGGCGGCGCCCCGCAGGACCGCCGTTCGCAGAGATCCCCGTAGGGAGACAAGGGTGGGCATGCGCCCAGCTTCCGGACGCCGGCAGGGCACCGTGGGGCGCCTGGCCAGACGCTGGGCCCACTGGGCCGCAGACTTCCACCCAACGGGGTGACCGGACCGACAATCGGCCCGGCGGCTACGCTCGGGCCACGATGAGCGACCGAGACAAGCGGGTGGCGGCGTACGCCGCCGAGGGCAGGGTCTGGACCCGGCTCGCCGGACTGCTGCCGTCCCCCGAGGACGTGGAGCTGGTCCAGGACTGCTGGGACATCGGGGAGCAGGAGGGCGGGCTCTGGCAGCTCGTGGAGAAACTCCTGGCACAGGGCGTACGTGTCGACGGGTGCACGCGCGCCGAGATCGCGGCGATGGCCGTGCAGTGGGATGTGTGGGACCAGCACCGGCACGACATCGTGGCACTCCCGGACGACCCCGCCCGGCCGGGGCCGCTGCGGGTGTACGCCGACATGGAGCCCGTCGAGGAGGGCGATCGGCTGCTGGTGCCGTGGATCCGCTGCACGCGATGCGATCGGATCCTGTCACGCAGTCATGAGCGCACCTCCTGGGGGATGTTGCACTACCCGTCGGGGTATCTGGTCACCCTGCGCGGCGAGGCACCGCTGGAGTTCGACAACGAGGAGCCCGACGCGGTGTGGGCGGCCCTGGCCGCGGTCTCGGCACCCTGCCGGGTACCCGGCGACGACTGAGGGCCCGTCTGCGCCGGGTTGTCCGACGGGATCAACTCGGCTTCTTGTACGAGCTGTTGTACGGGCAGGTCGGCCGGCGACCGGATCCCCGGTATCGGCGACGGCAGCAGCCACAGCACCGCCAGCACCCCGCCGACGGCGACCGTGACAAGGGTCGCGCGCAGGCCGAAGGTCGTGGCGAGCGCCCCTCCGACGAGTGCGCCGAGGGGGCGTACGCCGTAGTTGACCGTGCCGAAGGCGCCGGTCACGCGGCTGCGCAGGGCGTCCGGAGTCACCGCGGTCTGCAGGGAGTTGAGGTTGACGTCGAACCACATCACCCCGAGGCCCACAAGGAAGTAGGCGCCGCCCAGGCACCCCGCGGCGGCCCACACCGGCCCGTCGGCGACCGCGGCGAGGGCGTAGGGCGCCGGGAACAGCACGGCACCCACGGCGACCGCGCGCCCGACTCCGATCCGGCGGGACAGCCAGGGCGCGGTCAGGGCGCCGACGAGAGAGCCGGTCGCCCCGACGCCCAGGGTCAGCCCGATGGCTGCCGGCGAGAGTTGGAGGACCCGGTCCGCGAACAGCACCACGAGGCCGGTGCCCGCCAGGAACGTGAAGAAGTTGACGGTCGTGCAGCAGCCGAGGCTCGCCCGCAGCACCGGGTGCCGGACGACGAAGACCAGACCGTCGCGGGCGTCGCGCAGCAGCGCGGGCACGGCGGCGCCGGTGCGGGTCGCGGGCGCCGGTTCGTCGACCCTGATCCGGCCGAGCAACAGGGCGGAGGCGAGGAAGGACAGGGCGTCCACGACGACGGTGACCGGTGCGCCGATCGCCTGCACGAGGCCGCCGCCGACCGCGGGACCGGCGACGAACGAGGCGGAACGGGCAGTGCTGAACTTGCTGTTGGCGTCGACGTACGAGGAGGGCGGCACCAGCCGCGCGAACAGCGGCTGCCAGGCACAGCCGGCCACCACGCCCGCGAGGCCGGTCAGCAGGGCCACCGCGTACAACTGGCCGAGCGTGACCGTGCCCCACAGGTATGCGGCGGGCAGCGACAGCAGTACGCCCGCCCGCACGAGGTCGGTGACGATCAGCAGCCGTCGTTTGCGCCGCCGGCCGTCGACCCAGGCGCCCAGCACGATCCCGAGCAGGTTGGGCGCCCAGGCGAGTGCGGTCAGCCAGGCGATCTGCGCGGCCGAGGCGTCCAGGAGGCCGACGGCGATCAGCGGGACCGCCACCTCGGAGACCCGGTCGCCGAACTGCGAGACGGCGCCGCCGGCCCAGGTGAGCCGGAAGGGACGGTCGCGCCACAGGGAGGTCTCGGAGACCGATATCCGGGGGCGCCTCATTCCGGCGTCCCCGATGCGTCGTCCGCCGCCTCCGGCAGGGCGTACAGAAGCATCCGTACGGCCCTGCCGTCCGGCGGCCGCTGTGCGGGCTCGCGGGTGACGTAGGGGGCAAGGAGCTCCTCCAACGCGTCCTTGAGCGCGGCCAGTTCCTCGGCGGTGACCACGAGCCCGGTGTTGTTGGACATCGCGGCGCCGATCCACTCCGGCTCCAGGCGCGGCGCGGTCTCGGTCAGCCAGCGCATCGGCAGCTCCGCGCGGCTCGCGAACATCTCCCCGGCGAGCACCTGGGCCGCGGCCCGGCCCTCCTCGTCCTCCGGCACCTCGAACCGGTACCCGCGCGCCACCGCCTCCCAGCGCCGCTCGCGCCGGTCCGCACCGCCCTGCGCGTCCCGGACCAGTCCGAATCCCGCGAGGTGGCGCAGATGCCAGCTGGTCACGGACGGGGTGGCCCCCACGTGCGGGGACAGCTGGGTGGCCGTGGCGGGCCCGTACCGCTGCAACCGCTCCAGGGCCGCGAGCCGTACGGGGTGGGCCAGCGCGCGCATGGCCTTCGGGTCGGTGATCTCCAAGTCGCCGAAGCGGTTGCCGGAATCCATGACGTGAGAGTGTCCTCTCACAAAGTATGAGAGTCAACTCTCATGACTCTCACTGTTTCCCCAACTGCCCTTGCCCGCCACACTGGTTGCCGTCGAACCTGAGCACCGTTCACCTTCTGTCCTCTCCCGACCGGAGCCCCCCATGAGAAGACTCCTCGGCACCCTCGCGGCCGCCGCGCTGGCCGTCACCGGCCTCGCGGGCACCGGCGCCACGCCCGCGGCCGCCGCGACCAGCGGCTCGTTCAACGTGCTGACGTACAACGTCGCCGGCCTCCCGGAGGGCCTGAGTTCCGGCAACCCGGAGACCAACACCCCGCTGATCTCACCGAGGTTGGGGGCGTACGACATCGTCAACGTCCAGGAGGACTTCAACTACCACGCGGCCCTGTACGCGGGCGACAACCACCCGTACCGCACCGCGACCAGCGGCGGTGTGCCCTTCGGCGACGGTCTCAACACCCTCTCGGACTACGCCTTCGAGGACTTCGAGCGGGTGAAGTGGAACAACTGCACCGGCACCAACTGCCTGACACCGAAGGGCTTCTCGCTCGCCCGGGTGCGGCTCGCCGAGGGTGTCTTCGTCGACCTCTACAACGTCCACACCAACGCGGACGACACCGACGACGCGCTCGCCGCCCGGCGCGCCAACGTCACGCAGCTGTCGAACTTCATCCAGGCGAACTCCTCGGGCAACGCGGTGATCGTCATGGGCGACACCAACACGCGCTACACCCGCGGCGGCGACAACATCCGCACCCTCGCCGACGAGAACGGCCTCACGGACGCGTGGGTACAGCTGGCCAAGGGCGGTGTCCGGCCGCCGCAGGGTGCGGACGCGCTGCTCTGCCCGACGTCCGCGCCGCCGAACGGCTGCGAGGTGGTGGACAAGGTCCTCTACCGCGGCAGTGACCTGCTGTCCTTGGACGCCACCCGCTACAACAACGAGTGGTCCTCGTTCCTCGACCCGGCGGGCGCCAACCTCTCCGACCACTTCCCGCACACGGTCGACTTCTCGTACACCCTCGACTCCTCGCTGCGGGCGAGCGACTTTCTCGGCGGTCCGCACGGCACGGCCTACAACGACGCCGACGACCTGCCCACCACGGTCTCCCCCCGCACGCTGACCCTCCGCGGCGGCTCCCGTCTCGACGCGATGTCCCTGACCCACGACGGCGGTACGACGCTGACCCACGGCGGCACGGGCGGCACCGCCTCGTCGCTGACCCTGGCGTCCGGTGAGCACCTCCGGTCCGTGAAGCTGACGCAGGGCCAGAAGGATGGTCGTACCAGGATCTTCTCGGCCGCCTTCACGACCGACAAGGGCCGCACCCTGTCCTCCGGTACGGCGACGTCCGACACGAAGACGTTCACGGCGCCCTCCGGCTGGCAGATCGTCGGATTCACCGGACGGTCGGGCGGCGAGATCGACAAGCTGGGCGTGCTGTACGCACCGATCAGCTGAACGCGGCTGTTCCGCACGGTCCGCCCGGCCGTCGGGATCCGCGTCGGCCGGGCGAACCGGCCGGCCGGTCTCGTCCGCAGGCCGTGCTAGCGGGGCGTCAGCACACAGAACTCGTTGCCGTCGGGGTCGATCATCGCGACCCGGCCGGACTCTGCGCGGTCGGCGTCGACGCGCTCGGCCCCGAGGGCGAGCAGACGCTCGACCTCTGTCCGCTGGTCACCGTCGGCGGGTGGCGCGAGGTCGAAGTGCAGTCGGTTCCGGCCGGTCTTCGGCGCGACCGGCGGCCCACCCCAGGTGATCTTCGTCCCGCCGTGCGGTGACTGGATCGCGGTCTCCTGGTCCTGGTCCCAGACCAGCGGCCAGACCAGCGCCTCGCTCCAGAAGTACCCGACCGCCTGAGAACCGTCGCAGGCCAGGGCTCCGATGAACCCGGTGTCGGCGAGGAAGTTGTTGCCCGCCTCGATCACACAGAACTCGTTGCCGTCGGGGTCGGCGAGCACCACGTGCCCCTCCTCGGGGAGTTGGCCGACATCGATGTGGTGCGCGCCGAGTCGCAGCGCACGGTCCACCGTCTCCTGCTGTTGCTCCGGGAACGCGCTCGTCAGGTCGAAGTGCATCCGGTTCTGGCCGGCCTTCTCCTCCCGGGCCGGAAGGAACCGGAGCCGGAACCCGGGCTCATCGGCGGGCAACAGCGCGACTCCGTCGTGCGGATCGTCGACCAACTCCCGCCCCAGGAGACCGGCCCAGAATCCCGCGAGACGGCGTGGCTCACTCGCGTCGAAACACATCGCGAACAGTTGACAAGTCATAGCCCCGCGCATCCCCGATCCGCTGCCCGACCACTGCCGACAGGACGCCTCGTCGGCCCCCGGGCCGGAAGCCTAGGGGCGAGCCGACGTCAGGCGCAGCCCAATATTCGACGGACCTTCATGCACTAGCATTCGACCTAGATACCCTAGGTTTCTGGATACCCCAGGTTCCCCTTCGGCACCCCGGAGCCCCATGGCCCGCGCAGGAATCACCCCCGACCGCCTCACCGCGGCCGCCGCCGACCTCGCCGACGAGGTCGGGTTCGAGAGCGTCACCCTGTCCGCGCTGGCGCGCCACTTCGGGGTGAAGGACGCGAGTCTGTACTCGCACGTCAGGAATCTTCAGGAGCTGCGGACCCGTGTCGCGCTGCTCGCCGGGGACGAGATGATCGACCGGATCGCCGTCGCCGTGGCGGGCCGGGCCGGGAAGGACGCGCTGGCCGCGTTCGCCGGGGCCTACCGGGAGTACGCGCTGGAGCGCCCGGGGCGGTACGCCGCCACCCAGATCCGTGTCGACCAGGCCCTCGTCGCCGACTCCCCCGGCCTGCGCCGCACCGCCGAGATCACCTATGGCATGCTCCGCGCCTACGGCCTCGAGGAACCCGACCTCACCGACGCCGTACGCCTGTTGCGCAGCACCTTCCACGGCTACTGCGCGCTGGAGGCGAGCGGCGGCTTCGGCGCCCCCCGTGACGTACAGAAGTCCTGGCAACGCGCCATCGACGCCCTGCACGTCCTGTTGCAGAACTGGCCCCGCGAGGAGAGCGAGGAAGAGTGACCGACCTCTACTACGACATCCATGGCAGCGGGCCCGTGCTGCTGATCATCCCCGGCGGGGCGGGCCATCCCATGGGGCTCGGTCCGTTGACCGAGGCACTCGCCGACCGGTTCACCGTCGTCGTCCTCGACCCCCTCGGCCTGGCCCACGGCCGGCTCGGCTCTCCCGTCGACGACCAGCGCGTCGAGGACTGGAGCGACGGCGCCCGGCGGGTGCTCGACGGCGTCCTCGCCGACGGCGACACCGCGTTCGTCGTCGGCACCAGCGCCGGCGCCATCGTCGCCCTCGACCTGCTCGCCCGGCACCCGGAGCGGTTGCGGCATGTCATCGCGCACGAGCCGCCGTGTGTGGGCGTACTCCCGGACGGGCGCCGGCAGCGGGCCATGTTCCGGGAGGTCGTCGACACCTACCGGACAGCCGGGCTGCGAGCCGCCGCCGCGCGGATGACCGCCGGGCTCACCGACCAGCCGGGCCAGGTCGCGGCGGCATCCCTGACCGGTCAACCCCTCACCCGCGAAGAGGAGTTGGGCAACCCCTTGGCGCTCTCCCTGGCCCACGTCATCCTCCCCTTCACCTCCCACGACACCGATCTCACCGCCCTCGGCTCCGCACCCCTCACCCTCGCCGCCGGCACCGACTCGCGCGGCCATCTCCTGTACCGCACCGCGGAGTTCGTCGCCCGGCGGACCGGCGCAGCCTTCGCCGAGTTCCCCGGCGGACACCTCGGCGCCGCCCAGCACCCCGACGCCTTCGCCGAACGCCTCGTCGGCGTGGTGGGGTTCGGCGAACACGGTCACGACAGGTCACCCACCGCGTCCGCGTAGTACGTCGAACTCCGCGGTGCGGTACAGGAGGTGGTCGGCGACCCGGCGGACCGCGTGGTGCGGGAGGCGTGTGGGTTCGACGCCCATCGAAGTATCCCCGAGGGGCCCGCTACGCTCCGCGCTCCCCCGCACTGCGCTCCACACAGAACTCGTTCCCCTCCGGATCGGCCAGCACCGCCCATCCCGTACCGTCCGGCTTGCGCCGGTCGTCGAAGAGCCTGGCGCCCAGGCCGAGCAGCCGCTCGACCTCCTGATCCCGGGTGCGGTCCTGCGGCTGGATGTCGAAGTGGATCCGGTTCTTGGCCGTCTTGGGCTCCGCGACGGTGACGAAGAGCAGACCCGCGGCCTCGATCAGCGCCTCCTCGTCGCCGGGGTGGTCGTCCTCGTGCAACGGCAGGCCAAGGACCTGGGACCAGAAGCCGGCGAGGGCGTAGGCGTCGGCGCAGTCGATCGTCGTGTGACGGATGGCGGAAGTCATACGGCGGATTCTTGTGCAGTGCCTTCGCAGAGATCAATGCGCTTGTCGAGGAGATCGACGCGCGCGGCAACCATTCCGTCGGCTGCGGCCACTTCAGAACATGACTTCTGCACCACGCACCACGCGCCACCGCCGAATCCGGGGCGCCCGCAAGCCACTGATCGCGGGGCTCGCCGCCACGGCCGCGCTCGTCGGCGCCTGGTACGCGACCGCCGGGGCGAGCACGGCCACCGGGCTCACCGTGTCCACCACCACGGTGTCCCTGTCCGCCAAGTTCCCCTATCTGTCGGCGGGTTACAACAACAGCCGCGAGTGGACGCGCACCGCGACGGCGGCCGCCCCGAACGGCACCCTGCGGGTGGCCTGGCCCGCCTCCGACGGCATCCACGTCACCCCGCTGACGGCGGCCGGCAAGCGTTCGGGCTCGGACACGATCGTCAAGGGCGCCAAGGAGGTCGGCGGGCTGGTCGCGCACAACAACGGCTTCGCGCTGCTCACCCGGGTCTCCGACACCAACAAGTGGAAGGAGACGGCGGCCGCGATCGTCCGCTACACGAACGGCAAGAAGACCTTCCAGACCAAGCTCACCGGCACCGCCACCAACGACACGTCCCCCACCCTCGACGGCCAGCTCACCTGGAACGGCACCAAGTACGGCGCCTACTTCGTGGTCCACGGCGCGGGCGGCTTCGCCGACGGGCACTTCGGCGACAAGCTGTCGTACCTCAGCAGCACGGGCAAGAAGCTGAGCGGCGGCTGGAGTTGGGGCTGCAGCCACAACGAGGGCATCGCCCTGCACGCCGAGATGTCCGGCGCCTTCACCTCCCTCTGCTTCGACGACTGGCGCTCGGGCCTGTTCGTGTCCACCGGTATCGGCGCCCCCGACGTCGCGCCGGTCGTGCAGCGCGAGCAGTGCTGGGCGGGTTACTGCGGCGGTACGTTCCCGGGTCGTACGGGCGACCTGGTGAAGTCCGCCACCGGCCGCTACGCCACCGCGTTCGCCTCCCGCGGTGCCGCGTCGGCCAAGAAGAACCCCGACGACTCCAGCGGGCGCGGCTGGAGCGTCACGCCGAAGACCGGCACCCACCAGGTCGCCGTCGCGTTCATGAAGAACCGCAACTCCGGTCCCGGCAAGGCGGTCTACCTCTCCACCACCAAGGGCACGGACCACGTCAACGTCCGCCTCGCCCCGTACGGCAAGGACCGGCTCCTGCTCTCCTGGGAGTCGGTCAAGAACGCCACGTGCAAGGCCGGCACCTGCACCGGCACCTTCGCGGGCACCCATCTGCGGCTCATCGACTGGAACGGCAAGTTCCAGGGCGCGGACAAGATCGTGAACACCCGGATCACCGGTGACATCGCGGTCCAGAAGGACTCCACGCTGACCTGGGCGTCCCTGCCCGTCACCCCGTCGTACGCATCCGCCCTCACCGGGGCGTCCCCGACGACCAAGACGCTGAAGATCAGCCGCCTGACCGTTCCTAAAGACTGAGCGGGAGTGAGTCCTGTTGCCAGGATTCATGCTCAGCCGAACGCCCCGAACGGTGTTGGGCGTTCTGGTTGCCCGCATTCGCTCCGCGGTCCGGCGGCACGGATCGGGTCCGTGGTCCGGGGACGGGAGGGCGGGGTCCCTCACGCCCGGGGGCACGCCGGTCGGCCTGGACGGTCCGATGCCCGTGCACATCGCGCTGGTGTGCACGGGGCGGTGCCGTCCGTCGCCGGATCGGGTGCCCCAGGGCGCGCCTTCCGATCGCCACGGCGGCAGCGTCGTGGCGAGTCGTCTTCCTGTTTTTGTGGGTGAGGGCCTTCTGCCAGTGCTGGGCGCCCCAGCGGCTGGTGTAGGCCGGGTCGACCGCGATGATCGTGATGCCGGTCTGGTCGGCCATGGAGGTCAGCCGGGCGCGGAGCCTGCCGGTGGGCATCCCGGAGATCAACTGGCGGAAGCGTTTGCGGAGGCCGTGCTTCTCGCGGGTCTTCTCGGCGCCGAAGTCCAGGTCCTCGACCGCGATGGCCTGCACGCCGCAGGTGCGGGCCCAGTTGAGCAGCCGGGTCAGGGCGTGGCGGACCTGAGCATCACGGTGATCGGCGCTACCCGTGAGGTCGTAGAAGAAGCGGCGCGGGGGGCCGGTCGGGTTGCCGTGGACGTCGAGGCGCCAGGCGGCCAGGTGGTCGGCGTTCATGTCGACGCCGATCACCCCGTGCGCGAGGGTGGCGGCGATCGAGACGGCCTGCACCACCGGGATCTGCCAGGACGCGGTCAGATACCAGCGGCCCCGGTCGACGTCGTAGTGGATGCGGTAGGCCACCGCCCGATTCGCCGCCACCCGGTCCGCCCACTCCTGCCCCCGGTGGGCAAAGCCGACCCGGCAGGCCAGGACGTACCGGCCGTGCGGAGCATTGGCCAGATCAGTGAGCGGGGCCGGGAGTTTGATGCTGACCTCGCCGTCCGGGCTGGCGCGGATCGTCTCGTTCCCGAACCGCTTCCCCGACTCGCCGTCGGCCTGCAGGAACCAGCGCTCCGCCTCCCACCGCCGACGCCAGTCGCTCGCAGTCAACCCGGCGTCTGCCAGGTGGTGCCGAGTGCGGGCCAGCCGTTTCCCGCCCCGCACCACATGCACGACGCCGGCCTCGTGGTCTGCCCGCTCGCGCTCCAGCCGGTCTTCGAGGACGTGCAGGCAGCGGGCCTTGGCATGCCACTCCCGCCTGCTGCGGTAGCCGCCCGGCGCGTGCTTCGAGCCCTTCGCGCCGACCGGCAGCGACAGCCGGTGCGCGATCGTGCGGATCCCCGCCTCAAGGGACTGGACGTGGGCGAGCTGGCCACGCCGGGCGAGCGCCCACTGATCAGGCGTGGCCTTGGTGAGTGAACCGGCCCACCTCGACGACGACACAGGCGTCAGACCCCTCTTACGCGCCGCCCACGTCTCCGCGGAATGCTCCAGCCCTTCCGCGCACCGCACCCTCAAGTCCCGCGAGGCGAGCGCACCGAGGTGCGCGCCGACCAGCGCGAGCACCGTCTCATCGGCGGGCGTGAGCTGTTTCAACCGGGTGCGGACCGCCACGCCCGAGGGGCAGGGCGCGACAAACGACGCCGCAAGCTCCCGCAACCCGCCCACCCCACACCCCCCATACAGCCCCTCGAAAACCCGCTCATCACACCCAACGAGCACTATCCGGAAAGGTCACATATTCGATGGACGAACCCTGATTCCCCCCGGGACAGCAGCACTCAGCTGTCGGCCGGGAACCTCCACACTCACTCACACACGCCAGAAGGCACTCCTACTCAGTCAAACCCCAGCAGTTCCCAACCCCCTGACCGCGTACAACCACTTCCCCGTCCGGCGTGTCTCCCAGGTGCGATGCACGCGGACGGGGGAGGTCGGTGCGATGTCCGGCGAACGGGTCAAGCGGTTCAAGCGGGATGTACAGCGTTTCTTCTGGCTTCCGCCGGACGTGTCGCGCCCGCCCGCCCCGCTGTGGCCCACCGTGCGGGTCTGGCTGTTCTGCCTGGCGGTCGGGGCGCTGTGCGCGGCTCTCGGCTGGGAGGAGGAGGGCCCCTTCGTGATGATGACGGTGGTGCTGCTGAGCCTGCTGGACGACGTGTCCGAGGGGGTACGCCACGGCCGGCCCGCCTTCGTGGCCGCCCTGGCGTGCGGCTGGGGCGTGAACATGCTCGCCCGCGCCTCGGTGCCTTCCTCCGACTCGCTGTGGGGCGAGTACGGCGTCGATGCCCTGTGGACTCTCGTGGCCATGGCGACATTCGTCGCGGTCAGTCGGCTGCCCCGGCGGTGAGTGCCCCGATCATCCGGCGTACGACGTCGACGGGCAGCGCCGGATTCCGGGCCGCCGTCTCCGCGTTGCCGGTGCTCGTCCGCAGCAGCCAGACCAGGAGCCGGGCCGGCAGCCGAGGGTGGAGCGCGGCGGCGTGCCGGATGTGCTCGTGCGGGTCCTCCAGCAGCCTCGCGGCGCCCGCCGCCGACAGCTGGGGGTCGGTCGCGGCGCGGTACCGCACCTCCTCGTCGGGGTCCCTGCTGAGCCGGTCGACCAGTGCGGGCGTGGACTGCGGGTCGTCCAGGGCCAGTTGGCGCATGCGTGGGCTCGGGTGGTCGGCGTAACGCAGGAGGCCGTGGCGGGGGAAGTTGGGGTGGCCGCGCGGCCGGTCGGGGGTGCTGAGGCTGCCGGTCCACCACTGCCACACCTCCAGGAGCATGTCGGCGGGCGCGTCGTCGCAGGACTCGGCCAGGAAGAGCTGGACGACACGGTCCTCGTCCCGGGCGAGGCGTGCGACGACGTCCGGCGGCAGACGGCGGGCGCGGGCGACGCTTCTGCGGATCAGGGGGTGCGAGGAGGCGGCCAGGCGGCGCATGGCGTCCTCGTCCTCGTGCAGGGCGACGACCCAGTCGAGGGCCCAGGAGTGCAGGTCCGGGTCGAACTCGAAGTCGATGCGCGCGCGTTGCTCCTCGGTGAGGTCGGCCCGCTCAGCCACGACGTGGCGGACGCCGGCTTCGCGGTCCTCGGCGAGGAGGGCGACGAGGTCCGGGTCCAGACGCGGGTTGCGAGCCAGAGAGCGGCGCTCGTCCGACTCGCCGTGCCGTGCCAGGTGCTCGGCCAGGCCCCGCTCCAGGCGGCACGTCTCCAGTGCCTGGCGCCGGATGTCCCGGACCCCCTGGATCTCCTGGGCTTCGAACACCGCACGGGGCATGGGGTGTTGCCGATGGTGCAGCAGCCGGGCCCGGACGCGCACGGTGCCGTGCGGATCGACCAGCAGCGCCTCCTGCGCGGCGGCGTCGAGATGGGGCCAGGCCGTCTGGCAGGCCACGGCCCGCACGCCGCCGTCGGGATCGGCGGTCAGCGCGACCGACAGATCGGTGGGCAAGTACTTGAGGCCCGCCGTCTGGGAGCGCACGCGCGGGGACGGATCGGCGGCAAGTCTGCGGCAGGTGCCTTCGTCGAGTTCGGCCCAGCGCTCGGCGGCGATCATGGTGAGCAACCACCGCTGGCGCTCGTCCTGCTCGCCGAGGATCACCCGGTCCCACTGCTCGGGAGTGATGTTCGGCTGATGCTCGGCCGCCCGCATCCGCGTCTTCCAGTCCGGATGGGCCAGGGCGGCGTCCAGGGCTTCTGTCGACAGTGCGCTGTACATCGCATACGAAGACCTGTCCACCAGCTGGGACCGCAGCTCCTTCGGGGTGGCCGCGTTGAGCGAGAGCCCGCTCGCCCAGGCGTCGAGCACCTTCTGCGGGGGCTTCGGCCCCTGGAACAGCGACTCCCAGGCGGCCGCCCGGTCCTCCGCCGTCTCCCGGCCCGCGAGCCGCGCGGCCTCCTCCTGCCGCTCCCTGATCCGGTCGACGGCGACGAGCCAGACGGCGTGCTCCTCGGTCGTGACGCCCAGCAGGGTGTCCCCGTCCGGCGACAGGGTGAGGAACTCCGGCTGCCCGGGCCGCTCACCGAGCACCCCGGCGAGGTCCCAGTCGGCGGCGAGCCGGACCCGTATCCACTGCCGGGGCGAGCACCCGGCGTCGACGAGGAACACCCCGTCCCCATCGAGGATCCCCGCCTCGGACGCCAGCCGGAACCACTGGGCATTGATCTCTGCGACCAGGTCGGCCCGGTCGCAGGCCACCGCCACGGTCGGCTCCGCCTCCCACCTGGCGACATGACGCCACGCGAACGGAGGCGGCAACACCTCCTCGACCCGTCGCTCCCCCACGACCTCCAGCCCGGCCCGCCCCAGCAGTTCTACGAGTTCATCCGTCCCACCCATGATCCCCATACTGCCCGAGGCGGCTCAGCCCTCGGCCCCGACCGACACCCCGGAGTCGTCCAGCCGGACCCGCACCTCGCCTCCCGCACGCCAGCGGACCGTCAACTCGCCCGCTCCATCGGCCCGTACGGTCACGGCCTCGTCCAGCGGTACGGGATCCGCCTCGCCGGTGAGCCGGACGAGCGCGACGAAGAGCGTCCCGCCCTCGCCGGTGACACCGGTCAGCGCCCCGTCGAGACCGACAGCGGGCAACTCCTGCGCCAGTACACCGTCCCGAGCCGCCCACCCGGTGACCCGCACCGGCGTCCCGGGCTCGGCTCCGGACACCAGATGGGCCCGCACCTCCACGGCCCCACGCGCCAGCACCACGCTGGTCACCCGCGCTCCCCCACCGGCCGCATGCCGCGACGCCACCCACCCGTCGCCCACCCCGAGCGGCTCGATGTCGGTACGGCTCGGATCGTCGCCGACGATCACACTGTTGTCGTAGGACGGTGAGGGCGCCGTCACCGTGGAGTACGCGAGGCGCGTGTAGTACGGGTCGTAGCGGACGTCCTCGCTGCCGTGGTTGTGGAGGCGGACCAGACCGTCCGAACTGGTCGACTGGATGAGCCAGTTCGGGGCGGCGACCGGTCGGACCTCGTCCGCGCGCTCGACCGGGGACGGCTCCTCCTCTGCCGTCCACACCTCGTGCTCCGGTGGGAGGAGCAGACCGAGGAAGGCCTTGCTCGCCCAGTACGGGGAGGCGGGGCCCGAATAGCCCTGGAGGACGGCGGAGTCGGGGCCGTGCCAGCCGAGGGTCAGCAGGCCGTCGGAGTTCACCGCGCCCCGGTCGAGGAAGTACTTCAGCGCCCCGGACGCCAGCCGCCGCGTCTGCCCCGGCGTGAGCGGGGTACGGCCGGTCAGGGCGCCCAACCACAGGGGGGCCGTCGTGGCGAAACGATAAGTCAGTGAGCGACCCTGGTGCGTGGGGGCGCCGTCGCCGCCGAACAGGCGGGCGTAGTCGGCGAGGTGGGCCTCCAAACGTTCACCGTATGCAGTCGACAGCCGACTGTCGTCGGCGAACCAGGCGTGCAACACCGGATACAGGTGCATCGCCCAGCCGTTGTAGTAGTCGAACTTGCGACCCTCGCCGTCGGTGTACCAACCCCCGCCGACGTACCATTCCTCGATCCGCTCAAGACCGCGGTCGATCGCCTTGCGCGAGGCCTCGGGCTCGTGGCCGATCTCCTGGAGGAAGCCGCCGACGGTGACGGGGAACAACTCCCAGTTGCAGGGCCAGGCCTCGGCGGTCAGTGCGTCGCCGAGCCAGGAAGCGGCCCGCTGGCGCACCCTGTCGTCCAGCCGGTCCCACAGCAGCGGGCGCGTCAGCCGCAGCGCCACGGCGATCGACGCCGCCTCCACCAGCGGCTGGCTGCGATCCTCGATACGCGGCCAGACGCCGGACACACCGGCCGCGAGGCCGTCGGCATAGCGCTGGAGGGCGGTCTCGTCCTGACGGAAGGCGGCCAGCAGGATCGTACGGGCGTACCCCTCCAGTCCGTCGGAGAGCCGCCCCGACCAGCTGGTGCGGTCGCCGGGGAAGTAGTAGAGGGCACCGCCCTCGGCGGCGTACGGCTCCGTAGCGGCGAGCAAGCCGTCGGCCACGGCCTCCCAGTGGGCACGGGTGTATCCGGTGTACGGGCTACGGATGCGGTCGTCGGGAGGGAGATGCATGGTCTCTCTTTCGGTTCTTTGGAAACGTCCGGTGCGCACCGCGCCCCTCAAGGGGCGCGGGGAACTGCGCGACCAGCCCCCACCGGCCCGCGGCGTCTCACGGCTCAGCAAGCGCGGCGAACAGGCCTGGGGCGCCCCGGTTCCGGTCGAGGCGCCCCAGGGGCTCATCCCACCCGCACCAGGCCTTTCGGCACCAGGTGCTGGGCGAGGAGTTCGTCGCGGACGAGGCCGGCGTACACCGTGGCCCCGTGCACGGAGGTGTGCGTGTTGTCCCGCTTCTCGTTGTAGAGGTAAATCGCCTTGGAACCCTCGACTCCCAAGGACTCCACGAGCGACTTCGTCCTCGCCGTCAAGTCGATCAGCGGGACGTCCTGCGCGGCGGCGACCGAGCGGGTGACTGCGGGGTGGTCGACGCCGAGGCCGTTGACCAGGAGTGCGGTGTTGTTGTTCAGGGTGCCGTCGGAGTTGAACCAGCGTCGCACGATCGGCGTCACGAGGACAGGCTCACCGCCCTTTTCCCGGATACCCGCGACCAGTGTCTCCAGGTTCGTCCGGTAGGTCACCTCGTCGGTGGTCTTGTCGTTGTGGGCGAGCTGGACCAGGACGAGGTCGCCGCGGCGGATCAACGGCTGGACGGTGGCGAACAGTTGAGGATTGGACAGGTAGGTCACCGTGCTCTCGCCGGAGTCGGCGTAGTTGGCGACGGAGAGGCCCTTGCGGAGGTACTGGGGCAACTGCTGGCCCCAGCCGGAGTACGGGTCGCCGGGCTGGTCGCAGACCGTGGAGTCGCCGACGAGGAAGATCTGGCGGGCGTGCCGGGCGGGGGTGACCTTGATACCGGCGAGCGCGGGGGCCGAGCCGCCGAGCACGAGGTCCAGGCCGGGGGTGCCCTCGGCGCCGGTGGGTTCGCCCTCGGGGGTGCGGACGTTCACGGTGAAGCTGCGGGCGGTCCGCTCGCCGGCCGCGACGGCGGTCTCGGGGAGCAGGGAACGCCGGGTCTCACCGCTGACGCTCGTGCTCGATTCGGCGTCGCCGCCGAGGAGGACCTTCACGTCGTACGTGCCCGCCGGGACGTCGAAGTGACAGGCGGTGGCGGTGCAGTTCTCGAGGCCGAGCGGGCGGTGCCGCTCGGCTGCGGCGTGGGCCGGGACGGCGGTCAGTGCGGTGCTCAGTGCGACCGTCGCCAGCAGGGCGAGGTTGAAACGTCTCATTCGAGGCTCCTACGACACACGACAAGGCCTGGCGGCTGGACCGTACCCCTATCGGCAAGCGCTTTCTAGACCTCGGGGCGATTTCACAAGATTGCCAACCTCCAGCAAGCGAAAGCCCTTTCGCGAAATCGATTCAACTGTCACCCTCGCTCTCACCCGCATCACCCCCACATGTCCTCGAAGGAGGCACCCCCCCCATGTCCGGATCCGCTACGAACAGACCGGTCCGCCGCCGCACCTTCGTCCTCGGTACGGCGGCCGCCGCCGGATCGGCCGCGCTCGCCGGACCGCTCGCCGAGACGGCCTCGGCCGCGACCTTCGGCTACTCCGACGACGGCTCGAACTACGTCGTCGACACCGGCGCCAACCTCGTCTTCAAGGTCAGCAAGACCAACGGCGACCTCACCTCGCTCGTCTACCGCGGCACGCAGTACCAGGGCTACGGCGGCAAGAACTCACACATCGAGTCCGGCCTCGGCACCTCCACCGTGAGCATCAAGCAGTCCGGTACGACGATCCTGATCTCGGTCACGTACGGCACGCTCAAGCACTACTACGCGGCCCGCAGCGGCGAGAACAACGTCTACCTGTGGACCAACAAGGCCGACACCTCGGTCAGCGCGACCCGCTACATCCTGCGTGTGAACGCGGGCAAGTTCCTCAACGACGAGTCCGACTCCTACACCTACGCGCCCACCACCATCGAGGCCTCGGACGTCTTCGCGAAGTCCGACGGCCAGACCCGCTCGAAGCACTACACGAAGTCCCGGGTCATCGACTACAACTACGTCGGCTGGACCACCGGCAGCGTCGGCCTGTACATCGTCCGCTCCAACCACGAGAAGGCCTCCGGCGGCCCGTTCTACCGCTCCCTCCTGCGCCACCAGAGCGCGGACGGCGGCGGCCTGTACGAGATCCTGTACTACGGCGAGAACCAGACGGAGGCCCAGCGCTTCGGCCTCCAGGGCCCCTACGTCATCGCCTTCACCGACGGCGGCGCCCCCTCCTCCGCGCTGTACCCGGGGACCCTCACCACCTCGTGGGCCGACTCGCTCGGCATCTCCGGCTACGTCCCCGCGAGCGGCCGGGGCAAGGTCGCGGGCGTCGGCATCACCGGCCGGAACACGGCGTACGCCTACACGGTCGGGCTCGCCAACTCCGCCGCCCAGTACTGGGGTTCGGCACGGTCGTCGGACGGCTACTTCTCCATCGGGGGTGTCCTTCCGGGGACGTACACGCTGACCGTCTTCAAGGGCGAACTGGCCGTCTACACCGGCTCGGTGAGCGTCGGCGCGGGCGGCACGACCACCCTCAACTCCCTCGCGATCCCCTCCTCGAACGACCCGAGCAACGCGGGCGCGATCTGGCGCATCAACGACTGGAACGGCACGCCGAGCGGCTTCAAGAACGCCGATCTGATGACGTACGCCCATCCGTCCGACGTCCGCGCCGCCTCCTGGACCGGCAACGTCGTCATCGGCAGCGGCACCGAGACCTCGGCCTTCCCCTGCTATCTGTGGAAGGACGTCAACAGCGGGATCATCGTCTACTTCAAGCTGACGGCCGCCCAGGCCGCCGCCGCGCACACCCTGCGCATCGGCGTGACGACGGCCTACGCCAACGGCCGTCCGCAGGTCGTCATCAACGACACCTGGACGTCCGCCGTCCCCTCGCCGCCCACCCAGCCGAGCACCCGGTCGCTGACCGTGGGCTCGTACCGGGGCAACAACCAGACCTTCACCTACAGCGTGCCGGCGTCCGCCTGGCTGACGGACACCAGCGCCTACAACACGCTGAAGATCTACGTGGCGAGCGGTTCGGGGTCGACGTCCTTCCTCAGTGCGGGTACGTCGATCGACGCGATCGACCTGCTGACCTGACCTGACGTCAGGTCCCGCGCGTCCACTGCTGGTTGGTCGCTCCGTTGCACGTGTACGTGATGATCGCGGCGGAGTTGGCGGTGGACGCGCCGTTCACGTCCAGGCACTCTCCGGTAGCGCGGGCCTTGACCAGCCAGTAGTTGCCGGAAGCGGTGAGACTCCACTGCTGGGTGGTCGCGCCGCCGCAGTTCTCCTGGGTGACGTCGGTGGAGTTCTCCTGGAGGCACAGGGAGCTGCCGCGGCCGACGAGTTGGTAGTAGCCGGTACCGAGGTCCTTGAACCAGAACTTCTGGTTGCCGCCGCTGTTGCAGGTGTACTGGGCGAGGGCGATGCCCTGCCACAGGGACTGGTTCGGTACGTCGACGCACTTCGCACTGTTGCGGGCGATCAGGGTGTTGTACGTCGCGCTCGTCCCGGAGATCGTCCCGGCGGCCGTGTCGACGGTGACCTCGGGGTACCAGGACATCGACATCGTGGTGGAGCTCGGGAAGGTCAACGGCAGCCACACGTAACGGGAGTCGTTGACGGTGCCGCCGAAGGAGTTGCCCCAGCGGTCGCCCATGTAGAGGTACGAGGTGCCCGAAGTGCCCTGCACGGGAAGGACGTACGCGGTCTGCGAGTTGTAGGTCGTGGAGTCGCCGACGTTCGCCATCGACGTCCACGGGCCGGCGAGCGAGGTCGCGGTGGCGTACTGCTGCTGGTTGGCGCTCCAGCCGGTCGCGCCCGAAGTCAGCATGAAGTACACGCCGCCCCGCTTGAACAGGGCCGGGGCCTCGCGGTGACCGCCCGCCCAGGGGTTGGCGACCAGGCTGTCGATGGCGGTGTAGGCGGAGTTGAGCTTGTAGATGTGCAGGTCGTAGTTCTCGTTGGCGGCGGACACCATGTAGCCGGTGCCGTCCGTGTCCACGAACGTCGTGATGTCACGGGACATGTGGGTGCCGAGCGGACGGAAGCTGCCCTGGTAGGTGTAGTTGCCGTCGACGGTGTCGGAGACGGCGACGGCGGCGCGGGCCTCGCTGTAGTCGGTGCCGTTCTCCTTGTGCATCCACATCACGAACTTGCCGGTGGACGCGTTGTACATGACCTTGGGCCGCTCGATGTAGGCGGTGCCCAGCTCCGAGGCGCTGGACTGGGTCAGGACGTTGTTCCTGAACTCCCAGTTCTTCAGGTCGGTGGAGCGGTAGGCGGAGACGTACCGGAAGGTGTTGTCGGAGTTGCGGTTCTCTCCGAACCAGTAGTAGTACGACCCGACCTTGATGACCCCGCCGCCGTGGGCGTGCAGGGCGCCTCCCGAACTGTCCGTGAACTGGACGCCGTTGGGGATCTTCAGGGCGGCGGCCTGGGCCGGACCCGCGGTGACCAGGGCGCCTGCCAGTGCCAGACAGAGGGCGAGCAGTACCGCGTACGCACGTCTCATGACGCAACCTCCGTGTCCGTGGCGGTGTCCGCCACCGGTATGCCGAAGTTCGGAGTGCCGTCCGCGTTCCATCCCAGCTTCTGGACGCGGGTGTGCCGGTTGGGGTCGTGCAGCGGGTCGCCGACGATCTCCTTGTACTGGCGGGCGTGGTAGACGAGGACGTCGCTGCGACCGTCCTCGGCGACGGTGAAGCTGTTGTGGCCGGGGCCGTACTGCTTCGTGGTGTCGTTGCTGGTGAAGACCGGGGTGGGCGACTTGGACCAGTTGGCGGGGTCCATGAGGTCGGCGTCCGCGTCGGCGGTCAGCAGGCCCATGCAGTAGTTGAAGTCGGTGGCGCTGGCCGAGTACGACATGAACAGCCGGCCGTTGCGGGCGATGACCGAGGGGCCCTCGTTGACCTTGTAGCCGATGCACTCCCAGTCGTACTCGGGGGTGGACAGGCGTACTTGAGGGCCCGTCAGGGTCCATGGGTTCGCCATCTTCGACAGCCACAGCGCGGTGTTGTTGCCCATGCCGGGCTCGTGCTGGGCCCAGGCGAGGTAGCGGCTGCCGCGGTGGGTGAAGGTGGTGGCGTCCAGGGAGAAGGTCTCCCAGGCCGTCTTCAGCTGGCCGCGCTCGACCCACGTCCCCTGGAACGGGTTGGGGTCGGCGTTCTCCAGGACCCAGATGCGGATGTCCCAGACGCTCTCGGCGGGTGCGGAGGCGAAGTAGATGTACCACTTGCCGCCGATGCGGTGGATCTCCGGCGCCCAGATGTGGGCGCCCATGGGGCCGGTCGCGTGCTTGGTCCAGATGACCGACTCGGGTGCGGTCGCCAGCCCGTTCAGGGTGCGGGAGCGGCGCAGGATGATCCGGTCGTACTCGGGGGCGGTGGCGGTGAAGTAGTAGTGGCCGTCGGAGTGACGGTGGATGTGGGGGTCGGCGCGGTTGCGGACGAGCGGGTTCACGAACGGGGGTGTCTTCTTCGGGCTCGGAGCGGCTGCGGCGACGGTGGGGGTCACGGCCAGGGCGCCCGCGGCCAGGGCGCCTTTCAGCAGCAGTCGCCTGTCGGGGACGTCGGGAGTGCGGCTCATACGGACTGCCTCTCGGATGGGGGTGTCCTGAGAGTGATGTTCGATATTGAGAACATCTGTTGTTATTGCGAACAGCCGAAAGGTAAGGCTGGGGAACGAGGAGGTCAACGGGTCGGACGCGACAAGAGAAGGCGCTTTCTGCTGGAGGGCTCATCGCGGGGACTTTTCTGTTATCGATGGCCGGTCCGGCCCGTCTCCGTAACGTGCGCAGCCATACCCCCAAGACAGCAGCCGCAGCCGGCGCCCTCGCGACGGTCGCCTTCCTGATCACCGCTCCCCCGGCGCAGGCGGCCGGCACTCGCGACATCACCGCCGACATGCTCGCGGGCCGCAGCGTGACGCTCGCCGGCGACACGGTCGTCACGGTCCCGTCCGGGACGACGACGTACGACGGCGTCCTCCGCGGCGAGGGCACGCTCACCGTGCGCGGCAGCGGAACCCTGGTCCTGACCAGGAACAGCGACTTCACGCTGCCGAAGTCCCGGCAGCGGCAGAAGGTGTCGGTCCAGGGCGGCAACCATCCCTACGTCACCACGACCGCCCCCGACCCGCCGGCGATCACGGTCGCACGCGGGGCGACGCTCCAGTACGGCAACGGCGGCTCGACCGGTCTGATCGGCCATTTCCCTTACGGCACCCCGCAGTTCGCGCTCAACCAGGACAACATCCGGGTCGACGGCACCCTGCGGCTGGCCCTGAAGAACGCCGCCTACAACCTGGGCACCATCAGCGGCTCCGGGCTGATCACCCAGCCGCGCTTCCTCTGGGGCACGTGGGACCTGTCGGGAACCCACCCCTTCTCCGGGGTGATCGACAACGGCACGCAGGTCAACGCCGGGCGACCGGAGTTCGCGACCTCCCTGCCGAACGTCCGCAAGGTCCTCAACCAGGGCACCTGGACCGTGGACACCCCGCTGGGGCAGACCGTCACCGAGGGCATGGACTTCTACCAGCGCGAGTACGGCAGCGACATCAACGTCCAGTCCCGGCCGGGCAGCAAGGTCGTCCTGACGGGCCAGTACAGCTGGTCGAACCAGGGCGGCGACACCGACCCCTCGCTCAGCGACCCGTCCCTGAACTGGACACCCGCGCGCAAGAACGTCAACAAGCGCGGCACCAACATCAAGGGCGCGAACGTCCAGTGGGGCGACGGCACGACGCACAAGATCTTCATGCCGGGAACGGCCGAGACGGTCTACATCAACCTGCTGGCGGCCCGCTCCCGCTCGCTGCTCACCTTCGACTACAACGGGCCGGTGACGCTGGGCGCCCCCATCGGCGGCGGCAGGTTCCACGACACCCTGGCCGCACCCGGCGCCGGGGACGTCGTCATCGCCGGGACGCGCGGCAACGACGTCACCTTCGCGGCCGTGCAGTACTACGACGGCTCGACGACCGTCGAGAAGGGTGCGGTGCTGCGGCTGGGCAGCGGTCGGGCAGGCGGCGACGGTGGACTGTATACCGCAGGCAGTCTGTACAAGATCGTGAACAACGGCTCGCTCGTGCTGAACAACGCCGGCAAGGCCCTGACCCTGTCCCGGATCACCGGCAGCGGGTCGGTCACCCAGGCGGGCACCGCGACGACGACCCTGACCGGGAGCGGGGCGGCGTACACGGGGACGACCACGGTGAAGAAGGGCACGCTGGCCCTGCGGCAGGGGGCGACGCTGCGGCGCAGCAAGGCGATCCGGCTGACCTCCGCGGGCTCCCGCCTGGACCCGGGCACGACGGGGCTGCGGGTGGCGACCACGCTCAGCGGCAAGGGCACGGTGAAGGGCTCGGTGACCAACGACGGTGTCGTCGCGGGCGGGCTCACGGTCTCCGGGAACTACACGCAGAGCGCGAAGGGCGAACTCGTCCTGCGCGACAAGCCGTTGAAGGTGACCGGTGCGGTGCGCCTGGCCGGGACCCTGGACCTCGCGGCCGCCGGAACCGCACCCGCGCGCAAAATCACCGTGCTGAACCACACGGGCGACTCGAAGACCGGTGGCACGTTCACCGGGCTGAAGGAGGGGACGAAGGTCAAGCTCGCCGACACCACCTACCGGATCAGCTACCGGGGCGGCGACGGGAACGATGTCGTGCTCACCGCCGCCACCGCGAGCAAGTCCCCCTCCCCGGCCGCGGCTTCGTCCCCGTCCGCCGTGACGACCCGCACCGTGGGCGCCGCGCAGGACGACCGCCTCGGCTGGTGGCCGTACGCGCTGGGGCTCGGGCTGCTGGGCGGACTCGCGGTTCCGGCGACCAGGCACCGGCGCGGCAACCGACGACGGGGTGGACGACACGCGGCGAACGGATGAGGCCTCTGCGCACCCCGCAGCGGCCCTCGGCGCCCGCTCGGCGCCTCCCCGACACCGCCGGTGACGCCGTTCCCGGTGTTGTGGGTGAGCGGTTCCAGGCGGGCCGGGCCGGAGAGGGGGCCGAGGACGTCACCGGCCTCGGCGGGCACGGCATCGGTGTCAGCGGGTGTCCCCCAAGGCTGGGCCGGACGGAGGGCGACACGATCACGTTCCGCCGTACCGGGCCTGATCGCGGGGTGGACAAGCACGGTCGAAGGCCCGCCCTCGGAGTACCGTCGACGGCATGACCAGCAACTCCTCCCTCGCCGAGGCCCTCGCCACCGGGACCGTCGTGCTCGACGGCGGTATGTCCAACCAGCTCGAGTCCGCCGGACACGACCTCAGCGACGAGCTGTGGTCGGCGCGGCTGCTCGCCGAGCGTCCCGAGGCGATCACCGAGGCGCACCTCGCCTACTTCGAGGCGGGCGCGGACGTGGCGATCACCTCCAGCTACCAGGCCACCTTCGAGGGCTTCGCCAAGCGCGGCATCTCGCACGCGCGGGCGACCGAACTGCTCACGACGAGCGTCGCCTTGGCCCGCGAGGCGGCATCGCAGGCCAAGGCGAAGGGCGTCACGCGGCCGCTGTGGGTGGCGGCGTCGGTCGGCCCGTACGGGGCGATGCTGGCGGACGGCTCCGAGTACCGGGGACGGTACGGCCTGAGCGTCGACGAGCTCGAGCGTTTCCACCGGCCCCGTCTGGAGGTGCTCGCCGCCGCCGGACCCGACGTGCTGGCTCTGGAGACGGTGCCGGACGCGGACGAGGCGGAGGCGTTGGTGCGGGCGGTGCGTGGACTGCATACACCTGCCTGGCTTTCGTATTCGATCGACGGTCGGCACACACGCGCCGGCCAGCCGCTGGAGGAGGCCTTCGCCCTGGCCGCCGACGCGGACGAGGTGATCGCGGTCGGCGTGAACTGCTGCGCGCCCGAGGACGTGGACACCGCCGTCGAGATCGCCGCCCGTGTCACGGGCAAGCCGGTCGTCGTCTACCCCAACAGCGGCGAGGCGTGGGACGCCGAGGCCCGCGCCTGGAACGGGCGCTCCTCCTTCGCCCCCGGCCAGGTGCGCGCCTGGCGGCAGTCCGGGGCCCGGCTGATCGGCGGGTGCTGCCGAGTGGGGCCGCAGGCGATCACGTCGATCGCGGGGACGCTGGCCGAGGCGTAGGGCGGCGCCGGACGACAAAAGAAAAGGCAAGGAGTCAGCTACTCCTTGCCACTCTCAACCTATAGCGCACCCTGGACCTTGCGGCAAGACCCCCCTCGTGCCGCAGAATCTCCGGTCGAAGCCAGAAGCTGGTGAAATCAGCGATTCGCGCAATGCATGCGCTTATGGGGGTCTCATGATCGACGTGATCATCGCCGGTGGCGGACCGACCGGCTCGATGCTGGCCGGCGAGCTGCGGCTGCACGGCGTGCGGGTGCTCGTGCTGGAGAAGGATGCCGAGCCCGCCGCGTACGTCCGCTCGCTCGGTCTCCACGTACGCAGTATCGAGGTGATGGATCAGCGCGGGCTGCTGGAGCAGTTCCTCGCCCACGGTCGGCAATTCCCCGTCGGCGGTGGCTACTTCGCCGCCATCGACAAGCCGGTGCCCGAGCTGGACACCGCGCACGGCTACATCCTCGGCATCCCGCAGCCCGTCACCGAACGTCTGCTGGCCGAGCACGCCACCGAGCTCGGCGCCGAGATCCGGCGCGGCTGCGAGGTGGTGGGGGTGGGCCAGGACGAGGACGGGGTGAGCGTCGAACTCGCCAGTGGGGGCACCCCCGCCAATGAGGGCGTAGCCGGTGGGGGAGGCACAAGGCTGCGCTCGCGCTATCTCGTCGGCTGCGACGGCGGGCGCAGCACGGTGCGCAAACTGCTCGGGGTCGGCTTTCCCGGTCAACCCGCCCAGGCGGAGACGCTGTTGGGCGAGATGGAGGTGACGGAGGCCCCGGAGACGATCGCCGCCGTCGTGGCGGAGATCCGGCAGACCGAGAAGCGGTTCGGCCTCGGGCCCGTCGGGGAGGGGCGGTACCGCGTCGTCGTGCCCGCCGAGGGGGTGGCCGAGGACCGCTCGGTCCCGCCGACCCTGGAGGAGTTCAAACGGCAGTTGCGGGCCTACTCGGGCACCGACTTCGGGGTGCACTCGCCGCGTTGGCTCTCCCGGTTCGGCGACGCCACCCGGCTGGCCGAGCACTATCGGGTCGGCCGGGTGCTGCTGGCCGGCGACGCGGCGCACGTCCACCCGCCGTTGGGCGGACAGGGGCTCAACCTCGGTATCCAGGACGCGTTCAACCTCGGCTGGAAGCTGGCCGCCGAGATCAAGGGCCAGGCTCCCGAGGGACTGCTGGACAGTTACGAGGGCGAACGGCGCCCGGTGGCCGCCGCCGTCCTGGACAACACCCGCGTGCAGACCCTGCTGATCTCCACCGACCCGACCGCCCAGGCGGTGCGGCGGCTGATGTCGGAGCTGATGGACTTCGAGGGCGTCACCCGGCACCTGATCGAGAAGGTCACCGCGCTCGACATCCGCTACGACTTCGGCGAGGGCCACGAGCTGCTCGGCCGGCGGCTGCGCGACGTGAAGCTGAAGCAGGGGCGCCTCTACGAGCTGCTGCACGGCGGCCGCGGGCTGCTGCTCGACCAGACCGGCGGCCGGCTCTCGCTCGCGGGCTGGGCGGACCGGGTCGACCACGTCGTCGACGGCAGCGAGGAACTGGACGTGCCCGCCGTGCTGTTGCGGCCGGACGGCCATGTCGCGTGGGTGGGTGAGGACCAGGAGGAGCTGCTCGACCGGCTGCCCCGGTGGTTCGGCGCCGCCACCGGCTGAACGAGCGGCCGCGGTTCCTGCCGTATCTCTCTCGTCCCGGCCCTCCCCCGCTGCTAGCCTCCGGGTCGGGAACCGGTTTCCATCCATGTTGCCGCAGTTCCCGAGGGGTGGGCCGACAAGCCCGGGGAGAGGGACGAGGCAGGCATGACCAGAAAGAGCGAGGACGCGAGCCGCAGCACCATCCGGGACGTGGCGGCGCGCGCGGGGGTGTCCGCGTCGACCGTGTCTCGGGTGCTGGGCGGGGTCTATCCGGTGAGCGCGGCGACCCGTACGCGCGTGATGCGGGCGGTCCGCGAGATGGACTACGTCGCCGACGCGCGCGCCAAGGCGATCGCGGGCGTCGGCACGCCCACGCTGGCGTTCGTGCTCGAGGACATCACGGGTCCGTCGTTCGCGCTGATGGCGCACGGCGTGGAGCGTGAGGCGACGCGGCTGGGCCATCTGTGCCTGGTGTGCAGCACGGAGGGCGACGCGCGCCACGAGGTGGAGTTCGTGGAGATGATGCGTGCGCAGCGGGCGGCCGCCGTGATCCTGGTCGGCGGTGGCGCCGACACCGCCGAGTACCGCGAACGTACCCGCCGCATGGCCGACTCGCTCGCCTCGGCCGGCTCCCGCCTCGTGCTGTGCGGGCGCCCGCCGCTGGGGCCCGGGGCACCGGTCACGGTCATCGAGTACGACAACGAGGGCGGCGCCTACGCCCTGGTCGCGCACGTCCTCGTGCAGGGCCACCAGCGGGTGCTGTTCCTCGGCGGCAAGTCCGACCACACCACGGCACAGGGTCGCGAGCGCGGCTATCTCGCCGCCCACCGGGCGCGCGGTGTCGAGCCCGCCGAGGAGCTGGTGCTGCACGGCGACTTCACCCGCGACTCGGGCCACCGGCTGATGCGCGAGGCGCTGGAGCAGAAGCTGGACTTCACGGCCGTGGTCGCCGCCACCGACATGGTCGCGGCGGGCGCGCTCACCGCACTGCACGAGGCGGGCCTCAGTGTGCCGCGCGATGTGTCGCTGGCCGGGTACGACGACATTCCGTTCGCCCGGGATCTGCATCCGGCGCTGACAACCGTGCATGTTCCCTACGAGGAACTGGGCAGGCTCGCCGTGAGGACCGCGCTGGGGCGCGAACCGAACACCCCGGACGAGCATCTGCTGCTGGGCACGCATGTGGTGGTGCGGGACTCGGTGGCGCCGCTCAAGGAATAGGCGGTGCGGCCGCGGGCACGACCCGAGCTGCCGGGCGGGGTCGGTGTGGTCACTGCCGACGGACTGCGCCGGGGAGGCGGAGACGCCGTACCACTGACCGCAGTTCCGTACTACGCGTGGGCGAACCGTCAGGAGGGACCGATGCGGGTGTGGATTCCGGAGGGTTGCGGTCGGCGGTCCAGAGGGCGAAACCGGTATCGCGGGGGCCGTGTGCCGTGTACGGCGGACTGTATGCGAAATCCTGGCGACCGTCGGCTGTCGGCGCCGACGGGCCGTCGATCGCGTAATCCGGCTGACCCTCGCCGACGTCGGCGAGGTCGCCGAAGATCCGTACCGGGTGCGTCTCGTCCCACGCCTCCCACCCCGGATCCCCGTCGACCGCGAACCGCACCCACGCCCCGTGCATCGCCTCGGCCAGTTCGTGCGGTGCCCCCTCCCCGGCGAGCTTGGCCGACTCTGGGCTGTCGCCCGTGTCGAAGACGAAGCCCAGTTCCAGGGCGTGGCAGGAGCCGAGGCCGGGGAGGTTGGAGGGCCAGGCGAACTCGTAGACGTACGCGGCATCGGGGCGGGCCTCGGCCAGGCGGTGCAGGGGGATGCGCAGCAGGTGGTCGGTGACCATCTGGCCGACGATCTCGGCGGTGCCGGCGTCGGGGTGCAGGAGGCGGTAGCCGCGCGGCACCTCGTGGCCGGCGTGGCAGCGGGCCATGGCGCCGGCCAGGGCGACGGCGCCGAGGCGGTCGACGCGTTCCAGGAGGCCGCCGGGGACCAGCCAGAGCCGGTACTCGTCGCGGGTCCAGCCGACCATCAGGTCGACGTCACGGGCCGCGTCGCCCTCGATCAGTGCCTCCAAGGGGTCACGGGGAACGAGGTCGCCGTCGACGACGATGCCGAAGGCGGGGCCGCCGAGCACCGGGCTGCTGAGCCGGCCGACCTCGCCCTGGGTGCGCAGCAGCAGCTCGCGGTCGACCTCGGCGAAGGCGGCCGCGGTGGCGGGGATCTTCAGCCGGGCGGCCATCCGGCGCACCATCCGCCGTACCTTGTCGCGGTCGGCGGCCTCGGGCGGCCCGCTCTGCAGGATCGCGCGCCGCACCAGGCCCTGTGCCTGCGGTGCGGCGAGCAGGGCGCCGGTGCTGATGGCGCCCGCGGACTGGCCCGCGAGGGTGATGCGGGCGGGGTCGCCGCCGAAGGCCTCGATCGACCGGTGCACCCACTCCAGTGCGGCGAGCTGGTCGCGCAGGCCCGGGTTGGCGGGGGCGTCCGGGAACAGGCCGTAGCCCTCGACTCCCAGCCGGTAGTTGACGGAGACGAAGACGACGCCGTCACGGGCGAAGCCATGCCCGTCGTACACCGGCACGGCGGAGGATCCCCTGGTCAGGGCACCTCCGTGCAGCCAGACCAGGACCGGGAGCCGGGCCCCGCGGCCCGGCTCCGGTGTCCATACGTTGAGGTTGAGACAGTCGTCGCCGGGCACGAACGGGTCGGAAAGGTACTGCGCGAAGGCTTCGGAGTACGGCGGTTTCGGCGCCGTGGGCCCGAAGGCCCCCGCGTGCCGCACGCCCTCCCACGGCTCGGGCGGGAGGGGCGGCCGGAACCTTCGGGGGCCGAAGGGGGGTGCCGCGTAGGGGATGCCCCGGAACACCGCGATCCCGTTCTCATGACGGCCGCGTACGGCTCCGTAGGGCGTGCTCACCACGGGATCCTTCTGGACTGCTGCCGTCATTCGACCACCAGCCTCCTCGCCGCGCTCGTGCACCGGTAACAACAGAGCACCACATCACGGCGCGCTATTCCGGCGCACGAGGCGGTCTGGAGGCTGTTCGGGGTACATCGCATACAGTCCGCTAGCGTCTGTACACGCTGTGTGGTGTGTGGCACGCGGTGTGCGGTGTGCCGTATGTCCAGACGGTGCTGCGTGCTACTTCGCGTACATCAGCGTGCCGAAGCCGAGCTGGTCGAAGCCGCCGCTGGTGGAGCCGTAGTCTCCGCCGCCGCCCTCGGGGGCGTTGGCGTGGTAGAACGCCGAGATGTACTTGTCGTCGAGGTTCAGGCGCCGGTTGTAGTGGAAGTGGAGCATCGCCCAGACGGGGCGGATCTGGCCGCGGGAGGCGGAGGAGATCACCGTCTGGGAGGACTGGGAGCAGTTCTGGCCGGTGCCCCAGGTGTAGGTGGTGAAGGGGACGTCGTTGCCGAGGTTGTACTTCGCGACATACTGGGCGCCCTTCATGAAGCGGCGGCTGTCGTACGAGTAGAGGTCGCCGCCCTGGTTCCAGGCCATCTCGCAGATGGCGCCCATCTGGCCCATGCCCATGACGGTGTGCCCCTGGTCGCGGCCGGCCTCCTGCCACTGGCCCAGCGCATAGCCGTCGGAGTCGGTGTACAGGTACGGCACCGCGTGTGCGAGGGAGCCGTTGCCGGCACCGGACTTGAAGTACGTGACCGCCTGGTCGTACTTGGCGCCGTCCTCGTTGAGGATGCCGATGGCCAGGACGGAGGCCGTGTTGCACAGGTCCCAGTTGGCCCAGTAGTTGGTGATGCAGGCGTCGTTGTGGTTGGTCAGGAAGCTGTTGTTCATCGGGTAGAAGACGCGCGCCGTCATCTCCTGGGCGGCGGCGAGGTCGAACCCGTCGTAGTCCCGCATGAGTTCGCAGGCGTTGGCGAACTGCCAGCCGTAGAGTCCGGCCGCGAGGAAGCGGTCGGCGTTGCCGCCGATCGAGGTGAGCGTGGTGGACCACGCGTTGAGGATGCGGGCGGCGCAGACCGCGTTGGCCTCGGTGCCGCCGACCCGCCAGCGCAGGGCGTTCTGGTAGGCGGCGGCGATGTCGTTGTAGAGGAGGCCGTAGTTCTCGCCGGTGCCGCCGCGGATGACGGTGGCGGTGGCCCGGTTGGTCCAGGTGGACTGGGAGTGGGAGTTGGCGACCAGTTTGTTCCAGCCGGACAGCCAGGGGTCGGTGCCGGCGGCGACCCTGACCTTGGCGCGGTTGATGTCGCCGGCGTTGTGCAGCATGCCGGGGTGGGTCCAGGTCGCCGGGGCCGCGTCCGCCGTGGTGGCGTCGGACGCGGTACCCAGGGCGACGGCCACGGTGAGGCCGCCGGCGGTCTTCAGCAGACCGCGACGGCTCAACTCACCGGTGTGGAGGTGCTGGTGGGGGGAAGTGCGGCTCATCGTGGTGAATCTCCAATCCGTGGGGGATCAGTCGGTGGTGATACTCACCTCTTCGAACTCGGTGGTGCAGCGGGCCAGGGGGTCACGCGAGCAGACCACGAGGCCCACGTAATAGGGGGCGTCACCGAACCCGGGGATCTCGCCGGTGGCGAGGGTGGTCCAGGTGGCGCCGTCATCGGTGGACAGGGCTGCGGTGAAGGCGGTCCCGACGCGCTTCAGCCGCAACAGGGAGGGCAGGGTGGCGGTGCCGCTGCCCGTGAAGGCCGATTTTCCGGCCACGGTCGTGCGCAGCATGAGCTGCGCGGCGGTTCCGCCGGTGACGATCGCTCCGGCGGCCTGGTCGAACGGCGACAGTGACTTGGCCATCAGCAGGCCGACCCGGTCGGCACTCGCGCCCGTGCGGGAGACGAGCCGGGCGGTGATCTCGCAGTCGCCGGTGACGGGCCGTCGCACGAACTGGCCTGTCATTCCTTGGTTGTTGGCGGTCAGGTCGACGCCCGCACCGCGCAGGGTGAAGGTGCCGTCGGTGTACGAGGTGCTGCCCGGGGTGCGGATGGCGACCACGCCGAGGGTGCCGAAGGCGCGGTCGTCGAGCACGGGGTCGCCGAGGTCGCCGTACGTCCACGGGTCGGGCGGGGGTGTGCCGACGGTGAGCGTGAGCGTGCCGGTGCCGTCGCCGGTCGCGTTGCCGGCGGTGGTGGTGACCTTGAACTCGCCGGTCTCAGTGGGTGTTCCGGAGATCAGGCCGGTGCGCTTGTCGAGGCGGAGTCCGTCGGGCAGTGCGTCCGCGGTGAACCGTACGGGCTCGTGCGAGCCGCGCAGCAGATACCGGAAGCCGTCGCCCTGGTTGGCGAACGCGGTGGTGGCGGAGGTGAGTTGGGGTGTGATCGGGGTCGGCATCTGGGCGGCGGCAGCGTCCGAGAGCGGTCCTCGGCCGCCGCAGCTCGTCTTCGCGACGACGTAGTGGTACGTCGTCCCGGGTGTGCCCGTGGCGTCGGAGTACCGTATGCGGGCGCCGAAGCCGACCGGGCCGACGCCGGTGGCGATGGTCTCGTAGGGGCCGTCGGCGCTCGTGGCGCGCAGCACCTTGTAGCGGGCGGAGAGGTCGGGGTCGGTCCAGGCCAGCTGTACGGCGTCCGCGGCGGAAGCGGCCTTGAGTCCGGTGGCGGTACGGGCCGGGCGGGGCGCGGACCACACCTCACCGGTCTTCGCGGCGACGACGCTGACGTTGTCGAAGGCACCGGTGCCGGTCTCGGCGTACTCCTCGTCGACGCCGAGGCAGGAGGTGAGGACCAGGCCCGCGTAGGCGGTGTGCCCCAACTCGACCTCGGTGGAGCCGACTTCGGTCCAGCGGATGCCGTCCGGTGAGATGGCGCCGGTGCAGCGGCGGCCCCTGCGGGTCACCCGCACCCAGTAGGGGGCCCGCATCCGGTAGCCGTCGCCCGCGCCCTCGACGTACGGCGCTTCGAGCGGGGTCGCCGACTCGGGGAGGGCGCCGAGGTTGGAGATCGGGAAGGCGGCGGCTTCGGTGATCGCTTGCTGCTGGGTGGGCGGGACGGGGGTGCTGCCGGTGCCGGACACGTCGGCCCCGGTGTCCGGCCGCACTGAGAACACCCCGCTCCAGGTGTGCAGCGGCAGTCCCTGGATCATCATCGAGACGTGCGCGGCACCCGCGTCGAGGGAGTCGCGCAGGGTGACTCCGATCTTCGAGTACTGCGAGCTGAGCGGAAACACGATCCGCGCGGTGACCGTGCCGTCCCCCGGCAGGGGCAACTGGACCAGGCGGTAGGCGTCGGCGGTGCCGGCCGCCTCCAGCACGAACCGCTCGCCGTCGAAGGTCGCGGAGCCGGGGATCTTCACCTCGCCGATGTCCTGGGTGGTCCAGGGTTCGGGGAGGTCGGCTGAGGCGGCGGCGAGGCTTGATTCGGGGCTGGTTCCCTGGGAGTTGGTGGCGGTGACCCGGTAGTAGTAAGGGCGCCCGCCGCGTGTGTCGTCGTCCGTGTACGTGGTGCCGTCGACGGTGGGCGCGATCTCCTCGTACGGCCCCTCGGGCTTGGTGGCCCGGTGGACGCTGTACGTGCCCGCCCACGCGGACGGCAGCCACGCGACCGTGACCTTCTTGCCGCCGCCCACCGCTGTGACCCCGGCGGGGGCCGTCGGTACGGTCGGTGAGGGGGCCTGCGTGCGGGCGTAGGCGAAGGTGCCGAAGCTGGGCAGGTCGTCGTTGCTGCCCTCGACGGCGCGCGCGCCGCCGGTGCCGCGGAAGACGGCCGCCCTGGTGTACGGGGTGTCGAGGCCGCGGACGCCGGCGTAGTGGGCGTAGTACATCTCGTAGATCGGCGGCAGGGTGCCGCGCGAGATGGCCGAGACCGTCTTCTTGATGTACTTGCCGGTGCGGTCGAGGTCGGGGGTGAAGGGGACGTCGCCGCCGAGGTTGTACGCGGCCGCGTACTCGGCGGCTGCGAGGATGCGGTTTCCGTCGTACCCCCACAGGTCGACGCCCTGGTTCCAGGCGACCTGCGCGGCGTCGCCCAGCAGGCCGACGGCGAGCTGCTCGTGGCCCTGGTCGCGGCCGGACTCCTGGCCCTGGCCTGCCGCGGTGACGACACGGCCCAGGACGCTGCCGTTTCCGGCCCCGGCCCCGGCGAACCGCAGCGCGTCCTCGAAGAGCGTGCGCTCCTCGCAGAACACGCCGATGGCCAGGATGGACTGAACGGACGTCAGGTCCCAGTTGCCGTTGGCGTACAGCATGTAACCGGATACGGCCGGATACCAGACGTTCAGGAAGGACTGCTCGCAGCGGGCGATGTCGGCGTCGGTCCAGCCGTCGTAGTCGCTGTGCCGCAGCAGCTCGGCAGCGTTGACGAACTTGAAGGCCTGCAGACCCGCGCCGAGCGGGCCGTCGGCGCCGGTGACCATGGTCAGGGAGGCCGACCAGGCGTTGATGATGTCGCGTGCCTTGTCGGCGTGGGCGCGGTTGCCGGTGACGCACCACATGAGGGCGTTCTGGTAGGCGGCGGCCGAGTCGGCGACGGCCTGGTTCTGGAAGTTGGTGGGACCGCGCCCCCAGGAGGTGATCTGGCCGGTGTTCTGGATCGTGTACGTCGGCTTCGAACGGGCGTGGGCCGCGAACGTCAGGTAACCGTCGTAGACCGGCGATTGCCGGTCGGCGACCGCGGCCTTCATCCGGGCGAGGTCGGCGGCGCTGTGGAGCAGTCCGGGGTGGGTGAAGGCGCGGGGCGAGCTGTCGTCGTCCTGGGCCCACGCCGCCGCGGAGGCGGACAGCAGCCCGCCTCCGGCCGCGACCACGAGACCCGCCGCGCCGAGGAAGTTCCGTCGGCTGAGAGGAAACACGGGTGACTCCATGATGGTTCTCAGTGCCCCGTCACGCGTGCTCGACGGTGAACGTGACGGTCTGCGTCGCGGTGCCCACGCTGTTGGTGGCCGAGACCGTGGTGGTGAAGCTGCCGACGTTGTCCCGCATGGTCCCGGAGATCAGACCGGTGGCGGTGTCGATGTCCAGCCCCTTCGGCAGGCCCTCGGCGGCGAACGAGGTCGGCAGGGCGCCGGCCGTGATCAGGTAGTTGAAGATCTGGTTCTTGGTGCCGGTGGCCTTGTCCGGGCTGGTGATGGCGGGCTGGTCGGTGGAGGTGGCCTCGGTGGCGTTCAGGAACCGGGGGCTGATCACGTGCTCGTTGGCGTACGCCGGCATCATGTCGGTGAACTTGTACCAGCCGGGCTTCTTCATCCCGTTGCCGATCATCTTGCCGTTGATGACGAGGTTCTGGAACGTCACGTTCTTGATGGCGTGGTCCGCGTCGTAGCCGACCATGATCGACGGGTTGGCGTGAGTGCCGGTGTAGGTCATGTTGCGGATGAACACGCCGTCGATGCCCCGGCCGACGGAGGTGTTGTACGACTTGTTGTACATGACCCGCATGTTGATCAGCTGGCCCCAGCGGAAGTCCTCCACCCGGATGTCCTGGGCGCGGACGTTGCTGAGCAGGTTGCTGTCACCCGGGTTGAGCGCGATGCAGCCCTGGTAGTCCATCTGCGGTTCGCGGTGGTCGAGGATGTCGATGTCGCTGAAGACGAGGTTCTCGATCGTCTCCGGCTTGTCGGTGTTGCCGTGCGTGCCGACGTTGATCGGGTGCGCGACGTCCGCCCAGAGGGTGGAGTTGCGGACGGTGATGTTGCGGCAGTCGCCGTAGTAGTCCCAGCGGTGGGCGTAGATGGCGATGCAGTCGTCGGAGTTGCGCATCCAGACGCCCTCGATGAGGACGTCCTCGCTGGAGAAGACGTCGATGCCGTCGCCCCACTGGCCGTGGCTGTAGGAGTGCAGGTTGCGAACGGTGACCTGCTTGGACTGGCCGACGGTGACCGAGTAGCCGCTGCTCGGGTTGAGCACCATGATGCCGTCGATCTCGATGTTCCTGGAGTAGTTCACCAGGATGCCGTTCTGCGAGTTGTAGAGCACACCGCGGCCGATCAGCCGGGCGTTCTCGACGCTCGCGAACTCCACTCGCGAGGTCAGCACGGCGCCGCCGGCCAGGTAGAGCGTCTTGCCGCTGGGCACCTGGATCACGTTGTCGGTGGTCTTGTGCAGGCCGGGGCCGAAGTAGATGACGTCGGGGTCGTCAGGGTCGGGGACGTGGGTCTCGATCGGGTTGGCGTGCAGCTGGAGGTTGTTGAAGATCTCGCCGTCGATCTCGATGGAGAGGTTGCGCGGCTGGGCGAGGGTGAAAGTCACCGTGTTGCCGTCCACCGTGAACTGGGTGTCGTACGACAGCGGGCGGATCCTCGCCGTGCCGATGGCGCCCTTGGCGGAGGTGACGGCGACCTCGACGGTGCCCTTGAAGTCGAAGGTGGCCACGGAGGAGTTGAAGACGGGGCCGCTGCCCGTGTTCGCGTCGATCTGCTTCGCCCGGGCACGGTAGACGGGCACCGTCTGCCAGTCGCCGCCCGGCGTACGGGCCTTGACGGAGAAGGCCGAGTTGGTCGGGATCCCGCTCGGGATCGGGTACACCACCAGCTTGTCGGCGGAAGCGGCGGTGTCGTCCGCTCTCGCGGTGCCGGCCGTGGCTCCGATCAGCGAGTACGCGGCGGCGGTGGCACCGGCTGCCTGGAGGAGGGTGCGCCGGGACAGGCCGGTGCTCTGGGTGTCGCTCATGGAGAAGTTCCTTCAGCAAAAGGGGAGATGAGAGATACGGAAGGTCACTTGAGGCCGCTGGTGGACATCCCGGCGACGAATCCGCGCTGGGCGATGAGGAAGATCAGCAGGATCGGGACGACGTACATCACCGAGGCCGCGGCCTGCAGTTCGGGGACGGGTGTGCCGCCCTCGTTGACATAGGCGGTCATCACGGCGACGGCGAGCGTGGTGCGGTCGGTGGACAGCAGCAGCTGCGGGGCGATGTAGTCGCCCCAGGTCCAGGTGAAGGCGATGATGAAACTCGCGGACAGCACGGGCCAGGACTGTGGCAGGAAGATCCGCCAGAAGATCGAGGTGTAGCCGCAGCCGTCGACGATCGCGGCCTCCTCCAGTTCGCGGGGCATGCCCGCGAAGAACTGCCGGAAGAGGAAGACCAGATACGGCGCCGCGGACAGGCCCCACAGCACCCACGGCCAGTAGGTGTCGACCATGCCGAGCTTGGCGAAGATCAGGTAGGTGGGCAGCAGGGTGACCATCTGCGGCATCATCATCGAGCCGAGCAGCACACCGAACAGCACCTTCTTGCCGGGCGCGTCCAGCCGGGCGAAGCCGAAGCCGACCCAGGCCGAGCTGAGAGTGACGAGCGTTGCGTAGAGAAAGGCGATGATCAGGGAATTGCGGGCGTAGCCGAGGAAGTCGATCTGGTCGAAGGCGTCGGCGAAGTTGTGCCACTGGAAGGCGTCGGGCAGCCAGTGCACGGGAGAGGCGGCCAACTCCCCTTGTGTCTTGAGTCCGGAGAGGATCAGCCAGCCGAACGGGCCGAGGAACAGTCCGGTGACGGAGACGAGCACGGTGTAGAGGGCGAGGCGTTTGGCACGCACGCGTACGCGCACGCCGGCCATCGGCGACTTGGGCGGCAGGCTGGTCGCGGTCACTTCTTCGCCTCCGGGTCGACGTTGTAGAACACGGCGCCGGACGTGAACTTGAAGATGAGTCCGGTCACGAGGAGGATGAGGACGAAGAGCACCCACAGCAGTGCGGAGGCGTAGCCGTAGCGGCCGAGCGCGAAGTACTGCGCGAACACGTGCATCATGTAGAGGTAGTTGGACTGCGGGACCGTGGTGACACCGCTCGTGTCACCGAGCGGTGCCAGCAGCAGCGGCATGATGGTCTGCACCGAGGCGATCATCCCGGTGACGGTCTGGAAGAGCAGCACGGGCGACAGCAGCGGCACGGTGATGCTGCGGAAGGTACGCCAGGCACTCGCCCCGTCGATGCGGGCCGCCTCGTGGAGCTCCCGGGGGACGTCCTGGAGACCGGCCAGCGAGATGATCATGACGTTGCCGGCGCCCCAGAGCACGGTCATCAGCAGTACGTAGCGGGCGTAGGGGTCGGCGAGCCAGGCGACGGCGTCGATGCCGAAGAAGGTCAGAACGCCGTTGGTGGCACCGGAGTTCTGGTCGAAGAGGAGCTTGAAGGCGAGGCCCGCGCCCACCGGCGGCACCACGGCGGGCAGATACAGCAGGGTGCGGAACAGTCCGCGCGCCTTGAGCGGCCGGTTGACCAGTACGGCGAGGCCGAGTCCCGCGATGATCGACAGCGGCACCGAGGTCACCGCGAACAGGCCCGCACGGCCGAGGGAGTCCCAGGTGACCGGATCGTTCAGCAACTCGCGGTAGTTGCCGAGTCCGACGTACTTCCAGTTGGGCGAGATGCCGTCGAAGGTGGTGAAGCTGAGCCACAGCGCGTACGCCATCGGCACGACGGTCAGCAGCAGGAACCCGATGATCCAGGGCGAGGTGAACAGGTAGAACGCCCGGTACCTGCGCGCGGTCATGGTGATCCGTGGCCGCCCGCCGGCGCTTGCGCGTCCGGTGCTCGCGGCGGCGTCGGGCCGGTCCGCGACCGGGGAGATCTGATCGACCGTCATCCCACCTGCTCCTTACCGCGCTTCAGCTGATCATTGATGGCCGAGTTCAGACGCCCGGCGAGGGTGTCGACGGAGATCTGGCCGTTCATCGCGGCGGGGGCTATCTGGTTGAAGAGGGCGTCGAATGCGTCCGCCCTGGTGTACGGAGTGAAGGAGACCACCGAGAAATGCTTCAGTTCGTTGTTCTGAACCTTCAACACCCTTTTCTCGTAGTCCTCCTGACCGGGCATCAGTGAGCGCAGCGACTTCAGCGTCGGGATGCCCCAGCCGCCGGCGGCGCGTGCCTTGGCCGGCTCCTCGCCGAAGAACCACTCGAAGACCCGCCAGGCGGCGTCCTTGTTCTTCGCGCCCCGCGGCATCCACAGTCCGGTGCCGCCCTGGCAGGCGCTGATCCGCCGGCCGCCCGCGAACACCGGGGCGGGCGCCAGCCTGGATGCCTTCGCCAGCTTCTTGTCCGGGTAGATCATGCCGCCCAGCCAGTAGCCGGAGTTCGACATGGCCAGCCGCCCGGCCTGATAGGTGGGACCGTCCCAGCCGTTGGGATCGGGCTGGATGAGGCTCGGTCCCACCTTGGTCCGGCAGTAGTCGACGTACCAGGCCAGGGCCTTGCGGGCCTCGGGGGTGGTGAAGTCGGCCCGGGAGAAGTCGTCGTTGAAGAGGCTCCCTCCGGCGGACGCGGTCATGGTCGTCAGGAGCGAGGCCCGGGTGAGTCCGGCGTAGCTGCCGCCGAAGACGGTGGTCTGCCCCTTGTTGCGCTGCACGAGGCGCTTGGCGGTGTCCTGCCACTCCTCGAAGGTGACGGGCTCGGTCTCCGAAGGGTGGTCGACACCGGCCTTGTCGAAGGCCGCGGTGTTGTACCAGTACATGGAGTCCTGGGAGAAGTCCTTGGCCATGCCGTAGCGCGGACCCTTGCCCTGGGTGCGGCCGTCGTAGCGCCACAGGTCGTTGACGGGGTCCAGGTCGTCCAGCTTGAGGACGGCGCTGCGCGCGAAGTAGGGGTCCAGTTCCTCGGCCACGTCCCGTGCCGCGAAGAACGGCGAGTCCACGGCGCCCACGCCACGCACCAGGTCGGGCGGGTTGCCACTGGTGAGCATGGCGATCAGCTTGGTGATGTCGTACTTCACCAGGACGATCTTGATGCCGAGGGCCTTCTTCGCCTGCTGCACCTGCTCCGGGAGGATGTCTCCGGAGTTGACCATCACGGTGACGGTCTCCCCCGAGCCGCTGACCCCGCTGGACACCTGCATCGCGCAGCCGCTCAGCGCCGCCGCACCGGCCGCGGCACCTCCCGCCGACAGGGCGAGGAACCGGCGGCGGCCCATCGGAGCACCGACATGAGGGTGCATGAACGCACCACCTCCCGCTTCACCTAGTTGGCTCGATTGCGTGGCAACCGGTTGTTGGGCAGTGGGGCAGAGCTTCTTCCTGTCCGGAAACCGCGTCAAGGGCCTTGACGAATTTTCGAAAAGACTGCGTAACCCCGACGACACGCGCCGGACGGTCCACAAGGCCGCACTGAATGGCAAAAGTGCAGGTCAAAATCGTCTCGTACCCCCATGTCAGCCACCCCCGTCCGGACGTGCACACCGGTCGGGACAGCCCCGCACGCGATCTCACCGATCCCCCGCAGGGGCACGGAACGCAGCTCGATCACCGCCGACGGGCAGTCATCAGTAGACGTTCTTGACGGCCTGTTCGGAAACCGGTTGTCACGAACGAGGCCACGCTTGGGCCTACCGGCGCCCAGGTCGAGGAGGGAACAGAACTCCCGGTCCGTCCCCTGTCGCCCGGGCCCCCGCGAGGTTGGCTCGGCGACGCGGATCTACGGCATTGCGCCTCGCGCGACCTGCTGCGGACACCGCCGCAGCATCGGCCGCCAGGCCGACGCCACGACTGCGCCGCGGGACGACTGGCTGCCGACCGCTGAGGCCGCTCGGCGAGAAAACGCGGTAACCGATTTCCCAACAGAGGGGGATCAAGACCCTCGGCCACAGCACGGCACCGAGGAGTCCTCCCCGGCCTCAACTCCCGACCCTGACCCTCCACCCCGCCGTGACGTGGGCATACGGGCGGTAACGAGCCAGGGAGAAATCCGCGCCGCCCCGATCCGCCAGACCGATTGACCCGCCGTTCCCGGCAGATCTACGGTAGAAGGCGCTTTCTGAAAATGTTTCTACTCAGCGTGTCAGGAGTCTCATGCCCAGCCCTCAGCTGCCGCGGGCCGTGTTCGCGATGGACCCGGTGCACCTCCCCCTGCTCTTCCCCCCGGCGCTCATGGCCCGGCTGCGGCAGGCGGCCGACCTCGATCCCGGCCTCGTGCTGCGGGACTTCACCGATCCCGCGGCGGCCGAGGTCCTCGCCGCGACCGAGGTGCTCATCACCGGCTGGGGCTGCCCGGGCCTCGACGCGGACGTTCTCGCCGCCGCACCCCGGCTGCGCACCGTGCTGCACGCGGCGGGCTCCGTCCGCTCGCTCGTCGGTGAGGAACTGTGGGAACGCGGCATCAGCGTGTCCAGCGCGGTCACCGCAAACGCGCTGCCGGTCGCGGAGTACACCCTCGCGATGATCCTGCTCGCCGGAAAGGACGCCTTCACCCACCGCGAACGGTTCCGCACCACCCACGCCTACCCGCCCCCCACCGAGACCGCGCACATCGGCAACGTCGGCCGCCGCATCGGCGTCATCGGAGCCTCGCGCGTGGGACGCCGACTGCTGGAGCTGCTGCGCCCCTTCGACTTCACGGTCCTGCTCCACGACCCCTATGTGAGCCCCGCCGAGGCCACCGCGCTCGGCGCCCAACTCGTCTCACTGGACGGCCTGTTGGGCCAGTGCGACATCGTCAGCCTGCACGCCCCGGACATCCCCGAGACCTACCGCATGCTCGACGCCGGACGGCTCGCGCTCATCCGGGACGGCGGTGTCCTCATCAACACGTCCCGGGGCGCGCTCGTCGACCCTGACGCACTGACCGACGAGCTGGTCGCCGGTCGACTGCATGCGGTACTCGATGTCACCGAGCCCGAGCCGCTGCCGGCGGGGTCGCCGTTGTACCGGCTGCCGAACGTGTTTCTCACCCCTCATATCGCCGGGTCGCTCGGGAACGAGCTGGAGAGACTCGGGCGGATCGTGGTGGAGGAGCTGGAGCGGGTGGCGTCCGGCGGGGCCCTGGTGCACGAGGTGCGGCATGCGGATCTGAGCCGTGTCGCCTGAGGGAACCGGCACCTCTCGGCCGACGGAAACAATGGGATACGGTTTTCCGCACCGGCTCCGGGCCGGGCCCCCGACCGGTGTCCTCCCGGCCTCCGGTGGGGCGATCGCGACGGTGAAGGAGCCCCCAGGGTGAGTCAGCGCAAGGCTTCGGGCGACGCCGGACGGGCCACCATCCGGGACGTCGCGGAGCGGGCGGGCGTCTCCGTCGCCAGCGTCTCCCGCGTCCTGTCGGGCAACTACCCGGTCTCGGAGGAACTGCGCCGCCGGGTGATGAAGGTGGTCGGGGACCTGGACTACGTCACCAACGCCCACGCCCGCTCCCTGGCCGGCGGCGGCACACCCACGGTGGCGATCCTCATCAACGACATCACCGGCGCCGCGTTCGCCCATGTCGCGAGGGGCGTGGAGGGGGCCGCCACCCTGCGGGGCTGGCTCTCGCTGGTCGGTACGACGGGTGACGACCCCGAGCGTGAACTCGCGCTGGTCAACATGATGCGCCAGCAGGGCGTCGCCGCCGTGGTGCTGCTCGGCGGCGCCTACGACTACGACGAGTACCAGCTGCGCATGGCCCGGTTCGCCCGCTCCCTGGACGCGGCCGGCTCCCAACTCGTGCTGGTGGGCAGGCCGCCGCTGGAGGGTGACGTACCGGCGACGACGGTCGACTACGACAATGAGGGCGGCGCGTACGCGATGGCCAGCCATCTGTTGTCGGCCGGGCACCGCAAGGTCCTGGTACTGCCGGGACATGCCGAACTCACCACCGCGCAGGGCCGGTTGAGGGGAGCGCGGCGGGCCTTCGAGGCATACGGCGTGCCCTTCGAACCCAGCATGGTGCGGCACGGCTTCTACGACTACGAGCACGGCTACGACGCCGTCCAGGAGAGCCTGCGCGACGGGCTCGACTTCACCGCGGTGCTGGCCGGGACCGATGTGGTGGCGGCGGGTGCCATGCAGGCGCTGCGTGCGGCGGGGCTGCGGGTGCCGGAGGACGTGTCGATCGTCGGGTACGACGACATTCCCCTCGCGTCCCAGCTCACCCCGCAACTGACCACCGTGCATGTGCCGTACGAGGAGATGGGCCGGGTCGCGCTGCGCGCGGTCGCCGACCGGCGCGAGGGGGGCCCGGGCCGTCGCAAGGGCGACGGGGACCACCTCGTGCTGGGCACCCATGTCGTCGTACGCAACTCCGTACGACCGCCCGCCCCTCGCGTGTGATCCATGCGAGTGGGCGCCCTGGAAGCGCTGGAAAAGCGATCGTTTCGTAAGCGTTTTCCAAAGGTTTTTTCGCGACCTCCCGAGGCCGGGCCGCTGGTCGCCCGGCCCCTGCACAGACTGCACTCCACATGCCCTGACCTGCACATACAGCCGAAGATCGGCCGCCGCCCGCAGGACACTCCGGCATCACGCGACGGACAACCCGGCGTAACAAATTTCCGCGCACCTCTTGCTATGGACTGATCCGTCGTCCTACCGTCCCAGCAACCGCTTACTACAGCTTCCGCTTGGCCGACCCCCCTCAACCGCGAGCCGCGGATTCCGGCCGCCGTTCCCGGCCTGCGCCCCCCGAGCCGCCGTCCTCGTTCCGAGACGCCCAACTTCCGAAGGAACACGGTCAGATGAACTTCACCAGCCGCCGGAGAAGGTTCGCCCAAACCGCTGTCGCGGGTATCGCGCTGACAGGCCTGCTCGCCGCCTGTGGCGGGTCGGACTCCGGAGACGACACCGACTCCTCGGGCCCGGTCACCCTCGACTTCTGGGGCTGGGCCAACGGCCAGGAGGCCGTCGTGAAGGCGTTCAACGCCTCTCACAAGGACGTCCAGCTGAAGTACACGAAGATCACCGACCAGCTGACCATGCAGAAGCAGCTGAGCAACGCCGTCAAGGCCAAGAACGCACCCTGTCTGCTGCAGAACACCGGCGAGTACGTGACGAGTTGGGTCGCGCAGGGCGCGCTGGCCGACATCTCGAAGTACGTGGAGTCGAGCAAGGGCAAGTTCAACTCCGGTTCGTGGGCGACCGGTCAGGTGCAGGGAAAGACCTACGGTGTGCCCACGGCCTCGGCGCCCGCGTTCACGATCTACCGCACCGACCTCTTCAAGAAGTACGGCCTGAAGGCCCCGACGACCTGGGACGACTTCATCGCCGCGGGCAAGGTCCTCAAGAAGCACGACATCAAGATCACCAACTACGCCGGTGAGGACCCCAGCACCCTGGAGGTGCTCGCCATGCAGGCTGGCGCCCACTGGTACGCCATCGACGGCAACGCCTGGAAGGTGAACTTCCAGGACGAGGGCAGCCTCAAGGCCGCGAAGGTGATCCAGGAGATCATCGACAACGACCTCAACGCCAAGCTGTCCTTCGCCGACTACGCGGCCGTGCAGCGCAGCTTCGACAACGGTGACACCGCGACCCGGCAGATCTCCACCTGGCAGATGTCCGGCATGGTGCAGAACTTCACCAAGTCCTTCGGTGACTGGGCGCTGTCCCCCTGGCCGACGTTCGCCGGTGAAGCGGCCAGGACGCCGGCGGGCACCAACCAGAGCGGCAATCTGACGCTGGTGTCCGAGCAGTGCGAGCACCAGGAGCAGGCCGCCGAGGCGGCGCTGTGGATGTCCACCGACCCCGGCGCGGTCAAGACCATGGCCAGCCCGGAGACCGGCAGCGGTGTGATGCCGGCGCTGGCCGACAGTGACTCCTACGTGCCCGAGGCCATCTCCGAGAAGCTGCTCGGCAAGAACTACGACCCGGCGCAGCAGATCGTCAAGGACAGCCTCTCCACCGTCACCACCGACTGGACCTTCGGCCCCAACTGGACCGCGATGTTCACCGAGTTGCAGAGCCAGTGGGGCAAGGTCGTCAGCAAGAAGCAGACGGTCACCGACCTCCTCGCACACATGCAGGAGTGGACGGTCAAGGACCTGAAGTCCCGCGGCATCAACGTCAAGGGCTGAGGCACATCCCGATGATTCGCTCACTGCGCTGGAAGGGTGCCGCCTTCACGGTGCCCTTCCAGCTCGGCTTCGTGTTCCTGTATCTGCTGCCGATCGGCTACGCCGTCTACCAGTCGCTGTACCGCTCGCAGTCCTCCGGTCTGGGCCTGGGCGGCACCACCGACGAGTTCTCCGGCTTCGACAACTACCAACAGGGCCTGACGGACTCGAAGTTCATGGGCTCCGTGCTGCGGGTGGTGGTCTTCGCCCTGGTGCAGATCCCGGTGATGCTGCTGATCAGCCTGGTGCTGGCACTGCTCCTGGACGCGGTGACGGCCAAGGTGGCCGGCAAGTTCCGGATCATGCTGCTGGTGCCGTACATGATCCCCGGGGTGGTCGCGGCGATCGTGTGGATCAACGTGTACAGCCCGGACGTCGGCCCGCTCACCCCGCTCGGCGACTTCTTCGGCTTCCACTGGAACTTCTTCTCGCCGTCGATGGTGTGGCCGTCCATCGGCAACCTGCTGACCTGGCACGGCATCGGCTACAACATGGTGATCATCTACGCGGCGCTGCAAGGCGTGCCGCGTGAGCTGTTCGGGGCCGCGCGTCTCGACGGCGCCTCCGAGTGGCGGATCGCGCTCAACATCAAGATCCCGTTCGTGCGGGGCGCGTTGGTGCTCACCGGCATGCTCTCGATCATCCAGATGCTGCAGATCTTCAACGAGCCGGCGCTGTTCCGGAACATCACCCCGGAGACGGTCGACGACAGCTTCACCCCGATCATGATCATCTACAACCAGGCGTTCAACGCCGGGAACTACCACTACGCCGCGACGCTCTCGGTCCTGCTCGCACTGATCCTCGGTGTCGCCTCCTTCCTCTTCTACCGGCTCACTTCGAGGGCGGCCGACTGATGACTCTCACCGAAGAGCGCGCGGGCACCCGCACCGTCCGCCGTCTCAACCGCCCCGACCCGGCGGCCCGTTCACGCGGCGGCCAGCGGTTCCTGCTCGTCGGCCTGATCCTGGCGAGCGTCTACAGCCTGTTCCCGGTGTGGTGGCTGATCGTCGCCGCCACCAAGGACCGCACGGGCCTCTACCAGTCCAACGGTCTGTGGTTCTCCGGCTGGCACCTGTGGGACAACCTGCACCAGGTGTTCACCTACGACGACGGCATCTTCCTGCGCTGGACGTTCAACTCGTTCCTGTACGCCGGTGTCGGCTCCCTCGGCGGCACACTGATCGCCCTCGCGACAGGCTACGGCCTGGCCCGCTTCGCCTTCCCGGGCCGCAACCTGGTGTTCGCGAGCGTGGTCGGCTCGTTCCTGATCCCGCTCGCCCTGCTGACCCTGCCGCTGTATCTGCTGTTCTCGGAGATCGGCCTGGTCGACACGCCCTGGGCGATGCTGATCCCCTGCCTGATCAACCCGTTCAGCGTGTACCTCGCCAAGGTGTATACAGAAGCCACCATTCCGTACGAGCTTCTGGAGGCCGCTCGTATCGACGGCGCCGGCGAGCTGCGGATCTTCTTCAGCATCGTGCTGCGGATGATGACGACGGGCGGCGCGACGGTCTTCCTGCTCGCCTTCGTGAACACCTGGAACGCCTTCTTCCTCCCCCTCACCGTGCTGCGCGGCCAGGAGAACTGGACCCTCAACCTCGGCCTGTACAACTGGTCCGGCAAGCGCGCGGAGTCCGGCGTCGACCTCACCAGCCTGGTGCTGACCGGCGCCCTGCTGTCCATCGTCCCGATGGCGATCATGATGGTCGCCATGCGCCGCTACTGGCGGACGGGCGTGACCATGGGGGCCCTCAAGTGACCGTCGCACCAGGAGCTTTGACGTGACCTTGCTGCACAACCCGGTCCTCCGCGGCTTCGCCCCCGACCCCTCCCTGGTCCGGGTCGGCGACTGGTACTACCTGGCGACCAGTTCCTTCGAGTGGTTCCCCACCATCCCGGTCCACCGCTCCCGCGACCTCGCCCGCTGGGAGTACGCGGGCCATGTCCGCGGGGCCGTCCCCGGCGACTCGCTGGCCGGCGTCCCCGACTCGGGCGGCGTCTGGGCACCGTCGCTGAGCTGGGACGGCGAACGGTTCTGGGTCGTGTACTCGATCGTCCGCTCGGTCGGCACGCCCTACTTCGACGTGGACACCTACGTCAGTACGGCGACGGACCCGGCCGGCGAGTGGACGGCCCCGCGCCGCGTCGCGAGCCACGGCTTCGACCCGGCGCTGTACCACGCCGAGGACGGCCGGCTGTGGCTCCTCAACCTCCAGAACGACTGCCGCCCCGGCGGCCGGCGCTTCGCCGGCATCGTGGCGACCGAGCTGGACCGCGGGACCCTGGCCGCCGTCGGCGACACCCATCTGCTGCTCCAGCACGGACGGCTCGTCGAGGGGCCGAAGCTGCTGCGGCGGGAGGGCTGGTACTACCTGGTGCTGGCGGAGGGCGGCACCGGTTTCGAACACGGGGTGCTGGTCGCGCGCAGCCGTGTGCTCACCGGCCCGTACGAGGTCGACGAGCGGCCGCTGCTGACGACTCGGGACGACCCGACGGTGCCGTTGCAGAAGGCGGGGCACGGGGAGCTGGTCCAGACACCGGGCGGGGACTGGGTGTTGAGCCATCTCGCCGCCAGGCCATTGCACACCGTCGACGGCCGACGGTGCCCGCTCGGGCGGGAGACCGCGATCCAGGCGGTGGTGTGGGACGGGGAGGGATGGCCGAGGCTGCGGGACGGTGGGCACCATCCGGCGGTGGAGGTCGACGTACGACTGCATACAGTCGACCTCTCACCGGATTCGGCCGACTCGGCGCATACAGTCGGCATGCCGTCGTATACCGGTGACGGTCCGGCGCCCACGGTCGACCGTCCATTGCATACACCGACCTCGCACCCCACGGCCACAGCCCCCAACCCCGACTCCGACCCGGGCTGCAACCCCCGCTCCGCCCCCACCCCCGGCTCCCACCTCGCCTGGCCCTGGAGCACCCTGCGCGCCTACGCCGACCCGTCCTGGGCCGACCCCACGACCCGCCCCGGCTGGATCCGTCTGCGCGGTCGGCACGGCCCGGAGTCCTGGTGGGCGCACAGCCTGCTCGCCCAACGCATCACCGAGCACCGCGCGGAGGCCGAGGTCACCGTCGAGGCGCGGCCGGGCACGTTCACGCAGGCCGCCGGTCTCGTGCTCTGGTACAACACCGAGGCCTATCTGAGCCTGGACCTGACGTGGGTGGAGCCGGAGGGCGAGGGACAGCACGGGCAGCAGTGGAGGGGCGGTGGCCGTACCGTGCTCAGCCTCGTCGAACGGGAGGAGTCCGGGACCCGGCAGGTGGCCGCCGTGGACGTGGACGCGGGCGCACCGCTCACTCTCGGCGTGACGGTCGACGGCGCGGAAGCGCAGTTCTGGTATGTCCGGAGCGGCGTGCGTACGCCGGTCGGCGGGCCGCTCGACTTCAGCAAGCTCTCCGACGACCACGGTTCCAGGCTCCGCTTCACGGGAGCGATGGCCGGCATCCACGCCGTGGACCTCGTCGACGCGGCGTTCACCGCCGATTTCACGGGATTTCGCCTGACCTGCCGGTAGCCCTCGGCCTCTTCCCGACTTTCTCCGGCGAACTTAGGGTAGGAAGCGCTTACTATCCGCCTAGGTCGAAAACTTTCCATGGCCCTCGGGCGGGCCGGAGAGGTTGGTTCCCGATGGTCCGTACGGGGAGTGCGAGTGTGGCTGCCGGGCCGACGCTGGCGGTCGTGGCACGGGAGGCGGGGGTGTCCGTGCCCACCGCCTCCAAGGTCGTCAACGGCCGGGAGGACGTCGCACCCGAGACCCGCCGCCGGGTCACCGAGGCCCTGGACCGGCTCGGCTACGTCCGCAGACCCCGCTTCGACGCGGCGAAGCCTCCCGCGCTGGTCGACCTCGTCGTGCACTCGCTCAACAGCTCCTGGTCGGGGGCGGTGCTGCACGGTGTGGAGGAGGCCGCTCACGACGCGGGCCTGGAAGTGGTGGTGTCGGCCGGGCTGACCCGCCAGCGGTGCGGGCGGCCGGAGCGGGGCTGGCTGGACAAGCTCATCGCCCGTGGTTCGTCAGGGGTGTTGTTCAACCTGGCCGAGCTGACGCCCTCCCAGTACGCGTGGCTGGAGCAGCACCGCATCCCGTTCGTGATGATCGACCCCGTGGTGGAACCGCCGGCGGGCGTGGTGTCGGTGGGCGCGGCGAACTGGCAGGGCGGGATGGCCGCGACCGAGCATCTGCTGGCGCTGGGCCATGAGCGGATCGCGGTGATCGCCGGGACCCGGCGCAAGATGTGCAGCACCGCCCGGGTGGCCGGCTACCGTTCGGCGCTCGCGTCGGCGGGGGTGCGGCAGCGCCCGGAGTACGTACGTCATGCGAGCTTCGACGAGTCCGTCGCCCGCGAACGCATGCGGGAACTCCTCGACCTCCCCGAGCCGCCCACCGCCGTCTTCGTCTGCTCGGACCGGATGGCGCTCGGCGTCTACGAGGCCCTGGCCGAACGGGGGTTGAGCATCCCCGACGACATGAGCGTCGTCGGCTTCGACGACCTGCCGGAGGCCCGCTGGGCCAGCCCTGCCCTGACCACCGTCCGCCAGCCGCTGTCGGAGATGGCGGCGACGGCGACGCGGCTGCTGGTGCGGATGATGGAGGGGACGCGGCCGGAGGGGACGCGAACGGAGTTGTCGACACGGTTGGTGGAGCGGGCCAGTACGGGGCGGCCGCGGGGGTAGGGGCGGGTCGGCGGGCTCCTTACCGGGGCCTAGGTCGCCCGCCAGACCGACACGTCCGCCATCAGGGAGCTCATTCCGGGGGTGTCCCACAGCGCGGTGTTCTTCACCTGGACCACGAGCAGCGCGATGTCTCCGGAGGGATGCTTGACGCAGAACTCGCTGCCGGCGGAGGCGGCAGCGAGCGGGAACGTGTGGTAATCCTCTCTCGTTTCGGCCTCGGCGCCGTCGAGGAGCCAACTGCAATCCTTGAAGTCGGCACCCGTTTCCTCGGCGAAGTACTGGACGATCAAGCTGGCGTCACTCTCCAGCGCACAACCGACGTCCTCGCAGGTGAAGCGGACGTCACCCTTGCGGTCGTCGCGTGTCGCCGGGCGTTTGCCGTCGTGGAGGTACAGGGAGTTCTTCTCGTCCAGAAACTGGGGCACGTCCGCCGATATGGCGCGAGGCTGCCCGGCCGACGTCGAAGCCGAGGAGGAACTCGACGCCTCCTCCGCCCCCTCCTCGCCCTTCGCGTCCGCCCCGGCCGCCGTCGACGCCCCCGCCGACCGCCCAGACGCCGTCGCACTCGGCGTCACCGAGGACGAGGTCGTGTCCCGCCCCCCGCCACCGTCCTCCCCCTCCTTGGCCTTCCACACCAGTCCCGTCACCAGCAACGCGCCCGCGACCACCAACGCGCCCGCGACCAGTGCCGTACGACGACGCCGACCCCACCCCCGCTCCGGCCCCGTCGGGACGGTCGCCCGTGCCGGGGCGATCAGCGGCATCGTGTGCACCGGTGTCGGATCCTGGACCGGAGCCGGAACCGTCACCTCAGGCCCCGTGACTTCGCGCCAGACCGCCGGTCCCGCACCCGCGTCGGCGTCCGCGCCCAGTCGCTGTCGGCACCACTCGACGACCTCGGCGAGCGTGGCCCGCTCCTGAGGGTCCCTGGCGAGGCACCGCGCGAGCATCGGCCGCAGCGGTTCGGGCAGGCGGGACAGGTCGGGTTCGGAGTGGACGATCCGGTAGAGGACGGTGGCCGAGGGGCCGTCCCCGTACAGCGGTGAGCCCAGGGCCGCGAACGCCGCGGTCTGGCCCAGCGCGAAGACATCCGTCGCCGACGTGATGTCACCCGCAACCGCCTGCTCGGGGGCCATGAACTGGGGTGTGCCGACGGCGGCGCCGGTGGCCGTGTAGGCCGTGGTGTCGGCGGCCAGGGAGATGCCGAAGTCGATGACCCGTGGGCCGTCGGCGGCCAGCAGGACGTTGGAGGGCTTCAGGTCGCGGTGGACGATTCCCTCGCCGTGGATGGCCTGGAGCGCCTCGGCCACGCCCGCCATCAGCCACAGGACCGCCGGTACCGGGAGCGGGCCGCGTCGGTGAACGGCTTCCGCGAGGGAGGGTCCGGGGATGTAGAGCGTGGCCAGCCAGGGTGGACGGGCGTCCGCGTCGGCGTCGATGAGCTCGGCGGTGTAGGCGCCGCGGACCCGGCGGGCCGCCTTGATCTCCCGGCCGAAGCGGCGCCGGAAGTCCGGGTCTTCGGCCAGCTCCGGGCGTACCACCTTGATCGCCACCGGTCGGCCACCCGCCGTGTGCGAGAGATAGACCCGACCCATGCCACCCGCGCCGAGCCGGGCGGCGAGACGGTAACCGGCCACCGCGGGCGGATCGTCCACCTGAAGTGGCTGGAACACGTCAGCCGCGTTGTTCACCTGTCCCCCTGCTCCCCTGATCCCCGGTCGCGCCGATCCGATCATCCGTGCGACAGCAGCAGCCTAAAGGGTTTTCTGTGGCTGCTGACCAGGATCGGGACCGCGACCGTCCAGCCGGGCCGCCCACCTGATCCCGCCCAGCAGGTGCGCCCGGAAGTCAGGGTCCTCGTACGCCTCGGCGGCGTGGCCGAACGCCGTGTAGAAGACCCGGCCCGCGCCCTGCTCCCGGCACCACACCAGCGGGTGGTCGGCACCCATGCCGCCGCCGTCGTACGACGACTCGTCGGCACGGGCCAACACCCGTACCGTGCCACGGGGGTTCGCGCGGAAGTCGTACCACTCGTCGGTGAAGTCCCATACGACGGGCAGGTGTCGGGTGGCCGGGTGCTCGCGGTCCTCGACGACGGCCTTGCCGGGCTGGTACTCGGGGTGCCGGTCGAAGCGGGCGCCCAGCAGTTCGCCGTAGTACGGCCAGTCGTACTCGGTGCAGGCCGCCGCGTGTACGCCGACGAAGCCGCCGCCCGACTCGACGTAGGAGGTGAGCCGTTCGCGGCCGGTCGGGGTGAGGACCTCGCCGCTGGTGGAGAGGAAGACGATCGCGGCGTACCGCTCCAGGGCTGACTCCAGTGCCGTCGGGTCCTCGCTCGCGTCGACCTCGAAGCCGCCGAGGGCGTGTACGGCGGCGATGGCGGCCGGGATGGAGTCGTGCCGGTAGGCCGTGGTGCGGGTGTAGACGAGGAGTCGAGGTGCCATGCCGGCGACCCTATGCGCAGGGACCGCGGGGCCGGTTCAGGTCCCGCTGAAGTGATCAGTCCGAAAATTTCGGCAGCCCAACGGCACCCTGGCCTCTGCGTGAGGCGACCGGCCACCGCTCAGGTGTTCCATCACGGAGGCCGCTCTGCGTAGCCTCGGCTGCACGATGAACACCATTCCCGCACGACTTGACCACCTCGTCCTCGCAACCCCCGATCTGGCGGCGACGGTCGCCGACTTCGCCCGGCGTACCGGTGTGGTGCCCGCGCCGGGCGGGGTGCACATCGGGTTCGGCACCCGGAACTACCTGGTGTCGCTGGGCGGTACCGGCTATCTGGAGATCATCGGGCCGGACCCGGAGCAGCCCGAGCCGCAGGGGCCGCGCCCCTTCGACGTCGACACACTGGCGGCGCCCCGCACGGTGACCTGGGCGATCAGTCCGCCGGACCTGGACGCGGCGGTCACGGCCGCCCGGGCCCGCGGGTACGACCCTGGCGCGGTGCATCCGATGAGCCGCCGCAGACCGGACGGCACGCTGTTGGAGTGGCGGCTGACGGACGGCGAGACTCAACACCCCTCCGGTCTGGTGCCGTTTCTCATCGACTGGGGCACCGCGGTGCACCCCTCCGCGTCCGGTCTGCCCGCCACTCCCCTGCTGGCGCTGTCCGCGACCGCCCCCGACCCGGGCGAGATCCGCGCCCTGCTCGCGGCCCTCGACACCGAACTCACCGTCACCGAGGGGCCGGTGGGGCTGTCCTTCACGGTGGACACCCCGCTGGGGCCGGTCAGATTCGACTGACAGTGATGATGTTCGTGGTGACGCTGCGGGTGGGTCTGACCCGTCGACTGACTGACGTTTCGACTGTCCGGTTTGGGATTTGTCGGCCCGC
>NZ_JXTE01000330.1 GCF_000972385.1 Streptomyces sp. WM6386
ACAAGACGCTGCGCAAGAGCGGCGTGGACCGTGCCGACTCCCCGTCCAACCTGGCCCGGGCTCTGGAGGAGACGGCCGTGGGAGCGCCCCGTGTGTCGGACGAACCCGCCGGCGCGACCGTAGCCCGCGGATCCGCCGGCGAAGCGGTCCTCGACTATGTGGCGGAACAGATCCGCACCCTGGTGACGCTGGACCCCGCGGTGCGGCGTGACGTGCCCGACTCCGTGCACAAGATGCGTGTCGCCGCCCGTCGGCTGCGCAGCGTCCTGCGTTCCTACCGTCCGGTCCTGGACCCGAAGATCACCGATCCGGTCCGCAAGGAGCTCAAGTGGCTGGGCGGTGAGCTGGGCGCGGAACGGGACCAGGAAGTCCTTCTGGAACGGCTGAGTTCGAAGGTCGGGGAGGTGCCTGAAGAGTTGGCCTTCGGGCCCGTTTCGGCACGGCTGCAGATCTGGGACGCCCACAAGAGTTCCGAGGCCCGTCGACGCACTCTCCATGCCCTGAACGCAGACCGCTACCTGGCCCTTCTGGACTCCCTGGCAACGCTCACGGAACGGCCCCCGCTACGCGCCAAGGCCGCCCGGAAACCGAAGAAGGTCACGGCCAAGGCCATTGTCAAGGAGTACGGCCGACTGTCCGCCCGCGTGACACACGCGCTGGACCTGTCGCCGGGCACGGACCGCGACACGGC
>NZ_JXTE01000331.1 GCF_000972385.1 Streptomyces sp. WM6386
GCCGAGGACATCTCACTGCGCTGGATCCGCGAGTTCTACCACGGTGTCTTCGCCGCCACGGGCGGTGTCCCCGTCATCAACGACGTGACCGACGGCGCCTACGTCAACTACCCGGACATCGACCTGAGCGACCCGAAGTACAACACCTCCGGCGTGCCCTGGCACGAGCTGTACTACAAGTCCGGCTACGCCCGGCTGCAGAACGTCAAGCAGACGTACGACCCGCGCGACTTCTTCCACCACAGCCAGTCCGTGAAGCTGCCGACCAAGTGACAGTGCCCGGTCGACCCGTCGCGCCCTCACCGTCCATCACGGTGAGGGCGCGGCTCGTGTAGCCCGACGCCGTCCGCCTCCCCGGCGACGGCAGCTCTTACGCCGCCTCGGTCCCGGCCGTCGCGCCCGGCAGGGTGTACGCCGGTGCGGACGCCAGCGAGAGCACGGCACGGGCGATCGCGTCGGAGTCGCCCAGCGTCACCGAGTTCACCCCGGGCCGGATACCGGCGGCCGTCACCCAGTGCACGGACTCGGTGGGCACACCGTAGGCGAACCGCCGCGGGTGCGCCCTGCCCGAGGCGTCCACCAGACGGTAGGGCCGCTCGGTGACGGCGAGGCCACCCGTCTCGTACGTCCGCGTGCCGGGACCGTGGATGCGATAGCGGCTGCACTGGCCGGTCGCCCGCAGATGCAGCA
>NZ_JXTE01000332.1 GCF_000972385.1 Streptomyces sp. WM6386
GACCTCGCCGAGCCTGCGGATGGCCGCCGCGCCGCCCGGTTCGCCCGGCCGGCGCAGCGCCACGGACCGGGCCAGTAGATCGTCGGCCCAGGACAGGTCCGACCGGGCCAGCGCCTGTGCTCCGGCCCGGCCGAGCGCGTCGGCGGCCCGGACACGCAGTGCTTCGGTGGCGTCGTCGAGCCGGCCGAGGTCGGCGCGGTAGCCGTACGCGCGCTCCAGATGCCCGCCCACCGCCGCTTGTCCGGCGGCGAGCACGGACGGCAGCACGGCGGCTTTGCCGTGTCCTTCGGCCCTGGCCCGCTTGGACATGCACTGGTACGTGACCTCCTGGACCAGTCCGTTGCTGAACCGGAAGAAGGAGGCGTCGCGCCCCGGTTCCACGAGCCGCCGCCGACTGAGCCGCCCGAGAGCTGCCTCCACCCCGCCGTGCGTACCGCAGAGCCGCGCCAGCTCACCCGGCGCGAACTCCCGCCCGATCACCGACGCCATATTCAGGGCGGACCTCTCCTGCGGGTCCAGGGCGTCGATCCTGGCACCCAGTACGGCCTGCACGGTGGGCGGGAGTTCGTCCTGCGATCCGGTCTCGGCCGCTGCGGCCAGCAGTTGTTCGAGATGCAGGGGATTGCCGTTGGCGCGCTCCAGAAGGCGGGTCGGCGATGTGTCCCAGTGAGCGCTGACATCCGTCAAC
>NZ_JXTE01000333.1 GCF_000972385.1 Streptomyces sp. WM6386
CCCCGGGGGTCGTCCGCATGGGGGGGCCGCGGGCCGGCGGCGAGACCGAGGTGGCCGACAACCCGCACGGGGAGGGCATCGTCCGGGCCATCCCCGCGGTGTCGGTTCCCGCCGCGGACGCCGGTGTCGACGCGCTCGGCATCGCGGACGCCGGTGAGATCTCGATCCTCGACGTGGGCGGCGGCTCGGGCATCTACTCCTCGATCTGGCTGAAGGCCAACCCGGCCGCCCGCGCGGTCCAGCTCGACTGGGAGCCGATCAACGTGATCGCCCGCCGGCTGGTGGGGGAGCAGGGCGTCGGTGACCGCTTCACCACCCTCGACGGTGACTTCCACACCACCGACTTCGGCACCGGGCTGTACGACATCGCCGTCTACTCCCACATCGCCCACCAGGAGAACGCCCACAGCAACATCGAGGTCTTCACCCGGCTCCGCAAGGCTCTCAAGCCCGGCGGCGCCCTGGTGGTCGCCGACTACGTCGTCGACGAAGACCGCGGCGCCCCGGCGTTCCCGCTGCTCTTCGCCCTGGAGATGCTGCTCAAGAGCAACGAGGGCGGCACCTGGCGGCGCTCCGACTACCGCGACTGGCTGATCAAGGCAGGCTTCGAGGACGTGTCGTTCCACGCCGCGCCGCCCGCCACGATGGTCATCGCCCGCTAGCAGAAGGCCAGTTCGCTCTCATGGCC
>NZ_JXTE01000334.1 GCF_000972385.1 Streptomyces sp. WM6386
GTCTCGGCCACTGCGACGTGGTCCTCCGCGGCGCCGGCAGCAGCCGCACCACGCTCCGCGCGACCAAGAGCCTCACCGAGCTCATCGGGGTGTACGGCTCCCGCTACGGCGGCGACAAGTCCTCCTGGTCCTGGGCGGGCGGCCTGATCTGGCTGGCCCCCGAAGCCCGCTGGACGTCCCTCGTGGCCGCGATCCGGGCCCGGGCGTGGCCCTTCGAGGGCTGGACGGGCAACCGCCGCGACGAATGGAGCCCGCTCACCGCCCTGGACCCGGCCCGCCAAGGCTCCTGGACGGTGACAGCCGCGGACACATCGTCGTTGCGCCCCGGCGCCCTGGTCCTGCTGCGGCTGTCCGACGACGCCGACCACACCTTGCTGGAGCACATGTGCGGCGGCGGCCCCGGTCCCCAGGGCTACCTCTGGAACGACAAGACGAAACTGACCTCGTACGTCCCCTACGAATGGCCCGTACGCATCACCCGCGTCCGCGGTCGCCGGGTCACCCTCGAACGGCCGCTCCCGCTGGACCTGCGCCCGCAGTGGAACCCGCAACTGACCACCCATGTGCAGGCGTTGACCGGCGCGGGGGTGGAGGGCCTGACCCTGGAGGCCGTACAGACCCCGCAGCAGCCGCATCTGCTCGACACCGGCTACAACGGCGTCGTCCTGCAGTGCGCCTACGAC
>NZ_JXTE01000335.1 GCF_000972385.1 Streptomyces sp. WM6386
CTGCACGGACTGGGCCAGACCCTGGATGAGAGAGACTCGACGGTCGCTCGCGATTCGCTTGAACTCGTCCCACTGACCTTCCGGCAGGAAGGTGGAGAACGAGTCGGCGCCGGAGGTGTCGACCCCGGCCGTCGCCGAGGCGAGGTTGCACCAGTCCTGGATGCCCTGCTCTACGGCCGCCTGGATCTCGATGCCCTTCTGGGCGGCTCTGATCTTGAGGTCCTGCCGGAGCCATCCCGGCAGCTTGGAGACGACCTTCTCACGGTCGTTCGGGGAGGCTGGAGAAGTCATGGGGTCACCTTACTAACGCAGGTGATCAAAAACGCGAACGACGCGTTAGGTAGGCCAGGTTTTATTACGACGTAATAGATCGAGGGACCGAACCGAGGGACGGAGAGGGCCTGAGGGACTGTTCGGTCCCTGGGCTTCAGTCCCTGGTATCTGCGCAGGTCAGAGGCTTTTGGGGGGTCAGATCAGGGACTGTAGGGACTGAACTTCCTAATTATGAGCTGGAGTAGAGCTTTTTTCGTACGCGCGTACGCATCTGCCTCCATATGTCTAGTTCAGCTCATAATTAGAGAGTTGAGTCCCTACAGTCCCTGCTGGAGAAGGGGAAAACGCGCTGACCTGCGCGTTTGTGCAGGGACTGAAGGAAAGGACGGTCCCTGCAGGGACCCTAGGT
>NZ_JXTE01000336.1 GCF_000972385.1 Streptomyces sp. WM6386
GCCCTGTGCGGTGCGGGTGGTGGGGGCGATGATGTACCCGCCGTCGGCCCTCACATCGACCTGCCAGGCCAGCGCGACCTTGGGGCTGGAGCCGGTCGAGCAACGCAACCGGGTTGCCGGGTGCGGGTTTCGGTACCAGATGTGCAGGCCTCCGGAGGGCGTGCGCACGCGGAGGGTCGTCTCGTCGTGGGTCGGGTCGGGCTGGCCCCGGAAGGCCGCCAGAAGGGCGAGGGTGTCGAAGCCCGAGGCGAGGCCGGTGAGATTCACGGCATCGGGGTTGGGGATGCCCGGCAGGAGGCGGCTGCGGTCGGGGACCTGGACGCTGTGCGCATCCACGTCGAGGACGACGAGCTCGGCCGGACCGCAGGCGACACCTACGCCTGCGGAGGGGCTGCTGCTCCCCCACCAGGCGTCGATGTACCGCACGTCGGTGGTGGCGGCGTGGAAACCGTGGCAGGGGCGTCCTGCGGGCAGGCAGGGGCATGTCTTCGGGTCGTGGCTTCGGTCCCTGCACTCGGGGCAGTTGGCGGCCGGGGTCTTGCGGCCGGGAGCCAGAGGATGGACCGGCCAGCCCTGGGCGGCGCACCAGCGGGCGACGGCATGCGGTGTCGCGGACCTGGCCGGGGCGGCAGGCAAGCGGATGTCACCGGGGCGCGGCACGCTGATCGTCCTTGTCAGGTC
>NZ_JXTE01000337.1 GCF_000972385.1 Streptomyces sp. WM6386
TCACCGGTTTCCGCTCCCTGCTCGCCGACCGTCTCGGCTCCACGGATTCCACGACCGGCTATCTCTCGGCACTCCTGTCGGGCGCCGAACGCAACGACTCTTCCGCCCTTAGCACCGGCGAGATCTGCGACGAGGCCGTCATGATGCTGATCGCGGCCACCGTCACCACGGCATCGGTGATGTCCTGGGCCCTGTACGTGCTCGCCGAACACCCCCAGACCGAGGAGAACGTCCTCAAGGACCTGGCGCGCACCGCGGTCGCGTGCCCAGGTGCCCCCTCCGGCCACGGGCACGGTCCGCCCGGCTACACCCTGCGGTTCCTGGCGGAGGTGCTGCGGCTCTACCCGCCCGTGTGGATCACCTGCCGCAAGGCCCTCTCGAACATCACGCTCGGCGAGCGCACGTTCCCCGCCGGCACGCACGTGATGTTCAGCTCCTACCTGCTGCACAGGGACCCCGACCGCTACCCGGACCCGCACCGCTTCGACCCGGACCGCTGGCTCACCACCGCCCCGACCGCCCAGGACGCCTCGTACATCCCCTTCGGCGCCGGGGCCCGGGGGTGCGTCGGGGAACCGTTCGCCTGGAAGGAACTCGAGACCCTGCTCGGCGCGGTGACCCGCGAATGGCAGCTGACCGTCCCGCCCGGCACCAGGATCCGCCCGGCAGCAAACACCAC
>NZ_JXTE01000338.1 GCF_000972385.1 Streptomyces sp. WM6386
GCGGCGCTCGGCGTCGGAGGCGGTGTTCTCCGCCATCAGGTGCACGTATCCCGACAGCCGGGCCAACGCCTCTGCGTCCGGGCCACCCGCCAGCCGTCCTTCGGCCACCTCGACGACTGCGGTGCACCAGTCACCGAACACCCGGTGGAACAGCTTGCCCTTGTCGCCGAATGCGCCGTACAGGCTGCCCTTGCCCAAGCCGCTCGCCTGGGCGATGTCGTCCATCCGGGTTCCCGCATAGCCGGTCGCCCAGAACTGTTCCCGGGCCCGCTCCAGGACTTGGCGTTCGTCGAATGCGCGTGGTCTCGCCATGATCTCAGCCTAGCGATTCTTGACTCGATCGTCCATTACTACCTACGTTATGGACGATCCATTCCACTACCGAAGGGGTTCGACATGCCAGGCGTGCTGCGGGAGAAGGTGGCCGTGATCACCGGAGGGACCAGCGGGATCGGGCTGGCCATCGCCCATCGCTTCGTACGGGAGGGCGCACGGGTCTTCGTGACCGGTCGGGACGTCGACCGTCTCGAAGCGGCAGTCAAGGAGATGGGCCCTGCGGCCACCGGCGTACGATCCGACGTCTCGGTCCTGGCCGACCTGGACGCGCTCTACGAGCGAGTCCGCGAGGAGGCCGGACACATCGAAGTGCTGGTGGCCAACGCGGGAAGCGTCGCGGAC
>NZ_JXTE01000339.1 GCF_000972385.1 Streptomyces sp. WM6386
CTCCCAACCCGAGCGCGGCACTCCTGAAAGCCATGCTGATCAACGGCGCACAGGACTTGCCCGGCCAGTACAACCCCAGTGAGGCCGGCGTCTCCCCCAACAACAATTCCGGCTTCGGCCTCGTCAACCTCGAAAGGTCCGTCGTCCTGACCGACAACGGCGACGGCAACCAGGCGGGATTCGCCGCCGAGGAAGAACTGGACCAGGGCGAGAAGCGCGCGTTCCGCATCACGGTGCCGCAAGGGGCGGGCAACACTCTGAAGATCACTCTGGTCTGGACGGACCCGCCCGGTGCGGCCCTGCAGAACGACCTGAACCTGATCGTCCGCGCGGGCGGCCAGGAACGCCACGGCAACATGGGCACGGATCCTGGATTCGACCGCGTCAACAATGTCGAGCAGGTCAACTGGCAGAACGTCCCCGCTGGGGACGCCGAGGTCGTCGTTCGCGCCCACAGGATCACCCAATTCGCCCAACCCTACGCCCTGGCATGGCGTATCTCCTGACGACCCCTCAACGGTCCGGCCCGTCCTGCTCGGGACAGGCCGGATCTGCGGGGCTGACTCAATCGCCCGGTCTAATCGGATGGGCTGAATGGAAGCAGGGTGACCCCTGCCGATCCGCTGCGCGACCGGAACCACATCGATAGTGGGCGGCATGGCTGACAATCGAC
>NZ_JXTE01000034.1 GCF_000972385.1 Streptomyces sp. WM6386
GCGGTGGCCGTATGGATTCCGCCGGGCGGGTCGTGCGGGGGTGCCGGGTCAGGGGGCGGGGCCGGGGCGGGGGTGGCGATCACGGTCGCGGGGAGGGCATGGTGGATCACGGCCGCCGGCCGAGGTCTGCTGCATCGGTCGCCCGGTGACGCTCAGGAAAATAGTTCACGGCGATCAAATAAAACAAGGGGTCCGTTCGTCCGACCCACGGCGTCCGCGCGCCGCCTTCCGGCGCACCCGCGTCCCGCAGGCGCCGCCGTCGACCCGCCCCGCGGACCGCTCACCGAGACGCGAAACCCCTGCTCAGAGGCGTGCCGACACAGCGGCCGACTCGGCCTTCTCCCCCACCTCCGGGCCGGTCGCAGCAAGGTCTTGTTTAACTGTTCACCTTGCTCTAATTTTTCCTCCATCGCGGCGCTCCCCCTACCGTCGCGACACCCGCGCCACGCCGTGGCCGGCTGTTCGGGGCCGTCCCGGACCGCTTCGGAGCAGCCTCTCCGGCGCTCCCCGCACCCTGGGAGTCCCTGTGCACCACACCCGCGCGAGCCCGCCTCCCGGTGGGGCGAACGCCGAGAAGTCGCGGGCCGCGACCGCGTTCAGCAGGCCGTTAGGGTGGCGTCGTGAATGCAGCGGGCAAGTTCGGGCCTTACAACCAGCCGGGCCCGGCTCGGACGACATCGGTCACCGACGTGGGACACGCCCGCGCCCTGCCCGGCACGGGCCAGAGCGGATCCGATCTCGTCCGGTCGAGGATCGCGCTGCGGGTACGCCTGCGCTCCGTGCGGCCGGGGGACCGGCTCCCGGATGCCGGGGTCCTCGCCGAGGAACTGGGGATCAGCGAGATCACCGTGCGTCGCGCGCTGGAGGGCATGTGCCAGGACGGCCTGCTCGACCGTCGGCGCGGACGGGCGGGCGGCACCTTCGTCGCGCGGGACTGGGACACCGTCGTCGCCGTGATGCACGACGCCGCGGAGGCGGCCTCCCTGGACGCCTTCCATCTGCTGCTCGAATGCGGCCTCGTGGCGCACAGTTCGGGAGAGGTCCCGGCCGAGCGGCTGGAGGGGCTGCGGGCGCTGGTCGAGGAGACGGAACTGACCGACGACCCGGCACGCCTGGCCGAGTTGGAGGCCCGCTTCCACCTGGACCTCGCACAGACGCTCGGCGGTGCCGGAATGCGCGAGTTCGCCGCCGACCTGCTCGGCCGGCTCTGCCTGCTGCTGCCCGCGCCGCACCCCACGGTGATCCGGGCCCAGAACCACTGTCACGCCGAACTGCTCGCCGAACTGGGCCGGGGTGCGACCGATCCGGCCGTGCGGGCGGTGAAGGCACACCAGCGTTCCCGGCACCGCTGACGCCCGGTCGTGCCGGTCCGACCGCCGGGAACCCGCGCCGGTAGTCGAAGCGGCACCCATCAGGCCACCACCGCACAAGGAGTTGCCGCCATGCCCGACCCCGGAGCAGGCCCGCTGTCCCCGCCGGGCCCCGTCGGCGACGCGCCGCAGCGGCTGCGTGGCGGCGTCCTCGGCATGGCGGACATCGCCGCCGCCACGATGGCCAACGTCGGCCCGGCCATGAGCTTCTTCTTCGGTTTCGCCTTCCTGGCCACCACCGCGGGCGTGGCCTCACCCCTGACCATCGTCGCCGCGGGCATCGCGGTCGCGCTGCTCGGCAACACGCTGGCGGAGTTCTCCCGGGCGCACCCCTCGGCCGGCAGCTTCACCACCTTCGTGGGCAAGACCTTCGGACCGGTCAGCGCGGTGACCACGGCGCTGCTGGCGGGGCTCGGCTACATCATCGCGATGGCCTCCGTCATCGCGATCTCCGGCGGGTTCGTGCAGATCACCCTGTACCACTACACCGGCGTGGACCTGCCGTGGATCATCTGGACCCTGCTGCTCACCGGACTGGCCGTGGGGTTGATGCTGCGCGGGATCGTGGTCTCCACCAAATGGGCCGGCTACTTCTTCGGCGTCGAAATGCTGGTACTGGCCGTGGTCTCGATCGCGGCGCTCGTGGAACACCGCGGCTCGCTTTCCCTCGATCCGTTCCTGCCCAGCCATATCAGCCACGGCTTCAGGGGTCTGGCGGCGGGTTTCCCCCTGGCGGTGTACCTGTTCGTCGGCTGGGAGAACTCGGCCGCGCTCGCCGAGGAGACGGAGAATCCGCGGCGCAACGTCGGCCGCGCGGTGTTCTCCTCCATCGCGATCATGACGGTGAGCTACGTTCTCTTCGCCTACGCCACGGTGACGGGCTTCGGCTACGACGTGAACAGACTCGGGGCCTCCCCGATCCCCTTCGTCGAGGTGGCCCAGCACACCCTCGGCGCGCTGGCGTTCCTCACCTATCTGGGCGGTCTGACCTCCACGCTCGGCGTGCTGATCGCCGGCATCAACTCCCAGGCCCGCCTGGTGTTCAACGCCGGGCGCGAGGGTCTGCTCCCGTCCTTCTTCGGCTACGTGCACCCCACCCGCCGTACGCCGAACAACGCGATCATCACCTTCGCCGCCACCGCCCTGCTGATCATCGGCGGCTGGGGCCTGGGCCATCTGGTGGGATCCGGCCGCGGCCCGATGAACCCGGTGGTCTTCTTCACCGAGTCCTCGACCCTCGGCACCATCCTGATCCTGCTGGTCTACCTCGCCTCCAACATCGCCCTGCCGCTGTACTACCGCAGGTACCGGCCGCAGGAGTTCCGGGTGGTCCGGCACCTGGTACTGCCCACGCTCGGCACCCTGGCCATCCTGGTCCCGCTGTACTACTTGGCCAAGCCGGGCCAGCCCGCCCCGTACAACTGGTTCCCCTACGCGGCACTGACCGCCCTGCTCGCCGCCGTCGGCTACGCGGCCCTCCTGGTCCGCCGCGACCCGACCCTGGCCGACCGCGTCGGTTCTGTGGTCGCCGACGCGGACTGAAGCGGTGGACGTGCGTCGCGAGGTGAACGACCGCCGGTGGGAGGACATCTGACGGCTCGTCTCCCCTTCCCGTCCTGAGGCGGCGGTTCGGCTGCCACAGCCCACACCGTCGGGCGTCCGCCGCGGTCCCGCAGTCTGCGGACGTCCATGGACCTCGATCGCGTCGCCCTCGCCGAGGACGCGTCGGATATGCGGGGCTTGTGCAAAACGTTTTGGATCCTTAACGTCCGTTTCGAACGGAAGGATCCTCATGACGCGCCGACTGATCGTGACGTCCTGCTCGGTGCTCGTGACGCCCGAGCAGGGCCCCTGCCGAGTGGAGAGGGACCAGGACATCCTGGTCGAGGACGGGGTGATCGCCTGGCTGGGCCCGGCCGGCTGCGGACCGGAGGCGGCCGGGGCGGAGACCGTGGACGGCACGGGACTGCTCGCCGTACCCGGGCTGGTGAACGCCCACACGCACGGCCCGATGACGCTGATGCGCGGCGCCGCCGAGGACGTGAGCGTGGAGGCCTGGTTCAACGAGCGGGTGTGGCCCATGGAGGTCAACCTCACCCCCGCCGACATCGGCCTCGGCGCGCAGCTGGCCTGTGCGGAGATGCTGCTCAGCGGCGTGACCACGTTCGCCGACCACTACTTCCACGCCGAGCGGATCGCCGACGCCGTCGTACGGACCGGGATCCGGGCCGACATCGCGCCGACCTACTTCAGCAGCCGGGGTCGCGCGGCCCTGGAGGAGAGCGCCGAGACCGCCGTAGCCCTGCACGGCACGGGTGACGGACGGGTCACGGCGTCGCTGGGCCCGCACGCGCCGTACACCGTCGAGGACGCGGACCTGGTCCGACTCGCGGAACTGGCCCGGGAGGCGGGCCTGCGTATCCACATCCACGCCGCCGAGCACCTGGAGCAGACCGAGTCGAGTCTCGCCCGGCGTGGCATCACCCCCATCACGGTGCTGGAGCGGACCGGGGTGCTGGACGCGGGCGCGCTGATCGCGCACGGCTGCGGCATCGTCGCCGAGGACCTGCCGACGCTGGCGGCGCACGGGGACCGTACCGGCGTGGCCTGCTGTCCGAAGGTGTATCTGAAGCACGCCCTGCATCCGCTCACCCCGGTACGGAACCTGCTGGACGCCGGTGTCGCCGTCGGCGCCGGGACGGACGGGGCCGCCGGGCACAACACGCTGGACGTGTGGGAGGCGATGCGGCTGATCGCGCTCACCCAGAAGCAGGCCGAACGGGACGCCACCTGGATGACGGTGTCCGACACCGTCCGGCTGGCCACGCGCGGCGGAGCCCGGGCGCTGGGCCTCGGCGGCCGGATCGGCGCCCTGGAGCCGGGCCGGGCCGGAGACATCGTGCTGGTCGACCTGGGCGGCGCGCACTGCCGCCCGGTGCACGACCCGGTGGCGGCCCTGGTCTACAGCGCCCGGGCGAGCGATGTGCGCACGGTCGTCGTCGACGGACGGGTCGTGGTGCGGGACGGCCGACTGCTGACGGTGGACCTGCCCGCGCTGCTGGCCGAGATCGAGGCACGCGTGCCCGCGCTGCTCGACACCTCGCACGGCAGGGCGGTGCAGCACTATGACCCCTGAACGGGACGAGGATCCGGGGCGCCGCCGGTTGCGGCGGCCCGCGTCGATCAAGGACGTGGCGGCCGCCGCCCGGGTCAGTCCGACCACGGTGTCGCATGTGCTGAGCGGCAACCGGCCGGTCGCGGAGGAGACCGCCGAGCGGGTCCGCTCGGTCGTCAGCAGGCTGGGCTACGTCCCGGCGTCCACGGCCCGCAACCTTCAGGCCGGTTCGACCAACGTCATAGGGCTGCTGGTGCCCGACATCACCAACCAGTTCTTCGCCGAACTCGCCAAGGGCGTCGACGACGCCGCCCACGACCTCGGCTACGGGGTCATCCTGTGCAACACCGAGTTCGACCCCGACCGCGAGGACCGCTATCTGGAGATGCTCCGGGGCCGGTTCATCGACGGCATGGTGTACGCCTCCGGCTCACCGCCCTCCCGCAGCCGGCTGGCGTCGCTGCTCGGGCGGTTCCCCATCGCCCTGGCCGACGAGGTCGTCCCCGGGCTGCTGGAGCAGACCATCCTGGTCACCGCCGACCACCGCGCGGGCGGCCGGCTGATCGGGCAGCATCTGCGGGAGCTGGGCCACCGCCGGGTGCTGGCGATCAGCGGGCCGGTGGACCTGGTCAGCAGCCTGGAGCGGATCGCCGGTTTCCGGGAGGCGTTCGGCGACACGGGCGTCACCGAGGTCGAGGGCGCGTTCGTCGAGCGGTCCGGCTACGACCTGGTCGCCACGGCCCTGGAGGGCGGCGGCCCGCGCCGCTTCACCGCGGTGTTCGCCGCCAACGACCTGATGGCGCTGGGCGCGGTCGCCGCCCTGGAGGACGCGGGCCTGAGCGTCCCCGACGACGTCTCGGTGGCGGGCTTCGACGACATCATGCTCGCCTCCCGGGTCCACCCCCGCCTCACCACCGTCCACCAGCCCGCCTACGACATCGGCCGCACCGCCGGGGCCCAGCTCCTGAGCTACGTCCACCGTGACGAGGTGCCCCCCGCCTCCCGGCACATCCTGCCGGTCCGGCTGAAGGTCCGCGCCAGTACGGCGCCCGTGCGCCCGGCCCGCTGACCGGCGCACCCCGCCCCACCACCACCTCAACACCCAACACCCCGCACCTCACACCTCACACCTCATTGAAAGGCCGTGCAGCGATGCCCCATGTCCTCGTCGTGGGTGAGTCCTGGTTCACCCACTCCGTTCACCAGAAGGGGTTCGACTCCTTCTTCACCTCCGAGTACGTCGAGGGCGCCCAGGTCTTCCTCGACGCGCTGCGCGAACGCGGCCACACGGTGACGTACGTCCCGGCGCACGAGATAGCGACCAGAGTGCCCGCCACCGCCGAGGAACTGGACGCCTACGACGTCGTCGTGATCAGCGATGTCGGCGCCAACAGCTTCCAGCTCACCCCGCAGACCTTCGCCCACTCGGTGCCCACGCCGGACCGTACGGAACTGCTCCGGGAGTACGTCGAGCGCGGCGGCGGCCTGCTGATGGTCGGCGGCTACCTCACCTTCACCGGCATCGACGCCAAGGCCCGCTGGGGCCGCACTCCGCTGGCCGCCGCGCTGCCGGTCGCCCTGCACGACCGGGACGACCGGGTGGAGCTGCCCGCCGGGGCCGCACCCCGGGTTCTCGCCCGGCACCCGGTGGTCGACGGGCTGGACGCGACCTGGCCGGACCTGCTCGGCCTCAACGAGGTGGCGGTAGGGGACGGCGCGGAGCTGCTCGTCGAGTGCGCGGGCCATCCGCTGCTGGCGGTGGGCGGATACGGCGCGGGCAGGTCGGCGGCGTTCACGTCCGACCTGGCGCCGCACTGGGCCCCGCCCGCCTTTCTGCAGTGGGAGGGCTACCCCGAACTGTGGGACCGGCTGGTCCGCTGGCTGGCCGGCACCCCGGCAGAGGCAAAGGCGAAGGCGGAGGAGGCCTGATGGTCACCGCCCACATCTCGGCCGCCCCCGGCGACTTCGCGCCGGACGTGCTGATGCCCGGCGACCCGCGCCGCGCACGCCGTATCGCGGAAACGATCCTTCAGAATGCCCGGCTGGTCACCGACGTACGCGGCATCGAGGGCTACACCGGAACGTACCGAGGGGCGCCCCTGTCCGTGCTGGCCTCCGGTATGGGCATGCCGTCCGTCACGATCTACGCGACCGAGCTCTTCCGCTTCTACGGCGTGCGCCGCATCGTCCGCGTGGGCACCGCGGGCGGCATCCCCGCCTCGGTGGGGCTGCGGGACGTCGTCGTGGCCACCGCCGCCCACACCGACTCGGCGATGGGCAGCCGCCGTATCGACGGTGTGCACCTCAGTCACGCGGCCTCCTTCGGCCTGGCCGCGGCCGCCGCACGAGCCGCCGAAGCCGGTGGCGGGAGCGGTGACGGAGCCGGACCGCGCACGCACATCGGGCCGGTGTTCACCACCGACCACTTCTATCTGGAGCGACCGGCGCTGTTCGAACGGCTGGAGACGCACGGGACCCTCGCCGTCGAGATGGAGGCCGCGGGCCTGTACGCGACCGCCGCCGCCGAGGGCGGCCAGGCGCTCGCCGTCCTGACCGTCAGCGACCACGTGCGCCACGCGCAGGCGCTCACCCCGGACGAACGGGAGACCGACTTCGACAGGGCCGTCACCATCGCGGCCACCGCGCTGCTCCCGGAAACAAACTCCTAACGCGAGAGAACACAAAGACCCATAGCCAAAACGTTTTGCATTGCATAGCTTTCGGCCAATGACCAAGAATGCCCCCGCAGAGAAAGTGAATCCAGGCAATGAACAAGATCAGAATTCTGGGAGGCGTCGCGGCGCTCTCCCTCACCCTCGCCGCATGCGGCGCCTCGACGGACGCCGACTCTTCCCAGGCCGGGGATTCCGGCAAGCCGAGAATCAAGTTCGTCATCAACGGCAACCTCGGCGACCGTTCCTTCTTCGACTCCGCGTACGCGGGCCTGCAGAAGACGGAGAAGGACCTCGGTTACAGCCTGAAGGTCGTCGAGCTGGGCAGCGACCGCACCAAGTGGGCCTCCGGCTTCGAGGACGCCGCCGCCGGCGACGACTACGACGTGCTCGCGGCGGGCACCGTGGACACCGTCGACCTCGTCTCCAAGCTGGCCCCGGAATACCCGGACAAGAAGTTCTGGCTCTTCGACGGCTCCGTCGACTACACGGGCAAGAGCGGCTGTTCCAACAAGTGCGCGAACGTCTACTCGGTCACCTTCAAGCAGAACGAGGCCGCCTATCTCGCCGGATTCCTCGCCGAAAAACTCGTCGCCGACAAGTCCCTTCCGGGCAGCGCCGGAAACGGGAAAGTGGGCGTGATCGGCGGAGTGAAGATTCCCGTCATCGAGGACTTCGTCGTCGGCTTCAAGGCAGGTTTCAAGGCGGCGGGCGGAAATCCGTCCTCCGGTGTCCTCGTGCAGTACGTCGGCGGCGACAACCCGTTCGGCGACCCGGCGAAGGGCAAGCAGATCGCCTCGGCGATGTACGGGCAGGGCGCCGAACTGGTGTGGCCCGTCGCCGGATCCTCCGGGCTCGGCGTGTTCGAGTCGGCCGTCACCGCCAAGCGGTACGCCTTCGGCGTCGACTCCGACCAGTACAAGACGCTCACCGACCCCGCCCAGCGGGAGACCGTCGTCACCTCCATCCTCAAGAACGCCGGCAACGCCCTCTACCTGGCGGCCAAGGCGAACAAGGCCGGCACGCTCGCCTACGGCAAGCCCGCCGCCGTGGGCCTGGCCGAGGACGGCGTGGGTTACGTGGACAACGCGAACTTCGAAAAGCTCGTCCCCGCCGCCGTACGCGCCGAACTTCAGGCGCAGGCCGCGAAGGTCAAGTCCGGTGCCGTCAAGGTCCCTTCGGCCTTCTGACCTCCGAGGAACACTGGTGGAACCCATCGAGGAAACCGACGCGGCCGTGCACGGCGCCGCGGAGAAGGCCCCTGCCGCCCTTGCGGCCACGGGCCTGGGCAAGACCTACCCCAACGGCACCCGCGCCGTGATCGACGTCGACCTGTCGGTGCCGGTCGGCGAGATCAGGGCGATCGTCGGGCAGAACGGCGCCGGCAAGTCCACTCTGATGAAACTGCTGTACGGGCTGGAACAGCCGTCGGCCGGCCAACTCAGCGTGCACGGCAGGCCGGTCAGGTTCTCCCGGCCGCAGGACGCCATCGCCCTCGGGGTGGGGATGGTCCACCAGAACCTCATGCTGGTGCCGTCGTTCACCATCGCCGAGAACGTCGTCCTCGGCGTCGAACCGGGGCGGCCGGGCCGCGTCGACCGCGTCGCCGCCGCCGAACGTACCGCCGCGCTGGCCGAGGAGGCGGGGCTCGCCGTCGACCCGGAGGCCAGGGTCGACGCGGTGTCGGTGGGGATGCGCCAGCGCGCCGAGATCCTCAAGGCCCTGCACCGCGGCGCCCGCATCCTGATCCTCGACGAGCCCACCGCCGTGCTCACCCCTCAGGAGACCACCGACCTGTTCACCGCGGTCCGCGGACTGCGCGACTCGGGCATGACCGTGCTGTTCATCTCGCACAAGCTCAAGGAGGTACGGGAGATCAGCGACCGCGTCACCGTCATGCGCGCCGGGTCGATGATCGCGACCGTACGTACCGAGGAGGCGTCCCCGGCGCAGCTCGCGTCCATGATGGTCGGCCGGGAGATGTCCCTCGACGTGAGCAGGCCTCCGGCCCGCCCCGGAGCGGGAGTACTACGGGTACGAGGGCTCTCCGGCCCCTCGGTGCACGACGTGGCCCTCGACATCGCGGCCGGTGAGATCGTCGGCCTCGCGGGCGTCGAGGGCAACGGCCAGACCGAACTCGTCGAACTCCTCGCCGGACTGCGCCGCCCCACCGCCGGAACGGTCACCGTGGACGACGCCGACGTCACCCACCTCGACGCGGCGGGCCACCGCCGGGCCGGTGTCGCCCACGTGCCCGAGGACCGGCAGTCCAACGGGGCGGCCCTGGACCGCTCCGTCGCCGACAACCTGATCGTCGACCGCCACGACCGGCCCCCCGTCGCCCGCCGGGGCATCCTGCGCACCCGCCGCATCCGTGAACTGGCCGAGGACCTGATCGGCCGGTACGCGATCCGCGCCCCGCATCCCGACGCGACGGCCGGTTCACTGTCCGGCGGCAACCTGCAGAAGGTCGTCGTCGCCCGCGAACTGTCCGCCCGGCCACGCCTGTTGCTCGCCGCACAGCTGACCCGGGGCGTCGACATCGGCGCCATGCACTTCATGTACGAGCGGCTGATCGAGGCCCGGGACGCGGGCGCGGCGGTGCTGCTGGTCTCCGCCGACCTCGGTGAACTGCTCGCGCTCTCCGACCGGTTGCTGGTCATCAAGGACGGCCGCCTCGTCGCCCGCTTCGACGACCCGACCGGTCTCACCGAGGAGGCCACCGGCCTGTACATGCTCGGTGTGGAGCGGCATTCCGACGAGCGGATCACGGCAGGTGTCCGATGACCTCGATCCTGAAACCCGGAGCGGACGCGGAACGGCAAGGCCGGCCTGAGACGCAGGGACGCCGGGATTTCCTCGCCACCCGGCGCCGTACGGCCGTCGTCGAGCTGACGATGACCGTGCTGACCGTCGCCGTCGCCGTCCTCATCGCCTTCCTGGTCGTCCTGGCCACCGGCAAGGACGCCACCGGCGCCCTCAACGCCCTGCTCACCGGCCCGCTGGAACGCACCCCCCGCATCGGCCGCTGGCTCGCCGACGCCACCACCCTGGCGCTGCTCGGCCTGTCCGTGTCGATCCCCTTCCGGGCCCGGCAGATCAGCCTCGGCGCGGAGGGCCAGGTGTACGCCGGCGCGCTCGCGAGCGCCCTGGTGGCGATCAACCTGCACCTGCCGCCCGTCGCCGCCGTCCTGGTGCCGCTCGCCGTCGCCGCCCTCGCCGGGGGCGCGCTGGGCGCGGTCCCGGGGGTGATGAAGGCCCGCCTCGGAGCCAACGAGATCGTGGCCACCCTGATGCTGAACGCCGTCGTCGTACGGGTCTTCGACTATCTCCTCACCGACCACATCAAGGCGCCGGAAAGCAGCGCCGTGCAGTCCGCCCCGGTGCAGCCGGACTCGGCGCTGCCCCTCCTCTCTGACTTCTTCGGCGTCCCCCTGGACCAGGCGAACATCGGCCTCTTCGGGATGCTCGCGGTGGCCGCGGCCGTCTGGTTCCTGCTGGCGAGGACACCCCTCGGCTACCGCATCCGGATCACCGGCTCCAACCCGGACTTCGCCCGGTACGGCGGCCTCGACGTGCCGCGCACCATCGAGTGGAGCTTCGTCATCGGCGGCGCGCTCGCCGGTCTCGCCGGGGCTCACCTGGCCCTCGGTGTCTACGGCGGGCTCCAGCCCGACATGGCGGGCGGCCTGGCCTTCGAGGGCATCGTCGTCGCCCTGCTGGGCCGCAACAACCCCATCGGCGTGGTCGCCGCCGCGCTCCTCTACTCGTATCTGCGCGTCGGCGGCGATGTGATGGAGCAGCAGACCGACGTCGGCTCCGAGGCCGTGACCATCATCCAGGCGGTCATCGTGCTGCTCGTGACCGCCCGGGCGCTGCCCGAACTCGTCAAGCGGTACCTCGCCCGAAGGGAGGCCCGCTGATGGGCCCCGTGCTCGACGTCGTGCTCAGCACCGGATTCCTCGCGGCGATCCTCGGGGTGTCCACGCCGTACGTCCTCGCCGCCCTCGGCGGTCTGCTGGCCGAGCGGGCCGGTGTGCCCAACATCGCGCTGGAGGGCTCGATGCTGACCGCCGCCTGCACGGGTGCGCTGGTCGCCGGGTACAGCGGCTCGGTGTGGGCGGGCGCCGTCTGCGGGATCGCCGGGGGCGCGCTTCTCGCCCTGCTGCTCGGCGTGCTGCACCTGTACCTCGGCGCGGACGCCATCATCGCGGGCATCGGCCTCAACCTGCTCGCTGCGGGCGCGACGGCGTACACCGTGTACGCGCTCCTCGGTGACAAGGGCGGGACCAGCAGGCTGCACAGCGGGGCGCTGCCCTCGGTCCGGCTGCCGCTGATCGAGGACGTTCCCGGTCTCGGTGCGGTGCTCAGCGGGCAGAACGTGCTGACCTGGGCCGCGCTCGCCGCCGCCCCGGCGGTGGCCTGGCTGCTGTACCGGGCCCGGTTCGGCTTCCATCTGCGTGCCGTCGGCGAGCATCCCGAGGCGGCCCGCTCGGTGGGCATCCACGTGCACCGGGTCCAGTTCCGCGCCCTCGCGCTCAGCGGCGCGCTGGCCGGGGCTGCCGGAGTGTTCCTGAGCATGGGCGCGGTGTCCTTCTTCGTCACCGGTATGACCGCGGGCCGCGGCTACATCGCCCTGGCCGCCGTGTTCCTCGGCGCCCTGCGCCCCTGGGGCGTCTTCCTCGCCGCCCTCGGCTTCGGCACCGCCGAGGCCCTCGCCGTCCAGCTCGGCAACCTCGCCATCCCGTCGCAGCTGGTCTCCGCGATCCCGTACGCCTTCACCCTGCTCGCCCTCGCGTTCTTCGCCTGGCGCCGCCGTCGCGCGTCCCGCACCGCGCCCGCCGCCCCGCCCGGCCTGCCCACCCCACAACTTACGGAGACCCCATGAGCATCCGTGCCGCCCGCGCTCGGATCATCGCCACCGCCGTCGTCCTGGCCGCGCTTCCCGCCCTCATCGGCACCCCGGCCGCCGCCGCTCACGACAGCGGCATACGGCTGGACTTCCTCGGCGAGCGAGAGCTTCCGAACGCCATGCCCTTCCAGGGCACCACCGTCGGCGGGCTGTCCGCCATCGGCTACGACGCGAAGTCCGGCACGTACTACGTGATCAGCGACGACCGGTCGCAGACCGGCGCGGCCCGCTTCTACACCGCTCACGTCGACCTCACCGGCGGCACCCTGAAGGGTGTCGAGCTCACCGGCACCCACCCCTGGCTCCGCCCGGACGGCACCACCTTCCCGCCCACCTCGACCGCCACGTCCACCGTCGCACCCGACCCGGAGGGCATCGCCGTCGACCCGCGCGACGGCGGCCTGGTCTGGACGAGCGAGGGCGAACGCATCGTCCCGTCCGACGGCCCGGCCCTCCTCGGCGACCCCTGGATCCGCCGCGCCACCACGACCGGCGCCTACACCGGACAGCTCCCGCTGCCCCCTCAACTGCACATGAACTCCCAGGAGTTCGGCCCCCGCAAGAACCAGACCCTGGAAGGAGTCACCTTCACCCCGGACGGCCGACGGATCGTCACCGCCATGGAGGACCCCCTCTACCAGGACGGCGACGACCCCACCCCCGAGCACGGCGCGCTCACCCGCATCACCGTCCACGACGCCCGCACCGGACAGCCGCTGTCCCAGTACGCCTATCCCCTGGAGCCCCTGTTCGCCGCGACCCCCGCGGGCAGCACCGACACCAACGGGGTCAGTGACCTCGTCGCGCTCGGCCACGACCGCTTCCTGGTCCTGGAGCGCGCCTCGATCTACGCCGACAACAACTGGAAGGCCCGGATCTACCTGGTCGACCTGCACGGCGCCACCGACGTCCTCGGCCGCGACTCCCTCACCGACCCGTCCGACCCGTCCGCGCGACCCGTCCGGCCGGTCCGCAAGACGCTGGTGACCGACCTGTCCGACGTACCCGGACTGTCCCGGGTCGACAACGTCGAGGGCATCACCCTCGGCCCCCGCCTCCCCGACGGCCGCCGCACCGTCGTCCTGGTCTCCGACGACAACTTCGCGGCACGCCAGGTGACCCAGTTCATCGCCTTCGCGATCCGCGGATGATCCCGTCGATACCCTCCTGCTGGGCAGGATCGGCCGTACACCTGAGCGCCGCCGGCCTCGCCGTGAGGCGAAGCGCGACGGCGCCCACAGTTCGGTGTCAGCTCCTGGCCCACTGCTGGTTGGTGCCGCCGTTGCAGTACCAGACGTCGACCGATGTGCCGTTGCCGGTGCCCGCTCCGGCCGCGTCCAGGCAGAGCTCCGGGTCGGCGACGCTGGACACGGAGAGGTCAGCGTTCACGTTCCACTGCTGTGCCGCCGCGCCGGTGCAGTCGGTGATGATCACGGGGTCTCCCGCCGTGGCTCCGGTGCCTCCCACGGTCATGCACTTGTTGCCGTAGACGGTGAGCTGCTTGTCCGCGTTCCAGTTCCAGGACTGGTTGCCGCCGTCGTTGCAGTCCCAGAGGTCGAGCTGGGTGCCGTTGGTCGTGCTGAAGCCGGGCACGTCGACGCAGCGGCCCGAGGCCACGCCGCGCAGGACCTCACCGGGAGGCGCGGGCGGCAGGTCGTTGACCGGCGGGGTCTTGCCGAAGCCGTAGCCCCAGCGCAGCAGCGCGACTCCGCCGGCGTTGTTGTCCACCAGGTTGCCCTCGGCGTCCAGCGACTCGATGGAGTAGGCGTCGCCGAAGCGCAGCCCCGGCCAGTACACCAGTCCCATCCCCTTGCTGCGGGCGGTGTTGGCCACGGCCGCGAGATACGAGGTGTAGATGTTGCCGTTCCATGCGCCGTAGTTCAGACCGGTGGTCATCGGGGAGCCGGCCTCGTCGATGACGGTCCGGCCGGCGTACTTGCCGATCCGCTTCTCGAGGTCGGCGGTCCAGTCCGACTGCTGGGTGTAGCTGTTCCAGAACCCGTAGAAGTGCAACGACAGCAGGGTTCCCCGCAGTTCGGGTGCCGCGCCGACGCCGGTGACGTTGTCGTTGTAGCCGGTACCGCTGATCACGACACGGCCGCGCGGGACGTCCTTGTGCTGGGCGAGCCAGCCGCTGGTGACGGACACCCACTGGTCCAGGGTGTAGCCGTGCGGCTCGTTCATGGGCTCGAAGTAGACCCGCGGGTTGTGCTTGTACTCCCGCACCACGGTGTTCCACATCGTCTTCCAGGCGGCCGTGTCGTCGACCAGGCCGTCCTTGCTGGAGTCGGCCTCCCAGTAACTGACGATGACCTTGTCACCGGAAGCGGTGGCCGCGTCGATCGTCGCCCGGTACGACTTCCACCAGGTGGTGCCCACGCTTGCCGGGTTGATCGGCAGTCGCAGCGTGTTGGCGCCCAGGTTCTTCCTGAACCCGCTCACCATCTTCTGCGTGGTGCGGTACACGGTGCGGTAGTTGTCGGTCACCGACAGCCCGCTCGGCACCACGGCGTCACTGGCGTAGTTGTCGCGCGGGTCGGCCCAGTTCACCCCGCGGAAGTCACTGGTGCCCCCCTTCGTCGCGGTCTTCACCGGAGCGTACGAGGCGGCCGGCTTCGCGGAGTCCTGCTGGGCGAGGGCGGGGCCGGGGGCGGTCAGCAACAGAAGCGTCGCGCCGAAGCCGGCCATGAGCGCACTGGCCAGTCTTCGCGACCTCGTCGGGGTCTTGGTCATGTCGTCTCCAGTGACGGGAAATCGTGGAGGGCGGAGTGCGGGTTCGTCACCTGAGCCGAGCCAGGGATGAGCCAGGGTCCGGTGTCCCAGACCTGCGTAAACCGGCCATGGTTACGTAACCATCGCCCGGACATTCGCACGACGCGCGCTCCGGTGACAAGACCCGTGACACTTCCGAAACACGCCAGACCCGCGCGGGACCCTGAGTGGGTTCACCGACAACGGGCGTCAACGCACATATGTGAGGGGCCGAAAGGCTCTGTCTCCTGTCACGCCGACGGGAGCCGTCCGCCGGGGCCGGCCTGCGTTCCCGTGTGTCGCCGCTGAGCGGTGAGCGGCCCCGAGCCCGGAGCTCTGGCCGCCGGCCCGCGCCCCCATGGCGATGCGCCGAGAGGGGGGCGAAAATGGGATCGGGACAGGAGCCACCCGGTCATCGGACACAGCGTCGCCCTCGGCGCGGGGGCGCCGACCATGCTGAACGCGCTCGCGCCAAGCCGGCAGGGCAGCGGGGCACTGCGGTCGGGTCAGGTGACCGGCGGACTCGTCGAAGACTCCGGACGCCGCGAGCGGGAGATCAGAGCGCTCCCGCGGGTGTGCAGGAACACAGGTGATCGTTCATGTGCCGATGGCTCGCTTATTCGGGAACACCCCTGCTTCTCGACACCATCCTCTACAGACCGGCCCACTCGCTGATCGACCAGAGCCTCCACTCGCGACTGGGTGTCGAGACGACGAACGGCGACGGCTTCGGCGTCGGATGGTACGCACAGGAGCGCATCGGCACCCCGGCCCTGTTCACGGACGTCGGACCCGCCTGGAACAACCGCAACCTGAGGGAGCTCGCGGATCATGTCCGCTCCCCGTTGTTCTTCGCCCATATCCGGGCGACGACCGGCACCGCGGTGCAGCAGACGAACTGCCACCCCTTCCGGCACGGCCGCTGGATGTGGATGCACAACGGTGCCATCGCGGATTTCCACCTCATGCGCCGCGACCTGTCCCTGCTCGTCGCCCCTGGGCTGTACCCCGACATCGAAGGGACGACGGACTCGGAGCTGATGTTCTACCTGGCACTCACCTTCGGCCTGGACCAGGACCCGCCGGGCGCCGTGTCCCGGATGGTGGGTGCGGTGGAGCGCAGCGGCCGCGACCACGGCGTGGAGTTCCCGCTGCAGATGACGATCGGCGTGACCGACGGCGAACGCGTCTGGGCCTTCCGCTACTCGAGCGAGGGCGCTTCCCGGTCCTTGTTCTACAGCACCCGCGTGGATGCCCTGCGCAAACTGCACCCCGACGCGGCGTTCCTGCACGAAGTGTCCGACGACACCCGCCTCATCGTTTCCGAACCTCTCGGCGACCTGCCTGGCGCCTGGAACGAGGTACCCGAAAGCAGCTACAGCGTCATAGAGGACGGGGCGGACGACCTGCATTCCTTCGTCCCGGAACCTGCGTGACGCCCCTCGACACCCGAAAAAATGAGCGTTTCCGCAGGTCAGCGAAATGCACAGGTGGCGAGATCGCGCTCACCCAGGCACGCGAGAGCAGCTCGGAACTGGTCCAGCCCGACAGGACGGTGGCCGTAAGGGGCGGGCGCGACACCCGTGCGCGCTGGTGGACCTGGGATGGATACCGGGCCAACGCCACCCTGGCCGCCGTACTGACCACGATCGCCGATCCGCTCCAGCGGCCAACAGACACACCTGTATCGACTTCGCGAGGACGTGGCACCCGCGAAATGGACGAAGGCCATCGCGGAAGCAACAGATCAACTGTGCCTTCCCGCAGTGGACGCACGGGCGCTGAACGGCCTCAAGTTCAGCGCAGCACTGCCAACCCGGCTCGCAGAGGCCACCCTTGCCGCGCGGCTCGCGGATCTGGGCGGTGCGACAGTCGCGCTCTGCGAACCGACCAGGTTCATCGTCCTAGGACAATGATGTGGCCGTCGATCAACGAGAGGCCGGCGAGGCTGACACACGTGAATGTTTCCCAGGAGGTCAGGCTCGCGCGTCTCGCTGCTGAACTTCTTTGAGGACTCCGGCCACCGTAGCGAAGTCATTGTCCACGTGGAGAACGGTGTGCCCATGGTGTACAGCTGTCGCACACACCACCAGATCGATCACTCCAGCCGCCCGATGCTGGCCCCGCTGGGTCAGTTTGTACTGTGCGGTGTCGACCCAACGCCAGGCGTTCTTCGGAACCGGAGAGAGCAGGCAGAGCGCGTCCAGTTCCTCTGCGAGCTCATCCCGATGGGACGGGCTGGTTGCCGAGTAGAGAAATTCGGTACGTGTCGGCTCGCAGAGGTGGAACACCCCGGCGGCAATGTGTCCCTCCCATGGACGCAACGCACCTGGGGTGCGAAACAGGTGCCACAGAGCCGAGGTGTCCACCAGATACGTGATCACTCGAAGGCCTCGCGTCGCGCACGCTTCTCCGCGTCCTGCGCCGCCGCGGCCTCCTCGAACTCACCACGTGCGCCCCGCGCGGCCAACTTCTCCGCAGCCTCAAGCCGCTTGATCCGCGCCACGTAGTCCCGAAGGGCCGCGTTGACGGTCTCCTTCTTCGTCGTGACGCCCATGAGCCGCATGGCCTCGGCCAGCGCCTCGTCGTCGAGATCAATCTGCGTGACGGACATCGGACACCTCCAACATCCACGATGTATGTACCCAAGATACATCACCAACATTGGGCGCAGCCATCGATCACAAACAGACCACGCGAGGGAGAAGCGACGGATCTACAGCAACCGCCGCCTCCGCCCACTTCCAGCGCATGGAACCTTCGCCCAGCGGAGTCCCTTGCCGACGGGACACAAAGGGCGACCCCAGTCCGCCGGACCGCGCATGGACCTGGGTCATAGCGTGTCGATCGGATCAGCCGAGGACGTAGGTCTCCATCGCCGAGTCAGCGACGATCTTCGAATTGCCGCAGAGCGGCTCGACGTAGGCAACGAGGGCTGCGACCTCGCTGCGCTCCGGTTGACCGTTCTCGACGCGCCAGGCACGCACGGGGCCACACCCGTCTGCACCCCCTTCTGGATCTGATCCTTTTCGACAGCGACAGCAAATACTTGGCTAGCCACATGTTTGCTGCTACGTTAATTATGTGTCCAGCCACCTAAATGGGTGGGGGCACGAGAGGAGTCGTCATGAGAGCCATCCTGTTCGACCGTTTCGGCGGCACGGAAGTACTGCGCGAGGCGGACATCGAGGTCCCGCAGCCCGGCCCCGGACAGATCCGCGTCCGCGTCAAGGCGGCCGGGCTGAACGCGCTGGACGGCAAGATCCGCTCCGGGGCCATGGAGGCCGCGTTCCCCACGCCGCTCCCCGCCGTCCCCGGTGGCGAGCTCGCCGGCGTGGTGGACGCCCTGGGCGAGGGCGTGCAGGACGTGCAGGTCGGCGACGAGGTACTGGGCTGGTCGGACACCGGCTCCTACGCCGAGTACGCGCTGGCCACCACGGTGGCCCCCAAGCCCGCCGGCCTCGACTGGCCGCACGCGGCCGCGCTGCCGGTGGCGGGCGCGACGGCCGAGCGGGTCCTGGACCTGCTCGGCGTCGCCGCCGGGGAGACCGTACTGATGCACGGTGCGGCCGGAGCGGTCGGCACCCTGGCGGTCCAGCTCGCCACGGCCCGCGGAGCACACGTCATCGGCACCGCCGGCCCCGCCAACCAGGACTACCTCACCGCGCTCGGTGCCACCGCGACCCTCTACGGCAAGGGCCTGGTCGAGCGGGTCCGGGCACTAGCCCCCGACGGCGTGGACGCGGTGTTCGACCTGGCCGGGAAGGGAGCCCTGGAGGACTCCATCACCCTGCGGGGCGGCACCGAGCGCATCGTCACCATCGCCGACCTCCGCGCACACCAGCTCGGCATCACCTTCTCCAGCAGTCCCCGGGAACGCTCCGCCGCCGCCCTGGCCGCGCTGGCCCAGGACGCCGCGACCGGCAAGGTCGTCACCACCCTCACCGCCTACCCGCTCGCCGAGGCCGCCACGGCCCAGCAGGTCAGCGACGCCGGGCATGTCCGGGGCAAGCTCGTCCTCACCGTCGACTGATCACGCCCCCCTTCCCCCTGTTTCGATCATCACCGCACCGAAGGACCCCTCATGCTGAACGCCCTGTGGACACCGACCACCGTCGGTGACATCTCCCTCCCGCACCGCCTGGTCATGGCCCCCATGACCCGCGACCGCTCCACACCCGAAGGCGTACCGACCGAGCTGAACGCCGAGTACTACGCCCAGCGGGCCTCGCACGCACTCATCATCACCGAGGGCACCCAGCCCTCCGCCGACGGCCAGGGCTACCTCCTCACCCCCGGTATCCACAATGACGAGCAGATCGCCGGGTGGCGCAAGGTCACCGACGCCGTGCACGAGGCCGACGGCCGGATCGTCATCCAGCTGATGCACACCGGACGTATCGCCCACCCCGACAACACCCCGCACGGCCGTCAGCCGGTCGCCCCTTCGGCGATCCAGCCGCAGGGCGCGATGTTCACCGCGTCCGGGCCCCAGGAGATGCCGGCACCCCGTGCTCTGTCGACGCAGGAGGTCGCTACGACCGTCGACGACTTCCGCCGCGCCGCGGCGGCCGCCGTCGCGGCAGGCGCCGACGGCGTGGAAATCCACGGCGCCAACGGCTACCTGATGCACCAGTTCCTTTCCGACAACACCAACCAGCGCACCGACCGCTACGGCGGCTCCATCGACAACCGCATCCGCTTCGCCGTCGAGGCCGCCGCTGCCGTGGCCGGCGAGATCGGCGCCGACCGCACCGGCCTGCGCATCTCCCCCGGCAACCCCTACAACGACATCGCCGAGTCCGACACCGCCGAGCTGTATCCGGCGCTCCTGCGCGCCCTGAGTCCGCTCGGCCTCGCCTATCTCCACGTGATGCACGCGGGCGACGAGGAGTTGCTGGGCACCCTGCGCGCGCTGTGGCCGACCACGCTGATCCTCAACCGGGCCGGCACCGACCTGCCCACCCGCGCCAAGGACGTCGACAACGGCACGGCCGACCTTGTCTCCGTCGGCGCCCTCGCGCTCGCCAACCCGGACCTGGTCGAGCGGCTACGCTCTGACGCGCCGCTGAACACCCCCGACCCGGCGACCTTCTACGGCGGCGGAGTGGCCGGCTACACGGACTACCCCACCCACACCGTCTGAGGAACCGCATCATGCCCGCCTCCACCCACCGCACCCCCTCCACGGCCAGCGAGGGGCCGATGAGTTACGCGATCTTCCAGCTCGCCCGCGCCCACCGCGCCCGTGCCGCCGCCATGCTCCGCGAGATGGACCTGCATCCCGGGCAGGAACTGCTGCTCATGCAACTCCTCGACCGGGACGGCCAGACCCAGTCCGAACTGCTCGAATCCGTCGGCCTGGACCACTCCACCGTCTCCAAGTCCCTGCGCCGCATGCAGGACGCCGGCCTGCTCGTGCGCGAGCCCGCCCCACACGACCGGCGCGTCATGGTCGTCCACCTCACCGACAAGGGCCGTGCCATGCGCGAGCCCATCGCGGCCATGTGGCAGGCCCTGGAGGAGACCTCCGCGGTGAACCTGTCGGCGCAGCAGGCGGAGTCCTTCGTCCGCACCGCCTACGTCATCGCCGACGCGATCAACAGTCGCGCTGTTCCGCAGGAAGAATCCGAGTAACTCCCCTCGGCCTGCACCCCGGTTCCGGCCTGGAGTGCGCTTCGTTTCCGGCGTCCCTGCGAAGCGGACAGTGCTGCAGCGCACTCGGCTCATGAAGACCCGTGCTGAACGGAGCCAGCCTCCCCAACTGTCGGAAGAAGCCCGGTGAGCCGAGCCGGCGGATGTGGCGGTACCCCCGCTCACCCCCGTATGTCAGGGAGAACGGGGCTGAGCGGGACCTCAACGTCCGGGGCAAGCGCGAGCTGTCCCGGTGGAGGAAGGACGGAACTCATCCGGGGCAGGGCAACACCCCCGCAGGGACGGGGAGCCCTTCCTTGTCGCCGGCCGGCCGCACTTCGAGGACGGGCGCATCACCCGCGTCCGGGTCGCCTTGGACCTCGGCAAGCCCGTGCAGGCCGGCGGTGACCCGCGCCGCGGATCCGCCCACCACAGGCCAGCCCCTGAGCGGCCAGGGCCGACGGCGCCCGCGGCCACCGCTGCCTCGCTCACCTAATCCCCCACTACTGACCTGATGGAAAGTGAGACTCCCATGACCACCACACTCCCCGTCCTCGTCGTCGGCGCGACCGGTTCCCTCGGAGGCAAGGTCGTCGACGAACTGCTCAAGCGCGGTAAGAACGTCCGCGCTCTGGTCCGGCCGACCACCGACGCGAGCAGGCTCGAAAGGCGGGGTGTCGAGATCGCCCGCGGCGACATGCTCGACCTCGACTCGCTCGTCGCCGCCATGAACGGCGCCGATGCCGTCATCACCACCGCCGCCGGCTACACCCGCGGCGGCAAGAACGCGCACGACATCGACACCGTCGGCAACGCCAACCTCGCCGAGGCCGCCCACCGCACCGGCATCCGGCGGTTCGTCCTGACCAGCATCCTCACCAGCGACCAGACGCCCCACGTCCCGCACTTCTGGCACAAGAAGATCGCCGAGGACAAGCTCGAACAGCTCGGCGTCCCGTTCGTCGCCCTGCGCCCGGGAGCCTTCCTCGACCAGATCGCGACCATGGCGGGCAACCCGATCGACAAGGGCCGTCTGACGTGGATCGGCAAGACCACCGTCCCGCTGACCTTCGTCCACACCTCCGATCTCGCGGCGTACCTGGCAGCCGCCGTCGACGCCGAGGCAGACAACGGTGAGCGCATCGACATCGGCTGGGACCGTCCGGTCAGCATGCGCGAGATGGCCGACCTGATGGGCGACCGAGCCGGAAAGAAGATCAAGGTACGGGCCGTCCCCTCCGCCGTCGCCCGCGCCGCGGGAGCCACCGTCGGCCGCTTCATGCCCCTGGTCAAGGACATGGCCGCGATGTTCGGCTGGTTCGACAGCGGCCGCTACGTCGCCGACCCCCGCCGCCAGGAGCAGCTGTTCGGTCCCGTCCCCACGGCCGAGGACGCCCTCGCCCGGTACACCGACGAGCTGGGCACGGCGCAGCACCGGTGACCAGCCCGCATGCCGGCCCGGCCGCCCGGGCGGGGCCCAACCGGCGAGTGGGAGGAGCCCTCTGACAGATCGCCGTACATCCTGCCGCACCCGGAATGCGACCTGCCGGGCCGACTCCAACCGGGCTTCACCTGAACTGGCAAAACCACGGCACCTGCTGCGGTGGCAGCGGTTCCTGACAGCCAGGAGTTCTCCAGGGGAACGACGTGGCGCGAGGCCGGCCGAGTGGGTCGAGTGACCCATCAGGACCGTTTCCCCTTCGGGCCGTTTCCCTGCCCGTCTGCCATCACCGGGACGTTTCCTCATCCGCCGGTATCAGCACTGCCTCCTCCGCCGCCGGCCCGGGACTCAACTCAACTGTCCGCCCTGTGGATGGCTGCCCCAGCCACGCAGCCATCAAATAGGACAACGAATCCACCCCGAAACAACGTCGACCTGGACACCTCTGCGCCGCCCGGCCCCTGTACGGCACCTGGATCTTGGCATCGGCCCGCAGAGCAGCCACCCGAACCGCGAGCGACAACCTCGAACACCTACTCCGCCGCAGGTCAGAGGGGTGGAAACTCCCCCGAGTACCACCGGATCCCAAGCCCAAGAGCAGCGGATTCAGTCCGTCCAGGCAAAGTTGACGACCCGGCACCCGAAAATGAACGTTTCAGCAGGTCAGAGGCCTGCACAGGTGGGGCGGGTGGGACTCGAACCCACGGCCGACGGATGATGAGTCCGTTGGGGATCTTGGCGGCCCTTGCCGATCCACGCCGATCCGTGACCTTTTCGCAGGTCAGACGCGTTGATCGGTGTCAGTCCTGTGCGGTGCTTGTCGATGTGTTCCTGTCCTTGTGGCCCCTCAACGGCCCCTGAGCGTCTTTGAGGGGGCGCTTGCAACCGCAGTAGTCCTCGTCCGCCCAGTCCGCCCAGTCCGCCCAAGGGGATAGAACCTTCACACAGCGGATTACCCTTCCCGCAGGTAGACGCCCGGTCCCCGGTGCCCGGGAGCCCCCGCCGGGGAGGCCAGCGCCAGGGCCCAGCCGCGCAGGGGCGCCCGTCACTGACCTGGGTCAGCCCGTCCCGTTCGGGGCAGTAGGTGCCGCTGGCGAGGACGACCTTGCTGGGCAACTCGCCGGGCTGCTCGGTCGTCGACACCTGCCGGTGGTTCCTCAGAGGGATGGTCACCCCGCTCCAGTCCCGGCGGCAGCCGCTTCGTCAGGCGGGCGCGGCCCGGGCACGCGGATCCAGTTCCTCGACAAGCGCGGTGAGAGTTTCCGGCTGCGGGAGTTACTGGGCACCGTGTCGAGGTCGGACTCGACGGCGAGCCGGGCGAGTGTGCCGGCGACGTTTCCGCTGCCAGTCAGTCCAGGAGTCGTCATGGTGTGACAGCCGGATCACCGGCGCTCACCTTCTCCGCCCCATCGGCTTGCAGGCCCCCGGGCCGCCCGTCCTGTCAGGTGCGTGGCTCGCCGAGCAGGGTGGTCACCAGGTCGAGAAAGCGGTCGAAGTCCAGGCCGGACACGGTCCGGACGATGGGCAGGTCCTCTCGCCCGTGGTGGGCTCGCCGTTCCACGACCGTCATTCCTCGGGTGAGTTCGCCGCGCCGTTCGACGTCGCAGCGGACTTCGACACACTCGATGAGCGTGGGGTCGATCAGGGCCGCGACGGCGACGCTGTCTATGAGGGAGCAATAGGACTGGTAGCCGCGGCCGTTGACGTAGTCCACGACCCGGGCGGCGAGAGCGGCCTCGGGGGTGTGCGCGTGGCGCAGCCGGTCGAGGTCGCCGTCGCGGAAGTTGATGCGGGGGTGGGTGGCGATGTCGAGTCCGACGGCCACGAGATTGAATCCGGCTCGGAAGACCCGGTGAGCCGCTTCCGGGTCGACGAATATGTTCCATTCGCTGACCGCGTTGTCGCCGGTGGCCTGGGACCACGCGTAGGGGGTGAGTCCGTAGGAGCCACCGATGATGACCAGTTCGGTCACCTTCTCGGGCAGGTGCGGGTCGATCTCCAGGGCGAGGGCGATGTTGGTCAGCGGGCCGAGTCCGGCGATGCTGATGTCGCCGGCGTGGGCGTTCACGGTGTCCACGATCAGTTGCGGGGCCCGGCGCGGGTCGACGGTGCGCTTCGAGACGGGGAAGTGGGACTCGGCGAGGCCGTCGGTGCCGTGCGAGAAGGGGTCGACCGGATAGTCACCGTCCAGTGGGAGCAGCGGGCCCTGGCCGACGGGGATGTCGTCGCGGCCTAGCAGGTCGAGGACGCGTAGCGCGTTGGCGGCGGTCCGGTCCGAGGGCAGGTTGCCCGTGACAGCGGTGACGGCGCGGGTCCGCAGCTCGCGCGACTTCAGCGCGATGATGATCGCGAGGGCGTCGTCCATCCCGGGGTCGGTATCGATCAGAACGTTCTTCATGTACGCCTTTCCTGCGTCCGGCATCCAAGTGCTCTGGCCGAGCCCCGGGACTTAAAGGTATGGTAGATATAACAACAAGAAGATTCAATGGCTGATGGCGGCGCACGGGAGGAGCGAAGTTGTCCGAGCGGCTTGTGGCGGTGTTCTCCCACGCGGTGACCGACGAGGTGTACACGGCGGACGGAAGGCTTGCGGCCCGCGAGGTGGGCGGGGCCGGAGCGTACGCCGCGGTCGGGGCGAGCCTGGTTTCGGCGCCCTGGGGTACGGCCATCGTGTCCGGCGTGGGCGCCAGGGACCGGCGGCGGCTGAGCGACTGGTTCCGCCGGCGCGAAGTGGACCCCGTCGGTCTGTTCGAGGTCGGCGAGCACAGCCCGGTCACTCGTGTCCGTTATCTCGACGACGGGGAGCGCGTCGAGGAGTCCGTGTTCGGGGACGCCCACTTCGCCGCGCACACTCCTTTCCCCAGCCGGTCGCCACTCGGGCCGGACCGGCTGGAGGGGGTGTATCTCTTCCACGACTCCGACGAGCGGTACTGGCAGGAGGTCGCCGCCGCGCGCCCGCGATGGCATGGCCCGGTCCTGTGGGAGATCGCCGCCAACGCCTGTACGCCGGACGCCCGCTCCCGTGTGATGGAGCTGGCCGGGCTCGTCGACGTACTGTCCCTCAACGTCACGGAGGCGGCAGCCCTGACCGGCCGGACGGACCCGCTGGAGGCGCTGTCCCGGCTGTCGGGACACGGGCTCGTCGTCGTGCTGCGGTGCGGCGCGGCCGGTTCGCTGGTCCGGCACGGAAACCGGCGCTGGCACGTGGGGGTGGCCCCCGGGCCGGTGGTCGACCCCACCGGAGGCGGCAACGCGTACTCGGGCGCCTTCCTGGCCGCCTACGCCGCGACCGGCGACATCCCGGCCTCGGCGCGGGCGGCCGCAGCTGCCGCGTCCCACGTCATCGCCCAGTACGGCGCGCCGGCCGTCGGCCCGCTCGACCGGGACGGCATCCAGCGGCACGCCCGAGCAGTAGCAGTGGAGATGTCCGCGACCACGTGACGGAGGAGCCCCATGGCCGACCCCGGCTGGAACCCCGCGCAGATCTACGACGCCTAACCGGTGCGCCGGCCACCTGCCCCGCCGGGGGCTGATGCGGAACGGCGGGCCCGCACCGTTCAGGTCGAACCCGCAGCGCGTGGCCCGCTACGTCCTGGTCACCTCCGCGATCCACTCTGCGCCTACGACGAGGATCCGGCCGAGCAGATCGCGCGACGGCTCGACGAACCCGAGCGGATCGACCCTTATAGCATGTACACGACATATTCGGGCGGCTGCAGCGGGGTTCCGGTGACCGTGGCCTCGGGCGGTAGCGGCTCCCCCGAGGCCGCCGGCCCCGGGGACGCGGTGGTCACCATCTGCGTCGTCCGGGACGAAGTGACTCCGACTTCTGCGAGGTAGGCCACCCAGGGTGGGCGGCCACTTTCAGCCGCGCCATCTGGACATCCTCGAAAGCTGGGCCCGGACCGGCGTGCTCAAGAACGGGAGTCGGCCGCCGTGGTGACGCTCGCCGGGTTGTTCGGCAGGCGGGGCGGCTCGGTCTGCTCCGTCGCCGACAACGCCATAGCCGACAGGCCCTTCACCGCTGGGGCCGGTCACGTGGCCGCCATCGACGTCGCGTTGCGCGGAGTGGTCCAGCTCGCCCGCCTCGACGCCGCCACGGCCGCCTCGGGCAGCGGCCACTGGGCGCCGACACCCTTCGAAGACATGGCCGGAACTCGTTGACACGGCATAGCAATGGTCCTATGGTACTGAAGTCAGTACCAATACCAACAGTGCCGATAACGACGAGGTTCACGGTGCTCCTGGCGGCCCCCGCACGGGGTCGGGTGCGCGGAAGCAAAAGGAGCTGGTACATGAGCAGATCAGGGATCCGGGCGCTCGGCGCGGGCCTGGTGGCAATGGCGGCCGTACTCTCGGCGTGCTCCGGCGGCGGCTCCTCGTCCGCCGGTGGTCGTCAGACCCTCCAGCTGTGGTTCTGGGGCGCGTCGCCGCAGCAGCAGAAGACCATGCAATCGGTGCTCGTCGACGGGTTCGACGCGTCGCAGAGCAAGTACGACCTCAAGGTCACCTTCAACAACGCCGTCGACAAGAACGTCCAGGTGGCGCTCTCGGCCAACAAGGGCCCTGACATCGTCTACGGGTCGGGGCCGGCCTTCTCGGCGGCCTACGCCGTCCAGGGCAAGCTGGCGGACATGACCCCGTACGCGGAGAAGTACGGGTGGAAGGACCGGATCCTGGCGCCGATGTACGAGTCGGGGACCGCACACGGCAAGCTCTACTCGCTGCCCAACTCCCTCAACAACCTTGGGGTCTTCTACAACAAGAAGGTCCTCGCCAAGCTGGGCGTCGGGGTGCCGACCACCTTCACCGAGCTGACCGCCGACATGGACAAGGCCGCCAAGGCGGGCCTGTACCCCTCGGTCACCGGCAACAAGGGCTGGAAGCCGGTCAACCAGAACTACATCTCGATGTTCCTGACGCACGTGGCGGGCGGCAAGGCCGTCTACGACGCGCTCCAGGGCAAGATCAAGTGGACCGACCCGAAGATCGCCAAGGCCGTCGACGACTCCGCCGCCTTCTACAAGAAGGGCTACCTCGGCGGAAAGGACTACGCGGACCTGAACTTCGCCGAGTCCATGCAGCTGCTGGCCCAGGGCAAGTCGCCCTTCTTCTTCGGCCCCACCCTGGCCTTCCAGTTCGCCAGTGACTCCTTCAACGACGCCGCCGGGAACACCTCGGACCTCGGCTTCGCCCCCTTCCCCAACGTCACCGCGGGTCTGCCCTCGCCCAGCGGCACCCTCGGCACCACCGCCTCGCTGTCGATCAACGCGCACTCCGCGCACAAGGACGGCGCGGCCGAGGTGATCGACTACATGATGAGCGAGAAGTTCGCCCAGCAGATGAACAAGTCCTGGCCCGGCTACTGGGGCGTCCCGCTCAAGAAGTTCGACCTCGACCCCGCCTCCTACACCGGTCTGTCCAAGGCGTACGTCCAGTCGGTCAAGGACACCATCGCCACCGTCAGCAAGGGCAACTACGGCTTCTTCGCCGGCACCTTCTTCCCGCCGGCCACCGCCACCGCCTTCACCGACGTGGACGGGGTCTGGCTCGGCACCGAGAGCACGACCGACTTCCTGAACAAGGTGCAGTCGACCTTCGCCGCCGAGAAGGCCAAGGGTCTGGTGCCCCCGGTGCCCGAGCCCGCCGGGTAACGGTCCCGCCCCACCGACCCAGAGCCGTCGGATGCCGCGAGCGCACAGCGCGGCATCCGGCGCTCGGAGGAACGCGAGCATGACAGCTACGGCAACTCCGGCGCCCCACCAAGCCGGCCGGCCCCCCGCGCCGGATCACCGGGCCCGCCGCGCCTACCAGCGGCGCCGGTCCCTGGTCAACCACCTGCTGGTCGCACCGGCCCTGCTCCTGTCCGTCCTGGTGGTCGTCGTACCCGGCGTCCTGACCGCGATGGCCGCCTTCACCGACTGGACCGGCATCGGCTTCCACGCCGACTACGTCGGCCTGCGCAACTTCACCGACATCCTCGCCGACCCCGTCTTCACCACCGCCCTGGGCAACAACATCAAGTGGCTCGCCCTCTTCCTGAGCCTCCCCGCCGTCATCAGCCTGCTCACCGCCTGGCTCCTGCTCCGCAGACGCCGCACGCGCACCTTCTACCAGGTCGTCTACCTCATGCCGTACGTCCTGGCGCCGGTGGTCAACGCGATGGTGTGGCTGAACATCATCTACAACCCCAACGGCGGGGTCACCGGGGCCCTGCACATCGACTCACCGCTGTCCAGCCTGCACGGCGCGATCTACGCGGCCGCCGCCGTCGACATGTGGCACTTCTGGGGCTTCCTCACCGTCGTCTACTTCGGCGCCCTGCGACAGACACCGGTGGAACAGGTGGAAGCGGCGATCGTCGACGGCGCCGGCTCCTGGCAGGTCTTCCGGCACGTCTACCTCCCGAGCATCCGCCCCACGCTGCTGCTCATGGGCGTGATGACGGTGATCTTCTCCTTCCTCGCCTTCGACTACGTCTACCTGCTCACGCAGGGCGGTCCCGCGCACTCCAGCGAGGTGATGGGCACCTACGCCTACGCCTTCGCGTTCTCGGCGTTCGAGTTCGGCAAGGCGTCCGCCGTCGGGCTGATCATGAGTTTCTTCGGACTGATCGCCTCGTGTGTCTACACCTGGATGAGCCGGAGGCAACTGTCGTCATGAGGAACCACAGCAGGAACCACAGCGTGAAAACCCGGTGCAAGGGCGTCATGGCCCACACCGTGCTCCTGGTCTTCGCCGCCACCGCGCTCTTCCCCCTCTTCCTCGTCCTTCTCAACAGCTTCAAGTCCAACGCGGGCGTCACCGGCAGCCCGTTCTCACTGCCGGAGTCGTTCAGCCTGTCGAACTTCACGACCGCCTGGCAGTACGGCGCGTTCGGCACCGGATTCCTCAACAGCGTCCTGCTCACCGGCACCACGGTCGTCGTCGTGCTGGTCTGCTCGTCCCTGGCCGGGTACGTGCTGGCCGGACAGAAGATCCGCATGTGGCCCGCCGTCATGGTCTACCTGACCATGGCCATGACGGTGCCGATCCAGCTGTTCATCTTTCCCCTGTACGCCGGGGTCGCCGCCCTGGGGCTCCTCGACAACGTCTTCGCGGTCGGTGTGATCCTCGCCGCCATCAACATGCCGTTCGCGACCTTCCTGATGCGCACCTTCTTCCTCAACGTCCCCAAGGAACTCGAAGAGGCGGCCCTGGTCGACGGCGCCAACGTCCTCCAGCTGATCCACCGGGTGCTGCTCCCCGTCGTACGACCCGGTCTGATCACCGTGGGCGTCATCGTCGGCCTCAGCGCCTGGAACGACTTCCTCATCTCCTCGACCTTCCTGCACGACCCGTCCGACCAGACCGTCACCCTGGGCTTCCTGTCGATGAACGGCACCTTCTCCACCCAGCTGGGCGTCATGATGGCGGGCGCCCTCGTCCTCATCCTCCCGGTCCTCGGCGTCTTCATCGCCCTGCAGCGGTACGTCGTGGACGGCATGGCCGGCGGCGCGGTCAAGGGGTGACATGACGACGCATCCCGTAGCGACGCATCCCGCGGACCGGTACGCCGAGCAGGTGTACGCCGGAGTTCTCGGCAAGATCATCGGCGTCTGTCTCGGACGCCCCGTCGAGGGCTGGCCCTACCAGGACATCACCGACCGGTTCGGAGAGGTCGGCCGGTACGTCAACGACGACCTCGGCGTCCCGCTGGTCGTCGCCGACGACGACATCTCCGGCACCCTCGCCTTCGCCCGCGTCGTCCTCGACAACCATGCGGAAGCGTTCCTGCATGAACTGGACTGGCGCGGCGCACCGGAGCGGTTCGAGCAGAGCGGCGTCCTGCTCGCCTCCATCTGGGACACCAAACCCCCGGCACTCGCGCCCTGGGTGAGTTCGGCGAAGAACTTCGAGGCCGACTTCGCCGTCACCTACTCCGTCTCCCACCCGGACGCCCTCGGCGTAGTCACCACCGGCACCCGGGAGTGGACCGACTACGCCGTGGCCAGCCGGCTCACCCTCTCCCTGCACGAGACCGCCGGCCTGGTCGTCCGCAGCAGAGGCCACCGCCGCTTCTACGCGGGAGCCTTCACCGGCGGAGACCGCCTGCGCCTGCTGCGCCAGCGCGACGGCGAACACCACGTCCTTGCCGAGACTCCGTTCTCGTACGAGCGCGACCACCCGTACGCGGTGGAACTGCGCTGTCGTGGCAGGGATCTCGCGCTGTCCGTCGACGGCAGGACCCGGCTCACCGGCACCACCGCCGACACCCTCGGCGGTGGCACGGGCTTCGTCGTCGAGCGCGGCGCCGTCGCGGCCGACGGCGTACGCGTCTCACGACTCGCCGCGCCCTGGGCGGGCGGGACGGCGTGGGCAACCACCCATGGAACCACCATGAACAGACAAGAAAGGCACATCGATGAGCACTCCCCCCACGATCGGCAAGTGGCTGAGCTTCAGCCTGAACACCAAGCCCGCCGACGGCTTCGCCGCTCCTGTGGGCTTCACCGATCTCACTCCGCGGCTCAGGGACGCCGTCCCGCCGCAGCTGGGCGACGGAACGCTCACGGTCTACATCCCGCACACCACGTGCACGCTGATCCTGAACTCGGGCGTCGACGGCACCACGCTGCACGACATCCGGCTGTTCATCGAGGGGCAGATACCCGTGAACCGCCCCTTCGTCCATCTCCACGACGGGCCGCAGGACGCGGCCGCGCACGTCCGGTGCGTGTTCGGTGCCCAGTCGCTGACCCTGCCGGTCATCGACGGGGAACTGGGGATCGGCCACAGCCAGGGCGTCTACCTCCTGGAGCTGGACGGGCCGCGCGACCGCACCGTCCAGTACGCCTTCTCCCGGTTCTCTCAGTGACGCTGGTCGGCATCCACGCGGGCCTGTCGGTCGACCATCTGGTCACCGAACCCGCCGGGGCACGCTTCTCGTGCCCCGGCGGGCCGGCGCTGTTCGCCGCACTCGGCGCACGGCTCGTCGCCGGCACGCACGTCCGCGTGAGCTGCCCGCTGCCTGAGGACGATCCGGGTTTCGCGCGGATCTTCGACGACTTCGGCGTCGACCGGCGGCACTGCCGCCAGGTGCCCACCGTGCCGAGGTTGTGGATCCTGAACTCCGCCCGCGGACGGCGCATCGTCACGCAGGACACGGCAGCGGGTACCGAACTCGAAACCCCAGGGCACCGGCCCGGGTCGGAGGACCCGCTTCCCGCGCCGACGGCCGGTTTCGAGGACGGCCTCGACGGGCTGGTGGCCTCGTCCCCGGCCGAGCGGCCCGCGGCGGACCCGAACACCCTGGTCGGCCTCGACCCGCACCAACTCCTGGTCGCCGAACAGGGCCTGGCGTACCTGCGCCGGGTGGTCTCGGCAACGACCGTACTGCTGCCGAGCCGGGTCCAGCTGACCCTGCTGGACTCCGATCCGCGCCGCGCCGCCAGGTCACTGGCGGCCGGGCTGGGTCTGCCGGTGATTGCCCGCCTCGACGCCGAGGGCAGCTACGTCGTCACGGCCGACGGCCTCTGGTCCATACGCGACCGCGCGGTCACCGTCGTCGAGACCACCGGCGCCGGAGACGCCTGCGCGGCGGCTGTCGTGGCCGCCCTCGCCGCCGGCGCCGACCCGGTCGAGGCCGCCGTGTTCGGCACCAGCATCGCCCGTACCGCCCTGGCCGGCTGGGGCCACGAGGCACTCGCCGCGGCGGCCCCCATCTCGCGTCCCTTCCCAGGCATCACCACCCGCAAGGAGATCTAGAACCATGCCCGCCGCACCCGAATCCGCTCCTGTGTCCGCCTCCGCATCGGCAAGCGCCGCGCTGCATGCCGCGCTGCTCGATGCGTCCCCGGTAGCCGTCGGCAGCGTCCCGGACCTGGGACGCGCGGTCTTCGTAGGCTCGGGGGACTCCCTGGCCTCCGGACTGATCGCCACCGGATTCGGCCACCGTGCCCTGTCCGCGGGCGATGTCACCTGGAGCGAGACCCTGCCCGCCGCCTGCGACACCCTTGTGGGCATCTCGCACTCCGGGACCTCCGGCGCCACCGTCAGGGCCCTGCGCATGGCGCGGACCGCCGGACTGAAGACCGTAGCCATCACCTCACAGGCGTCCTCGCCACTGGCGGACGCGGCCGACGAGGTCCAGCTGGTGCCCACGCTGCGGGTGGAGGAGGTGGTTCCCTGCGCCGGGCACGTCATGCTCGCCCAAGGGGTGGCCGCCGTGTGCGGAGTCGACACCTCACACTTCAACCGGGGCCTCGCGAAAAGCCTGGACGGCGTACGCGAGAGTGTCGACGCACAGCTGAAGGCTCTGCCCGAGTCCGCGCCGGCCGCCATCTCCGTCCTGTCTCTTCCGGAGCTGTGCAGCGGAGCCGACTTCTGGGTCCTGAAGCTGATCGAGGCCTGCGGACTGGCGGTGCGCAATGTGCCCCTGGAAGAGAGCGGGCACGTCGACTACTTCATCGGCCCCGAGGCGCACCTCACCCTCCAACTCATGGGTCCGCGCGGCCGATCGCGATTCGACCGCCTGGCCGATGCCCTGCGTACCACCGGCCAGACCGTCCGCCAGGTCGACACCCGCGATCTCACGAACCCCAGCGCACCGGACGCCGCCATCCTGCGTGACATCGCCACGGCGGTGGCAGGGGCCTGGTTCGCCCACGGTGCGGCGCTGCGGTGGGGCCGTCCGCCCTTCCGCGGTGGAGCGGTGAACATGGACGCGCGGCACATCAAACTCGATTCCTGACGCGAGCGACGCTCCCTTCGCGCGACCTGCCGTTGCCGCGAGTCCAGCGATAGGTGATAACTTCGAGACCAATTGTGTGGCGCGACGTGGTTGTCGGCGCGCGAAGGGTGAGGGGAGTCTGACCGTGTCCGTCGTCGATGGCGCGACGACCGACCGGGGTCGCATGTCCGTGCACCCGGTGGATCGAAAGTCGCCCATGCCAGCCTGGGCCCAGGTACAGCGCGATCTGCGTCGGCAGATCGACCAGGAACTCCAGACGGGCTACCGGCTGCCGACCGAGCGTGAGCTCTCCGAGCTTTACGGCGTCAGCCGCATCACCATCCGCCAGGCGCTCAGTGCCCTGGCCGCGGATGGCTACGTGGAGCGCCGGCAGGGCGCCGGCACCTTCGTCGCCGACATTCCGGAACCGGTCCAGCACGACTTCGCGCTCACCACGCCATGGCGGGACCGCTTTCACGCCGCGGGCCAGACCGCGAAGTCCATCCACCTGCACGACGCCCCCACCGAGCCCGAGCCCCATGAGCTGACCAGGCTCATCACACCGGAGGAAGCCTCCGCCAAGCGGTTCCACCTCAAGCGGCTCCACGTGGTCAACGACCGCGCCATCGGGCTCACGGACTCCTGGGTCCCCGAGCCCATGGCGCCCGGGTTGCCCGATCAACTCCTCGTCGACGGCTCCCTCTCCAGGACCCTTCGGGAGACCTTCGAGCGCGTCCCCTCCGACACCAACCACTACCTCGAAGTCGGCGCGGCCAACTCCCAGGAGGCCCGCCTGCTCCACACGACCCTCGACGCGCCGCTGTTCGTGGTGTGGTCGGTGGCCCGCCTGGAGGACGGCCGCCTGCTGGAGACGACACGGACCGTGTGGCTCGGCAGCAGGGTGCGCTTCCACTACACGTCGGCTTTTCCCGGCTCGTGACCTTGGTGATGTCGATCGACCCGGCGGTCACAGTGACCGGGTGCGCCGCCGGCAGCGTGGCGGCGGCGCCGCGCACCGGGAAGGTGGTCTCCCCGCACGTCATGACGTCCCTCCGGCCGAAACAGTGGGGGTGCCGGTGCCGGGCCCGCACGACGTCGAGGTCGTGCGGACCGCCCCGCACCGGAGTTTCTGCTGCCCCTCGTCATCGGCGGGTTCACCACGCGTGCCCTGCTCGATGACGAACCGCCGACGCAGGCTTACCTCCTTTCCTACAGGTCGATTCCCGGGTGGGCGGCCCGCAGTTCGTCGGCGTGGGCGCGGACCGAGTCGAGCGAGGACAGGTCGAGCTGCTGGACCGTGATGTCCGCGCCGGGCGTGATGCCGGTGAGCCGTGCGACGGCTTCTCTGCCTTTGCCCACGTCTCGTACCGCGAGCACCACCGACGCGCCACGGGCCGCGAGCGCGTTCGCGATGCAGCCGGTCGAAGGCACTGGTGATCACGCCGGTCCAGGGCCAGTGAGGGCCCAGGCGGAGGTAGCGGCGGCGGCCGGTGGTGACCCGTTGCGCGGCGGCGGAGAACAACCCACCGCAGGCACTTGGGTTCCCGGCGGCGGGCGTCGCCGGTCAGCGCGAGCATCGGCATCCAGGCCAGCAATTCGAGCGCGGGCTGGACGTTCTCCAGCCAGATCCGGTTCTGCGTCATCTCGTGCAGCGGGAGGTTGCGCAGGCCGGTGTCCCGAGCGGCGCGGACGCGGTCCTCGGCGCGGGCGCGCTGGCGGTGCCGCAGTTCCTGGGCGGCGATCGGGAGGGCGGTGTGGCCGCACTCAGTTCCTGCTCGCGCCCACCGCGGTGGCGGACGTCCGGGTGAGGATCTCGCTCGCTTGGTCGATCACTGCCCGCGAGGCGTCGTTGAGGCAGGCGTAGCCGCCCCGTGTCTCTCCCCCGTCGTCGGCCCGCGGCCGGACGGCGACCAGTTGCCGGTTCCCTCCCGCCCGTTCGCACCAGTCGTCGACCGGATACACCTGACGCACCGTCACGCGCGCGTCGGTGTCATCGCTCCGGACGTAGAACACCAGCACCGCGCCCGCGCTGAGAGGGGTCAACGGGGACCGGGAAACCGGACTGAACGAAACGATGGCACGGGCCCCTGAACGGGCGCCCGCCGGCAGGGCGACCTGCCACCCCCGACTCGGCTCCCGGGACAGACCGGCCCGCGGGATGTCGGTGAACCCGGGCGGCGCCCAGGATGCCGGCGGTGCTGCCGCAGTTTGCTCCGGAGGCGGGGAGGAGGGCCAGGTCTGCACCACCACGCCGACCGCCGCAACGACGACTGCGGCGGTGGCGCCCGCCAGCCAGATACGACGACGGCGCCGGTACGCCGTCACCCGCTGCCGGATCTGCTGGACCCGCCGGGGATTCGAGCCCGCCGGAGTGGCCCGGGCCAGCATCAGACGCAGCAGTTCCTCTTCCGGCCCCTGTGCCGTCTCTTCTTCCGGACGCGTCACGGCTGTTCACCGACTTCCAGGAGATGTGACGGCGTGAGCTGGTGGCGCAGGAGCCGAAGTGCTTTGACGGCCTGGCTCTTGACCGTACCGGGACGGCAGCCCAGCACCTGGGCGGTCTCCTCCACACTCAGGTCCTCGAAGTAGCGCAGTACCACCACCGCCCGCTGCCGTGGCGGCAGTTGACGGATCACAGAGGCCAGCGACTGCTCCAGATCGATGTCGGCGAAGACGTCCCGGGCCGGGGAGACCTCCGGAAGGTCCCGCGTGGGTGTCTCGCCGCGCCAGCGCCGTCGCCACCAGGTCGCATAGGTGTTGACCAGCGCCCGGCGCGTGTACGCCTCCGGGTTGTCCCCCGCAATGCGCGACCACTTGGGCCACACCCGGGCCAGAACCGTCTGCAAAAGATCCTCCGCCGCGTGCGCGTCGCCCGTCAGGAGCCATGCGGCCCGGTACAAGCGGTCCCCGCGGGTGGCGACGAAGTCCTCGAATCCCGGCTCGCCGTCCGCCGCCGATTGGTTCACTCCGTCGCGCCCCTGCCCTCGTCGTCCCTCCCGTACCCCGTCAACCACACGGCGTGGCCGAACGGTTGCCTGCTCGGGCGCAGTGAACTGTCCGGTCGCCATCAACCTAGCGCCGCCGTGAGGGCCTTGGATCCGCCGACAGCCGCTGCCCGCAGGGAGGTGCGGGCCAGGTCGAGGGTGATCGTCGGCCGGTCGGCGGCCCGCTGGGCGAAGCCGCGGTCGGTCCCCGCGATGATCAGGGCGAGTCGGTGTCCTGCCGGGACGACGTGGTCGGTGGCCGCGAGGTCGAGAGTCAGAGTGCATGGCTTGCCGGGCGCCAGCGCCGCGACCTTGTGGGCGTCGGCACAGGTTCCCAGGGCGGCCCAGCCCCGGCTGAAGACGGTGGAGGTGACGTGCGTGGTGTCGGCCTCGGTCTGCTTGTAGCAGGCGCTGTCCGCGGTGGTGCTCGCGCCCCAGCAGGTCCGGCCGACGACCGTGGTGATGCCCAGGCCACCGGAGCCGTACTGCCGGATGGTCGCCGGTCCGATGTCGACGAGGACGGCCGACAGGCTGGCGGTGGGCGTCGTCGGGGTGGCGGTGACGGTCAGCTCGGGTGAACCCGTCAGGTGCAGGGCCTTGCCGAGCGGCTGGGTGAGGAAGCCGGCCTTGTCCGGGGTCGAGGTGGCGGCCTGCTCGGCCCAGTCGAGTTCGCTGTGGTCCTGGTCGTCGGTGAAGGTCGCGGTCGCCGTGCCGGGTGACGTGCCGAGGGTGCCCACGCCTTCTTTCGCGCCCCTGCCGGGGCTCAGCGTCACGGACGCGGCTGCCCTGGGTGGCCAGACGGTGTCCGTGGTCCAGTGGTCGGGGGTGCGCTCCACGTCAGCCATCGGCGCGCGGTCGATTCCGTTGTCGTAGCCGAGGAGTTCGTGGTCGAACCAGCGGTGCAGCGTGTCCACCCACTGCGCGCGACGGTAGTCGAAGGGGTCGACGTGCCCGGTCTGGCTGAGCCAGATCTTCCGGTGCACCCCGGCCTTGGCGAGGGCGTCCCACCACCGGCCGAACTCCTTGGGACGAACGGCGAGGTCCTGCAGACCGTGCACGACGAAGACACTCGCCCTGACCTTGCCCGCGGCGGCCACGTAGTCCCGTTCGCTCCAGATCGGCGACCAGTCACCGGACCGGGCCGCCTGGTCGCCCAGCGGCTTGTTCACGGCGGCGCAGCGGGCGCCTGTGGCGTCGGTCTCGACGGTGCGGATCAGCGTGCCAGGGGTCGGGGCGCTGCCGACCAGTTGGACCCCCTGGGAGAAGTAGGCGTCGTACCAGGAGGAGATGGAGCTGATCGGGACGATCGTCTTCAGCCCGCGTACACCGGTGGCGGCGACGCCGTTGGCGACGGAGCCGTCCCAGCTCTTGCCGATCATGCCGGTGGCGCCATTGGTCCAGGACGCGGCGGCACGCTGGGATCCGGTACGGGTGGTGTAGGCGTGGGCACGTCCGTTCAGCCAGTCGATGACGACCTTGGCGGACTGCACGTCGATACGTCCACCAGCGTCGGTACAGCCGTCGGAGCGGCCGGTGCCGGGGAGGTCGACGGCGACGAAGGCATAGCCGCGGGGCACGAAGTAGTTGTCGTAGAACAGCGGCATCCGGATCAGACGGCCCTTGGCGTCGTACGTCTTCTTCTGGCTCTCGTTTCCGCGGCCGCAGCACGAGTAGTAGGGGCTGGCCTCCATGACGACCGGGATCTTGCGGCCCTTAGCCGCGGGTTCGCCCGGACGCACGATGTCGACGGCGACCCGGTCCTCCTTCCCGTCGCCGTCCGAGTCGAGTCCGGTGCCGACCCAGACGCTCTCCCGCACGGCCTTCTGGTACGAGTACACCGCTTTGCTCTCCCCGGACAGGCCCGGCTCGCCCGTCCCGGACCCGTCTGGCCCGCTCACCGCCGGAGAGGCCGACCCGCCCGTCTCCGCCGTCGACGGACCTCCCAGGAAATGGACGCCGGCCAGCAGCACGGCGGCCACCGTGGCTGCGATCACCGCCACGGTCAGCGGCGCGCGCGGCCCGCGTCGGCGAGGTGACGCATCAGATCGGTGGGAACGCATGGACGCAGCCTTCGGTCGCTCGGCATTCGGACACAGGGCAGACGACTCCGCACGATCGCGGGGCCACCGCCTCCATGCCGTCAACAACCTGGGTACCGTTGGAGGTTGCCCTGTTCCGGAAACGTCTGCCGGCCACCCCTGCTCCAGCCGCGTGCGGTACGGCCGGCCTCGGTCCCGTCTCCCGCGCGACCGTGCGCGGCAGCGGGTGGTTCGCCGCACTCGCCGCTGTCAGGCCCGCGAAGCCGAACGCCGGGCAGGCGGCGAGGAGCGTGGCGTTCGTGCCGTCGAAGTGCAGGGTGCCGGCGAGGTGGAGCAGGCCATGGGTGCGGCGGCGGTCAGGGACGGACGAAGCGGTCGCGATACCCGTGACGACGACGGCGAAGCTCGCGCCGGGCACGGCGAGCGTCACGAGAAACAGGAACCTCATGAGTCATCCAACCCGGTGTTCCGCGAAACGCTACGAGCGGCCAATTCGACCGGGCCGACGTCGTCCTGCCCGCGCCGCGCGACCAGCAAATAGGACAACGAATCGGCCCGGAGACACCGTCAACCTGGACACGGCCGCGCCCTCCCGGCCCCTGTACGGCCCCTGGATCTTGGTACCGAGCCTCCAGACAACCTCTCGGACACCCGGAGCCAACCTCGATCACCTACTCCGCCGCAGGTCAGATGAGTTAGAGCTCCCCCGAGTGCCGCCGGACTCCGAACTCACGAGCAGCGGATCCAGTCCGTTCAGGCAAAGTTGACGCCCCGACACCCAAAAATGAACGTTTCCGCAGGTCAGAAGCCTGCGCAGGTGGGGCGGGTGGGACTCGAACCCACGGCCGACGGATTATGAGTCCGCTGCTCTAACCGGCTGAGCTACCGCCCCATAGCGGCGTGTCGCGTACATGTGTGCGCGCCGTCTGCCGCAGCATAGCCGCTCATACGATCTCCTGCTTCGTATGGTCGACTTCGCATGCCCTCAAGGACTCCGCTGTGACCTGCACGGTTCCCGGGGCAAGGGTGATCACATGAAAAAGGACCCCTTCGGGGGTCCTTGTTCAACGCGCTCTCCCGACTGGACTCGAACCAGTAACCTGCCGGTTAACAGCCGGCTGCTCTGCCAATTGAGCTACGGAAGATCGAAGCTCCCCCGACTGGACTCGAACCAGTAACCTGCCGGTTAACAGCCGGCTGCTCTGCCAATTGAGCTACGGAGGAATGCCTCGTTGCATCGAACGTACCTCCCTGGGTATTCGCCAGGGGGCGGGCGTTCGCTGCGACACATACATTAGCGCAAGCAGGGGGGTGCTCCGCCAATCGGTACTCCTCCACGACGGAAGGGTGGCTCCGCCATGCGCTACAAGCTCACGTTCGTCGCCGGGCTGGCACTGGGTTACGTGCTGGGCACCCGGGCCGGACGGGAACGCTACGAACAGCTGAAGAAGTCGGCACGTCAGGTGTCCCAGAACCCCGCGGTCCGCAACACCGCCGAGTCGGCAGCCCAGCAGGGCCGCCAGTTCGCGGGCAAGGCGTACCACGTGGTGAGCGAGAAGGTGGGCGAGCGGGTTCCCGAGTCGGTGACCCAGAAGGTGCGCTCCCTGCGGGACAGGAACACGAATGGTGCAGCACAGGACGACTGGGGCACCAGCAACACATAGGCAGGCGATGCCGGAAGCAGACCTGGGGGCGCGGGAAACGGCGCGAGATGCCGCGCCGCACCCGCGCCCGACAGCGCCCGCGCACCCCCGCGGCGCGTGGCCCATAGAATTTCCGCCATGGGGATAGTCGCCGGGCTGGACAGTTCGCCCGATTTCACTCGCATCGTCGTCTGCGACGCGGACACCGGTGCCGTGCTCAAACAGGGGTATGCCCCGCATCCGGTGGAAGGCCGCCCCTCCGACGTCGACCCCCAGGCCTGGCTCCTCTCCCTCGGCGAGGCGGCCGGCGGCGGTCTCCTCGAGGGCGTGCAGGCCATCGGCGTGTCGTCCCAGCAGAACGCCGTCGTGCCGCTGGACTCCCAGGGCAACACCGTGCGTCCCGCACTCGTCGGCGGCGACAAGCGCGCCCAGGTCGCGGCGGCCGATCTGGTCGACGCGCTCGGCGGGCGCGAGGCATGGGCACAGGCGGTGGGGTGCGTACCCCAGGCCGCCCAGCCCGTCACCAAGCTCCGCTGGCTGGTCAAGAACGAGCCCGACGCGGCCGCCCGCACCGCCGTCCTCCTCCAGGCCCACGACTGGCTGGTGTGGCAGCTCCTGGGCAGGCCGGTCCGCCGGACCACCGACCGTGGCGGCGCCTCCGGCACCGGCTACTGGTCCGCCGCCACCGGCGGCTACCGCACCGACCTCGTCGAGCTGGCGCTCGGTCACCAGGCCATGCTGCCCGAGGTGATCGGCCCCTCCGACGCGGCCGGTACGACGCCGGAGGGGCTGCTGATCTCCGCCGGCACCGGCGAGACCATGGCCGCCGCCTTCGGGCTGGGGATCGGGCTCGGCGACGCCGTCGTCTCGCTCGGCGCCTCCGGCTCGGTCATGGCCGTGCATCCCGAGGCGCTCGTCGACAACACCGGGATGATCACGTCGCTGGCCGACGCCACCGGCATGCACCTGCCGGTCGTCACCACGCTGAACGCCGTACGCACCCTGCGCGGCACCTCCGAGCTGCTCGGGCTGCCCGACCTGGAGAGCCTGTCCGAGCTGGCGATGAAGTCGACGCCGGGCTCCCACGGCCTCGTACTGCTGCCGTATCTGGAAGGCGAGCGGACGCCGAACCTGCCGCACACCGCCGGGACGCTCGCCGGGCTGCGGCGGGAGTCGATGAAGGCGGAGCATCTCGCGCGGGCCGCCTTCGAGGGCATGCTGTGCGGGCTCGCCGACGCGCTCGACGTGCTGCGTGGACGCGGTGTGGAGGTACGGCGGGTCTTTTTGCTGGGGGCGGCGGCCGAGCTGGCGGCCGTGCAGACGGCGGCGCCGTCGATCTTCGGGGCCCAGGTCGTCGTACCGCAGCCCGCGGACTACGCGGCGCGCGGTGCCGCCCGGCAGGCCGCCTGGGCACTCGGTGTGTCGCAGGGCACGCTCGACCCGCGGAACCCGCCGGCCTGGCAGGGGGCGGCCGCGCAGATCCTGGAGCCCGGTGAGGACCTGGCGGTGGGACAGGCGGTGCGGCAGCAGTTCGTGTCGGTGCGGGATCAGACGCATCCGGGGGCGTTCCGGTCGTAGCGGAAGGTAAGAGACCGGTAGGAAACCGGCGCTTCTGTACCCGGAAGGCCGTACGAACCACTGCTGTCGGCTTAATCGGTTGAGGTAACGCGGGGGGAGTGTCCGACGATAGGGGCCAGGGGCAACCACCCTGCTCCTACCGCCGACTCCGAGAGACCAAGCGTGCTCATACGACTTCTGCGGACCTATCTCAGGCCCTACCGGAAACCCATCGCCCTCCTGGTGGTGCTGCAGTTCCTGCAGACCTGCGCCACCCTCTATCTGCCCACGCTGAACGCGGACATCATCGACAGTGGCGTCGTGAAGGGCGACACCGGGTACATCCTGTCCTTCGGCGCCCTGATGATCGGTATCTCGCTGATCCAGGTCGTGTGCAACATCGGTGCCGTGTACTACGGCGCACGCACGGCCGCGGCCCTGGGCCGGGACGTGCGGGCCGCCGTGTTCGACCGGGTGCAGTCCTTCTCCTCCCGCGAGGTGGGCCACTTCGGGGCGCCCTCGCTGATCACCCGGACGACGAACGACGTGCAGCAGGTCCAGATGCTGGCCCTGATGACGTTCACGCTGATGGTGTCCGCGCCGATCATGTGCGTGGGCGGCATCGTGCTGGCGCTCGGCCTGGACGTGCCGCTGTCCGCGGTCCTCGTCGCGGTCGTCCCCGTGCTGGGTGTCTGCGTGACCTTGATCGTGCGGCGGCTGCGCCCGCTGTTCCGGGCCATGCAGGTGCGCCTCGACACCGTGAACCAGGTGCTGCGCGAGCAGATCACCGGCAACCGGGTGATCCGCGCCTTCGTGCGCGACGAGTACGAGAAGGACCGCTTCCGGCACGCGAACGCCGAGCTCACCGAGATGTCGCTGGGTACTGGTAAGTACCTCGCGCTGATGTTCCCGATGGTCATGACGGTGGTGAACGTGTCGTCGATCGCGGTGGTGTGGTTCGGCGCCCACCGGATCGACGGCGGGCAGATGCAGATCGGTGATCTGACGGCGTTCCTCGCCTATCTGATGCAGATCGTCATGTCCGTGATGATGGCCACCTTCATGTTCATGATGGTGCCGCGCGCGGAGGTGTGCGCCGAGCGGATCCAGGAGGTGCTGGACACCTCGTCGAGCGTGGTTCCGCCCAAGGCTCCGGTGCTGGAGCTGCGGCGCCATGGCCATCTGGAGATCCGCGGGGCGGGCTTCCGCTACCCGGGTGCCGAGGAGCCGGTGCTCAAGGCCGTCGATCTCGTCGCCCGGCCCGGTGAGGTGACCGCCGTCATCGGGTCGACCGGCAGCGGCAAGTCCACGCTGCTGGGGCTCGTGCCCCGGCTGTTCGACGCCACCGACGGTGAGGTGCTGGTCGACGGGGAGAGCGTGGCGGGCATCGAGCCCGAGCTGCTGGCGCGGACCGTCGGAATGGTGCCGCAGCGGCCGTATCTCTTCGCGGGGACCGTGGCGAGCAATCTGCGCTACGGCAATCCGGACGCCACGGACGAGGAGCTGTGGCACGCGCTGGAGGTGGCGCAGGCCAAGGACTTCGTGGAGGGGCTGGAGAACGGGCTCGACTCCCCCATCGCCCAGGGCGGCACCAATGTCTCGGGTGGTCAGCGGCAGCGGCTCGCCATCGCCCGTACGCTCGTGCAGCGCCCGGAGATCTACCTCTTCGACGACTCCTTCTCCGCCCTCGACTACGCCACCGACGCGGCCCTGCGCGCGGCCCTGTCCCGGGAGACCGCCGAGGCGACCGTCGTGATCGTCGCCCAGCGGGTGGCGACCATCCGGGACGCCGACCGGATCGTCGTACTCGACGAAGGACGGGTCGTCGGCACCGGCCGGCATCACGAGCTGATGGCGGACAACGAGACCTACCGGGAGATCGTGCTCTCCCAGCTCACGGAAGCGGAGGCTGCCTGATGGCCGGGCCCATGGGGCGCATGATGGCCGGGACCGGCCCCGATCACCGGTCGATGGACTTCAAGGTGTCGGGGCGGCGGCTCGTCGCCCATTTCCGGCCGGAGCGGTTCACGGTCTACGCGCTGGTGTTCTGTGTGTTCGTGAGCGTGGGTCTGTCGGTCGTCGGGCCGAAGATCCTCGGCGAGGCCACCGACCTGGTCTTCGCGGGCATCGTCGGACGGCAGATGGAGCCCGGCGCCTCGAAGGAGCAGGTGCTTCAGGCGATGCGGGAGCGCGGGGACGGCCAGGTCGCCGACATGCTCCGCAGCACCGACTTCACCCCGGGCGAGGGCATCGACTTCGGTGCCGTCGGCAACATCCTGCTGATCGCGCTCGTCGTGTTCGTCGTCGCCGGGCTGCTGATGCTGGTGGCGACGCGGCTGGTGAACCGGGTCGTCAACCGGACCATGTTCCGGATGCGGGAGGACGTGCAGACGAAGCTGTCGCGGCTGCCGCTGTCGTACTTCGACAAGAGGCAGCGCGGTGAGGTGCTGTCCCGGGCGACGAACGACATCGACAACATCGGGCAGACCCTCAACCAGTCGATGGGCCAGCTCATCAACTCGATACTCACCATCGTCGGGGTGCTCGCGATGATGTTCTGGGTGTCGTGGCTGCTGGCGCTGGTGGCGCTCGTCACCGTGCCGCTGTCGTTCGTGATCGCCACGCGCGTCGGCAAGCGGTCGCAGCCGCACTTCGTGCAGCAGTGGCGCTCGACCGGCAAGCTCAACGCGCACGTCGAGGAGATGTACACCGGGCACACGCTGGTGAAGGTGTTCGGGCGCCAGGAGGAGTCGGCGCAGCAGTTCGCCGAGCAGAACGAGGCGCTGTACGAGGCCGGGTTCAAGGCGCAGTTCAACAGCGGGGTCATGCAGCCGCTGATGATGTTCGTGTCGAACCTGAACTATGTGCTGGTCGCGGTGGTGGGTGGCCTGCGGGTCGCCTCCGGCACGCTGTCCATCGGTGATGTGCAGGCCTTCATCCAGTACTCGCGCCAGTTCTCGATGCCGCTGACGCAGGTCGCGTCGATGGCGAACCTGGTGCAGTCCGGGGTCGCCTCGGCCGAGCGGATCTTCGAGCTGCTCGACGCCGAGGAGCAGGAGGCCGACCCCATGCCGGGCGAGCGGCCGGCCGAGCTGCGGGGGCGGGTGGCGCTGGAAGGCGTGTCCTTCCGGTACGACCCCGAGAAGCCGCTCATCGAGGATCTGTCGCTCAAGGTGGAGCCGGGGCACACGGTCGCGATCGTGGGTCCGACGGGCGCGGGCAAGACCACGCTGGTCAACCTGCTGATGCGGTTCTACGACGTCTCCGGCGGGCGCATCACTCTCGACGGGGTCGACATCGCGCGGATGTCCCGTGACGAACTGCGGGCCGGGATCGGCATGGTGCTCCAGGACACCTGGCTGTTCGGCGGCACGATCGCGGAGAACATCGCGTACGGGGCCTCACGGGAGGTCACCCGGGGCGAGATCGAGGAGGCCGCGCGGGCCGCGCACGCGGACCGGTTCGTCCGGACGCTGCCCGAGGGGTACGACACCGTGATCGACGACGAGGGTTCGGGGGTCAGCGCCGGTGAGAAGCAGCTCATCACCATCGCGCGGGCGTTCCTGTCCGACCCGGTGATCCTGGTCCTCGACGAGGCGACGTCGTCCGTCGACACCCGGACCGAGGTGCTGATCCAGAAGGCGATGGCGAAGCTGGCGCACGGCCGGACGTCGTTCGTGATCGCCCACCGGCTGTCGACGATCCGGGACGCGGACACGATTCTGGTGATGGAGAACGGTTCGATCGTGGAACAGGGTGCGCACGGGGACCTGCTGGCGGCGGACGGGGCGTATGCGCGGCTGTACAAGGCACAGTTCGCGCAGGCGGTGGCCGAGGTCGACTGAGGGGCGGGTCGTCGGTCGGCTGCGGGTGTGTGGGGGCTGGTCGCGCAGTTCCCCGCGCCCCTTCGGGGGCGCGGGGAACTGCGCGACCAGCCACGGACCGCCCGCACCGGTCGTCAGTCCAGATAGCCCCGTAGCTGATCCGCAAATGCGTGGTCCCGCAGCTTGTTCAGGGTCTTGGACTCGATCTGCCGTATCCGCTCCCGCGTCACGCCGAAGATCCGCCCGATCTCCTCCAGCGTGCGCGGGCGGCCGTCAGCCAGGCCGTAACGAAGCTGTACGACCTTCCGCTCCCGCTCGCCCAGAGTGGACAGCACCGCCTCCAGGTGCTCCCTGAGCAGCAGGAACGCCGCCGACTCGACCGGCGACGTCGCGTCGCCGTCCTCGATGAGGTCGCCGAGGGCCACGTCGTCCTCCTCGCCCACCGGGGCGTGCAGGGAGACCGGCTCCTGGGCCAGGCGCAGGACCTCGCTGACGCGTTCCGGGGCGAGGTCGAGGTGGGCGGCCACCTCTTCCGGGGTCGGTTCGTAGCCGCGTTCCTGCAGCATGCGGCGCTGCACACGGACGACCCGGTTGATCAACTCCACGACGTGGACCGGGACCCGGATGGTGCGGGCCTGGTCGGCGAGAGCCCGGGACATGGCCTGGCGGATCCACCAGGTCGCGTAGGTCGAGAACTTGTAGCCGCGGGCGTAGTCGAACTTCTCGACGGCCCTGATCAGGCCCAGGTTTCCTTCCTGGACCAGGTCGAGCATGGTCAGGCCGCGGCCGACGTACCTCTTGGCCACCGACACCACGAGCCGCAGATTCGCCTCGATGAGCCGGCGTTTGGCCATCCGGCCCATGACGACAAGGCGGTCCAGGTCGATCGCCAACTGGCTTTGCAGATCAGGGGTGTTGAGAAGTTTTTCCTCGGCGAACAGGCCGGCCTCGACGCGGCGGGCCAGCTCGACCTCCTCGGCTGCCGTGAGCAGGGGGATACGGCCGATCTCGCGGAGGTACTGACGGAAGAGATCGGAGGAGGGACCACTGGTGTCGGCGACGCGGCTGCGGCTCTTGGGCTGCGGAGCCTCGACCGGCTCAGCGGGTTCCACGGTCTCCAGGGCGTCGGCCGGCGGCTCGTCCGGCTCCGCCTCGGGGTGGTGCACGACACGGCTCTGCGGAGGGACCGCGGTGAGAACGTCGGTCTCCGTATCCTGCTCCGCGCCGTCTGTACTGGCGTCGGTCTTGTTGAGGGTCTGGGTCTGCACGGGGGCGACCTCCAGGATGATCGCTGCAGAAGTGAGCGGCAGCGCTGTTTCGGGGGCGGAGTCGACGGCCTCGCCGCTGTCCGTCCCGTACGCGATGAGCGGAACCGCGGGGTGTGGGACCCGCTGGGGACGGATCGGCCGCGCTCCGAGGACTCAGGCACCGGAACCCAGTGTGGAGTACGACACATCGCCGCCACGAGGGGCGTGCGGTGACTTTTTGAGTCCGGTCCGTGACCGGGTGGTTACCCTGTCGGACGCAAACCCCTCAGAGAGCTGCGGCTCCGTGCCCGCGCAGCGCCTGGTCGTACTGTTGGAGCACCCACAATTCGTTCTGGACCGCGGCCAATTGCGCCGGATCTCCGTGGGTTCCCAGACGGGTGAGCGTGGACTGGATGTCGATGATGCGGCGCTCGACGGCGCGGCGGCGGACCGCCACGAGCTGTACACCCGCGTAGATCTCGTCGACGGTCTTGCGCATGATCGCCTCGACGGCCAGCTCCGTGACCATCGCGCGGACCGTGTCGTCGGGCGCGGCCTCGCGGACTCTCACGAGGTAGTCCTGGGAGTCCTGCACGCCGTACTCGGCGCCGCCGGCCTCCGTGATCGCCTGGCGTACGGCGGCGTAGGGCGCGGCGGTGAACTCGTCGATGCCGTACGCGTCGAAGGCCGGGGAGACCAACTCGGGGCGCTGGAGGGCTAGTTTGAGGAGCTCGCGTTCGGTGGCGTAGACGGGGTTGCGGAGGTTGAGGGCCGGTCCTGAGGCCTGGGGCCGGGGTGCGGAGTCGTACTGCTGCGGGCCGCGGGCGGCCGGCGCCGGGCCCTTGCCGCCGCGGTCGCGGGCCCAGCGGGCCAGCTGGGCCACCCGCTTGACCACGAACTGGGTGTCGAGGATGCCGAGCATGCCGGCGAGCTGGACGGCGACCTCGTGCTGGGCGCCGCTGTTCTTGATGCGGGCGACGATCGGGGCGGCCTCGTCCAGGGCGGACGCCCGGCCTGCCGGGGTGTCCAGGTCGTAGCGGACGACGATCTGGCGCAGCGCGAACTCGAAGAGCGGGGTGCGGGGTTCGGCCAGTTCGGCCACCGCCTCGTCGCCCTTCGCGAGGCGCAGCTCGCAGGGGTCCATGCCGTCGGGGGCGATCGCGATGTATGTCTCGGCGGCGAACTTCTGATCGTCCTCGAAGGCGCGCAGGGCCGCCTTCTGGCCGGCCGCGTCGCCGTCGAAGGTGAAGATCACGCGGGCCGAGCCGTTGTCCATCAGCAGTCGGCGCAGGATCTTGATGTGGTCGCCGCCGAAGGCGGTGCCGCAGGTCGCGATGGCGGTGGTCACACCGGCGAGGTGGCAGGCCATGACGTCGGTGTAGCCCTCGACGACGACCGCGCGGGACACCTTGGCGATGTCCTTTTTGGCGAGGTCGATGCCGTAGAGGACCTGGGACTTCTTGTAGATCGGCGTGTCGGGCGTGTTGAGGTACTTGGGGCCGGTGTCCGCCTCGTACAGCTTGCGGGCGCCGAAGCCGACGACCTCGCCGCCGATGTCGCGGATGGGCCACATCAGACGGCCGCGGAAGCGGTCGATGGGGCCGCGGCGGCCTTCCTGGGAGAGGCCGGAGAGGAAGAGCTCCTTGTCGGTGAAGCCCTTGCCGCGCAGGAAGCGGGTGAGGTGGTCCCAGCCCTGGGGGCTGTAGCCGACGGAGAAGTGCTCGGCGGCGGACTGGTCGAAGCCGCGCTCGGCGAGGAACTTGCGGCCGGTGTCGGCCTCCGGGCTGGTGGCGAGCTGTTCCACGTACCAGTCGGCGGCGATCTTGTGGGCCTCGACCAGGCGGATCCGTTCACCGCGCTGGTGGGAGGGGTTGTAGCCGCCCTCCTCGTAGCGCAGCGTGATGCCGGCCTGCCCCGCGAGGCGCTCGACCGCCTCCGAGAAGGAGAGGTGGTCGACCTTCATCACGAACGTGATGGTGTCGCCGCCCTCCTGGCAGCCGAAGCAGTGGAAGAGACCCTTGCTGGGGCTGACCTGGAAGGACGGCGACTTCTCGTCATGGAAGGGGCACAGGCCCTTGAGGTTGCCTCCACCCGCGTTCCGCAGCTGGAGGTACTCGGACACCACGGCGTCGATCGGGACCGCGTCCCGTACCGCCTTCACGTCCTCGTCATTGATCCGTCCTGCCACGAGGTGAGTCTACGGGGCAGAACTGACAACTAAGGGACGAGGTTTTCGAGCGGAACGTGTGGGTCCGCCAGTGCCTCGGTGTCCACCTGTGTCTTCGAGCGAATCAGCTGTTGGACGGGCTCTGTGACGTCCCACACGTTCACGTTCATCCCGGCGAGCACGCGACGCTCCTTCACCCAGAACGCGATGAACTCACGCTTTCCTGCGTCCCCCCGAATCACCACTTCGTCGTACGACCCCGGGGGCGCCCAGCCGCTGTACTCCATCCCCAAGTCGTACTGATCGGAGAAGAAATAGGGCACGCGGTCGTAGGCGAGGTCACGGCCGAGCATCGCGCGGGCCGCCGAGGGGCCGCCGTTGAGGGCGTTGGCCCAGTGCTCGACGCGCAGCCGGGTGTCGAAGAGGGCGTGGTGGAAGGAGGCCACGTCGCCGGCGGCGTAGATGTCGGGGTCGGAGGTGCGCAGCCGCTCGTCGACCGCGATCCCGCCGCCGCCGGCGCGCTCGGCGATCTCCAGTCCCGCGGCCTCGGCGAGGGCGATGCGCGGGGCGGCGCCGATCGCGGCGAGGACGTCGTGCGCCGGGTGTTCCTCGCCGTCGTCGGTGCGGGCGGCCAGCACCATGCCGTCCTGGCCGACGATCTCGGTCAGTTTCGCGCCGAAGTGGAAGCGGACGCCGCGCTCCCGGTGCAGGTCGGCGAAGAGCCCGCCGAGCTCGGGGCCCAGCACGGAGTGCAGGGGGGTCGGCTCGGGCTCCACGACGGTGACCTCGGCGCCGTACTCGCGGGCCGCCGCCGCGACCTCCAGGCCGATCCAGCCGGCGCCGGCGATCACGATGTGGCCGTTGTCCCGGCCGAGCGCGGCCAGCACTCCCTTGAGCCGTTCCGCGTGGGCGAGGCGGCGCAGATGGTGGACGCCCGCGAGGTCCGTGCCCGGGATGTCGAGGCGGCGGGGCTCGGCACCGGTGGCGATGAGGAGCTTGTCGTAGTGCACGAGCGTGCCGTCGTCGCCGAAGCGGACCGTCTTCGCCGTGCGGTCGATCGCGTCGACGGTCTGGCCGAGGTGCAGCTCGATGTCATTGCGCGCGTACCAGGCCGGCTCGTGCACGAAGACGCTGTCGCGCTCCTCCTTGCCGAGCAGATAGCCCTTGGACAGGGGCGGGCGCTCGTAGGGGTGATCGCGTTCGTCGCAGATCAGTATCACGCGGCCCGTGAAGCCCTCCGCGCGGAGCGTCCCGGCCGCCTTGGCGCCGGCGAGACCGCCTCCGACGATGACGAATGTCTGATCCGCGTCGACCACTTGATGCCTCCTCGTAAGGGTGCCGCCACATGGGAGCGTCCCGCACGGAGCGTGATGGGGGAAGAGGGAGTGGCCCGATCAGGCCACGGAGGGTCACGATCGGGCGCGTTTGGCGTCACCCATGGCACATATGTCGCACGAGTACCCGGCCAGGAGCACGCGCACACGACAGCGCTGTCATGCCTGGCCCGTCAGCCGTGCGTGCAGCGAGCGGGCCGAGGCGTCGGTGAGGGAGGCGATCTGGTCGACGATCACGCGCTTGCGGGCGCGGTCGTCGGGGGCCTGGTCGAAGATCGCGCGGAACTGCGGCTCCAGGCCGTCCGGGGCACGGCGGGTGAGCGCCTCGGCGAGTTCGGCGACCACGATCCGCTGGTCCGCGCGCAGCCGCTCCTGCTCGGCGCGCTGCATGACGTAACGGTCGGCGACCGCCTTGAGGACCGCGCACTCCAGCCGGGTCTCGTGCGGTACGACGAGTTCGGCGGTGTAGCGGGTCAGGCGCCCGGTGCCGTACCGCGCGCGTGTGGCGGCCTCCGCGGCGAGGCAGAAGTGGCCGATGAGCTGGCTGGTGGCGTCCTTCAGGCGGGCCTGGGCCACGGCCGAGCCGTCGTAGCCGTGCGGCCACCAGGGCTGGTCCTGGAGCCGGTCGAGGGCCGCCGCGAGTTCCGCCGGGTCGGTGTCCTGCGGGACGTACCGGCCGAGGGCCACCGCGAAGACCGCCTCGCGTTCGGGTTCCGCGTGCAGGTAGTTGGGGTCGATGTGGCCGGCGTGCAGTCCGTCCTCGACGTCGTGGACCGAGTACGCCACGTCGTCGGACCAGTCCATGACCTGGGCCTCGAAGGTGGTGCGGGTGCCGGGGGCGGCTTTGCGGACCCAGTCGAAGACGGGGCGGTCGTCGTCGTACACACCGAACTTGGGGCTCTTGGGGTCCGTGGGGTGGGCGCCTCTGGGCCAGGGGTACTTGGTGGCCGCGTCGAGGGCGGCCCGGGTGAGGTTGAGGCCGACGGAGCCTTCGGGGGTGAAGCGTTTGGGTTCGATGCGGGTGAGGAGTCTGAGGGACTGGGCATTGCCCTCGAAGCCGCCGCAGTCCTCGGCGAATTCGTTCAGTGCCTGTTCGCCGTTGTGACCGAAGGGGGGGTGGCCGAGGTCGTGGGCGAGGCAGGCGGCTTCCACCAGGTCCGGGTCACAGCCGAGGGCCGCGCCCAGCTCGCGGCCTACTTGGGCGCATTCCAGGGAGTGCGTGAGACGGGTGCGAGGACTGGCGTCCCAGGCCTGGCTGCGGGTTCCGGGGGTGACGACCTGGGTTTTGCCGGCTAGGCGTCGGAGGGCCGATGAGTGCAGGATGCGGGCGCGGTCGCGTTGGAAGGCGGTGCGGCCGGGGCGTTTGTCCGGTTCCGGGGCCCAGCGTTCGGTTGACTCCAGGTCGTACGACATGTCTCGACAGTACGGGCAGGGACTGACAAACGGAGTGCGCCTTCGCGTCTGCCGGGCTCTGTTATCCCGCGAGCGCGGGTAGTTCGTGGCTGATCGCGCCGTTCCCCGCGCCCCTTGCGTGGGTCATCTGGTCGTACCTGTGCAAGAGCAACCGCGCCATCGCGGGATGCGTGCCCAGCGGGGCCGATGCGATCCATGGCGCCGCCTGCGCGCACTCCGTCGCGAAGCGGCCGGGGGCTGTGAAGTAGGAGGCGATCGCTACGCGGTCGAAGCCTCGGGCCTTCAGGGCGGCTATGGCATCCGGGACTCTGGGCGCCGCCGTCGTGGCGAAGGCCGGGACCACCGGGACGCCCAGGCGGGTCGACAGCAGAGAGGCGGTACGAGCCGTGTCGACCTTCGACTCCGGGTCCCGGGAGCCCGCCGCCGCCAGGACGACCGCACTGCCCGCGCGCGGGGTGTCCTCCCAGCCGGCCTCGACCAGGCGGGAGTACAGGGTCTCCACCAGGAGGGGGTGCGGGCCCAGCGGGGCGGCCACGCGTGCGCGTACCCGGGTCGCGGCGGCCATCTCGGGGATGTCGCGCTTGACGTGGTAGCCGCGGCTGAGCAGGAGCGGGACGAGGATGGCCTCGCGGTCGCCGAGGGCGGCGAGGGTGTCGGGCAGCAGGGGCTCGTTCAGCTCGATGTGGCCGAGCTGGACGGACAGACCGGGGCGCAGGGCACGGACCTTGTCGAGGAGTGTGCGTACGGTGCTCAGGGCACGCGGGTCGCGGCTGCCGTGGGCGACGACGACGAGCGCGGGCGGTTCGGGGCGCCGCCTGCCGTCGAGCGACACGAGGCTGAGCTGGCTGGCGAGCTGGCTGCTGATCCGGTTCATGAGGTGCGCCGTACTGTCGAAGTGGACTGCCTTGGACTCGTCGCGAGGAGCTACCGAATTACTCGACGCCGTCATGGACCGATGGTGGCGGCGGGAGGTTGCCGCCCCGTTGCGCGAAGATAACGGGGATTTTCCGTGGGTTCACGGTGGGGTGGTAGGGCTTTGTGAGGCGGCCTGACCTGCGGTTTCGCTGGCGCTGGTGAGGCTGGTCACGTGCCCTTCGGCGAACCGCGGAGGCTTACATCACGTCCCTGACTGTCGAAGGACGACCAGGGAGGGACCGCCCGTGAGACTGCGCAGGCCGCGGAGGCCACGTATCCCCCGCACCCGTACCGGGCAGCGGCGGCTGGTGCAGGCCGTGATGCTCGGGTGCGTACTGGCGCTGCTGCCGGCGACCTGGATGTACGTCGTGACGGGCGACCGGCTGCGCACGACCGCGGACGTGCCGCACACCGAGGTCGCCGTCGTCTTCGGCGCGGGGCTGTGGAACGACGAGCCGTCGCCGTACCTCGCCCACCGGCTGGACGCGGCGGCGAAGCTGTACCGCGAGGGCCGGATCGAGGTCGTCCTCGTGACCGGCGACAACAGCCGCGAGGACTACGACGAGCCCGACGCCATGCGCGCCTATCTGACCGAGCACGGCGTTCCCGACCGGCGCATCGTCAGCGACTACGCCGGGTTCGACACCTGGGACTCCTGCGTCCGCGCCAAGAAGATCTTCGGCGTCGACCGGGCCGTCCTGATCAGTCAGGGCTTCCACATCCGGCGGGCCGTCGCGCTGTGCCAGCAGGCCGGTGTGACGTCGTACGGCATCGGGGTCGAGGCCAAGCACGACGCCACCTGGTACTACGGCGGGGTGCGGGAGGTCATCGCGGCCGGCAAGGCGGCCCTGGACGCGGTCTTCGAGCCGGATCCCCGGTTCCTGGGCCCCGAGGAACCGGGGGTCGGACAGGCGCTCGCTAGCGCCCGGTGAAGCGCGGGGCGCGTTTCTCCAGGAAGGCGGCCATGCCCTCCTTCTGGTCGTGGGTCGCGAACAGGGCGTGGAACACGCGGCGTTCGTAGCGGATGCCGTCGCGCAGGCCCGTCTCCAGGGACCGGTCGACGCAGTCGCGGGCGGCCCTGACCGCCGTGCGGCCGTACGAGGCGATCGTCTCGGCCGCCTCCAGGGCCTCCGCGAGGACCCGTTCGTCGGGGACGACCCGGGAGACCAGGCCGGCGCTCTCCGCCTCCCTCGCGTCCATCGTGCGGCCGGTGAGGACCAGGTCCATGGCCTTGGCCCGGCCGACGAGACGGGTCAGGCGTTGGGTGCCGCCGATGCCGGGGATCACGCCGAGCTTGATCTCGGGCTGGCCGAACACCGCCGACTCCCCCGCGATCACGAGGTCGCACATCATCGCCAGTTCGCAACCTCCGCCCAGGGCATGGCCGTTGACGGCGGCGATCTTCGGGGTGCGCAGGTCCGCGAACTCCTCCCATGCGCGGAAGTAGTCCTCCGCGGCCATGTCCACGGCCGTCCTCGCGGCCATCTCCTTGATGTCGGCGCCCGCCGCGAAGACCTTCTCCGAGCCGGTGACGACGAAGCAGCCGATCTCGGGGTCCGCGTCCAACGGGCGCAGGGCGTCAAGGAGTTCGGTCAGGAGCTCGCCGCTCAGCGCGTTGCGGACGTGGGGGCGGTGCAGGCGTACGGCCACGACACGGCCGTAGCGCTCGATCTTTAGCGTGTTCATTTCTCCTCCGTGGAATCACGAGTCCCAGATCGCGCCGTACGCCGGAATCCCCCGCTGTTCCAGGCCGTGCACCACCTGCCAGGTCAGCTTCTTGTTGCTGATGCAGATCACCGCCTCGGCGCCGAAGTCGCGGTAGGCGGCGTACGCGAGGCGCACCATGTCGGGCTTGCCGTCGCGGGAGGTGTCCCAGATCAGGGCGTGGGGCTGGACGGCGAGGATCTCGTCGACGAGGGCGTCGCCGTAGGTGGTGCGCGGGTCGCGGGTCGCCCAGACCAGGCGGGAGGGGACCTCGGCGGCCAGGAGGTGCGGGAGGCAGGGGCCGATACCGCTGCCGGTCGCCACGTAGACCACCTTCGTGAAGAGGGTCTCGATGTTGGCGACTCCGGCCGTGGTGATGCCTTTCACCCAGATCCGGTTCGGCATGTCGTCGATGAAGTCGCCCGTCCAGTCACCGGCCCGGGAGATCGTCAGCCGGAAGCCGGGCTCGCCGGGGGCCGGGACGTTGGCGAAGGAGTGCCATTCCTTCAGCGGGCTGCGGCTGATGGCCGTGGAGGAGCCCGCGAAGGGGGTCTCGCCGTGGTCGAAGCGGGCCAGCACCACGTGCGGGGAGGGGCGTTCGACGCGTACGTCGACCTTGCGCAGGCGCAGCCACGGCAGGGCGACGCTGAAGGTGACGACCGACAGGACCGCCACCTCCACCGGACCCGGGGCCGCCAGGAGCGTGTGCGTCCAGAAGAGGGCGAGGGCCGTCCAGCCGCCGAAGCGGTGGATCTTCTCGAAGTGGTCGTGGTGGCGGGAGCGGAAGGGAGGCAGGGCGGTGGCGATGATCAGCGCGAGGAGGGCCGTCAGGGTCCAGCCCACCGCCATGAGCGGGCCGTCGGTGGTGCTGATCGTGAGCGCCAGGAACCAGCTCGCCCCCGCCAGCGCCCCGCCCACGTGCACTCCGCCGAAGTGGTACACCTTCCCCAGCGTCCAGCGGACCTTCAGCGGCCAGCTGGTCGGCGCCCAGGTGGCCAGCTTGAAGAGGAGGTTGATGACGTACTGCTGGCGGACCAGGATCGCGAGCGCGAGGTTCGCGAGGGCCGCGTGGCCCATGGTGCGGGTCGAGGGGGTCCAACTCGCGTACAGGAAGACCAGGTTGGCCGTCAGTACCAGTGCCGCCAGGCGGTTGTGGTGCATCAGCCGCGGGTGCTTCAGCAGTCGGCGCGGGGCCGGGGTCCGCGGGGGCAGTTCCACCGACCGGCGCTCGAGTGAGGTCGTCATCGGGACACCACCGTGCGCTCCTCGGCCAGCCGTAGCAGCGCCGCTTTGTCGATCTTGCCGCGGTCCGTCTCGGGCAGATGCCTCAGGGCCATGACACTCTCGGGCACGCAGTAGTACGGCAGCGCGTCCGCCACCGCGCGCCTTGCCGTGTCGGGGTCGACGTCGGCCGGGGTGACGAAGGAGACCAGGGTGCGGGCGTCCTGCTTCAGGGTCACCGCACGCCGGCAGCCCTCGACCGACTCCAGCACCGAGGAGACGGAGTCGAGTTCGACGCGGAAGCCGCGCACCTTGACCTGGTCGTCGGTGCGGCCGAGGTGTTCCAGTTCGCCCTCGGGCGTCCAGCGGCCGAGGTCCCGGGTGCGGAACATGCGGTGGCCGGCGCCGAGGAAGGGGTCGGGGGCGTAGCGCTCCGCGTTGAGCCGGTCGTTCTCCAGGTAGCCCACCGAGACACAGTCGCCGCCCGCCCACATCTCGCCGACCTCACCGATGGGGAGCGGGCGCAGGTCGGCGTCGAGGACGTAGACCGTGTTGTTGGGGGTGGGGCGGCCGATGGTGAGGAGCTGGGAGGACACCTCGTGGCGGCGCATCGTGTTGACGATGGTCGTCTCCGTCGGACCGCAGCAGTTGTAGAACGTCGCCTGGCGGGCCCAGCTATCGGCGAGCGGGCGCGGGCAGGGCTCCCCCGCCACCGCCACCGTGCGCACGCGCGGGCACCTCGCCGGGTCGATGCCGGACAGGACCGTCGGGGTGGCGATGACGACGTCCGCGCCGCGGGCCGCCGCCGTGATGTCCTTGCCGCGGATGACGAGGGTGGCGCCGTGGGCGAGGCAGCCGAGGATCTCCCAGGCGGCCATGTCGAAGGCGATGTTGAGGAGTTGGGCGACCCGGTCGCCGGGGCGGATGCCGAGGTCGCCGGAGGCGGTGAGGAGGATGTTGGCGACGTTGCGGTGGGTGACCTTCACTCCGTTGGGGCGGCCGGTGGTGCCGGAGGTGAACAGCACGTAGCAGCCGTCGTCGGGGTGTACCCGGACGTCCGGTCTCGGTCCGGGGGCGGCGGTGCGGGGGCCCGGGACGTACGGCAGCGGCTCGTCGAGGGCGATCAGATGGTGGCCCGGCGGCAGCGGGACGCGGTGGGCGTGCTCGGCGACGGTGAGCACGACGCGGGTGCGGGCGGCGCGGATCACGTGGGCGAGCTGGGAGGCGGGGGCGAGGCCGACGTCCTGGGGGACGTAGGCGGCGCCCGCCTTCAGGATGCCGAGGAGGCCGACGAGCATCGGCACGGAGCGGCGGACGAAGAGACCGACGTTATCGCCGGGGCGCACACCCTGGCGGATCAGACGGGCGGCGAGGGCGTCGGCGCAGCGGTCGAGCTCGCCGTAGGTGATCCGGGCGCCGAGGTGTTCGGCGGCGACGGCATGCGGGGCGGCGGCCGCCTGTCGCTCGACGGCGTGGTGGATCAGCGGATCCGGGACGGGGACGGCCGGGCCGAAGCCGTACCGGTGGAAGAGGTGCTGGTCGCGGGGGGTTAAATGGCGCAGGGGCATGCTGGGGAAACCTCCTGGCTGGCTTTTCGCGTGAGAGATTGCCTGGCGCCAAGCTGGATCCGCGCTCGACTGTAGCTCCGGTTTTTCAACTCTCAACGACGCGTCATCGGCCAACCGCGAGGCGGAACGAGCCACATGTGACGTCTTTCACAGCAGAGGCAACTTTCGCCACAGTCGGCGGCGACTCGGGGTGGGCACCTGTGCGCCCGGCCGGGCAGCCTCACCGCGCCCGGCGTCCGGCGGGGAGGTCGCCGTCCCGCTCGCGTAACAGGGAGCCGTCGCGCACGTAACACGGCGGAAGCACGCTGAGGAGCATGCAGAACTCCGCGACGCCCACCCACTGCCCCTACTGCGCCCTGCAGTGCGGGATGAATCTCACGCCCGTCCCGGACGGGGGCGTGGAGGTCACCGAGCGCGCGGACTTTCCGGTGAACCGGGGTGCGCTGTGCGGCAAGGGCCGTACAGCGCACCAGGTGCTCTCGTCCCGGGTGCGCCTGACCTCCCCGTTGGTGCGCTCCGAGGGCAAGCTGGTGCCCGCCACCTGGGACGAGGCGCTGGACCGGATCGCCGGGGAACTGCGGCGTACGCGTACGGAGCATGGTCCGGACGCGTGCGGGGTGTTCGGCGGGGGCGGCCTGACGAACGAGAAGGCGTACACGCTGGGCAAGTTCGCCCGGGTCGTCCTCGGCACCTCGCAGATCGACTACAACGGCCGCTTCTGCATGTCCTCCGCGGCGGCCGGCGGAATCAAGGCGTTCGGCCTGGACCGGGGGCTGCCGTTCCCGCTGGAGGACATCCCGAAGACGGGCTGTGTGATCCTCGTCGGCTCCAATCCCGCCGAGACCATGCCGCCGTCGATGCGCTTCTTCAACGAGCTGCGCGAGAACGGCGGCACGCTCATCGTCATCGACCCGCGCCGCACCAAGACCGCCGAGCAGGCGGACCTGCATCTGATGCCCCGCCCGGGCACCGACCTCGCGCTGGCGCTGGGCCTGCTGCACCTGGTCGTCGCCGAGGGGCAGGTCGACGAGGCCTACGTCGACGAGCGCACGGCCGGCTGGGAGGAGGCCCGCGCCGCGGCGATGGCCCACTGGCCGGAGTACGTGGAGCGGATCACCGGCGTTCCCGTGCCCCAACTCCGCGAGACCGTACGGATGTTCTGTGAGCCCGAGGCTGCGATGGTGCTGACCGCGCGCGGACCCGAGCAGCAGTCCAAGGGCACGGACACCGTGGGCGCCTGGATCAACCTGTGCCTGGCGACGGGCCGGGCGGGGAAGCCGTTCTCCGGGTACGGCTGTCTGACCGGGCAGGGCAACGGACAGGGCGGGCGCGAACACGGCCAGAAGGCCGACCAGTTGCCCGGCTACCGCAAGCTGGACGACCCGGCGGCGCGGCGGCATGTGGCCGAGGTGTGGGGAGTCGAGCCGGACTCGCTGCCCGGCCCCGGACGCAGCGCCTACGAGTTGCTGGACGCCCTGGGTGTCGACATCAGGTCGCTGCTGCTGATGGGCTCCAACCCGGTGGTGTCGGCGCCGCGTGCCGCGCACATCGAGGAGCGCATCAAGTCCCTTGATTTCCTTGCCGTCTGTGACGTCGTGCTGTCGGAGACTGCGGAGCTCGCCGACGTCGTCCTGCCGGTCACGCAATGGGCCGAGGAGACGGGCACGACGACCAACCTGGAAGGCCGGGTGCTGCTGCGCCGCCAGGCGATCACCCCGCCCGAGGGGGTGCGCAGCGACCTGGAGGTCATGCACGCGCTCGCCGACCGGCTCGGTGTGGAGAAGGGCTTCCCGACCGACCCCGAGGAGGTCTTCGAGGAGCTGCGCCGGGCGAGCGCTGGCGGGCCCGCGGACTACTCGGGAATCACCTACCGGCGACTGGCCGAGGAGAACGGGGTGTTCTGGCCGTGTCCGGCGGCCGATGCGGAAGCGGGACATCCCGGCACGCCCCGCCTCTTCCTCGACCGCTTCGCCACGCCCGACGGCCGCGCCCGCTTCGTCCCCGTCTCGCACCGGGCCTCCGCCGAGGAGCCGGACGAGGAGTACCCGGTGCTGCTGACGACCGGCCGGGTCGTCGCCCAGTACCAGTCCGGCGCCCAGACCCGGCGCGTGGACGAGCTGAACGCCGCCGCACCGGGCCCGTTCGTGGAGCTGCACCCGCGGCTCGCGGCCCGGCTGGGCGCGGCCGAGGGTGACCCGGTGGCGGTCGTGTCCCGGCGGGGCCGGGCCGTGGCACCGGCCCGCATCACCACCGGCATCCGTCCCGACACCGTCTTCATGCCCTTCCACTGGCCGGGCGAGGGCCGCGCGAACACCCTCACCAACCCGGCACTCGACCCGACCTCGCGGATGCCGGAGTTCAAGGCGTGCGCGGTGCGGCTGGAGACGGTGAAGTCGTAGGCACGGGGCCGTACCCGTGCCGGGCGGTACGGGGGCCCGCAAAGGGCGGTGCCGTGCGTTCGGCGCCGGGAATGACGCCGGTGCGGCTCACGAGCTCGACGGCATCGGCACCGAGGAGTCGCTGGGCCGTTGGCCCGGGAGGGGCGCCGCCGTTGCCGGGAGGCGGGCTGCCGCCGTCTGCGCTGCCCGCGCCGGTGTTCTCAGGCGGCGAGGGTCAGGACGCCGGCCGTCAGCGGGTGGGGTGGCGAGGTGGCGGAACCTCACGAACCCGGTTCTCCTGGCGGGGGCGCCGAACGTCCTCAGCCGCGGACCAGCCAGTCGCCGCTGCCGATCAGCTTGCCGCGAGCACGTAGTTCGGCGGCCACGGCAGGGGCGGCGACGTACACCCACGCCCGCACGGACACGCCGTCGGTGTCCCGTACGACGTCGCACTCGATCCGCTCGTAGAGGTTCTGGGGATCGCCGGGGGCGTAGTCCTCGAGCCGGTCCAGGGCGACCAGGAGGCCGTCGTACGCCTCGGGGTGGGCGGTGACGAGCTCCCCGTGGACGGTGCCCCCGGGCTCCTGGACGGCGTAGGGATAGCCAGGGCCGTCGTACAGCACCACGCCGTCGAGGCGCCCCCGTTCCTCGGAGCCTGTGCGCCCGCGGAGGAAGTGGTCGTGGTTGACCTCTCCGGGGCGAAGGGTGCCGTAGACGAAGAACGGGAGTCTCACGGAAACGATTCTCTCTCCACACACACCGGTGCCGGACATGCACAGACGCCCTATGGACATGACATGTCATGGCCCCTTAAATCTCAGGCAGCACTCGCGCCTCCTCGCTTTCCCCCCACGCGCCCCAAGGCGCCTTTTCAAGGAGACAGATGAGCCGGATACGTCCCGTTCGCCCTGTCCACACCCTCATGGGGTCCCGTCTCGCCACGGTCGGCATGGCCGCCACCGCCGCGGCCCTCCTGGCCACCGCACTCTCGCCGACCGCGGGCGCGGCCGACAGGCCGACCCGGGCCACCGCGATCGACAACGCGGCGGACGTGCTCGTGGCGCAGGCCTCGAAGCTGGGCCTCACCACCGCGCAGGACACGAAGGTCCGGGACGTGGTGATCGACAAGGACGGCGGGCAGCACGTCCGCTACGACCGCACGTACCGCGGAATCCCGGTACTGGGCGGCGACTTCGTGGTCCACCTGGACGCGAACGGAACGTACCGCAGCACCGACAGGGCCACCCGCCAGTCGATCGCACTGTCCTCGGTCACCCCCGGCCTCGCCGCCCCGAAGGCCGCCGACCTCGCGGCGAACGCGCTGCGCGCGGCCAACCTCGGCGAGACGCTGAAGAAGCTGACGGCCAAGCCACAGCTGGTCGTCGACGCCCTGCACGGCGCGCCCAAGCTGGCCTGGCAGACGAACGTCGTCGCACAGGACTCGCTCGGCAACCCGGTCGGGCGCACGGTGCTGACCGACGCGGGCACGGGTGCGCAGATCGACGCGTGGGACTCGATCGAGACGGCGTCCGGTGACGGGAAGTCGCTGTACGGCGGGACGGTGCCGCTGGAGACGACGCTGTCGGGATCGACGTACCAGCTCAAGGACGCGACGCGCGGAAACACGTACACGGGTGACGCGGCGAACAAGACGGACCTCTGCATCCTGGGCATCTGCATCAGCCGCGCTCCGGCGACGCTCTTCACGGACGCCGACAACCACTGGGGAACGGGGGCGACTTCGGACCGTGCGACGGCGGCCGTGGACGCCCAGTACGGCACCGACGTCACCTGGGACTACTACAAGAACGTCCACGGGCGGAGCGGTATCGCGGGCGACGGCAAGGGGTCGTTCAACCGCGTCCACTACGGCAACAACTACAACAACGCCTTCTGGGACGACAGTTGCTTCTGCATGACGTACGGCGACGGTGACGGGACACAGCTCGGCCCGCTCGTGTCGCTGGACGTGGCGGGCCACGAGATGTCGCACGGTGTGACGTCGAAGACGGCGGCGCTGACGTACTCGGGTGAGTCGGGCGGCCTGAACGAGGCCACGTCGGACATCTTCGGAACGCTGGTGGAGTTCTACGCGGGCAACTCCACGGACGCCGGGGACTACCTGATCGGCGAGAAGATCGTCCGCTCCGGCTTCGGCCGGGACGCGCTGCGCTACATGGACAAGCCGTCGAAGGACGGCAACTCGGCGGACTGCTGGAGTTCGACGGTCAAGGACCTGGACGTGCACTACTCGTCCGGCGTCGCGAACCACTTCGCGTTCCTCCTCGCCGAGGGCAGCGGCGCCCGGACGGTGAACGGCGTCAGTTACAACTCCCCCACCTGCAACAGCTCTTCGGTGACGGGCATCGGCCGGGACAAGGTGGGTGCGATCTGGTACCGGGCGCTGACGGTCTACATGACGTCCTCGACGAACTACGCGGGTGCGCGCACGGCGACGCTGAACGCGGCAAAGGACCTGTACGGCTCCGGAAGCACGGAGTACAACACGGTGGCCGCGGCATGGAGCGCAGTGAACGTGGGTTGAGGGCTTGAGGGATTGGCAGATCCGTCCCCCGCCGGTCTCCGGCGACCTGCGCTTTCACCCGGGCAAACGGAACAGATCCGCCAATCCCTCAGGCAGACCGGCGGGGCTACGCCCCGTACGGCCTCAGCTCCCTCGCCTCTCTCAAGCCCCTCCCCCACCACACCAGCTGGTCCAGCATCGCCTTCGCCGCCGCCTGCGGTCCCGCTGGGTCCTTCAGCCTTCCCTCGTCGTCGAAGGACGCCCCCGCGTTGTGGAAGGACACCGTGTCCCGGACCGTCACCGCGTGCAGTTCCGCGAAGACCTGCCGGAGGTGTTCCACCGCTCGAAGGCCGCCCGACATGCCGCCGTACGAGACGAGGGCGACGGGCTTGGTCTGCCACTCGGTGTAGTGCCAGTCGACGAGGTTCTTGAGGCCGGCGGGGAAGGAGTGGTTGTACTCGGGGGTGAGGACGACGAAGGCGTCCGCGGTGGCCAGTTTCGGGGAGATTCCGGAGAGGGCCGCCGTCGCCTCCTGGGTGCGGGCGAAGGACATCGGGAGGTCCGTCTCCGCGACGTCCACGACCTCGGGGAGCAGGTCCTCCCGGCCGTGCATCAGGTCGAGGAGCCAGTCCGCGACGACGGGGCCGAAGCGGCCGTGGCGGTTGCTGCCGACGACGAGGGTGACCTTCAAAGGGGCGTCTGTGATCTGCATGAGGGACAGCCTGATACCTCAACAAAGCTTGAGGTCAAGCCCCGGCCGCCGATACCGGGTCACCCGGTCGCACCCTCGCTCTGCGCCCTTCGGGTTCTCTTCCGCGACACCTCCGCCCTACGCCGGTGACCTGCCCAAACACCGCCACCGCAGCCCCGCCGCATACCGACCTGACACCCATTCACCCCATTTCTGACGCACCCTCAGGAAGCGCGCTCGGCCCGCTGCCACTTACCTCGGAAGGGCAGGGAACACCGAAGAGCTCGAGGGAGCACCGATGCGCCGTACCGTCCGCATGCTGACCGGCACCGCGCTCGCCGTCGCGGCCGCGGGGCTGGTCGCCGCACCGGTGTACGCCGCGGACGCCGGGAGCCTGGAGGTGTACCCGTCCTCGGTCGTGCCCGGCGGACAGGTCACGGTGAACACGGCGGCGTGCGAGGACGGCGACACCGCGGCGGGCGACGCCAGTGCGGTGGGCGCCGAACCGTTCACGCTCGCGCCGAGCACCCATGAGCAGGACGCGATCGGACAGTTCCAGGTGCCGGAGAGCGCGCAGCCGGGGACGTACGAGATCGTCGCGACGTGCGCGGAGGGCGGCCGGCGGGTGACGGGCGACCTGGTGGTCACGCTCACGTCCACCCGTCAGCAGGTGTATCCCCGGGGAAGTGTGAAGACGGGGGTCGGTGGCGCGCTTGGCCCCGATCCCGTGCAGACCGCGGCCGGTGTGACGGCTCTCGCCGTCGCCGCCGCGGGCGGTACCTGGCTCCTGCATCGCCGGGCGAGAGGCGACGGGATCTGACGGACACCCTCCGCTGTCCGTCCGCCGGTACCGCATGTCCCCTCCCCCTCCGGGTCCGACGCCCCTCGCGGCCCGGAGGGGGACAGGGGCAGGCCCAGCGAAAAGGAGGCTCGGCATGCGCAGACATCGCAGCGCCGGCAACTTCGTCATAGCGGCGGTCACCGTCGTCGCCCTGTGCTGCGGCGCCTGGCTGCTGCGCAGTGGCGCCGCGACGCACGCACCGCCGCAGCCCTCCGCCGCCGAGGCCCGCGCCGACCACGCCGACACACGCTCCGCGCCCGCGCTGCCGCCCTCCCCGCCGGACCGCATCCGCATCCCGTCGATCCGCGTGAACGCCCCCCTGATGGGACTCGGACTCACCCCGACCGGCAGCCTCGACGTCCCGCCCGCCGAGAAGGAGAACCTCGCCGGCTGGTACGAGGCCGGCACCACCCCCGGTGAGACGGGCACCGCGATCGTCGCCGGGCATGTCGACAACGCCGACGGTCCCGCCGTCTTCTACGACCTCGGCGCCCTGAAGAAGGGCAGCCCCATCGAGGTGGCCCGGCGCGACGGCGGCACTGCCGTCTTCTCGGTCGACTCCGTCGAGGTGTACGACGCCAAGGACTTCCCCGACGAAAAGGTGTACGGCGCGGCGCAACGGCCCGAGCTGCGGGTGATCACCTGCGGCGGGGGCTACTCACGGGCGACCGGCTATCAGGGCAACGTCGTCGTCTTCGCGCATCTGACCGGCAGCCGCTGAAGCACCGTCGAGCGTGTTCGCCGAGGCACCACCGAGCATGTTCTCCTTGCCCCAGTCCCCCAGCGGCCCCAGCGCCTCGTTGAGTGTCTCGCCCCGCTCGGTCAGGGAGTACTCGACCCTCGGCGGCACCTCGTCGTACGCCTCCCGGTGCACGATGCCGTCCGCCTCCAGCTCCCGCAGATGAGCCGCGAGCACCTTCTCCGTCACCCCCGGCAGCTCCCGGCGCAGCTCGCCGAAACGGCACGGCTTCTCGTGCAGCGCCCAGAGGATGAGCACCTTCCACTTGCCGCCGATCACATCCATCGCCGCGTCGATCCCGCAGACATACGTGCCCGGCCGCCGTGCCCTCGCCATGCCGCCCCCTCTTCCTGCCTGGACTCTTTCCCGGCGGTAACCACCCACTCTCAAGTACGTACTTGAGCAGGCGCTTCCCCACGAACAACCCTAAGCGGCATGACTGACAACGCCCTCACCGCCAAGACTCCGCTCACCCTCCTCGGCGCCGGTGCCATGGGCACCGCCCTCGCCCGCACCTGGCTCGCCGCCGGCCATCCCATGACCGTCTGGAACCGCACCCCCGCCCGCGCCGAGGCCCTGGCCGCCGAGGGCGCGACGGTCGCCGCGAGCGCCGCCGAGGCGGTGGCCGCGAACCGGCTCGTCATCGCCTGTCTGCTGGACGACGCCTCGGTAGGCGAGGCGCTCGACACAGCCGATCTCCAGGACAGGGACCTGGTGAACCTCACCACCGGGACGCCGGGCCACGGGCGCGCGAGGGCCGCCTGGGCACAGGCCCGCGGCGCCCGTTTCCTGGACGGCGGGATCATGGGCACACCGCCGATGATCGAGGCGCCGGACTCCGGTGCGTACGTCTTCTACAGCGGTGCCGCCGACCTCTTCGAGGAGCACCGCGACACCCTCGCCGTGCCGGCCGCGACCACGTACGTCGGCGCGGACCCGGGGTTCGCCGCGCTGCACGACGTGGCGCTGCTGAGCGCGATGGACGGCATGTTCGCGGGCATCACCCACGCCTTCGCGCTGATCCGCCCGGAGGACATCGCCCCGAAGGACTTCGCCCAGCTGCTTGCGGAGTGGCTGACCGCGATGACGTTCATGGTGCACAAGGCCGCCGACCAGTTGGAGAGCGGCGACTACGCCAAGGACGTGGTCTCCAACCTGGCCATGCAGTCCGCCGCCAACGCCACGCTGCTGCGCACGGCCGAGGAGCAGGGCGTGAGCACCGAGCTGCTGACGCCGTACGCGGACCTGATGGCGCGGCGGGTCGCGGACGGGTACGGGCACGAGGACATCACGGGGGTGGTCGAGCTGCTCGTGCGGAAGCAGTCCTGAGCGGGCCGGGTGAAGTCCGCTGCGGTTCGGCAGCGCCCCCAAAAGGCGCGGGGCCGTCTCCGTTTGCGGCTGCCGCCGTGTGGGCGCGACCAGCCACGACGGCGCCGCAGACGAACAACAACCCGTCCACCGCACTCCCAGCGGAGCGCTCAGCTCACGTGCGCGGCGATCGTCCGCGCACACTCCAGGGACTCGGTCCCCGCGGTGTCCACCTCCACGTCGTACACCACCCCCTGGTGGACGATCTCCGCCTGCTTCTCCGCCATCCCGCGCACCCGGTCGCCGCGGGCGATCTCCCGGCCCGCGGCCACCGCGGCCTCGCAGCGGACGCCGACCCAGAGCACGTCCAGGCCGTCGAGGACCCCGCGCCAGCGGTCCTGGGTCGACGGTCCACCGAGGAAGACGTCGTCGATGATCACGCGGACGCCCGCGTGGACCATGGCCGCGATGCCCTTGGCCCAGGCCGCTTCCAGGGCCATGTACTCCGGGCCGACGTGGACCGCGCCGTCCGGGGCGAACTCGATGCCCGCGCCCTGCCCCGGCATCGCCTCGATCAGGGAGTCGACCCCGAAGGCCAGCCACGGGTCCGGCAGCACCGCCTGCAGACACCGCACGATCCCGGACTTGCCGGAGCTGGAGCCGCCGTTGACCACGATCACCTGGGTCGCCATGGGGTCACCGTAGGTCAGGCGAGCCACTGCTCGTACGCCATTTTCGTCACCAACGCGAAGACCACCGTCAGCAGCACGACGCGGACGAAACCACTCCCCTTCTTCAGTGCCGTGTGCGCGCCGAGCGTGCCGCCCGCCAGGTTGAACACGGCCATCAGCCCCGCCAGCTGCCACAGGACCGTGCCCTGCCAGGCGAAGGTGGCCAGCGCGCCGGCGATGGGGGTCCCACCATGATCACGGGCTTCAGTACTTCCGTGCTCATCCCCGCCGCGAAGAACGCCCCCGCCGAGGAGCCCGCGAGGGCCGCGAGGCCGATGCGGACCGCGAGACGTACGTCGACCGGGGCCTTGCGGGCGTAGGTCACCGCCGCGCCGGACGTGCCGACGATGGCGACGGCCTTGTTGGTACCGAGGGCGTACGCGGCCGGGGTGCTCGACGGCAGGCCCAGCAGCAGGGCCGGAAGCAGGAGCAGGCCCCCGCCGCCGACCACGGCGTCGATCCAGCCGACAGCCAGAGCCGCGAGGCACAGGACGACGAGGGTGGTCAGCGATATGTCGGGCATGATCGGGACCCTGGACAGGAGATAGGTGTCCAGTCCATCGAGATGAGCTTCGGCTGAGCCTCGTAGACGATGTCACCTGCATGGATTCCGCTGGTTTCGCCACCTCACAGCCCGCCCCCGGCGCACTCCCGGAACCCTCACACTCGCTCACTGCCCCCGCTGAGGGCAGCGTTCCTCGCGGGAAACAGATGTGATGCGGTCGGGTAACACCGGCAACGCACGCTCCTGGACATGACCTCGAATACGCGTGTGGTGGTGATCGGCGCCGGGCTCGCGGGCGTCCGTCTCGCCCGGCGGCTCGGCGAGCTCGGCACGCCCGTGACGCTGATCGGCGAGGAGGAGCACCGCCCGTACAACCGGGTACTGCTCGCCGAAGTGCTGGCCGGACGGTACAGCCCCGACGTGATCGCGCTGCCGGCCCCCGCGGAGCTCACCCGCGCCCGGGTCACCGGCATCGACCGGGAGGCGCGGACCGTCGAGTGCGCGGACGGTTCGAAGATCGCATACGACCGGCTGGTCCTGGCCACCGGCTCGAACCCGGTGCTGCCGCCCCTGCGCGGTCTGTTCACCCCCGACCACGTCCTGCCGGAGGGCGTCCACGCCTTCCGCACCATGGACGACTGCCTGGGCCTGTCCAAGGCGGTCAGGCCGGGTGCGAAGGCGGTCGTCATCGGCGGCGGACTCCTCGGAGTCTCCGCCGCCCGGGCGCTCGCCCAGCGCGGCGCCCAGGTGATCCTCGCCCAGCAGTCCGAGCGGCTCATGGAGCGCCAGCTCGACCCGAACGCCTCCCAGCTCGTCCGGCGCCATCTGGGCGAGCTCGGCGTCGAGGTCCACACCGAGCTGCGGGTGCGTGACGTGCGCTGCGTCAACGGCGCGGTCCGCTCGGTCGAGATGGCCGACGGATACGCCCTCGACGCCGACCTGGTGGTCCTGGCCTGCGGGGTCCGCCCGCGCGCGGGTCTCGCCTGGAGTGCGGACCTCGAGGTCCGCAAGGGCATCGTCGTGGACGACGAACTGCGCACCTCCGACCCGTACATCCACGCCATCGGCGACTGCGCCCAGCACGACGGAAACGTCTACGGGCTCGCCACTCCGGCCCTCGAACAGGCCGAAGTGCTCGCCGAATTGCTCGCCGGCCGGGCCACCGCCCGCTACACCGGCACCCGTTCGCTGACCCGGCTCACCCTGCCCGGTCAGACCGCCTTCGACCTCGCCGCGTTCGGCGAGACGGAGGCACTTCCCGGCGACGACGTCGTACAGCTCGCCGATGCCACCCGAGGCACCTACCGCAAGGTCGTCGTCCGCGACGACCGCCTGGTCGGCGGGGTCCTCGTCGGCGAACTCGGCACCGTCGGCGCGCTCGCGCGCGCCTGGGAGGGAGCAGAGCCGCTCCCCGACGACGGTCCCCTGCTCCACCTGCTCACCAACGATGGAGGCTCCTGATGACCGCCACCCCGGAGGCCACCCCCACGATCGTGCTCGTCGGCCACGGCATGGTCGGCCAGCGCTTCCTCGAAGCGCTCGCCGAGCGCGGCCTGACCGCCACGCACCGCGTGGTCGTGCTCTGTGAGGAGCCGCGCCCGGCCTACGACCGCGTGGCGCTCACCTCGTACTTCTCGGGCAAGACGCCCGAGGACCTCTCGATGACGGACATGGCGTTCATCGAGAAGGAGCGCATCGAGCTCCACGTCGGCGACCCGGCGGAGACCGTCGACCGTGACGCCCGCAGGGTGACCGCCCGCTCCGGCCAGGTCTTCGACTACGACGTCCTCGTCCTCGCCACCGGCTCGTATCCCTTCGTACCGCCGGTCCCCAACAAGGACGCCAAGGGCTGTTTCGTCTACCGCACCATCGAGGACCTCCTCGCCATCGAGGAGTACGCCAAGACGCGCACCACCGGTGCCGTGGTCGGTGGCGGTCTGCTCGGCCTGGAGGCCGCGGGCGCGCTGAAGGGTCTCGGACTCACCTCCCACATCGTGGAGTTCGCGCCGCGCCTGATGCCTGTGCAGGTCGACGACGGCGGTGGCGCGGCGCTGCTGCGCACCATCGAGCAGATGGGGCTGAGCGTCCACACGGGCGTCGGCACGCAGGAGATCGTGGTCGACTCCGAGGGTGCCGTCACCGGTATGAAGCTCTCCGACGGCTCCGAACTCGCCACCGACCTGGTGGTGTTCTCCGCCGGTGTCCGCCCCCGCGACCAGCTGGCCCGCGCCTGCGGCCTCACGGTCGGCGAGCGCGGCGGCATCACCGTCGACGAGCAGTGCCGCACGGTCGCCGACCCGCACGTCTTCGCGATCGGCGAGTGCGCGCTGGCCGCCGACGGCCGGGTGTACGGCCTGGTCGCGCCGGGTTACGAGCAGGCCGAGACGGCGGCGGCGACCATCGCGTCGGACGAGGCCTCGTTCGTCGGCGCCGACCTCTCCACCAAGCTGAAGCTGCTCGGCGTGGACGTGGCCTCCTTCGGTGACGCGCACGGCGCGACCGAGGACTGCCTCGACGTCGTCTACTCCGACTCCCGCTCGGGCCTGTACAAGAAGCTCGTCATCGGCCGCGACGGCACGCTGCTCGGCGGCATCCTGGTCGGCGACGCCGAGGCGTACGGCACGCTGAAGGCCTTCACGGGTTCGGTCCCGCCGGTCTCGCCCGAGTCGCTCGTGCTGCCCGCCGGTTCCGGCGAGTCCGTCCAGCTCGGCCCCAGCGCGCTGCCGGACGACGCGATCATCTGCTCCTGCAACAACGTCCGCAAGGGCACGATCCGCGGCGCGGTCACCGAGCACAACTGCACCACCGTGCCCGAGGTGAAGAAGTGCACCAAGGCCGGTACGACCTGCGGCAGTTGCGTCAAGGTCCTCGGCCAGCTGGTCACCGCCGAGCTGGAGGCGTCCGGCGTCGTCGTCGACAAGGGCCTGTGCGGCTGCTTCTCGCAGACCCGCGAGGAGCTCTACGAGATCGTCCTCGCCCTGCGCATCAGCACCTACCAGGACCTGCTGGACCGCTACGGCCGCGAGGGCGCCCGGGGCGGCGACGGCTGCGAGACCTGCAAGCCGGCCGTGGCCTCGATCATCGCCTCCCTCGCCTCGACCATCGGTGCCGACGTCTACGTCCTGGACGGCGAGCAGGCCGCGCTGCAGGACACCAACGACCACTTCCTGGCCAACCTCCAGAAGAACGGCTCGTACTCGGTCGTCCCGCGTATCCCCGGCGGCGAGATCACCCCCGAGGGCCTCATCGTGATCGGCGAGATCGCCCGCGACTTCGGCCTCTACACGAAGATCACCGGCGGTCAGCGGATCGACATGTTCGGCGCCCGCGTCGAGCAACTCCCCCTGATCTGGACGAGGTTGGTTGACGCCGGCTTCGAGTCGGGACACGCCTACGGCAAGTCCCTGCGTACGGTGAAGTCCTGCGTGGGCCAGACCTGGTGCCGCTACGGCGTCCAGGACTCGGTCCGGATGGCGATCGACCTGGAGCTGCGCTACCGGGGCCTGCGCTCCCCGCACAAGCTGAAGTCGGCGGTGTCGGGCTGCGCCCGCGAGTGCGCCGAGGCCCAGTCCAAGGACTTCGGGATCATCGCCACCTCGGGCGGCTGGAACCTGTACGTCGGCGGCAACGGCGGCGCCACCCCGCGCCACGCGGACCTGCTGGCCCAGGACTTGAGCGACGCCGAACTCATCAAGCTCATCGACCGGTTCCTGATGTTCTACATCCGCACGGCGGACCGCCTTGAGCGTACGTCGACCTGGCTGGAGCGCATCCCCGGCGGCCTGGAGCACGTACGCGACGTGGTGGTGGAGGACTCCCTCGGCATCTGCGAGGAGCTGGAGTCACTGATGACCTCGCATGTCGCCCACTACCGCGACGAGTGGTCCGACACCATCAACGACCCCGAGAAGCTCGCCCGGTTCGTGTCCTTCGTGAACGCGCCGGACACCCCCGACCCGGTCGTCGGCTTCGTCCCCGAGCGCGACCAGATCAAGCCCGACCTGCCCCTGCTGTCCATCGGCATGCGCCCCGCCGAAGACGTCCTGGAAGGAAGCGCCCAGCGATGACCCTGGCACCCGAGACGACCGCCCTGAAGATCCAACTGCGCCTCGACGACAGCTGGTTCACGGTCTGCGACCTGAACGTCCTGCTGCCGGGCCGCGGCGTGGCGGCCCTGCTGCCCGACGGTCGGCAGGCGGCCCTCTTCCGCGACCGCGCGGGCGAGCTGTACGCCATCGACAACCGCGACCCCTTCGGTGGCGCGGCGGTCCTCTCCCGCGGACTGACCGGCACCCACGAGGGCCGGCCGTTCGTCGCCTCGCCCCTGCTGAAGCAGCGCTTCGATCTGCTGTCGGGGCAGTGCCTGGACGATGAGACGGTACGGATCCCGACGTATCAGGTGCGGGTGTCGTAACCGTCGGGGTCACCGGCCCTGTCTGCGAGAACGGAGCCGTCCGCCGGGAAACCCGGTGGTCGGCTCCGTTCCGTGACGACGTAGCCGCCGTTGCCGGTGCTCGACGGATTGAACTTCCACTTGCCGGTGAACTTGGCCTTGCCCGAGATGGTGAGGGTGAAGTCGTGCCACACCCCCTCGTCGGCCTGGGCGGTGCCGCCCCCCCCCGAGGGTCAAGGCCAGGGCAAGGCCGACGCCTCCGGCCGCCATCGACGCCCTGCGCAGGATCGTGCGCATGTACCTGTAACTGTCCAGTACGGGTATTTCGGCCACGCCTCAATGGTGGGCGCGCCGCCTGTTCACGACGACCGTCAGGGCCGTGCCGGCGAGCAGGACGGACATGCCTCCGATCGCGAAGTACGGCGTGTTGTCGTCGCCGCCGGTCTCGGCGAGGTCCGTGTCCTTCGGGGCCGCGGCGTCCGCCTCCTGGTCCTCGGCGGGGGTGAAGTCCGCGGGAGGGCTGTCGCAGCCGATGCCGTCGCCGTCGCGGTCCAGATGGGTGCCGTAGTGCTCGTCACTCTCGGGGATGTTCGCGTAGCCGTTCTCGTACGCCTCGGTGCAGTTGGCGAACGGGTGGTCGCCGTCGTGCGCCTCGGCGGCTGAGGGCAGGACGGCGAGGGCCAGCGCGGCGGCGACGATGGCGCCGGGCTTGCGGAGCAGGTTCACGGCGGGTCCTTACGGGGTTCGTGGTGACAAGAGGTGCCCGAAGGTAGTGCGAGACCGTGATGGTGGAGGTTGCGTGAAGAACCCGTGATGCGAACGTGACGCGACCGGACGGAAGCGCTCAGTGATCGCTCAAGTGCGGTCGTGCGTAAGCGCGTTGTGGTCCGCATGGTGAAGTCAGCTGTCGCAGCCGACCCCGTCGTTGTCCCGGTCCAGATGCGAGGCGTATCCCGGCTCGCCCCGGTGGATCGGCGCGGCACCCGCGGCGCGGGCCTCGCTGCAGTTGGCGTAGTAGACGTCGGCGCCGGCGTCGGTGTCGGTGTCGGAGTCGTCTTCCGCCGCCGCCTCCGCGGTGACCGTCTTCGTGACCTTGACGGTCTCCGTGGCGGTCACCGTCTCGGCGGGCTCCGGCAACGCCTCCGCGGCGACCGTGGCCGTGGCCGTCACGGTGACCGTCGGCTGCGGCTTGGCCGTCACGGGCTTCGCGTCGTTCTTGGTCTCCTCGCCGCCGGTGCCTATGCCGACGCCGATGAACAGGGCGAGGGCGAGGGCGGGCAGGACGTACCGCTTCCGGGCCCACTTGGGGGCGGGTCCGGAAGCGGCGGGCGGTGCGGTGTACGGGTGGGTCATGGCGTCCCCCAGAGGTGTTACGTGAGGGGATGACCGTATTGCCATGTGCTCATTTGTGGAGGTTGAGTGTTCAAACTGTGACCCTCGCGAAACTATGCGCGGAACGGCCCCGTCACCTCGTACGTGATCCCGCCCGACGAACTCCCCGTCGTCCCCCGCTGGCTGGAGAAGTACAGCCGCGTGCCGTTCGGGGAGAACGCCGGGCCCGTGATCTCCGAGGACGACTGGCCGTCGATCCTCAGGAACGGTGCCACCACGTCGTCCGGGGTGATCAGGCAGATGTCCATGCTGCCGCCGTCCTCGGCGACGAAGAGGTCGCCGGAGGAGGAGCCGGTGATGTTGTCGACGCCGGTGAGCGGGGCCGTCCCGGACGTGACCAGGGAGTCGTCGTAGGCCAACTCGTAGGTGTTCGAGGTGAGGTTGAGCTGCCAGACGCGGTTGTCGCCCTTGGTCGTGAACCAGACCTTGTCGTCGGCGTAGTGGCAACCCTCGCCGCCGTTGAAGGACTTGGAGCCGGAGACCTGGGTGCGGGTCGAGGTGGGTGAGCCGTCCGGGTCGGGGACGGTCGTCCAGGTGTAGGAGCCCGAGGTGGCGGTGCCGGCGACCAGTACCTGGAGGGTGCCGGAGGAGAGGCTGCCCCAAGTCGTCGGTACGAAGCGGTAGAAGCGGCCGTTCGTCTCGTCCTCGGTCAGGTAGATCGCCTGGCGGACCGGGTCGGCCGCGGCCGCCTCGTGCTTGAAACGGCCCATCGCCGGTCGCTGCACCGCCGCGTTCGTGCCCCACGGGTCGGTCTCGTAGACGTACCCCCGGTCGACCTCCTCGCAGGACAGCCAGGTGTTCCACGGGGTCCTGCCGCCCGCGCAGTTCTGCCGGGTGCCGGACAGGATGCGGTACGCCGAGGTGATCGTGCCGCTCGACGAGAACCGCACCGCGCTCGCACCGCCGGAGGGGTTGATCTCCGAGTTGGAGACGTAGATCCAGCCCGTGCCGTCCGCGTAACAGGCGCCGCCGTCCGGGGCGTTGTGCCAGGTGTACGAGGTTCCGGTGACCGTCTGGCCCGAGCGGGCGATGACCCGGCTGGTGAAGCCCGAGGGGAGTCTGATGCCGTTGGCGTCCGGGGAGCCGAGCGCCCCGTAGGGGCCCGTGCCGGGCTGGGCCGGCGCGGCGTACGCGGCGCCGCGCCACAGGGTGCCGCCGAAGACGGCGGAGGTGCCGCCGATGGCGGTCGCACGGAGGAAGGTACGACGTTCCACTGTCGCTCCAAGAGGTGCCGTGACCGTCCCGCCACCGGTCGGAGGCGGGGGCGTGCGGGTGGGAACCTAGGGGACTGTGGTGGACATGTCATGGCCAAGCCGTGAACTCGTGGTCCAGGGCAACCCGGTCCCGGCCGCCGCCGCGCTCCGAAACGAGAACGGGGTCCGGTGAGTCCTGTCGACGGCGGGCCACTTCGGGGGCAGGCTGGCCGCAAGCGCCGAAGCGGCGGGAAGGAGCCCGGGCATGTCCTCCGGATGGAACGAGCAGCACATCCCCGACCAGCACGGCCGCACCGCCGTCGTCACCGGAGCCAACAGCGGCATCGGCTACGTCACCGCGCGCGAGCTGGCACGCAAGGGCGCCCGGGTGGTGCTCGCCTGCCGGAGCGAGGCGCGCGGGACCGAGGCGGGGGACCGGCTGGTCACCGAAGTGCCGGGCGCGCAGGCGGAGTTCGCGCGGCTCGATCTCGGAGACCTCGCCTCCGTACGGGAGTTCGCGCGGACATTGCCGTACGACCGCCTCGACCTGCTGATCAACAACGCGGGCGTGATGGCCCTGCCGTACGGCACGACGGCGGATGGCTTCGAGACCCAGTTCGGCGTCAACCACCTGGGCCACTTCGCACTCACCGGGCTGCTGCTGCCCGCGCTGCTCGACACCCCGGGTGCGCGGGTGGTGACCGTCTCCAGCACGGCGCACGCCATGGCCAACATCGACATCGGCGACCTCAACAGCGAGCAGCGGTACCGCCGTTGGGTCGCCTACGCCCGCTCAAAGACCGCGAACCTGCTCTTCACCCACGAACTGGCCCGCAGGCTCACCGCGCACGCCTCGGACGTCGTCGCGGCGGCCGCCCACCCGGGATACGCGGCGACCAACCTCCAGGCCGCCGGGCCCCGCATGGCGGGCCGCCGCTTCACCGAGCGCTTCATGGCCGTCGGCAACAGGTTCTTCGCCCAGCCGGCGGAGGCGGGCGCCCTCCCCACCCTCTACGCCGCCACCGACCCCGACGTGTCCCCCGACTCCTTCACCGGCCCGTCCCTCGCGGGCTGGCGAGGATCGCCGGGCCCGTCCTGGCGAGCACAATGGACACGCAACGACCAGGCGGGCGAACGGCTTTGGGCCGCTTCCGAAGGGCTCACGGGAGTGTCGTACGACGCCCTGAAGGCCTAGGGTCACGCGCCATGCGACCGGACCTTCCGGCAAGTCTGCCGAAGCACCACCTCAACACCCCGCTGCTGGACTACCTGCGGGCGCAGGGTGCTCCACCGAGCCGCCCGGACGACTACACGTTGGGTGAGTGGCAGCTGCACGCGCACCCCGATCTGATGGATCGGCTGGCGGAGTTGGCTCTGGGCGTGCCCCTGAACGCCGCCTACGGCATTCCGCTCCTGGCCCGCAAGGGCGTCGCGGCCGTCGCCGCCCAGGGGACGGGCACCCTGCTGATGCGCCTGCCCGAGCCCCCGGCCGACCTCAAAGAGGGCCGCTGGTCGGTCCCCGAGCTCACCGGTCACGGATGGTGGACCGTCGATGCCTGGCAGAGCGACCTGCGCACCGTCGAGGGAGACCACAGGCTCCTGATGGCCATCGAGCAAGCGTTGTCCCACACCCGGGACCTCATGTCCTAGCCTGCGTATGGCACTTCCGGCGGAGCGTTCAGGCCGTCTTGCCGCTGTCCACCACCAGGTCCGTGCCCACCACGGACGAGGCGTCGTCCGAGGCCAGGTAGAGGACCGCGGCGGCGATTTCCGCCGTGGCGGAGGCGCGGCCGAGCGGCACCGAGTTCTCCATGCGCTCGGCGCGCTCGGCCTCCGTCTCGCCGGGGAGCAGGGACATCTCCGTCTCCACGGGGCCGGGGCTGACCGCGTTGATGCGGACTCCGTCGCCGATGTGGTCGCGTGCGGCGCCCCGGGTGAGGACGGAGACGGCGGCCTTGGTGGCGGCGTATGCGGTGGCGCCCGGGTGGCGGGCGTGGACGCCGAAGACGGAGGCGATGTTGACGATCGCGCCGCCGGAGGGCTGGGTCCGCATCTGGCGGACCTCGGCCTGGAGGGCGTGGAAGACGCCGGTGACGTTGATGTCGAGCTGCTCGGTCCAGTCGGACTCCGACAGTTCGGCCAGCGGCTGCCCGCCCCGGAAGACACCCGCGTTGTTGACCGCCACGTCGAGCGAGCCGAAGCGGTCCACGGCGGCGGCCACGACGGCCTGGACGTCGGCGGCACGGGACACATCGGCGGTGAGAGCCAGCGCCTTGCCGCCCGCCTCCTCGATCAGGGTCGCCGTGTCGTCGAGGGGTTCCCGCCGCCGCCCGACCACGACGACCTGTGCCCCCTCGGCGGCGAACGCCAGCGCGACGGAACGGCCGATGCCGGAGCCGGCACCGGTCACGAGAACGGTCCTGTCGTGGAAACGTGTGCTGGTCATGATCTCCCCTTATTCTTGACCGAACGGTTCAGTATGGCGCCAAATAAAAAACGGCGGCCTCCAGTGGACAGCGGCCCTCAGTCCAACAGCACCAGAGCCTGTTCCGCCGCGTCCCGCACCCGCGCCGGGTCCGGGGACGCCTTGCCCACCACCTTGAGACCCTGGAGCAGCACCAGCAGCATGCGGGCGAGGGCGAGCGGATCGCGGCCCGCGCCGAGCTCGCCCTGGGCCCCGGCGCGGACCAGCGCCGAGTGCAGCACCGTCTCCACGTGGTCCCAGTTCCGCTCGACCTGGCGCGCGGCGGCCGGGTCGTGCGGGGCGAGCTCGGCCGCCGTGTTGGTGATGAAACAGCCGTTCAGGCGCAGGTTCTCGGCGGTGGCCTCGTCCGCGTAACGCCGGACGAGCGCCCGTACCGCGGGCAGTACCGGGCCCGGCCGGGACAGCTCCCCGAGCAGGTCCGGGAGCTGTTCCTGGTAGCGCTCCAGTGCCTTCAGATACAGCTCGTGCTTGTTGCCGAAGGTCGCGTAGAGGCTGGCGCGGCCGATGCCGAGGTGCTCGACGAGGTCGGCCATCGACGTCGCCTCGTAGCCGCGCCGCCAGAACAGCTCCAGGGCTGCCTGCAGCGCGACCTCCGGATCGAACTCCTTGGTCCTGGCCACGTGTCGTAGCCTAGATTCAATGAGAACGATCGGTCAAGAAAGTGCGCGGTCGACGCGTCCATGAGTCGCAGCTTTCATGGCCCGGTGTTACTCCTTGGATTCCGATCCTGCGCGGCCGGCTCGTCGTGGACCCCGGATCGATCAGTACTTCGAGTGTGGGCACTGTTCCCGGGCGCGGGCACATCTCGGTGAGTACGGAAGGCTCATTGGACCTGGTCAGCGACGTTGCGTCACAGCCCCCGCAGATCATGCCGAAGGGGCGCCACCCCCGCACAGGGTGACGCCCCTTCCTGGTGATCCGGAACCGACGCCCATCGGTACTGAGGGTCGGGGACAGGCGTCGGTTCCGGGGTCTGCTGGCCGTAAGCCCAGCCGTGGCCGTGAGGCCTGGCAACGGCCGTGAGGCCCGGCAACGGCCGTGAGTCCTAGCGGTGGTCGCTGCCCGCCGACTCCGAGGCCGCGCGGCCCGCCTCCAGGCGGGCCACCGGGATACGGAAGGGCGAGCAGGAGACGTAGTCCAGGCCGACCTCGTGGAAGAAGTGGACCGACTCCGGGTCACCGCCGTGCTCGCCGCAGACGCCGAGCTTGAGGTCGGGGCGGGTCTTGCGGCCCGCCTCGGCGGCCAGCTTGACCAGGGAGCCGACGCCGTCCCTGTCGATCGTCTCGAACGGGCTGACGCCGAAGATGCCCTTCTCCAGGTACGCCGTGAAGAAGGAGGCCTCCACGTCGTCCCGGCTGAAGCCCCACACCGTCTGGGTGAGGTCGTTGGTGCCGAAGCTGAAGAACTCCGCCGCCTCCGCGATCTGACCCGCGGTCAGCGCGGCGCGCGGGAGCTCGATCATCGTGCCGATGGTCAGCTTGAGCTGCGCACCCGTCGCCGCCTCGACCTCCGCGATGACCTGGTCGGCCTCCTCGCGGACGATCTCCAGCTCCTGGACGGTGCCGACGAGCGGGATCATGATCTCCGCGCGCGGGTCGCCCTTCGCGGCCTTGCGCTCGGCCGCCGCCTCCGCGATCGCCCGTACCTGCATCGTGAACAGGCCCGGGATGACCAGACCGAGGCGTACACCGCGCAGACCCAGCATCGGGTTCTGCTCGTGCAGCCGGTGGACCGCCTGAAGCAGCCGCAGCTCGTTCTCGTGCGGCTCCTGGCGGGACTCCGCGAGCGCCACCCGCACCGACAGCTCGGTGATGTCGGGCAGGAACTCGTGCAGCGGCGGGTCCAGGAGACGGACCGTCACCGGCAGGCCGTCCATTGCCGCGAACAGCTCCACGAAGTCCTGCTTCTGGAGCGGGAGCAGCTGCTTCAGCGACTCCTCGCGCTCGGTCTCCGTGTCGGCCAGGATGAGGCGCTCGACCAGTTCACGCCGGTCGCCGAGGAACATGTGCTCGGTGCGGCACAGGCCGATGCCCTGGGCACCGAAGCGACGGGCGCGCATGGCGTCCTCGGCGTTGTCCGCGTTGGCCCGCACCCGCAGCCGACGCTTGCGGTCGGCGAACGCCATGATCCGGTGCACGGCCTCGACCAGCTCGTCGGCGTCCTGCGCACCCGCGTGCATCCGGCCCTCGAAGTACTCCACGACCGGGGAGGGGACGACGGGCACCTCACCGAGGTACACCTTGCCGCTCGACCCGTCGATGGAGATGACGTCGCCCTCCTCGACCACATGGCCGCCGGGCACCGTCATCCGCCGCCGCTTGGTGTCGACCTCCAGCTCCTCGGCACCGCACACACAGGTCTTGCCCATGCCGCGCGCGACCACGGCCGCGTGCGAGGTCTTGCCGCCGCGTGAGGTCAGGATGCCCTCGGCGGCGATCATGCCGTCCAGGTCGTCGGGGTTGGTCTCCCGGCGGACCAGGATGACCTTCTCGCCCGAGCGCGACCACTTCACCGCGGTGTACGAGTCGAAGACCGCCTTGCCGACCGCGGCGCCCGGCGACGCCGCGATGCCCCGGCCGACCTTCTCGACCTTCGCGTCCTCGTCGAAGCGCGGGAACATCAGCTGGGCCAGCTGGGCGCCGCTGACGCGCTGGAGCGCCTCGGCCTCGTCGATCAGGCCCTGGTCCACGAGCTGCGTGGCGATACGGAAGGCCGCGCCCGCCGTGCGCTTGCCGACGCGGGTCTGGAGCATCCAGAGCTGGCCGCGCTCGATGGTGAACTCGATGTCGCAGAGATCCTTGTAGTGGTTCTCCAGGGTCTCCATGATCTGCATCAGCTGGTCGTACGACTTCTTGTCGATCGACTCCAGCTCCGCGAGCGGGACCGTGTTGCGGATACCGGCGACGACGTCCTCGCCCTGGGCGTTCTGGAGGTAGTCGCCGTACACGCCCTGGTGGCCGCTGGCCGGGTCGCGGGTGAAGGCGACGCCGGTGCCCGAGTCGGGGCCGAGGTTGCCGAAGACCATGGAACAGACGTTGACGGCCGTGCCCAGGTCGCCGGGGATGCGCTCCTGGCGGCGGTAGAGCTTGGCGCGGTCGGTGTTCCAGGAGTTGAAGACCGCCTCGATGGCGAGGTCCATCTGCTCGCGCGGGTCCTGCGGGAAGTCCCGCCCGGCCTCGGTCTTGACGATCTTCTTGAACTTGGTGACGAGCTTCTTGAGGTCGGCCGCCTCCAGGTCCGTGTCGACGTGGACCTTCTTGGCCGCCTTCGCCGCCTCCAGCGCCTCCTCGAAGAGCTCGCCGTCGACGCCGAGGACCGTCTTGCCGAACATCTGGATGAGACGGCGGTAGGAGTCCCAGGCGAACCGCTCGTCGCCCGCCTGCTCGGCGAGGCCCTTCACGGACCTGTCGGAGAGGCCGATGTTCAGGACCGTGTCCATCATGCCGGGCATGGAGAACTTGGCGCCGGAGCGGACGGAGACGAGGAGCGGGTTGTCGGCCTGGCCGAGCTTCTTGCTCATCTGTGTCTCAAGGGCGTCGAGGTGCGCACTCACCTCGTCACGCAGTGCCACGGGCTCCGCGCCGCTGTCCAGGTAGACCTTGCAGGCTTCGGTCGTGATGGTGAAGCCGGGAGGAACGGGGAGTCCCAGGTTGGTCATCTCGGCGAGGTTCGCGCCCTTGCCACCCAGGAGGTCCTTGAGGTCTTTGTTTCCCTCGGTGAAGTCGTAAACGAACTTCGCTACATGGGGTTCTACGTTTTCCGACACGGTTCTCGACTCCCTCGAGGACGCGGTGGCTGCCCTGACGACGGGGAACATACCCAGATCGAAGGCGTCTGGGGAGGTCCACTCGGGCGTCATGTGCCCGTAACCAGCCGTCCGCCAGCGGATTGAAAGTCAAAGCTTGGCAAGCGACTGGGCCCAGGTGTTTTCACTTCTTGAACACAGGATCTCTCGAAGTGGCGGTATATCGCTCATCTGAGCGGCATTAAGCACGCCTGATTTCGATCGATGAACGATCAAGGGGTGGCACCGAGTGCCACCCCTTGGAGAAGTGCAGCCGTCCAAGATCCGCTCATCTGAGCGCTACCCCTATCAAGGGTGGCGAGAATCACGCTGCCACAGGCGCCCGGATTTCACCATGCGGACGGGCATCCGGACCGAAATGTGGCGGTCACACGCCGAGCGCGGCCAGCCGCTCCTCGACCCGCTCAGGGGCATAGAGGTACTCCACGACCAGCGCACCCGCCCCCACCAGCCCGGCCCGCTCCCCCAGCCGTGACGTCACGACGTCCAGATGAGCGGTGGAGCGCGGCAGCGCCCGCTGGTACAGCAGCTCCCGCACACCGGTGAGGAAGGGAGTTCCGGCCAGATCGCCGGCGATCATCAGAACCCCGGGATTCAGCAGTGTCACCACGGTCGCCAGGACGTCCCCGACCTGCCGCCCGGCCTCGCGGGCGAGCGCGGCCGCCTCCGGATGACCGGCGGTCAGCAGATCCCGCACATCCGATCCGGAGGCCGCGGGTACCCCGGCCTCGGCCAGCCGCCGCGCCACGGCGCCACCACTGGCGACGGCGGCCAGACAGCCGTAGGAACCGCACCGGCACAGCGCGTCCGCGCCCACCCGGATATGGCCGATGTCCCCGGCGCCGCCGTCGATGCCCCGGAAGATCGAGCCGCCGACGACGACCCCGGCACCGATACCGGTCGACACCTTGACCAGCACGAACGCCGAGCAGTCGGGACAGGACGTGCGCTGTTCGCCGTACGCCATGAGGTTGGCGTCGTTGTCGACGAGGACCGGCACCGGGGCCGCCCCCGTGTGCTCGGTGAAGGAACGGGCGAGGCGGCCTCTTATGTCGTAGCCGTCCCAGCCCGGCATCATCGGTGGCTGGACCACTCGGCCACTCTCGCTGTCGACCGGCCCCGGCACCGCGAGCCCGATCCCGCAGACCTCACCCGCGCGATGGCCCGCCTTCTCCAGCAGCTCGGCGAACCAGCGGCCCAGCTCCCCCAGCACCACGTCCGGCCCGTCCTCGATGACGAGCGTGCCGCTGTGCTCGGCGAGAAGCTCCCCGGTCAGCGACAGGACGGCCGCGCGGGCGTGCCGGGTGTCCAGGTCGGCGACGAGGACGACGGCGTGGGCATCGTCGAACTCCAGCGTGATGGAGGGGCGCCCGCCGAGTGGGGAGCCCACAGGACCACCGGCGCCCTCGCGCAGCCAGCCCGCGCGGAAGAGACGGTCCAGGCGCTGGCCGACGGTGGCACGGGACAGCCCGGTGGCCTGCTGGAGCGCGCCGCGCGTGATCGCGCGCCCGCTTCGTACCAGTTCGAGCAGATCACCGGCGCTTCCCTGACCCCGTCCGGTCATGCGCACCCCCTTGTGTTTCTCAACTCTGCATTACATATTGAGTTTTGCGTGTTAAATAGACGTAACCCTACGGTAGCCACGACCGAACCGGTCGGCCGGACGTCTTTCGGGGAGCCCCGAGTGGATCGCACTGCCCAGCTCACAGCCCGTCTCACAGAACGTGAGTTTGTATACGATCCACCCCCGACCCGGAGTTCGCTGCACAGCAGGGCCGCCCGGGTACTGGAGGACAACTGGACCGGCACCTCCACAGTGCCCTCGCGCGGCCTGTATCCGCACCAGTGGTCGTGGGACTCGGCGTTCATCGCGATCGGCCTGCGGCATCTGTCGCCGCTCAGGGCACAGACGGAACTGGAGACACTCCTCGCCGCCCAGTGGGGCGACGGACGCATCCCGCACATCGTCTTCAACCCCTCCGTGCCGCTCGACGCGTACTTCCCGAGCCCCGACTTCTGGCGCTCCTCGACCGCGGGGCGCGCTGCGGGCGCCCCGCGCACCGTACAGACCTCGGGCATCGTGCAGCCACCGGTGCACGCGCTGGCCGCGTGGCTGGTGCACTGCGCGGACCCGGGTCTGTCGCGGGCGCGCTCCTTCCTCACCCGGATGTATCCCCGGCTGGCGGCCTGGCACCGCTATCTGCTGCACCGGCGGGATCTCGGCGGGGGGTCGCTGGCGTCCGTCGTGCACCCCTGGGAACAGGGGATGGACAACAGCCCCTGCTGGGACCTGCCGCTCTCCCGCGTCACCCCCGCCCCGGCCCGCTCCTTCCGGCGCGCCGACCTCGACCACGGGGCGGCGGAGGACCGGCCGACGGATCTGGACTACGGGCGGTATGTGCGGCTGGCGACGGACTACAGGGACGCGGGGTATGAGGACGGCCACGGCGAGTTCGCCGTCGAGGACCCGTCCTTCAATGCCCTGCTCATCGCCTCCGAGCACGCCCTCGCCCGTATCGCGCAGGAGCTGGGCGCGACCGGCACGGCCCGCCACGCGCGCGCGGAGCGGCTGACGACGGCGCTGATCGACCGACTGTGGGACCCGGCCGAGGGCATGTTCTTCTCCCGGGACGTACGGGGCGGGGGCCTGATCCCCGAGCGCAGCGTGTCCGGGCTCATCCCGCTCCTGCTGCCGACGCTCCCCCGGGACATCGTCGAGGCCCTCGTCCGGACGACCGCCTCCAAGCACTTCGGCCTGGGCGGCACCACCCGCCTCGTCCCCAGCTACGACCTTCTCGGCGAGGCCTTCGACCCGCACCGCTACTGGCGGGGTCCGGCCTGGTTCAACACCGGCTGGCTGGTGGAGCGGGGCCTGCGCACCCATGGTGAGCGAGGCCGCGCCGACGCCCTGCGCCGGGCCGTCCTCGACATCGCGGACACCTCGGGCTTCGCCGAGTACGTCGACCCGTACACCGGCGAGGCCTGCGGCGCGACCGGCTTCGGCTGGACCGCCGCGCTCACGCTCGACCTGCTGCACACCGGCACAGCCAAGGGAGGGGACCGGCAATGACGGACCGGCATCATCTGCTCGTGCACGGCGGGACGTTCGCAGCCGTGGGCGACGGCGGGGACATCAGCGGGGTCCGGGGCGGCGCCTCCCCGTCCCCGGAAGGCTTGTTCGTACGCGACGCCCGCCACCTCAGCCGCTGGCAGCTGACGGTCGACGGCGCCGTGCCCGAGGCCCTCACCCCCGTCGCCGACGGTGACACCGCGCGCTGTGTCCTCGTCCCGCGCGGCGGCCGCCAGGAGCCGCCCGCCTACACGATCTTCCGCGAACAGGCCGTGGGCGACGGCTCGTTCATCGAATCCCTCCGCGTCACCAGCAACCGCCCGGCGCCGACCACGGTCCGGCTCGCGGTCACCGCCGACGCCGACTTCACCGACCAGTTCGAACTCCGCTCCGACTACCGCACCTACACCAAGACAGGAGCCACCCGCTCCCGCGAAGTCCTCGACGCGGGCGTCGAGTTCACCTACCAGCGCGGCGAATGGCGTTCCTGTACGACGGTGACGGCCGAGCCGGCTCCGGACGGTGTCGAGGAGACGGGCACCGGAGCGCGGCGCCTCGTCTGGACGCTGGAACTGGAGCCGCACGGCACGGCGGAGCTGACACTGCGGGTGATGGCACGGCCGCACGGCGACAAGCGGGCCCTGCGGGTACCGCAGTCACCGGCCGCGCTGAACGCTCAACTCCTCGCGCTGGAAGGCGAGTTCGTGGAGGGCGTCGCCTTCCCGACCGGCTGGCCCGAACTGGCCGCCGCGTGCGCCCGTGGTCTCGCCGACCTCGCCTCGCTCCAGGTCCCGGCGACCGGACCGGACGGCGAGGAACTGCGCGTTCCGGCCGCCGGCGCGCCCTGGTTCCTGACCCTGCTGGGCCGCGACGCGCTGCTCACCTCGCTGTTCGCCCTCCCCTACCGTCCCCAGCTGGCCGCCGCCACCCTCCCCGCGCTCGCCGCGGTCCAGGCCACGGAGATCGGCGCGGACTCGGTGGCACAGCCCGGAAAGATCGTGCACGAGGTACGGCACGGGGAGCTGGCGCACTTCGGCCAGGTGCCGTACGGGCGTTACTACGGCTCGGTGGACGCGACACCGCTGTTCCTGGTGCTGCTCGGGGCGTATGTGGAGCAGACCGGGGACGTCTCGATGGCCCGGCGCCTTGAGTCCCATGCCCGGGCGGCGATCGGCTGGATGCTGGACCACGGCGGGCTGACCTCGCGCGGATACCTCGTGTACCGCGCCGACCAGGGCGGGCTCGCCAACCAGAACTGGAAGGACTCGCCCGGGGCGATCTGCTGGGCTGACGGGACACGGGCGAGCGGAGCGGTGATGGCCGCCGGGGCGCAGGGGTACGCGTACGACGCGCTGCGGCGTACGGCGTGGGTGGCGCGGACGGTCTGGGCGGACGAGACGTACGCGGCGCTCCTCGAGCAGGCCGCGGGTGATCTGCGGGACCGTTTCCAGCGGGACTTCTGGATGCCGGACCGGACGTTTCCGGCGTTGGCGCTGGACGGCGAGGGACAGCAGGTGGACGCGCTGGCGTCTGATGCCGGGCATCTGCTGTGGTCCGGGCTGCTGGACAAGGAGTACGGGGAGGCGGTGGGGCGGCGGTTGCTGGAGCCGGACTTCTTCTCCGGGTGGGGGGTGCGGACGGTGGCGGCCGGGCAGTCGGCGTATCACCCGCTCTCCTATCACCGGGGGTCGGTGTGGCCGCATGACAACGCGCTGATCACGTTGGGGCTGGCCCGGTACGGGCTGCATGACGAGGCGCGGGTGGTCGCGCATGCGTTGGTGGATGCGGCGACGGCCACGGGGCATCGGCTGCCGGAGGTTCTCGCGGGGTACGGGCGGGACTCGCATTCTGAGCCGGTGCCGTATCCGCATGCGTGTGTGCGGGAGTCTCGGTCTGCGGCGGCGCCTCTTGCTTTGTTGACCGCGGTAGGGGGTGCGTAGACGCTCCGCTGGGAGGGCCGAATTTCGGGTGCGGGTGCTTCGTGGCTTGTCGCGCCCCGCGGCGGAGCCGCAGATCGATGCGGCCCCGCCCCCCTTAGGTGGGTGCAGGTGCCCTTGGTCTGCTGTTTGCTGCCTGTTTGCCCAGTGCTGTGAACGGCTCTTGAGAGCGAGCCGTACGGGAATGTGCCAAGTTCCGTACGGAAGGATCCTCGGGTGGCCGTCACTCTGCGCACGCCCCAGCTGCCGGATGCACCCGCGCCTCCTGCGCGTCCGCCGATCCTCCGGTGGACGGTCACCGCACTTGCCGCGCTGCTCGTCCTCGGGGCGTTGCTGTTGCCGAATGCCCTTGGGGCGCTGAAGCCGAATCGGTTCACCCGTATCCCCGTCGAGGCGATCCTCGGGGCTGCGGCGGCGCTGTGGCTGCCGCGGCGGCCTCGGGTGGTCGTGGCGGTGGTGGCCGGGGTGGGGCTCGGGGTGCTGACCGTGCTGAACGTGCTCGACATGGGGTTCCGGGAGTATCTGGGGCGGGGTTTCAACCTGGTGCTCGACTGGGAGTTGCTGGACGACGCGCAGTCGTATGTCGCGGACTCGATGGGCGGGACGTTCGCGGTGCTGAGCGCCGTCGGGGCTGTCCTGCTGGTGCTGGTGCTGGTGGGGGTCATGGCGCTGGCGATGGTGCGGCTGAGCAATGTCCTGGTGGCGAGCAGACCGGTCGCCGCGCGGGGCACGCTCATCGCGGCCCTGGCCTGGATCACCTGCTACGCGCTCGGGTTGCAGATCGCCGGTACGCCCATCGCCTCCGACCGGGCCGCCGACGCGCTGAAGATCCAGGCGCGGCGGGTGGCGGACACGGTCCGGGACGAGGCGGCGTTCGCGAAGGAGGCGAAGGCGGACACGTTCGGGGCGACGCCGGGTGCGCAGTTGGTGCCGGATCTGCGGGGCAAGGACGTGATCTTCACGTTCATCGAGAGTTACGGCCGTAGTGCGATCGAGGATCCGGTCATGGCGCCGGGGGTGGACTCGACACTGGCGGCGCAGACGAAGGCGTTGGACAAGGCGGGGTTCCATGCCAAGAGCGGGTGGCTGACGTCGGCGACGTACGGGGGCAGCAGCTGGCTGGGGCACTCGACGTTTCTGTCGGGCCTGTGGATCGACAACCAGCAGCGGTATCGCACGGTGACCTCGGGAGACCATCTGACCCTCACCAAGGCGTTCCACAAGACCGGTGCCTGGGACACGGTCGGGGTGATGCCGGGCATCCAGAAAGGTTGGCCGGAGGCGAAGTACTACGGCCTGGACAAGGTCTACAACGCCTTCCAACTCGGCTATCAGGGACCGAAGTTCAGCTGGTCGACGATGCCCGACCAGTATGCGCTGGAGGCGTTCCAGCGCCTCGTCCACGGCAAGAAGCGGGACAAGCCGCTGATGTCGGAGGTCATCCTGACGTCGAGCCACCAGCCGTGGGCGCCGATCCCGAAGCTGGTGGACTGGGACCGGCTCGGCGACGGCTCGGTCTTCGACGCGATCCAGAAGGCCGGCAAGAAGCCCGGCGACATCGTCACGGACTCGGCCAAGTCCCGTGAGGAGTACGGCAAGTCGATCCAGTACTCGGTGACCGCCCTCACCCAGTGGCTGGAGCGCTACGGCACCGACGACACCGTCCTCGTCTTCCTCGGCGACCACCAGCCCATCGCCCGTGTCAGCGGCGACCACGCCAGCCGGGACGTCCCGGTGTCGATCGTGGCCAAGGACCCGAAGATCCTGGACAAGATCGCGAACTGGAACTGGACCGACGGCCTGCGTCCTTCCCACAACGCCCCGGTGTGGAAGATGAGTTCGTTCCGCGACCGCTTCCTGACGGCGTACGGCTCGACTCCGCACCCGTCGAAGGACTGAGGATTCGCCCCCGCCGCCCCTACCCGTCCCATCCCTGAGGGCTGCGCCCCCAGACCCCCGCTTCGGCCCTGAACGGGCCTCGTCCTCAAACGCCGGACGGGCTGATTGAACTGGACCGGCGTTGGCAAATTCAGCCCCTCCGGCGTTTGAGGAG
>NZ_JXTE01000340.1 GCF_000972385.1 Streptomyces sp. WM6386
TCGCCGAGCCATCCCGGCACACGATCTCGACGCCCGGATGCTCGCGCAGCCACACCTCCAGGGTGTCGGCCGTGTGGTCGGCAAGAACGTCGATCCGCTCGTGGGTTTCGGCGTCGATCACCACGGTGGCATAGCGGTGGCGCCGGCGCAGGGCGAAGTCGTCGACCCCGATCACGCGCGGCCCCTGCCTGGTGGGCAGAGCGATGCGCAACAAGGTGCGCAGGGCAGTGTGACGCGACAGTCCCATCGCGAGTATCGCCAGCAAACGTGCGCCCGCCCGGCCCGCTAACTCCTTGACCACGGCCTTGACTTGCCTGGTCAGCCGTGCGGTGCGGCGCTGATATCGCTCCAACACCCCGGGCACCTGCTCGCGGAAGGTATGCCGGCAGCCACGCGTGGGACACACCAGACGCCGCACCCGCACACGGACCACCACCCGCCGTCCGTCCACCGACACGTCGGCCACCGTCCGCAGATGAAAGCCATGCACCCGCCCGGATGGTGCTCCGCAACCCGGACACGGTACCGGGCCCTCAGGCGTCCGCGCCCGCACCAAAATCCGCTCGCCTTCATCCGTCACGTCCTCGATGACCAGCGGCGAGAGCCCCGAAAACACCACATCTACAAGCTCGTTGGCATTGCGCACGTCACGTCAACGATGAACCAGCAC
>NZ_JXTE01000341.1 GCF_000972385.1 Streptomyces sp. WM6386
CCACCGGACTGTCCGAGGGGTTCGCCGGCCTCGGCGAACAGGTCGGTGTAGTTGCCGAGGCCGGCGAACCCCTCGGACAGTCCGGTGGAGCTCACCTTCGTCAGGGAGGTACGGATCATCTCGATGACCGGCCAGACGACCATGGTCAGGATGAGGAGGGTCGCGGGTCCGAGCCACAACAGGGGCTCCAGCGCGCGCCATGTCCTGCGACGGCGGCGCGGCGCGGGCGGCGCCGTCGCCACCGGGGCCGGGCGTTCGGCCCCGGTGGCGCTTGTGGTGACATCATGTACGGCCACCGACGTCAGTCGCCCTTCTGCGCGGTCTTCTGGATCTGGTCCAGAACCTTCGCCGGGTCGCCGCCCGCCACCCCGCTGCCGATGCGCTGTTTCACGGCACCGTCGACCGAGGCCCATGCCGGGTCGTCGGTGGGGGCGAACTCGGCGGCGTTCTCCTTCTGGTAGAAGAAGTCGAGGAACTTCTTGACCGCCGCCTTGTTCGACCCGTCGCTCTTCTTGAAGGCGACGAGGTAGTCCTGCACGCCGAGCGTCTTGTGGGTGCTGCCGTCCTTGCTGGGCAGGGCCGCGACGCCGTAGTTCAGTTTGGCGTTGACCGGGTCGATGAAGCCCTTGCGCATGAAGACCGCCCCGTTGAGCATGCCGATCTTGCCC
>NZ_JXTE01000342.1 GCF_000972385.1 Streptomyces sp. WM6386
GGCGAGGATCGTCGGGCCGATCATGCCCAGGCCGATCACGCCGAGCACACCGGTGTCGGGGACGTCGTACGCGGACTCGACGGCGTCGTAGAGCAGGTCGTGGACGGGGGTCAGGCCCCGGCCGCCGTACTCGGGCGGTCCCGTGATCCAGCCGAAGCCGTTCTCGTGGCGGATCCGCTGCCACTCCCGCGCCCGTCGCACGTGTTCCCGCTCCTCCTCGGGCGGGAGGCTGCTGAAGTACGCCATCGAGTCGTCGCCCTCGCCCCAGGTGAAGGCGGTGCGGTCGGGGGCCTTCGCCGCGTAGGCGTCGAGGAAGCTGCGTGCCTCGGCGGCGAACGTGTCCATGTCGTCGTGGTCCATATCCGGCTCCGCTTTCAGGTCGACAGGATCGTCACCGCCGACGCGCCGGGCGCGCCGTACAGGTGGGTGTAGCCGACGCGGGGGGTACCGGGAACCTGGCGTGTCCCCGCCGTGCCGCGCAGTTGGAGGACGATCTCGTGGATCTGGCGCAGTCCGGACGCACCGATCGGTTCCCCGTTGCCGAGCAGTCCGCCATCGGTGTTGACCGGGAGCCGGCCCCCGATCTCGGTGACACCCTCGGCGATGAGGCGCTCCTGCTCACCGTCCTTGCAGAGGCCGTTCTCGGCCATATGGATGATCTC
>NZ_JXTE01000343.1 GCF_000972385.1 Streptomyces sp. WM6386
GGAGATGTCCATGGGCGCTGGCGCCGAGGTGGCGGTGCGTATCGCGGTCGTCGGCGACTGCCCCGTCTTCCGACACGGCGTCTGCCAGCTGATCGGCGCGGCTCCTGACCTTCATCTGGTCGCCGCCTCGCCCTCCATCGAGAGCGCGGACGGCACCCTGCGCGACGCGGAAGTGGTCCTGGTGGACGTGCAGCACTCCGCCCCGCGGCTCGTCGCGGCCGTGGCGGAGCTGCGGGAGCGGGGGCATGCCGTCCTCGTCGTGTCGTCCTCTCCGCAGATCGACGCGGTCCAGGTGATCCGGGCGGGTGCCAGCGGTTACCTCAGCCGCCAGGCCGAGGCGGAAGAGGTACTGACGGCAATCCGGGCCGTGGGCTCGGGCCGCAGTTACGTGTGCGCGCCCGCCGGCGACCTGCTCAAACGCTCCCCGCACTTCACGGACCGGGAGCAGGAGATCCTGCAGCTCCTCGCCAACGGCGCGACCGACCACGAGATCGCCGCCCAGCTGAGCACCAGCAAGCACACGGTCCAGCCCCACCTCGACCGAATCGGCGAGAAGACGGGTTCCCGCCGCCGCTCCGATCTCACCCGACTCGCGGTCGAAAACGGGCTCACAGAGCAGAGATAAAGGCGTCCTGAGCAGGCGGCTGTGGGTAGTCCTGCCC
>NZ_JXTE01000344.1 GCF_000972385.1 Streptomyces sp. WM6386
CCTCTATGGCCCGGGCTCCGGCAGCTGAACGACCCGTATCACGGCCAGTGAGCGGGTCAACTCGGTGATGCTGCCCGTGCGCGACAGGTTGAACCGCCTCGGGTTCTGCGTGGGCATCGAGCACGAGGGATTCGTCGACCGGCCCGAGGACTTCACGGACGAGATGCGTCGGCGCGGCTCACAGCCGGGATATGCGCGCGGTACGCCATACCCGTCGACCGCGAGCACATCATCGGCCACGTGGACGTGCCGGTCACGGATCACACCGACCCGGGCGAGCACGGGACTTGGAGCGTTACACGCGGCTGGTGCGGAAAGTGCCGACCGCCTCCGCCTGGCCACGGAACCGAGCCGTCGATGATGTGCGACGAGACCATACGCTCCGTTGGTCCGGCAGACTCGAGGGCTCCGGGTCCCGCAGGTCGGGAGCTCGGGGAGCTCCCGACCTGCGGGGCCCTGGAACCTGCTCAGGGGCGGACGTCGTTCCGGTCGAGGGTCATCACCTTGTCCCAGGCGGCGACGAAGTCCCTTACGAACTTCGCCTTGGCGTCATGGGAGGCGTAGCCCTCGCTGAGGGCGCGGATTTGGGAGTGCCAACCTAAGACGAGGTCGACGGCGGTCGCCGTCCACTTCACCCCGCCGGTGTCGCTGTCCCGGCC
>NZ_JXTE01000345.1 GCF_000972385.1 Streptomyces sp. WM6386
CTCGCGCTGCGGATCGGCTCCGGCATCATCACCGACGCCGTCGACCTGGAGGCCGGTGACGAGGGTCCGGTGGCCACCCAGTCGGTGTTCGCCGCCTCCTTCTCCACCAGGACCCGGGTCGTCAAGGGCACCCCGGTCATCACCGTCAAGCCGAACTCCGCCGCCGTGCAGGCCGCCCCGGCCGCCGGCACGGTGGAGGCCCTCACGGTGTCCTTCGGCGCCCTGGCCACCGGCACCAAGGTCACCGCCCGCACCCCGCGTGAGTCGACCGGGCGCCCGGAGCTGACCGAGGCCGCGATCGTGGTCTCCGGCGGCCGCGGGGTCAACGGCGCGGAGAACTTCGCGCTCATCGAGTCCCTCGCCGACTCCCTCGGCGCGGCCGTGGGCGCCTCGCGCGCCGCCGTCGACGCCGGCTGGTACCCGCACACCAACCAGGTCGGCCAGACCGGCAAGAGTGTGTCCCCGCAGCTGTACATCGCCTCCGGTATCTCCGGCGCGATCCAGCACCGGGCCGGCATGCAGACCTCCAAGACGATCGTGGCGATCAACAAGGACGCCGAGGCCCCGATCTTCGACCTCGTCGACTACGGCGTCGTCGGCGACCTCTTCGACGTCGTCCCCGCCCTCACCGAGGAGATCAACACCCGCAAGGGCTGA
>NZ_JXTE01000346.1 GCF_000972385.1 Streptomyces sp. WM6386
GTCCGGCACAGCGCCTCCACCGCGTGCCGCAGCGAGCGCCATGACGCCAGGCCCAGCAGGACGCCGACCGGTGCTGCGGGCCACCACCACGCACCGAGGACCGTGAACGCCGCGCTCCACACGAGGGCCTCGCAGGCCGAGTCATAGGCGTCGCGGGCCTCGGCCAGGGCGGCGCGGGGCGGGTCCTGGGCGCCCAGGAGGAGGGGGGCCCAGCCTGTGAAGAGGTCGCCGCCCTGCTCTCTGATCGTCTCCTCGGTGCGGTGGAACCGGTCGCCCGACCAGGTGGGCGACTCCGGCTCTCCGCTCTCGCGGGCGCGCGCCCAGCGCACGTCGAGCCGGGCGGCCCGCAGCGCGTTGCCGTCGGCACTCGCCCGTAGGGATCTCCTGGCGAGCTCGTCCGGCTCCACCCAGCGGTGTCGCCGCCACCTGGTCACGAGATCGCCCACCGGCATCAGCCACCACGGCCAGGCCCCGGCGGCCAACGCCCCTATCCCGGACGCGAGATAGGGCACCGCGAACGCCGCCGCCACCACCGGCACCGCGAAGAGCACGAGCGAGGCGACGGTATCCGCGGACAGACCGCCGCCGGTCCGCAGCGCGTCGGCGATCTTCTCCCGGGCGAGGGAGACGTCGTTCCAGTGGGCGTGCCCCAGCTC
>NZ_JXTE01000347.1 GCF_000972385.1 Streptomyces sp. WM6386
AGCCACTGGACTTCACCGAGCAGTACTTCCCGACCAAGCTGGTCACCGATCTCCAACTGGCCACTTCACCCCAGGTGAAGCGGCTCGTCGTCCATCCGGACGGGCTCACCGCCAACCCGACGCTCACCGTGCTCGCGGGCGACGGCCTGCTGGCGGGCCGCGTCCCGGCGGACCTGGACCCTGTGGTCGCCGACGGCTACCAGCACCTCGACGTGCTGACCGCCGCGCCCACCCAGAACAACGGCCGTCCCGAACCCGTCTCCACGAACTTGACGCAGTTCGCCCGGGACCCCGGCCAGGGAGCCTAGTAGGTCGCGGTCAAGGGGTGGATCGTGCGAGGCCCTTGAACCAGGCCGCCGTTGCCGTGCCGTTGTCGGACAGCCGGACCAGGTTGCCGCTGTCCGTGGTCCGTTTCTCGCCCGAGCAGTCGCCGACCAGCACGGCGAAGGTAGGAGAGCGGTTGCGGGGTGCCCTTCACGGTGGAGGGCACGGCCATCGCGGACAGGGTCGAGAAGCCGGAGTTCCAGGTTTCGTACGACGAGGGCCGGACCTGGACCACGGCGAAGGGGGTGGACGGCAGCCGGCTGTCGGTCAAGCACCCGGCCGAGCCGGGCACCGGCTAAGCCACGGCGTGTCCGGGAGCCGGCTCCCGG
>NZ_JXTE01000348.1 GCF_000972385.1 Streptomyces sp. WM6386
CCCGGCCCGGGCGTCGGCGGCCACTGCCTGCCCGTGGACCCGGTCTACCTGTCCTGGCGCGTCAACCGGGCCCTCGGCCACCGCTTCCGCTTCGTCGAGCTCGCCAACGACGTCAACGACCACATGCCCGCCTACGTCGTACAGCGGTTGCTGACCGCGTTCAACGAGCGCGGCCGCGCCCTGTCCGGCTCCCGCGTGCTGGTGCTCGGCCTGGCCTACAAGCCCGACACCGGCGACGCCCGTGAGTCGCCCGCCGTCCGCGTCGTGGACGGGCTGCTGCGGCTGGGCGCCGAGGTGCGGGCCGTCGACCCGCACGTCGTGGAGAGCGCCCCGGTCGACCCGCGGGTCATCCGCACCGAACTGGACGAGCAGGAACTCGCCGCGGCCGACGCGGTGGTACTGCTGACCGACCACAGCGCCTTCGACCTCGACCTGATCACCCAGCACGCCCGGTTCATCCTGGACACCCGCCACCGGCTGCCGGCCGGACCGACGGTGGAGTACCTGTGACCGGCGCCGCCCGGCACGTCCTGGTCACCGGCGCGAGCGGGTACATCGGCGGCCCCGTCGCCCAGGCCCTGCTGGCCGCCGGGCACCGGGTGACGGGCCTGGTGCGCGACCCGTCCCGGGCGGCCGAACTGGCCGCCGCCGG
>NZ_JXTE01000349.1 GCF_000972385.1 Streptomyces sp. WM6386
GCCCCAGGACGCCGTGCTACGGCGGCACGGGATCGTCACCGCGTCCTGGGCCTGAGACTCCGGGGCCCCGCGAGGGCTCCGGGACCTTGCACCTTCCCCCATCCCCTCAAGGAGGCATGCATGACCGTTCAACTGGAGCGACCTGCCATACCGACGCAACCGGCCGTTGAAGCAGAGCATTTCGCGGACTTCACCCTCGACATCACCATCGTCGAGGGCGGCCCTTCGGCAGACCAGCTCATCCGCATGACGGACGACGGCTGCAACTCCACCTGCGCGACGGCGTGCACGAGCTGCCCGAGCTAGTACCGACCGCATCCATCGCGGTGCCCGGCCGCGCCCGTGGCGCGGCCGGGCACCGCGCAGTCCCCAGGAGGCGCGTATGTACCGCCACGTTGATGCGGCACTGGTCCGGGCATCTGCATGGCATCCCGACCGCCAGATCGTATGGCCGGATCTCACCGGCGCGTTCGCGGACCCAACATCCTGGCGGGCCTGGCTCCAACAGACCTGGTGCGACACCGACTTCGCGGCGGCCGTCAAGGCAGCCAGCCCCGACCTCGCAAACCGGGAGGAACACGTCTGCGCCCACCGGGCGGTACCGGCCCCTGCCATGCGGGGCACGGTGGTCGCCGTGCTGCGCTATCTGC
>NZ_JXTE01000035.1 GCF_000972385.1 Streptomyces sp. WM6386
GCCTGCGCGGTGGCCACATCCCTTATCCACCCGGACGTCACCCCGAAGAACCGGTCCACGGCCACGCACGCGACAGCGACCAGCAGCGCCAGATACCCCCAGCCCGCGCCCCCGCCGACGACCCCCGTGAGGTCCAGCAGAGGCAGCGCGGCACCGGCCACCGCCCCGACCGCGGCCCCGCACCGCAGGGCCCGCGCACCCCGCCGCTTCCACACCCGGTCCGCGAGGTACCACGCGGCGGTGTCGAGCGCCCCGCGCTCCACCCACCGGTACAGCTCGTCGAGACGGAGCGCGGGCTCGCCCCAGTCCCCGAGCGGAAACGTCCGTCCCGTCAGGTCGCCCGGCCGCGGCCCGAGCGCCTCCCCACCCCGCCCGTCCTGAGGCGGACCCTCGGGCTGCATCTCCGGCTGACCCACCCGGCACTCCCTACTGATCACGGCCGATCACGCTGTGTGACGCATGGTGCTGACGCGCCGGGTCTTTCCTACCGCCCAATGGGTGGCGAAGGGACGGCTTTCACTCCTTTTCCGCCCGGAAGTGGGCCTTGATCAGGTATAGGACTCGACAACATCTCACTCGAAAGAGTGCCGGAGCGATGGCTGCGTGGAGCACGTAGGCTCATCAGAGGACAAGACACAGACCTATGAGCGGGAGCTGATCGTGATCCCCGGTGGTGGCCAGCCCAACATGCAGCAGCTGCTCCAGCAGGCCCAGAAGATGCAGCAGGACCTGGCGAACGCGCAGGAGGAACTGGCGCGGACCGAGGTCGACGGACAGGCGGGCGGCGGCCTGGTCAAGGCGACGGTCACCGGCTCCGGTGAACTCCGCGCCCTGAAGATCGACCCGAAGGCGGTGGACCCGGAGGACACCGAGACCCTCGCCGACCTGATCGTCGCGGCCGTACAGGCGGCCAACGAGAACGCCCAGGCACTCCAGCAGCAGAAGCTGGGCCCGCTGGCCCAGGGCCTGGGCGGCGGCATTCCGGGCCTGCCTTTCTAAGAAGGGCGTCCGCCAACTACCGTACGTACCCAAGGAACCCAGGAAGGGTGGCAGTCCGTTGTACGAAGGCGTGGTGCAGGACCTCATCGACGAACTGGGCCGGCTGCCCGGCGTCGGTCCCAAGAGCGCCCAGCGGATCGCCTTTCACATCCTGCAGGCGGAACCGACGGACGTACGACGGCTCGCGCAGTGCCTGATGGAGGTCAAGGCGAAGGTCCGCTTCTGCGCGATCTGCGGAAACGTGGCACAGGAAGAGCTGTGCAACATCTGCCGCGACACCCGCCGCGACCTCTCGGTCATCTGCGTGGTGGAGGAGCCGAAGGACGTGGTGGCCATCGAACGCACCCGCGAATTCAGAGGCCGCTACCACGTGCTCGGCGGAGCGATCAGCCCCATCGAGGGTGTGGGCCCGGACGACCTGCGTATACGAGAACTTCTCGCGAGGTTGGCCGACGGGACGGTCACGGAGCTGATCCTGGCCACGGACCCGAACCTGGAGGGCGAGGCCACGGCCACGTACCTCGCCCGCATGATCAAGCCCATGGGCCTCAAGGTCACCCGCCTGGCCAGCGGCCTCCCGGTGGGTGGCGACCTGGAATACGCGGACGAGGTGACCCTCGGCCGCGCCTTCGAGGGGAGACGACTCCTAGATGTCTGACGCCACACTGCACGCGACTGCCCACAACCCGGACGACTTCGCGGTCCAGATCGCGGACCAGGTGGAGAGCTTCCTGGTGGCCGTCACCGAGGTGGCAAGGGGCGACGAGCCGGACTCCGCCGTGCCCTTCCTCCTCCTGGAGGTCTCCCAGATCCTCCTGGCCGGCGGCCGCCTGGGCGCCCACGAGGACATCGTCCCCGACGAGCGCTACGAGCCCGACACGGGCCCGGACGCCGACGTGGACGACCTCCGCGAGAACCTGGCGAGGCTGCTGGACCCGATCGACGTCTACTCGGAGGTCTTCGACCCCTACGAGCCCCGCAAGGCCCCGGTCCCGGCCCGTATCTCCGACGACCTGACCGACGTCATCACCGACCTCCGCCACGGCATGGCGCACTACCGCGCGGGCCGCACCACGGAGGCCCTGTGGTGGTGGCAGTTCTCCTACTTCTCCAACTGGGGCTCGACGGCGTCCGCGACGCTGCGCGCCCTCCAGTCGGTGGTCGCGCACGTCAGGCTGAACCAGCCCCTGGAGGAACTGGACGGCCTCGACACGGACCAGGCCGTGGGCGACGAAACCCTGGAGTTCGAGGCCGGCAAGGTGATGGTGGAGGAGATCGCCGAGCCCCTGGGCATGCGCCCGGTGAAGTGACCCGGCAATTGGCAGTTCCGTCCCACGTCTGGGGGCGACCCCAGGTGGCCGGCGCCTCCGTGGGACGAATCCGCCAATCCCCGGCCTATACGCTCCACAGGCCCTTGGTTATCGCCGTGATGCCGCCTGTCAGGGCCAGTAGCAGCACCAGGCGGCGGGCCCGGTGCTCCGGGATGCGGGCGGCTAGGCCCCTGCCGATCAGGGCGCCGGTGAGCATCGCCGCGGCCACCCAGCCCCATCGCGTCCCGCTCAGTTCCGGCAGTCCGTTCGCCGCCACGGAGAAGGCGTTGACGACGACGCCGTAGAACATCGCGTTCGGTACGAACTCCCGTATCGTCCAGCCCGCGTTGAGGGCGTACAGGGACACCGGCGGGCCGCCCACCCCCGCCGCCGCGTTCATGAACCCGCCCGCCGCTCCCGCCGCGACCGCACCCGGCGTGCCGCGCAGCGCCGGCACCTGCGCACCCCGCATCACCAGCAGCACGGCGACGGTGACGAGCCCGCCCATCACCAACAGCAGGACAGGCTCCGGCAGTTGACGGGTCATCCAGGCCCCCGCCGGTACCGTGCACGCCGCCGCCACGCACAGCGGCACCATCGAGCCCGGACGTACCTGACGCCAGCCACCCGCCAGCCCCACCACACTGATCGCCCCGGCCGCGCAGTTCGCGAGGACGACCCCCTCCGCCGGTCCGAGCAGCAGCACGAGCGCGGGTACGGCGACCAGGGCGAAGCCCATGCCGGTGAGCCACTGGACGGAGGAGCCGAGCAGCACGATCCCCGCGAGAAGTACGTCGGCTGTCATGGTTCGGCACCCTCTCCTCGGCAACCCGCTGCGTCCGCGTCGGTCCGGGCGCAATGATGACCGTATGACGGGGCGGTCGAGGGTGGTCATGCGGGTGGGGGCGGTTCTGGCGGATGGTGCCCTGTGAACGCGGAGGCGTCCGGGCAGCGGGGCATCGCTGCGGCGCGGTCCATTCGGCAGGCGCTCAGCGGGGACGGTTCGGTCGCGATGTACGCCGAGACGTCCTGGGCGTTGCCGCCGTAGGCGTTCGTGCTGCCGGAGTCGGCGCCCGAGCCACTGGTCAACCTGCCCGACAGGACGGCGCTGTTCGTGGGGCGCGAGCGTGAACTCGGGCTGCTGGACGAGGCGTTCACCGCGGCCGGGGGCGTCGTCGTCCAGGCGGTGCACGGTCTCGGCGGCATCGGCAAGTCGACGCTGGCCGCGCGCTGGGCGGCGGGGCACGTCGGGTCGTACAACCCGGTCTGGTGGATCACCGCGGAGACGCCCGCCGACCTCGACGCCGGGCTCGCGGAGCTGGCGGTGGCGTTGCAGCCGGCGCTGCGGGACGTGCTGTCGCGGGAAGCGTTGCGGGAGCGGGCCGTTCAGTGGCCGGCGAGGCGGGAGGGTTGGCTGCTGATCCTGGACAACGTGTCCGACCCGGCGGACGTGAAGGCGCTGCTGGGGCGGGCCACCGGTGGACGGTTCCTCATCACCACACGGCGGGCGACGGGGTGGCACAAGGTGGCTTCACCGTTGTCGCTGGATGTACTGGAGCCGGCGGAAGCGGCAGAGCTGTTCGAGCGGATCGACGGGCCGGGTGAGGATGTCGAGGCGCTGTGCGGGGAGTTGGGGTACCTGCCGCTGGCCGTGGAACAGGCGGCGGCCTACTGCGCGGAGGCGGGCATCTCGGCCGGCCGGTACCGGGAGTTGCTGGCCGCGTATCCGGAGGAGGTCTTCGCCCAGTCCGCGGAGGGGACGGACCAGACCCGTACGGTCGCCAGGGTGTGGCGGATGTCGCTGGACCGGCTGGCGGACACGCCGTTGGCCGGGCGGATTCTGGGGATCATCGCGTGGTGGGCGCCGGAGGGGATTCCGCGGGCGTATCTGGAGTCGATGGGCACTGCGGTCGAGGTGACGGAGGCGCTTCGGCGGCTGGCCGCGCACAGTCTGGTCAAGCTGCATGAGACGGCACGATCTCGGTGCATCGGCTGGTGCAGGCGGTGGCGCGGGCGGAGGCCGGCGCGGGGCATGAGGCGGCCGACGTGCTGGTCAGAAGCAGCACCGTACTCAGCGGCCTCACTGCGGACCTGCTGTGGCTCACACACATGGAGGCGATGGCCCACCGCACGGACCCGGAATCCGATGCCGAGGATGAGGCCTGGCTGTACCAAATGGGCGGACTCAGCACTCGGATGACGACAGCCGCGCGGTGGAACTGCATGTGCGGTCCGTGGCCGCCGCGGAGCATGCGCTAGGGCCCTTGCACGAGGCGACGCTCTCCATGCGCCGGGATTTGGCACCCCTCCTCACCCCGCCCGAGGTGTAGCCCCCTACACCTCGCCCTGGGGAGGCCACCCCATCGTCCGGACCCTCGCGCCACGGGATCGTTGATCTCACCAGGTCACCACCCCCGTACCGAAGGATCCGAACCCCATGAAGAGCCTCCTCTCCTCCAAGCCCGTCCTCTGGTTCCTCTTCCTCTTCAACGCCGCCGTAGCCGCGGTCGCCCCCTTCGTCGTGGACGGCACGCAGGGCGTGATGACCGCTGTGGGAATGGGTGTCGTGGCCGCAGGTGCGGGTGTCAGCCTGGTGCGGGACCGGGCCACCTCTCGGTGATCGGGACGTCACACTCCGCGAGTTGGATCACCCCTGGACGTCCCCTGTACGACGCCTGCACGGCCCCTAACCGGTGTCACGCGAGTCTGGAGTCACTTCCTCCACAGGAACCGCAGACAGAGCGGAGGAAGCAACCACCTCGCCCGCACTGGAGATGACATGACCCGTCGCCCGATAACCAAGCGTGTAGCCGTCGTCACCGCCGGTGCCCTCGTCGCCGTCGGCACCTTCGCCGCAGGCGTCGGCGTCGCCGGACCGGACAAGCAGAGCGGCAAGAAGCCCACCAAGGCGGAGATCGCCGCCCAGTTCGACGGCTGGAACAAGGCCCTGCGGACCGGCGACGCCGAGACCGTCGCCGACCGGTACGCCAAGGACGCCGTCCTGCTGCCCACCGTCTCCAACAAGGTCCGCAGCGACCGCGCCGGCATCGTCGACTACTTCGAGCACTTCCTGCTGAACAAGCCGGTCGGCAAGAAGATCGAGACGCACATCAACATCCTCGACAACAACTCCGCCCTGGACGCCGGCGTGTACAAGTTCACGCTGACCGACCCGGACACCGGCGCCAAGCGTGTCGTCGAGGCCCGCTACACCTACGAGTACGAGAAGCGGAACGGCGAGTGGAAGATCGTCAACCACCACTCTTCGGCGATGCCCGAAGGCTGACCCGTACCACCAGCCCACCCCCGGGCGCGTCCCCGAGCGTCACCGTCCCGCCGTCGTCGGTCACCAGCTGCTTGACGACGGCGAGGCCGAGCCCGGACCCGGAGCGCCCGGTCAGGCCCTGACCGCGCCAGAAGCGGTCGAAGGCGCGGGACTTCTCCGCGTCGGACATGCCCGGTCCCTGGTCGAGGACCGACAACAGGGTCTCCTCGCCCCGCGGTTCGACCCGGACGGTGATCGTGCCCCCGTCCGGTGACACCTCCAGGGCATTGGAAAGCACGTTGTCCAGCACCTGGTCCAGATGACCGGGGCTGGCCAGCACAAGCAGCCGGCCGTCGGCGGTACTCCCCCCAAGCGCGATGGTGACTCCGCGCTCGTCGGCGGCCGGCCTCCACACGTCCAGACGTTCCTCGATGATGTCCGCCAGCAGCAGCGGCTCCGCGGCCGTGACCTTCGCCTCCGCCCGCGCCAGCACCAGCAGCCCGTTGACCAGACGGCTCATCCGGACCACCTCGGCGGTCGCCTGCTCCACGTCCTCCCGTACGAACTCGTCGTCGACGCCGTCCGCGATGTTGTCAAGGGACAACCGCAACGCCGTGAGAGGGGTGCGCAGTTGATGGGAGGCGTCCGCCACGAAGATCCGCTGCGAGGCGACCAGCGTGTCGAGACGTTCCGCACCCTGGTTGAGGGTGCGCGCCAGCGTCTGGGTCTCCGGCGGGCCCGTCACGGGGGAGCGCGCGGTGAGGTCGCCGTCGCTGAACTTGCTGGCCATGGCGTTCAGTTCACGCAGGGGAGCGGTGATCCGGCGGGCGGCGAACGCGCCGATCGCCGCGGCGGCCGCGAGCACGAGCACGGCCAGCGCGGCCCGGAAGCCCCAGATGTTCCACAGCCTGGTGGTCATGCCCGAGGTCGCGTACACGATCCGCACGACCCCGACGACCGGCCCCTTGCCGCTCTCGCCGTCGGCCGTCGGCTGGTACGCGGGGACGGTGATCACCAGGTGCTTGCCCCAGATGAACTTCGAGCCCCAGTCGGTGGTGGCCTCCCCGTCCTCCAGCGCGGTGGTCAGCGCCTTGTCCCGCGCGGCGTCGGGGAGATCGGGCGCACAGGTGCGGTCGCCGCCCTTCGTGTACAGCTCGACGTCGTCGTGGTACGCCTCGGCCATCTGGTTCAGCGCGTTGCACGAGGCGCCGTCGCCGGAGCCCAGCAGCTGAGCCATGGTCTGGGCCTCGCGGAACACCGACGCCTCGGTGTCGCCCCGCAGTTGGTCGGTGAGCGTGAACGCCACCGGCACGGTGAACAGGGCGATGGCCACCGCGACGAGCAGGATGTAACTCCGGATGAGCTGGCGGTTCATGAAGCGTCACTACCGCCGTCGACGATCAGCCGGAAGCCGACCCCCCGCACCGCCTCGATCGTGATCGCGCCCGCCAGCTTCCGCCGCAGCGCCGCCACATGGACGTCCAGGGTCTTCGTCGGCCCGAACCAGTTCGCGTCCCAGACCGCCTCCATGATCTGCTCGCGCGACATCAGCGCCCCCGGCTCCTCGGTGAGGAAGGCCAGCAGGTCGTACTCCTTGGGCGCCAGCGCGACCTCCGCGCCGTCCAGGTGGACCCGGACCGCCTTGCGGTCGATCGTGAGACGGTCGCCGTAGCGGTCGGGACCGGCGGGCTCGGCGGACGACGTACGCGGCTGGGCCCGCCGCATCACCGCCCTTATCCGCGCGATGACCTCCCGGACCCCGAACGGCTTGGAGACGTAGTCGTCCGCGCCGAGTTCGAGGCCGACCACCCGGTCCGTCTCGTCGCTCCGCGCGCTGATCACGATGATCGGCACGTCCCCGCGCTCGCGCAGCGCCCTGCACACGTCGAGACCGTCGGTGTCGGGCAGCCCGAGATCGAGGAGTACGACGTCGTAGGGCTCCTCGTGCTTCAGCGCCGCCCCGCCCGTGGCGACCCAGGTCACCTCGAAGCCGTAGCGCAGCAGTCCGCGCCGGAGTGACTCGGCGACCGGTTCATCGTCTTCCACCAGCAGTACGCGCACACGGCGAACCCTAATGCTTGAAATTTAAGACGACCGCCCGCCGAGCCCCTCAACACGCGGCTACCACATGACCGGCAGCCGCTCCGGGATCCGCTTCATGAACCCCGTCCGCCACACCAGTTGCTCGACCGGCACGGCGAGAGCCAGCCGGGGCATGCGTTCCAGCAGCACCGACAGGGCGATCTCGGCGTGGCTGCGGCCCAGCGCCGTGGCGGGGCAGTAGTGCCGGCCGCCGCCGAAGGAGAGGTGCGCGGCGCTGTCGGCGCGGTCGAGGTCGACGGTGTGCGGGTCGGGGAAGGCGGCCGGGTCGAAGTTCGCGCCCTCGACCAGCACCAGCACCAGTTCGCCCGCCACCACCTGCACGTCCCCGAGGACCACATCCTCCAGCGCCAGCCTCGGCAGCCCGTCCCCGATGGACAGATTGATCCGCAGCAGCTCCTCCACGGCCGCCGGAATCCGCCCGGGGTCCGCGACCAGTTCGGCCTGGAGCCCGGGGTGCTGGATCAGCGCCAGCAGGGCCATGGTCAGGAACCCGGCGGTGGAGATGACGCCCGCCCCGAACATCGTGACGCCGACCGTCGCGAGCATCTCGTCGCTGAGGTGCGCGTAGTCGGGGTCCGTGCGCAGGGCCGCCAGCTCGGCCATCAGGCCCGTCGTCGCCGGGTCGTCCAGCCGTTCGGTCATGTACGCGATGTCGCGGTCCCAGTTGAGCCGGGCGCCCGTGACCGGACAGGCGGAGTTCATGAACGCGATGTCCAGGCTCCGCATCAGCCTCGGCGCGTCCTCCCGCGGGATGCCGAGGATCCGGCAGTGCATGCCGGCCGAGTACGGATCGGCGAAGCCGGCCCGCAGGTCGGCCGGGGCGCCCTCGCGGCCGAGACCGTCGACGAGCTGAGCGGCGTAGGACCGCATCCAGTCCACCAGCCCGGGGGACTTCGGATTGAGGGCCTTCAGTACGGCCTTCCGCAGCCCGGCGCCCGTGATGTTCCCCATGTTGTTGACGACCTCGGGCGGGATCGTCAGCGCGTACTGGCGGGGCACACCCGGCGCCGAGGTGTCCTTCAGGCTGAACCGCGGGTCTTCGAGGACCTGCTTGCACAGGTCGTACGACGACACCAGCCAGGCCTCGTCGCCGGCGATGGTGCGGACCCGGCGGACGGGGGAGGACTCGCGCAACTCCTCGACCTCCGAGGGGAGCCGGTCGCCGCGCCAGGTGAACGGGAAGTCGATGAGGGTCTCAGCGGACGTCAACGTGCACCTCCTGCGCCGGCGTGACGATCGCGTGGCCCTGGTTGCGCGAGGCGCGCAGACCCGCGCCGGGCGCGTACAGCAGCTCGGCCATCGGCAGGAGCTGGTGGTAGCAGTTCAGGGAGGACGGCACGCCCAGGATGGCCGGGGTGTCCAGGAAGAGCGGGGCCTCGGCGCAGACGTACGCCATGCAGACCTCGCGCTGGGCCTCGGTGACGCTCTCCGCCTTGCCGGCGAGGAAGGTGCCGACGAGCTGTTCGCAGGTCGTGCGGAACTCCTCGTCGGTGCCGAGGCGGGCGGTGAGGTGCTCGTGCAGGTCGCGGTACGCCGCATTGACGCGGAAGTCCGACATGGCGTGGGCCCGTAGACGGGTGCCGCCGGGGTCGACGGCCCGGACGGCGCCCAGCACCTTGGCCCGAACGCCGCGCAGGTTCTTCACCGCCTTGCGGCGCGCGTCGTCGGCCGGATAGCCGGAGGCCTCGTACATCTCGGCCACATGCAGATCGGTGTGGACGAAGTCCACCCGCTCGAAGTGGGCGAGCCCCCAGCGGGCCAGGTCCAGGACCCGGCGGGCGGAGAAGTAGCTGTTGCCGGGGGAGACGCCGATGACGGCGTGGTCGCCGGCGCTGCGGATGACCTCGCAGTGGGGGGTGAAGGGCCGTACCTCGAAGAGGTCGGTGGGGGTGACGTGCTGGATCTCTGAGACGGTCACAGTCGTCAAGGAAGGAGAGTCCTTCGCGTCGCTAGTCCCGGGGGAGCCGAGTGCTCCTGGTGTGGCGACGACGACGTGAAGTTATCGGGCGGCTACGGAGAGCGTCAACGGGTGACCTGGCCCACTTTGCCGAGTGTTCACCGTGGGGATGGGCAGGGTCGTGCTGGGCGTCCGGGTCTCACCATGTGGTTTCACGAAGGTCGATTTCGGACGCTCGTTAGACTGAGCCGACCGCAGTACATATACGTATGTGCGGATAGTGACTGACTGAGCGAGGAGCGCACGTGGGCCTTGTCGTGCAGAAGTACGGAGGCTCCTCCGTAGCCGATGCCGAGGGCATCAAGCGCGTCGCCAAGCGAATCGTGGAAGCGAAGAAGAACGGCAACCAGGTGGTTGTCGTGGTTTCCGCGATGGGCGACACGACGGACGAGCTGATCGATCTCGCCGAGCAGGTATCCCCGATGCCGGCCGGCCGTGAGTTCGACATGCTGCTGACCGCCGGAGAGCGTATCTCCATGGCCCTGCTGGCCATGGCGATCAAAAACCTGGGCCACGAGGCCCAGAGCTTCACCGGCAGCCAGGCAGGCGTCATCACCGACTCGGTCCACAACAAAGCGCGGATCATCGACGTCACGCCCGGCCGTATCCGGGAGTCCCTGGACCGGGGCAACATCGCCATCGTCGCGGGCTTCCAGGGCGTCAGCCAGGACAAGAAGGACATCACCACGCTGGGCCGCGGCGGCAGCGACACCACGGCCGTGGCACTGGCCGCCGCCCTCGACGCCGAGGTGTGCGAGATCTACACCGACGTGGACGGCGTGTTCACCGCCGACCCGCGCGTGGTGAAGAAGGCGAAGAAGATCGACTGGATCTCCTTCGAGGACATGCTGGAGCTGGCGTCGTCCGGCTCCAAGGTGCTGCTCCACCGCTGTGTGGAGTACGCCCGTCGCTACAACATCCCGATCCACGTCCGGTCCAGCTTCAGCGGACTCCAGGGCACGTGGGTCAGCAGCGAACCGATCAGGACAGGGGACAAGCCGGTGGAGCAGGCGATCATCTCCGGTGTCGCGCACGACACCTCCGAGGCCAAGGTCACGGTCGTGGGCGTGCCGGACAAGCCGGGCGAGGCCGCCACGATCTTCCGCACGATCTCCGACGCCGAGATCAACATCGACATGATCGTGCAGAACGTGTCCGCCGCCTCCACCGGTCTGACGGACATCTCCTTCACGCTGCCGAAGACCGAGGGCCGCAAGGCCATCGACGCGCTGGAGAAGAACAAGGCCGGCATCGGCTTCGACTCCCTGCGCTACGACGACCAGATCGGCAAGATCTCCCTGGTCGGCGCGGGAATGAAGACCAACCCGGGCGTCACCGCCTCCTTCTTCGAGGCGCTCTCCGACGCGGGCGTGAACATCGAGCTGATCTCGACCTCCGAGATCCGCATCTCGGTCATCACGCGCGCCGACGACGTCAACGAGGCCGTCCGCGCCGTGCACACCGCCTTCGGGCTCGACTCCGACAGCGACGAGGCCGTCGTCTACGGGGGCACGGGACGCTGATGGCCGGGACAGGGTCCGTGCGACCGACGCTCGCGGTCGTGGGAGCGACCGGAGCCGTCGGTACGGTCATGCTCCAGATCCTGTCCCAGCACGCGGACATCTGGGGCGAGATCCGTCTGATCGCCTCGCCGCGCTCGGCCGGCCGCAAGCTGGCCGTGCGCGGCCAGCAGGTCGAGGTGGTGGCCCTGACGGAGGAGGCCTTCGACGGGGTCGACGTCGCCATGTTCGACGTACCCGACGAGGTCTCCGCGCAGTGGGCGCCGATCGCCACCGCGCGCGGTGCCGTCGTCGTGGACAACTCGGGCGCCTTCCGGATGGACCCGGAGGTGCCCCTCGTCGTCCCCGAGGTCAATCCGCACGCGGCGCGGGTCAGGCCGCGCGGGATCGTCGCCAACCCCAACTGCACGACCCTGTCGATGATCGTGGCCCTCGGCGCGCTGCACGCCGAGTTCGGGCTGCGTGAGCTGGTGGTGTCCTCGTACCAGGCGGTGAGCGGCGCGGGCCGGGCCGGCGTCGAGACCCTGCGCCAGCAGCTCTCGCTGGTCGCCGGCACGGAACTGGGGACCCGTCCCGGAGACGTACGGCGGGCCGTGGGCGACAACACCGGGCCGTTCCCGGAGCCGGTCGCGCTCAATGTCGTCCCGTGGGCCGGGTCGCTGCGCGAGGACGGCTGGTCGTCGGAGGAGATGAAGGTGCGGGACGAGTCCCGCAAGATTCTCGGCCTCCCCGCACTGCCCGTCGCGGTCACCTGCGTACGGGTTCCGGTCGTCACCACGCACTCGCTGACCGTCCACGCCCGCTTCGAGGGCGAGGTCACCGTCGCCAAGGCGCGTGAGATTCTCGCCACTGCGCCGGGCGTCGTCCTGTTCGACGACCCGGCCGCCGGGGAGTTCCCGACCCCCGCCGACGTGGTCGGCACCGACCCCACGTGGGTGGGCCGGGTACGCCGGGCGCTGGACGACCCGACCGCCCTCGAACTGTTTGTTTGCGGCGACAACCTGCGCAAGGGCGCGGCCCTCAACACCGCGCAGATCGCCGAGCTGGTGGCGACCGAGTTCATGTGACGTTTCCCGGAATTCCTTCCGTGAGCCGGAAAAGCACTGGCCTGCGGACAGTCGCTTTGTAGGATCTGTGAGCGACTTGTGGTGCGGACGATGGTCCGGACCACTTGATCCGAGCCGCCTCGGCGTCCGAAAATTTGCCTCCCCGCTCTCCGCAACCGCGCGAAGGGCGGGGAGCGTCTTTGCGAACGCCCTTCAGGGGGTGCGGGGATGCTTCAAGGGGCGTGGGGACGCCCCGAATCATTCAGGACACAGGGGAAGAGCGGGTAGGCATGAGGGCGCTTGACGCACGGTCAGTAGTGCTGCCTGACACAAGACGGAAGGCGGTCTCGTGCGGCATGCGGCCGTCCGACGCAAAAGTGACGCCCGGCACGTACAACCCTTACGGGGGTAGGCGTGTCCAACTGGCGTGGCAGAGGTTCTCGATTTCACAGCGGTCTCGCGCGGTACGGCCCTCCGGCCACCGCGCCCCACGGCCGTACGACCCCGCAGGGCCGGCACGCCCGGTGGCATGCCGGTGATCGCGCCGATGCCCGCAGCGCGGCCTACCCGCATACCCAGTCAGCGTGACGGTGCCGAGGACGTGGCTGCCGCAGGCACCACCGTCGACCACCTCACCGAGACCTACCGGGCGCACTACCGCTCGTTGCTCGGTCTCGCAGCCCTTCTCCTCGACGACACCGCCTCCTGCGAGGACGTCGTCCAGGAGGCCTTCATCCGCGTCCACTCCGCGCGCAAGCGCGTCCGCGACCCGGAGAAGACGCTCGCGTATCTGCGCCAGACCGTCGTCAATCTCTCCCGCTCGGCCCTGCGCCGCCGCATCCTCGGACTCAAGCTGCTGTCCAAGCCGATGCCGGACATGGCGAGCGCCGAGGAGGGTGCGTACGACCTGCTGGAGCGCGACTCGCTCATCAAGGCGATGAAGGGACTCCAGCGCCGCCAGCGCGAGGTCCTCGTCCTGCGGTACTTCGCGGACATGACCGAGGCACAGGTCGCCGAGACGCTCGGGATATCCCTGGGCTCGGTGAAGGCGTACGGCTCCCGTGGCATCGCCGCCCTCCGGGTGGCCATGGAGGCACCGGCATGAGCGGCCCAGGAGAGCACGACGGGCGGCGCCACGCGCATGTCCCGCACGAGCCTTATGAGTGGCGCGAGCCGGGTAGTGCGGACGCGCCGCACAAGCCGAAGCAATCAACTGCTGGGAACCGAACTGTGAACCACGGCCTCGACGACCAGAGCCCCTCGGGAGGGCTCGACTCGGACGAGCTGGCACTGCGCCGCATGCTGCAGCACGCGGTCGAGGAGATCGAGCCGCGCGACGGCACGCTCGACCATCTGCGCACCGCGGTACCCGCCCGACGGGCCCGCAAGCGGCAGGCCCTGGTCGGCATGGCGGCCGCCGCGCTCTTCGTCGGTACCGCCGTCCCGGCCCTGCTGCACGTCTCGGGCGCCACCGGCTCCGACGCCGACCCCTTCAACGCCGGCCACTCCTCGCAGACCCAGGGCGGCGCGAGCCAGGGCAAGGGCCCGGACGGCGGCGAGAGCACCTCCGGCGGTTCCGCCGGCAAGGTCGAGGACAAGGACAAGGGCAGCTCGAAGGAAGACGACAAGGACAAGGGCACCGGCACCGGCACCGGGGGCAGCGACAGCTCCGGTCCCTCGGCCACCAGCACGGCGGGTGTCCCCGCGTGCACGGCCACGGACCTCGGTACACCGACCGCCAGCGTCGACCCCGCCGACTCGGCCGGCGCGGTGTACGGCACGTTCACCTTCACCAACGGCTCGACCGCGGCCTGCCTGGTCACCGGTCCGGGCACCGTGGTCCCGACCACGTCGGGCGCGGCGGACCCCACCAAGGTCGCCCCACAGCGGCATGTCTCCGGTGACGCGGCGGTCTCCCTGCCCGACCCGTCCCTCGAACTCGCCTCCCTGAGCCTGCAGCCCGGCTCCTCCTACATCGTGAGGTTCGCCTGGGTCCCCTCGGAGACCTGCCCCGTGGACAGCGGCAGCGACGGCGGCTCCACCGGCGGTCCCACCACCACACCCAGCCCCACCGAGAACTCCGGAACCACGGAGGGCACCTCCACGGGCGGTGACACCGGGACCTCCACCCAGCTGATGACGGCGGACGGCACGGTGGACGGCAGCGTGACGATCACCGGCACGGCCGAGGGCGGCGCCCCGTCGACGTCGGCGACGCTGACGAACGCATGCGCGGGCACGGTGTACTGGACGGGTGTGCTGACGCCGACGGCGTAGCACGGGCGGCGTGGAGCCGGTGCGGCAGGAGACCGGTCGGGCTCGGCGTCACACCGACGCGGGCTGATCGCCCGACGCCGGCTCCGGCTCGGGCAGCAGCCCGAGTTCGGCATCCCGCACGAACTCCACCTCGCGCCGGATCAGCCGGAACCACATGAAGACCACGAACCCGGCGAAGACGAACCACTCGCCGGTGTAACCGAGGTTCTGGAACGCCTTGAGATTCAGCCCGGTGTCCGGAGCCGCGGCCGCGGGCACCGCCTTCATCCCCGAGTCCCCGGTGTTGAGGGTGACCCAGGCGTCGTACACGTCGTACGACACGAGGTTCACCAGCGAAGCCGCGCTGATCGCCGACGTCTGCCCGGCCGGCAGCCCGCCCTGTGCACTGACCCCGTTCTCACCGGGCTGCTCGGACGCCTGCAGGGCCCCCGTGACGGTGACCTCGCCCGAGGGCGCGGCCGGAGCCTTCGCGGCGTCCGCGGTCCCCGGCAGCCATCCCCGCACCACGGGCAGTGCCTTGCCGCCGTCGGTCCGCAGCAACGTCAGCACGTAAGAGCCGGGCTTGCCGTCCAGCTCCCGCCCCGGTACCAGCAACTGCTTTCCGTACCGCCCGGTCGCGGTGGCCTGCGCCCCGGACGTCTCCTTGTCCACCGGCAGCAGGTCGGCCAGCGGCCGCGCGGCATCCCCCGCGTCGGTCGCGACCTGCGAGGTCGCCCGGTCGTGATCCGCCATCCGGTCCTCGAACCGGCTCAGCTGCCAGGACCCCATGAACACACAGAAGGGGATGGCGAGCAGCACGAAGACGTTGATCCCCCACCAACGGGGCGTCAGCAGAAACCGGTACACACCTCAACGGTACGGGGCAGTCCGCGAGCTGTGGCCCGCGGGGTCAGTACCTCTCGACGAGATGCTCCCGCCCCGCCGGCGGCTCGTACGGCTCCGGCCAGAAGTCGGTCATGGCGGATATCCGGCCGTGCTCGTCCCCGGTGAAGAACGCGATGGCGTACATCTCCTCCAGCCCCACCGTGAAGTGGGCCCAGGTGACCACCTGCCCCGGCTCGGCGACGATCCGCTCGATCCGCAGATGCCAGTCACCCGGATACTCCCGGTTGAACCGCACGAACTGTTCTCGCCCGCTGATCCGCTCACGTGTCTGCGGCAGCGTGTACACCACGTCCTCGGCCAGCGTGCCGGCGAACGCGTCCCAGTCCCGGGCCTCGGCGGTGGCCCAGAAGGTCTCGACCGTCTTGCGCAGATCTGTCATGCGGTCGAGTCTGCACCCGGCCACTGACAACGGGGCCCCGCGGTGGAGGTTGTCCACAGGCTGGGGGCCTCGGCGGCGCATTGTCGGCGGGGCCAGGCACTATGGGGCCATGACTGAGAGCAACGGGTCCGTCTCGCCCGAGCAGAACGAACCGACGCCGGACTGGGAGAAGCGCTTCCGGGCGCCCCGGGTGTCCCTGCCCGACTGGGCGGAGGACGCACCTGACCGCTCCCTGTTCGTGTCGAACGCGACGGGGACGTACGAGCTGTACGCCTGGGACCGCGCCACGGACGAGCAGCGCCAGGTGACCGACCGGCCGAACGGCACGACGGACGGCGTGCTCTCCCCGGACGGCGCGTGGATCTGGTGGTTCGACGACAAGGACGGCGACGAGTTCGGTGTCTGGCGCCGGCAGTCGTTCGCGGGCGGCGAGGACGACCTCGCGGCACCGGGCCTGGACGCCTCCTACCCGGCGGGCCTCGCCCTCGCCCGGGACGGCCGTACGGCGGTGGTGGGCCGCTCCACCGACGAGGACGGTACGACGATCTATGTCGCCCGCGAGGGCGAGCAGCCGGTGGAGATCTACCGCCACCGCGAGTCCGCGGGCGTCGGCGACCTCTCCCACGACGGCTCGCTGATCGCCCTGGAGCACACCGAGCACGGCGACGCGATGCACTCGGCCCTGCGGGTGGTCCGCCCCGACGGCACGGCGGTCGCCGACCTCGACGACACCAAGGACGGCACCCAGGAGCTGGGCCTGGAGGTCCTGGGCTTCGCCCCGGTCGACGGCGACCCGCGCCTGCTGATCGGCCACCAGCGCCGGGGCCGCTGGGAACCCCTGGTGTGGGACGTCTCGACCGGCGAGGAGACCGACCTCGCCCTCGACCTGCCCGGTGACGTGAGCGCCGAGTGGTACCCGGACGGCACCGGTCTGCTCATCGCGCACAGCTTCGAGGCCCGCAGCGAGTTGTTCCGCTACGACCTGGCGACCTGCGAACCGGTGCGGATCCCGACCCCGCCCGGCTCGGTCTCCGGCGCGACCGCCCGCCCCGACGGCAGCGTCGAGTACCTGTGGTCCTCGGCCGCCGAACCGTCGACGGTCCGCTCGACGACGGGCCGTATCGTCCTGGACCCGCCGGGCCCGAAGTCCCCGGGCTCGGTCCCGGTGGAGGACGTCTGGGTGGAGGGCCCGGGCGGCCGCATCCACGCCCTGGTCCAGAAGCCGCGGGGCGCGACCGGCCCCCTGCCCACGGTCTTCGACATCCACGGCGGCCCGACCTGGCACGACAGTGACGCGTTCGCGGCCGGCCCGGCGGCATGGATCGACCACGGGTACGCGGTGGTGCGGGTCAACTACCGCGGTTCGACGGGCTACGGCCGTGCGTGGACGGACGCCCTGAAGCACCGGGTCGGTCTGATCGAGCTGGAGGACATCGCGGCGGTCAGGGAATGGGCCGTGAGCACGGGCCTGGCCGACCCCACCCGTCTGATCCTGACCGGCGGTTCCTGGGGCGGTTACCTCACCCTCCTCGGCCTCGGCACCCAGCCCGACGCCTGGACCCTGGGCATCGCGGCCGTCCCCGTCGCCGACTACGTCACGGCGTACCACGACGAGATGGAAGCCCTGAAGGCCATGGACCGCACCCTCCTGGGCGGCACCCCGGAAGAGGTCCCCGAACGCTTCGAGGCGAGCTCCCCGCTCACCTACGTCGACCAGGTCAAGGCCCCGGTCTACATCTCGGCCGGCGTCAACGACCCCCGCTGCCCCATCCGTCAGATCGACAACTACGTCAAGCGCCTGGAGACCCGCGGCGCGGTCCACGAGGTCTACCGCTACGACGCGGGCCACGGCTCACTGGTAGTGGACGAACGCATCAAACAGGTATCGCTGGAACTGGACTTCGCAACCCGCCACCTGCCCCCGACCCCCTGACCCACCCGACCCCCTGACCCACCTGAACCCCGGACGCATCGTCCCCGGCGCCGAACCGGTCGAGGGGGGCCGGACCGGCACCGAGGGACACCCCAGCCGCGCCGCGCCGCCCGTCCGGGGGTTCGAGGACAGGGCTTTTGCCGTCCCGATCCCCCACCACCCGCGCCGCATCCTCCAGCCCGTCCGGCGTTTGAGGACGAGGCCCCTTCAGGGCCGTTGGGGGTCTGGGGGCGGAGCCCCCAGGGAGCGGGGTCGAAGGGGCGGCGCCCCTGGAGGATGGGACGGGTAGGGGCGGCGGGGGCGAAACAACCCACCGCACACCCCTACGTTCCGGCCCGCTCCCGAGCCCGCCGCCCCAACAACTCCGCCAACCCTCGCCGAGTAGCCGCCAACACCACCCGATCCGCCCCCTTCAGTACATACGTATCGGGCAGATCCCACACCAACCCCGACGGCGCCCCGACCTCGTCGTACGCCCCCTCCACAGCAGACTCCTCCCGCCGCCCGGAGTACGCCGTATCCAACGCCAACACCCGCCACGCCCCCGCCCGAAACGCCTCCCCGACCGTCCTCCCCTCCAACTGCGGATGCCCACCCACCTCGACCGCCGCGAACAACAACACCCGCCGCTCCACCGGAATCGCCCCCAGAATCTGCCGCCCCATCATCGCCCCGGCAAACGCGGGCGCAGCCAGATGAGACACACTCCGACTCCGAGTGGAGGCCTGCGGATGAGCCGCCCGCAACGTCCGGTACACCGCGGTGGCGAAGTCGTCGTCGTACAGCCGCAGCACCACCCGAAGATCCGGCCGCACGGACCGCGCATACAACGCGGCCTCCAGATTCGTCGTATCCGCACTGGTCACCGCCAACAACGCATGCGCCCGATGCACCTTGGCAGCCTCCAGCACCCCTTCCTGAGTGACATCCCCGAGCACCACAGGCACCCGCAGCCGCCGAGCGGTGGCAAGCCCGCGGGCCTCGGGATCGGACTCCACGCACACCACGGGGATGTTCAGCTCCCGCAACCGCGTCAGCACCCGAGTGCCGATCTTCCCCAGCCCGAGCAGCACCACATGCCCACCCAGCCCCCGCGGCGGCTTGCGCAACGTGGACGCGGTCCGAAAGGTACCCAGCGCCTCGAGCACCGCGGCCAGCAGCACCGGCAGCAACAACAACCCGACCAGCCCGGCGAGAAGTTGCAGGACCTGACGCCCGGTGGACGCCCCGAGCGCGGGATCGTTGATGGCGAAGAGATCGAGAAGGGTCATGTACGTGGCGTACAGCGGATGCTCCCCGGTCACCACCGTCAGCGCGACGGCGAGCGCGGCCACACACCCCACCAGCCCGGCCAACGACCACCGCAGCCGCCGCGAGAAGAGCGAGGCGAACGGCGGCACGACACTGCGCCCCGGAGACATGGAGGGCGCCGCGTACGACACCTGCTCCAGCACCACGGTCCCGCGCTCACCGGCCGCCCGTACCGCCGCGGCGTCCGGCAGCAGCTCCGGCCCCTGCTCGGCACCGCCCGGATCGGCACCGTCGGGCCCCGCGGTGCCGTTACCGCTCGCGGACAGCAGCGCCAGCGTGGCCCGCCCGGAGCCCCCGCCCCCCGGCGGCAGCTCCACCGCCCGCAGCAACAGGCCGTCCGTCTGCACGACCTTGCTCGTCCCGGCGACGGCACTGGCCACCAGCGCCGGCGCGGCGGTGTCGGCGTCGGACAGGACGGTCGTAGACGCATCGAAACCGGCCCCGGACCCGGAGTCGGACCCGGAGTTGGCATCTGAGCCGTCCCCGGACGCCAAGGCCGACGCCTGATCGAGGAGTTCCTCGATGTACTGCCCCAACCGCCGGTTGTAGAGCCGCAGTACGAGCCGCAGCCGGGGATTGAGCCGGCGGGCGGTCAGCGCGGCACGGATGTTGGTCTCGTCGTCGTCGTACACGAGCGCCAGCGCGGCGGCCCGCTCCACCCCGGCGTCGGCGAGCACGGCCTCGGTCGCCTCGGCGGCCTCCAGCAGCCGTTCACCACCGGCGGGTTCAACCACCCCCGCCCGGCCACCGGCGGCACTCACCATCCGGTCCAGCAACGCCGCCGAAGCCGCCCGCGCCCGCCCCACCACCGGCGGCCGCACACTCCGCACGGACGCGGGCACGACAAGCGTGACCTGCTCCCCGTACACGCCCCGCAACTCGGCTGCCAGCCGATGCGCGAGCCCGTCGTCGCCGCAGACCACCATGTGCGTGGCGGCGGCACCCTGTTGACCTTGATTCGGAACGCTGCCCACGAGGGGAAAGAGTGCCTTACCGGGGCGGGGGGTTCCAGGAGGGGGCCGGTCAGCGGCACCGCTTCTCGCGATTCGTAAGGTTCCCGTCATGATCCGGCGTCGAGTTGAGCAATGGCGCCAGAATGCCCGTATGGGAGGAAAGGCACCGCACACCGAGCCCGGAGGTATCGCGCCCGTGGCCCTCACCAAAGCCGCGCCGAACCGGCCCGACGCCACCCCGAGCCCACCCGACGCCACGCGCGGCGAGCCGAAGGCCCCGCATCCGGAGGACCAGGCCCGCCACCTCAACTCCCCCCTCCTGCTCACGATGCTCCTGCTCCTGGTGCTGCTCATGCAGGGCCCGATCCGCGGGCTGCTCGCCGCCCCGGTGATGCAGAGCTGGATGACGGTGTTCGTGGCCGTGGTCGTCCAGGCGCTCCCCTTCCTCGTGCTCGGTGTGATGCTGTCGGCGGCGATCGCGGTGTTCGTACCGGCGTCGTTCTTCGCCCGCGCGCTCCCGAAACGCCCCGCCCTGGCGGTCCCGGTCGCGGGCGTGGCGGGCGCGGTGCTGCCCGGCTGCGAGTGCGCGTCCGTCCCGGTGGCCGGAGCCCTGGTCCGCCGGGGCGTCGCCCCCGCCGCGGCCATCGCCTTCCTTCTCTCGGCCCCGGCGATCAACCCGATCGTGCTGACGGCGACGGCGGTCGCGTTCCCGAACAACCCCGAGATGGTCCTGGCCCGTTTCGTCGCCAGCCTGTTCGTGGCGTGCGCGATGGGCTGGCTGTGGCTGCGCCTCGGCCGTACCGACTGGCTGCGGCCGCCGGCCCGCGCGTCGTACGAGGGGCAGGGCAGGGGAGCGGCGTTCTGGGGGTCGGTCCGGCACGACGTGATGCACGCCGGCGGTTTCCTGGTCGTCGGCGCGATGGCGGCGGCGACGCTGAAGGCGGTCGTACCGCAGGAGTGGCTGCGTGCGGCGGCGGGGAACCCGTTCGTCTCCGTGCTCGCCCTCGCCGTACTGGCCGTCCTGCTGTCGATCTGCTCGGAGGCGGACGCCTTCGTCGCCGCGTCCCTGTCCCAGTTCTCGCTCACCGCACGACTCGCGTTCCTGGTGGTCGGCCCGATGATCGACCTGAAGCTGTTCGCGATGCAGGCCGGCACCTTCGGCCGCGGCTTCGCGCTGCGCTTCGCGCCCGCCACCTTCGTCCTCGCCGTCCTGGTGTCGGTGCTGACCGGGGCGGTGCTGCTGTGAACCGGCACGCGCAGTCGGCGGTCATGTTCCTGCTCGGCGCGACCCTGCTGCACGCGGGCAGCACCGACCTGTACCTCAGATACGTCAAGGCGGGCCTGCGCCCGCTGCTGTTGCTCGCCGGCGCGGTCCTGATCGCGGCGGCGGTGGCCACGCTCTGGTACGAGCGGCGCGGCGGCCACGCGGAGCATCATCACGAGCCCCGGGTCTCCTGGCTTCTGGCCCTCCCCGTCCTCGCCCTCGTCCTGGTCGCCCCGCCGGCCCTCGGCTCGTACAGCGCGATGCGCACGGGTACGGCCCTGCAGCAGGCGTACGGCTATGAGGACCTGCCCGCCAAGGGACCGCTCCGCCTCGGCGTGGCCGACTACGCGGGCCGCGCGGTCTACGACCACGGGCGGTCCCTGAAGAACCGCGAGCTCAAGGTCACCGGCTTCGTCGCCCTGGACCGAGCGGGCCACCCCTATCTCGTCCGCATGGCCCTCAACTGCTGTGCCGCCGACGCCCAGCCGGTGAAGGTAGCCCTCACCGGCACGATCCCGCCGGTCCTGCGGCCGGACGCCTGGCTGGAGGTCACCGGCACCTACACGCCCCAGCGGACCAAGGACCCGGTGAACAACGGCCCGATCCCGTATCTGTCGGTCACCTCGTCGCGGCCGGTGAAGGCGCCCGCGGACCCGTACGACGAGACCTGGAACAAGTGACGCTCACGTCAGGCGCGCGAGGGCGACGGCCTCCGCGGTGCCCTCCTCCGCGCTGAACACATGCAGCACGAGCCCTGACTCGCCCGGCCCGGCGGGCACATGCAGCGTCTCGAAATCCAACTCCAGCAACCCTGCGACGGGATGCCGCAGCCGCTTGCGCCCGGCGGAGCACATCGTGACCACACCGGAGTCCCAGACCCGCCGGAAGTCACCACTGCCAACGGCCAGTTCGGCGATCAGCGCGCCCAACTCACCGTCGCCCGGATACCGCCCGGCGGAGACCCGCAACTGCCCCACCGCCTCGGCGGCCCGGTCCTCCCAGTCGGGATACAGGTCGCGGGCGGCGGGATCGAGGAAGAGGAAGCGCGCGTTGTTGGGATCGCGCCGCCCCGGCACGTCGAGGCCGCCCATGAGCGCGGCCCCCAGCCGGTTCCAGGCGACGACATCGAGACGGTGGTCGGTGGCGAAGACGGGCAGCCGGTCCATGGCGTCGAGCGCGCGCCGCAGCCCGGGCCCGATCCGGGTGGCCGGCACGGGCTCGTGCCGCCCGGCGGCGAGGGTGTCGAGATGCCGCCGCTCCGCCGCGTCGAGACCGAGCGCCCGTGCCAGCGCGTCCAGCACCTCGGCGGACGGCTGGGTGGCCCGCCCCTGCTCGAGACGGACGTAGTAGTCCACGCTGATCCCGGCGAGCTGCGCCAACTCCTCGCGCCGCAGCCCCTGGACCCGGCGCCGCTTGTTCCGCACGCCCCCGGCCGCACCGCCGATCCCCGCCTGCTCCGGCGCGACCCGTCCGCGACGGGCCCGCAGAAACCCACCGAGGGCCCGCTGACCGTCGTAGCTCACATCCATGAACTCCAGTATGCGTGGCACTGCCAATACCAGGATTGACGATCCACCGGTCGAAGGGGGTTCTGGCTGGGGCCGGGGGAGCCGGGCGAACCTGACGGCATGAAGAAGATCCTGATCGTCAGCGCCCACCCCGATCCCCGTTCCCTGAACAGCGCGTTGACGACGTTCGCGGCGGACCACCTGCGCGCGGCGGGCCACGAGGTACGGCTCTCCGACCTCTACGCGATGAAGTGGAAGCCGACCGTCGACGCCGACGACTACCCCGACCACGCCCCGGACCACCGCCTGCACGTCATGTCGGTATCCGAACAGGCCACGCTGGGCGGCCACTTGTCTCCCGACATCGCCGCGGAGCAGGAGAAGATCCGCTGGTCGGACGCGGTCGTCCTGCAGTTCCCGATGTGGTGGTTCTCGGCACCGGCGATCCTGAAGGGCTGGATCGACCGGGTCTTCACCGGCGGCTTCGCCTACGGTCCTCAGGTCCCGCCGCCGTACGCCGAGAGCGCGTTGACGGGCCGCCGGGCCCTGCTGTCGTTGACGCTGGGCGCCAGGGAGACGTCCTTCTCGGACCGGGGCATCCACGGCCGCCTCACGGACGTACTGCACCCCCTGCAGCACGGTCTGTTCTGGTTCACGGGCATGACCCCGCTGGAGCCCTTCGCGATCTACGACGCCAACGAGCTGCCAAAGGACCGCTTCCAGGCGGCCCGAGAGGCGTACGCGAGGCGCCTGGACACCCTGTTCACCGCCGACACGGTCCCCTTCCGGTCGTTGACGGGCGGGGACTACGACCGAGGCATGCGGCTGCTGCCGGGCAGGGAGCGACCGGGGACGGCGGGCCTGGACCTGCACGTTCGCTAGCCGGCGACTCCGTCAGTCGGTGACCAGGGCGAGAGTGAACCCGTCGTACCCCTTGGACCCGACGGTCTGGATGGTCGTGGCGCTCAACTTCGGGTGCTCGGCGATGAGTTCGGTAAACCGGCGGACCCCCTGCACTCGGGGGTCGTCGCTGTCCGGATCGGTGACGGCGCCGTCGCGCACGACGTTGTCGCCGACGATGACACTGCCGGGCCGGGTGAGCTCCAGGGCCCACCGCAGATACTCGGGGTTGGACGGCTTGTCGGCGTCGATGAAGACGAGGTCGAAGGGCCCGGCTCCCTCGTCGGCGAGGACGGGCAGTGTGTCGGCAGCCTTCCCGACCCGGAGGTCGACGAGATGACCGACCCCGGCCCGCTCCAGACTGGCGGCGGCGACCTCGGCGCACCGCTCATCGGCCTCCAGGGTGACCAGCCGCCCGCCCTCGGGCAGGGCACGGGCGAGCCAGATGGTGCTGTAGCCCGCGAGGGTGCCGATCTCCAGGACGGAACGGGCCCCCTGGATCCGGGCGAGCAGGTGCAGCAACTTCCCCTGGTTGGCGGCGACCTGGTGCGCGGGCAGCTCGGCGGCCTCGCTGTCGCGGACCGCGGCGAGCAGCGCGTCGTCCTCCTCCACGAGCAGCCCGTCGAAGTAGTCGTCGACGGCGGTCCAGGTCTGCTGCGACGTCCCCTGCGGCACAGTGGGTTCCCTTTCGATACGGAGTGAGTTCCGTAAGGGAACGTACCTGAGATCGCTCAGTGCTGGTAGGGCTGCTGCTGCGGCGGCCCATACGTCTGCTGCCCACCCACGGCCTGCACCTGCAGCTGCTCCGCCTGCTCCTTGGTGATCTTCTGCTCCGCACCGCAGAAGGTGCACTGCGTCGAGAACTTCGTCGAGAACGGGAAGAGCGGCACGAAGAACAGCGTGAACTTCGTGACCCGCTTACGCAGCGTGTGGGCAGCGGGGTTGCCGCACTGGCCACAGACGAGGGTGAGTATCGCGAGCTGGTAGAGGTAGCCCTTGGTGCCGAAGATGATCACGCGGGGTCCTTTCAGGGTGGTGTCTGCCTGTCTGCCTGCCGACAAAGGTTACGGCCGACCTCTGTGGACCTCGGCGCGCGAGCCACCCCCAACAAAACAGGTGAGGCACCTAGGAACATTCCTAGGTGCCTCACCTGATGTCTCGGCTGTCGGGGTGGCGGGATTTGAACCCACGACCTCTTCGTCCCGAACGAAGCGCGCTGCCAAGCTGCGCTACACCCCGATGTCGCTGCTTGTCCTGCTTGTCGCGGCGACGACGTTTACTTTAGCCCACTGGTGGCTGGAGACGAAATCCGGTTTTCGCGCGGTGGTGGGCGCGGTGGCGGACGGGGTTCGGGCGGGCGTGGTCGAGGGCTACGAGGAGGATGGCGAGGGCGTAGAAGGCGAGGCCGAGGAGGAGGGCGTTGCCGAGGACGCTCTTGTAGCCGTGGAGGTCGACGTCGAGGAAGGGGTAGAGGTAACGGGCCGGGGTGCCGGGGAGGAGCAGTTCGCCCCGGGTGAAGGAGAAGGCCAGATAGGCCAGGGGGAAGAGGAGCCAGGTCGCCGCCCGGCGGAGGTGGAAGCGGCCGGGTGCGGTCAGGAACAGCCAGTCCACGACCGCCGCGATGGGGAGCCCCGTGTGGAGGGCGTGGTTCGCCAGGGACTGCCAGCCGGTCGGGGGAGTCGTCTCGCCCGTCATCGAGAACGGGGTCGTCGTGTCGGCCAGGAGCAGGTGGTACACCGAGCCCGTGATCAGGACGTAGAGGAGCGTCGCGCCCGTCAGTGCGGCCGGCAGCGGGCGGCGGGCGCTCCACGCGCGCTTCGCCGACAGCACGGACACCAGCGCCAGCAGGATCGCGCTCTGGATCGAGAAGTAGCTCAGCACACGGGTTGGGCTGCCGAGGAGCAGATCGATCGTCACGGTCGCCGCGGCCGCGAGAGCGACCAGCAGGCGGTACGTGGCGGCCAGGGGGCGGCGTATGGGAGCCACCACCGCCGTGGCGGGGACGGGGGAGGGCAGCAGCGCGGGCATGCCCGGGATCGCGGGAAGATCCGGGATGTCCCTGGGTATCGGGGCGGTCATGTCCTCACGCTAAGCACCCCCGACAAAAGGGGCGATACGGGCGGGCCGTGCGGGTTACCCCACGGCCCGTGCACCAGCGCCCGTGCACCAGCGCCCGTGCACCAGCGCCCGTGCACCAGCGCCCGTGCACCAGCGCCCGTGCACCCGAGCCCGTGAACCCGGGCCCATGCACCCGAGCCCGTGAAACCCGCGCACTCGTGCACCCGAGCCCGTGCACCCGAGCCCGTGGACCCGAGCCCGTGGACCCGCCCACCCGCCCCCGCGCACCCATGCCCCCGACCCCGCGCCCCCAACCCCGCGCCCCCCCCCCCGCCCGAAAGCTACCCCCGCGCCACCAGCGTCAGCAGCGTCGCCTCCGGCGGACACGCGAACCGTACCGGCGTGTAGCGGTTCGTCCCGCACCCCGCCGAGACGTGCAGATACGACGTCCTGCCCTCGGCCGTGTGCGTCGACAGACCCTTCACCCGTTCCGTGTCCAGATCGCAGTTGGTGACCAGCGCCCCGTAGAAGGGGATGCACAGCTGCCCGCCGTGCGTGTGGCCGGCGAGGATCAGCGGGTAGTCGTCGGCCGCGTAGGCGTCGAGGACGCGCAGATACGGCGCGTGGACCACGCCCATCGAGAAGTCCACGGAGGACGACGGGCCGCCGGCCACCTCCGCGTACCGGTCGCGCTTGATGTGCGGGTCGTCCAGGCCGGTCAACTCGATCGACACGCCCTCGACCTTCAGGGTGCCGCGGGTGTTGGTCAGGTTGAGCCAGCCCGCGGTGTCGAAAGCGTCCCGCAGGTCCTCCCACGGGTTGTGGACCACGCCCACGGCGGGCGGGTTGCCGTTCAGACCGTGGCGGCCGCTCGTCTTCTCCAGCAGATAGCGGGCGGGGTTGCGGGGCCTGGGGCCGTAGTAGTCGTTGGAGCCGAAGACGTACGCCCCCGGGAACTCCATCAGCGGCCCCAACGCGTCCAGGACCTCCGGTACGCCCTCCGGGTCCGACAGGTTGTCGCCCGTGTTGATCACGAAGTCGGGGCGCAGGCCCGCCAGCGAACGCAGCCAGCGCTGCTTCTTGTGCTGACCGCCGACCATGTGGATGTCGGAGACCTGGAGCATGCGCAGGGGACGCATTCCGGCAGGGAGAACGGGGACCGTCACCCGTCGGAGGCGGAAGGAGCGGGCTTCGAAGCCCGCCGCGTACACCAGACCGGCGGCGCCAGCCGCCGCGATCGACAGAGGTACTCCGTATCGCGCGCGCATGGGTCCCATCGTGTCAGACCCGGCAAGTACCCCGTCCCCCGCCGTCCTTTGGAGCCGACCCCCTTAAATCGATGGGCGTCCGGCCTTGCGCACCTGCGAGAATCAGTCACATGACCACCAAGCTCAAGTCGAAGCTGCAGGAAGACCTCACCGCCGCGATCAAGGAGCGCGACGAGCTCCGCTCCTCGACGCTGCGCATGACGCTCGCCGCGATCACCAAGGAGGAGGTCGCGGGCAAGGAGAAGCGCGAGCTCTCCGACGACGAGGTTCTCAAGGTGATCACCAAGGAGGCCAAGAAGCGCCGCGAGGCGGCCGACGCCTTCGCCGAGGGTGGTCGTGCCGAGTCGGCCGAGCGGGAGAAGGCGGAGGGCGAGCTCCTCGCCACGTACCTGCCCAAGCAGCTGTCCGACGAGGAGCTGACCGACATCGTCGCCCAGGCCGTCCAGGAGGCGAAGGCGGCGGGCGCCGAGGGGCCGCGGGCCATGGGCGCCGTCATGAAGATCGTGAACCCGAAGGTCGCGGGCCTGGCGGAGGGCGGCCGAGTCGCCGCCACCGTGAAGAAGCTGCTGGCCGGCTGACCGACCGCGCCGAACGGCGAACGGCCCCTTCACCGTCGTACAGAGATCTCTGTACGACGGTGAAGGGGCCGTTTCGTCTAGTGGCTAGCCGTTGCGGCCGCCGTTCCCGTTGTTGCCCTGGAACAGGTTCTCCGGGATCGAGAAGGTCGGGTTCGGGAAGGCCCCGCCGTCCGTGCCGCCGTTGTTCTGGCCGCCGTTGTCGTCGCCGTTGTCCCCGTCGCCGTTGCCGTTTCCGTTCCCATTGCCGTTCCCGTCGCCGCGGCCCGGGTTGTCTTCCGGGATGTCGACGAAGTTGAACTGCGGGGCGTCCTTGCCCGCGAGGGCGCCGGTCATGGCGTCCTTCCAGATCGGGCCCGGGACCTTGCCGCCGTAGACGAGGTCGTTGTACACGCCGCCGATCGTGATGTTCTTCATCTCGACCTTCTGGGAGGCGCTGCCGACCCAGACCGCGCCCGACAGGTTCGGCGTGTAGCCGACGAACCAGGCGTTCTTGCGGGAGTCCGTCGTACCCGTCTTACCGGCGTTGTCACGGTCGGAGAGGCCCGCCGTCTGGCCGGTACCGGAGTCGACCACGCCCTTGAGGAGCTGGTTGACGGTGTCCGCGGTCGTCTCGGACATGGCGCGCGAGCAGGTCGACTTGGGGACCTCCAGCGACTTCTGCTGCTGAGCGACCTTCTGGGTGATCGACTCGATGGCGATCGGCGTGCAGTACATGCCGCGGGAGGCGAAGGCTGCGTACGCGGTCGCCATCGTCAGCGGGGAGATGCCCTTGGAACCCAGCGCGATCGCGGGGACCTCGGGCAGCTTGTCGCCGTTGCCCTGCACGACCTGGAGCTTGTTGGTCATGTTGACCACGGGGCACAGACCGATGTCGGAGATCATCTGCACGAAGTAGGTGTTGACCGACAGCTCCATCGCCTTGCGCAGGCGGTAGGGGCCCTTCTCCGACTCCGACTCGTTCTCCAGCTTCTCGCCGTTCAAGTTGACCCACGGCTTGCTGTCACAGGTCTGGACGGGGCTCGGGTACTCCATCTGGTACGGCGACGAGTACTCCTGGTTGGCCGGCCGGCCCTCCTCCAGCGCGGCCGCCGCGACGAACGGCTTGAACGTCGAACCGGTCGGGAAGCCGTAGTTGGAGCCGCCCATGCCGTAGCCGACCGAGAAGTTGAGCTCGGTCTCGTTCTTGCCGTAGCCGTACGGCTTCGACTGGCCCATGCCGACGATCTTGCCGGTGCCGGGCTCGACGAGGGTGGCCGCGGCCGCGACCTTGTCCGACTTGTAGACGTGGTCCTTGAGCGAGGCCTGGACCGAGTCCTGCGCCTGCGGGTCGAGGGTGGTCTTGATCGTCAGACCGCCCTGGTTCCAGACCTTGGCGCGGTCCTCCTTGGTCTTGCCGAAGACCGGGTCGCTCTTGAAGACGGCCTCGACGTACTTGCAGAAGAAGCTGGCGCCCTTCACGGCGGTGATGCAGCCGTTCTTGGGCTGGCTGACCTTCAGGCCGAGCTTCTCCTCCTGGGCCTTGGCGGCTTCCGCGCGGGAGACGTCGCCGACCTCGGCCATGCGCTGGAGCACGATGTTGCGCCGCTTGGTGGCCTCGGCCTCGTCGTTGATCGGGTCGTACCGGCTCGGTGACTGGACGATGCCCGCGAGCAGCGCCGACTCGGCCAGCGTGAGGTCCTTGGCGGACTTGGAGAAGTAGCGGTGGGCCGCGGCCTCGACGCCGTAGGCCTGCTGGCCGAAGAACGTGATGTTCAGGTAGTTCTCGAGGATCTTCTTCTTGCCGAGCTCCTCCTCGACCTGAATCGCGTACTTCAGCTCCTTGATCTTGCGGCCGAGGGTCTGCTGGGTGGCCTGCGCGACCTTCGTCGGGTCGTCGCCGGCCTCCTCGACAAAGACGTTCTTCACGTACTGCTGGGTGAGCGTCGAGGCGCCTTCGGCGACCCCGCTGCTCTGGACGTTCTTGTTGAGCGCGCGCAGCACGCCCTTCAGGTCCACCGCGCCGTGCTTGTAGAAGCGCGAGTCCTCGATCGCGACGATCGCCTTCTGCATGTACGGCGCGACGTCCTTGAGCTCGACGACCGTGCGGTCGCGCGAGTACACCGTGGCGATCGTGCCGCCCTTGGCGTCCAGGATCGTGGTGCGCTGGCTCAGCGGCGGCGTCCTGAGGTTGGCCGGGAGCTCGTCGAAGCTCTCCACCGACCCCTTCGCCGCGAGACCGAGCGCACCGAAGGCGGGCAGCGCGATACCGGCCAGCACCGCACCCGAGAGCACGCTGACACCGAGGAACTTGGCGGCCTGCTGGGCGGGGGACAGACCGCCACCGGAGCGCTTCTTCGACATGGGGGCAGCCTAATCCGTACTCATGAGCGTTCGGAGGGAGCGCTTGCTCCTCGGGATGTTCGGCAGGCCCGCCGGGGTGTTCGGCATGCTCTTCGAGCGCATGGCAAAGAGAGCGCCTACCTTCTCATTCGCCGGACACGCGCGCAGGCCTTGGCCTAAGCTGCTCTCAACTGTCACAGCAGTGCGGCCACGTATCAATACGTCCGGCGACCCCGAATCGTTCCGGAGGTTCCCCAACTTTTTGATGGGGACGTGTCCGAATCCGCCTTGTGTGTCACCTGGTGCCCGTTGTGACTCAACTGAACTGTCCCGCTTTGCCGGGATGATCACGCATGTCGCCAGCTCACTCCCCCGGGTGATCTGCCGCTTACGCATAGTCCGTTCGGGCCATTCAAGATTGGGCCCGAAGGGGGTGTTGCGCTGTGCCCACCTTCCGTAACGTCCTCAACTGGCGGCGGTGAATATGCCGCTGCCGCCGTGGGGGAGCCTCGATTCGGGAGAGGACGGCGCCGGTATGGGCTGGGTAACCGACTGGAGTGCGCAGGCGGCCTGCCGCACTACCGATCCAGATGAGCTGTTCGTTCAAGGAGCAGCGCAGAACAGGGCCAAGGCGGTGTGCACCGGATGCCCGGTGCGTACGGAGTGCCTGGCCGACGCGCTCGACAACCGCGTCGAGTTCGGCGTGTGGGGAGGCATGACGGAGCGGGAACGCCGTGCGCTGCTGCGCAGGCGGCCCACCGTGACCTCCTGGCGCCGGCTCTTGGAGACCGCGCGTACGGAGTACGAGCGAGGGGTCGGCATTCTGCCCCTCGACGACGATGAGGTGTACGAGCACTACGCGGCGGTGAGCTGAGGGCGAGACCCCTGGGGACCCGTCCGCGTGGCTCAGCCGTCCGCGGTCTCGGGCAGCTCCGGCCGACCGGCCGCGAGCCGTGTTCCGATGTCTCGCAGCCCCGCGAGGTCGTGTACGTCGCCGGGCAGCGCGGCCACCTCTGCCACCGCCACTTCGGGGTGGAGCGCGGTGAAGCGGTCACGCGTGCGCTGCTCGCGGGAGAGCAGCCGCATACGCTCGGCATGCAGTCTCAACAGACCTGCGGTGAGTTGTTCGACGGTCCGGTCCGCGGCGGGGGAGCCTTCGGCGGACACCGGAACGGATGCGTGGTCGGACGCGGAGGATTCTGAACTGCCGTCTGTGTCGGGAGAGTTACGAACTCCAGCTTTCCCGTCCTCCTGATCGACAATGCGGGACTCCTCAAGATTTTCCGCGGCGGCGAGTGCCCGCTCGGCCGACAGCCGGGCGGCGCCGCTGCCGTGGACCCGGTTGAGCACCAGTCCCGCGAGCGGCATGTCCTCGGCGGCCAGCCGCTCCACGAAGTACGCGGCCTCCCGCAGCGCGTCCCGCTCCGGCGCCGCGACCACCAGGAACGCCGTGCCGGGCGCCTGGAGCAGCTTGTACGTCGCGTCCGCGCGCGTGCGGAAGCCGCCGAACATCGAGTCCATGGCGGACACGAAGGTCTGGACGTCCTTGAGGAGCTGCCCGCCGAGCAGCTTGCCGAGGGTGCCGGTCATCATCGACATTCCGACGTTCAGAAACTTCATCCCCGCGCGCCCGCCGAGCTTGGCCGGGGCGGTGAGCAGCCGGATCAGCTTGCCGTCGAGGAAGGACCCGAGCCGCTTGGGCGCGTCCAGGAAGTCCAGCGCGGACCGGGACGGCGGGGTGTCCACGACGATGAGGTCCCACTCGTCGCGGGCCCGCAGCTGGCCCAGCTTCTCCATCGCCATGTACTCCTGCGTGCCCGCGAAGCCCGCCGAGAGCGACTGGTAGAAGGGGTTGCCGAGAATCGCGGACGCCCGCTCGGGGTCCGCGTGCGCCTCGACGATCTCGTCGAAGGTGCGCTTCATGTCGAGCATCATCGCGTGCAGCTCGCCGTCGCCCTCGACGCCCTTCACACGGCGTGGGGTGTTGTCGAGGGAGTCGATGCCCATGGACTGGGCGAGCCGGCGGGCCGGGTCGATGGTCAGGACGACGACCTTCCGGCCGCGCTCGGCGGCCCTGAGGCCCAGCGCCGCCGCGGTCGTGGTCTTGCCGACGCCGCCCGAGCCGCAGCACACCACGATGCGTGTCGCCGGATCGTCGACCAGCGGATCCAGGTCGAGCATGCGCGCGGGGGAGAGGCGGTGCTGCCTGGCCTGCCCCTCGACGTCCGGACTCATGACATCCCCTGCTTCCGCAGTTCCGTGGCCAGCTCGTACAGACCCGCCAAATCCATGCCCTCGGCGAGCAGCGGCAGTTCGTGCAGCGGCAGGCCCAGTTCGCCGAGTACCGCGCGCTGTTCGTGCTCCAGCGCGTACCGCTCGGCGTACTCCTCGGCCTGGGCCAGGAGCGGGTCCACCAGCCGCTCGGCATGCCCGCCGCGCCGCGCCCCGCCGAGCCCGGCGGCGGACAGCGACTGTGCGAAGGAGGAACGAGTGGTGCCCCGGACGAGTTCCAACTCGTCCGCGTCCAACACCTCCGGACGCACCATGTTCACGATGATCCGCCCCACCGGCAGCTTCGCCGCCCGCAGTTCGGCGATCCCGTCCGCGGTCTCCTGGACGGGCATCTCCTCCAGCAGCGTCACCAGGTGCACGGCCGTCTCCGACGACTTCAGCACCCGCATCACCGCCTGTGCCTGATTGTGTATCGGCCCTATCTTCGCGAGCCCCGCCACCTCGTCGTTGACGTTGAGGAAGCGGGTGATGCGTCCGGTGGGGGGTGCGTCCATCACGACGTAGTCGTAGGCGAACCGCCCGGACTTCTCCTTGCGCCGCACCGCCTCGCACGCCTTGCCGGTCAGCAGGACGTCCCTGAGACCGGGCGCGACGGTGGTGGCGAAGTCGATGGCGCCGAGCTTCTTCAGGGCGCGTCCGGCTCCACCGAGTTTGTAGAACATCTGGAGGTAGTCCAGAAGGGCCAGTTCGGGATCGATGGCGAGGGCATACACCTCCCCGCCGCCCGGTGCGACCGCGATTTTTCTCTCCTCGTAGGGCAATGCCTCCGTCTCGAAGAGCTGTGCGATGCCCTGGCGGCCCTCGACCTCGACGAGAAGCGTGCGCTTCCCCTCGGTGGCCAGGGCCAGCGCGAGAGCCGCGGCCACCGTCGTCTTACCGGTGCCGCCCTTGCCACTGACGACCTGGAGCCTGCTCACGTCTTCGAGCGTAACCATTCGATGCGGGTACCAACCGGCAGGCTGTGGATACTGCGCTTTTCCGGGGGGTGGCCCCCGGACCCCCAGGAGCTAAGCCTGTGTGTGGTCAGCGGCTAAAGTCGGCCACATGACCAAGTGGGAATACGCAACCGTGCCGCTGCTCGTCCATGCCACGAAGCAGATTCTGGACACCTGGGGCGAGGACGGCTGGGAGCTCGTCCAGGTCGTGCCCGGGCCGAACAACCCCGAGCAGCTGGTGGCCTACCTGAAGCGGGAGAAGGCGTGAGCGCGGTCGAGGCGAAGCTCGCCGAGCTCGGGCTGACGCTGCCGGAGGTCGTCCCGCCGCTGGCCGCGTACCAGCCGGCCGTGCAGTCGGGCGTGTACGTGTACACCTCGGGCCAGCTGCCGATGATCGAGGGCAAGCTCCCGGTCACCGGCAAGGTGGGCGCGGAGGTCACCCCGGAGGAGGCCAAGGACCTGGCCCGCACCTGCGCGCTGAACGCGCTGGCGGCCGTCAAGTCGGTCGCCGGTGATCTGGACCGCGTCAAGCGTGTGGTGAAGGTCGTCGGGTTCGTGGCGTCGGCGTCGGACTTCACCGGCCAGCCGGGTGTCATCAACGGCGCGAGCGAGCTGCTGGGCGCGGTCCTCGGCGACAAGGGCGTCCACGCGCGCAGCGCGGTCGGGGTGGCGGTGCTGCCGCTGGACGCACCGGTGGAGGTCGAGGTCCAGGTGGAGCTCACCGAGGCATAGCCGCACCTCCGGGCACCTCTCGAACATTCACGCACCACGGGATAGCCTCCGCCCATGGCGAATGGGCAGTGGTTTCCGCAGGACTGGCCGGAACGTATCCGTGCGCTCGCCGACGGCACGCTCACCCCGGTCGTCCCCAAGCGCGCGGCCACGGTCATGCTCCTCAAGGACACCGCCGCGGGTCCCGTCGTGCACATGCTGCGCAGACGCGCCTCCATGGCCTTCGCCGGAGGCGCGTACGCGTATCCGGGCGGCGGCGTCGACCCTCGCGACGACGACCACCAGATCCGCTGGGCGGGCCCCACGCGCGCGTGGTGGGCCGAGCGGCTCGGCGTCGACGAGGCGCAGGCCCAGGCGATCGTCTGCGCGGCCGTACGTGAGACGTACGAGGAGGCGGGCGTCCTGCTCGCCGGGCCGGCCCCGGACTCGGTGGTCGGTGACACCACGGGTGCGGACTGGGAGGCGGACCGCGAGGCCCTGGTCGCGCGGGACGTGAGTTTCGCCGAGTTCCTGGAGCGTCGCGACCTGGTGCTGCGCTCGGACCTGCTGGGCGCCTGGACCCGCTGGATCACCCCGGAGTTCGAACCCCGCCGCTACGACACCTGGTTCTTCGTCGCCGCCCTCCCCGAGGGCCAGCGCACCCGCAACGCCTCCACGGAGGCGGACCGCACGGTGTGGATCGGCCCGGCCGAGGCGGCGGCCTCGTACGACAAGGGCGAACTGCTGATGATGCCGCCCACGATCGCGACCCTGCGCCAGCTGGCGCCGTACGACACCGCGGACGAGGCCCTCAGGGACGCCCCCGCCCGCGACCTGACCCCCGTTCTGGCCCGGGCCCGCCTGGACGACGACGAGATCGTCCTGTCCTGGCCGGGGCACGACGAGTTCACCAAGCACATCCCGACCGGTGGAGCCCCCGCATGACGGACGCCGCAGCCCTTCCCGGCCAGCCGAGGGGCGGGGTGCTTTCCGGACCCGCCACCCCGAGGGCCGTCAACGTCCTCGCGCCCAACGCGTCCGCGATGACCCTGGACGGCACGAACACCTGGATCCTCGCCGAGCCCGACTCCGAGCTGGCCGTCGTGGTCGACCCCGGGCCGCTGCACGAGGGGCATCTGCGCAACGTCGTGGACACCGCAGAGAAGGCCGGCAAGCGCATCGCCCTGACCCTGCTGACGCACGGTCACCCGGACCATGCCGAGGGCGCCGTGCGGTTCGCCGAGCTCACGGGCACGAAGGTGCGGGCGCTGGACCCGGCGCTGCGGCTGGGCGACGAGGGGCTTGGCGCCGGGGACGTGGTCAGGGTCGGCGGCCTGGAGCTGAGGGTCGTGCCGACGCCGGGGCACACCTCGGACTCCCTGTGCTTCCATCTCCCGGCCGATCAGGCGGTCCTGACGGGTGACACGGTCCTGGGACGCGGTACGACGGTCGTGGCGCACCCTGACGGCCGCCTGGGCGACTATCTGGACTCCCTGAGGCGTCTGAGGTCCCTCACGGTCGACGACGGCGTCCACACCGTCCTCCCGGGCCATGGACCCGTCCTGGAGGACGCACAGGGGATGGTGGAGTTCTATCTCGCCCACCGCGCTCATCGGCTCGCCCAGGTGGAGACAGCCGTGGAGGACGGGTATGCGACGCCGGGCCAGGTCGTCGCGCACGTGTACGCGGACGTGGACCGGTCCCTGTGGCCGGCGGCGGAACTGTCGGTGCGGGCGCAGCTGGACTATCTGGAGGAGCACGGGCTGATCTAGCGGGGCGGTCCGCTTCCGCGTCACGCGCGCGTACGCCTAGTCCGGGCGCGGCGCCTTCACCCCGTGCACGCGCGTGTACTCCTCCGCCAGCCACGGCCCGAGATCGTCGATGTACGACATGAGCACGTCCCGGTCGCCGCGCGGCGCGTACCCACGCACCGCCGCCGCCCGCAGGTGCGCGGCCCGCTCCGGGTAGTACGCGCCGAACGCCTCCGCCATCTCCGTCAGATCGCTCGTCCAGCCGTTCCAGCGGGGCATGACGAGGGTGAAGCCGGTGCGGACGAGGTGGCGGGACATGAAGCGCACGAGGGGACGCAGAGCCTCCTCCGAGCCGCCCGCGCGGGAGATCCGCTCGCGCCAGCGCGGCAGCAGCAGGGCGAGGTCGCCGTTGGTCTCGCGGGCGAGCCGTGAGTCGGGGCGGTAGCGCGGCAGGTACTCGGCGAGGTCGTCGCCGAGCAGCGGGGTGCACAGGCAGGCCACGAACCACCCCATGTCGTACGTCTCCGCCTCGCTCAGCAGCCGTGCCCGGCTGTGGAGCAGCGTCGCGGACCCGTCGATCTCCGGGAACTCCTTGTCCAGCGCTGTGTCGAGCGCCCGGGCCGCCTCGCGGTCCGCGTCCGTCGGTTCCTCGTGCAGGGCGACGAGCAGGTCGAGGTCGCTGCGGCCCACGCGCGCGGTGCCGCGCGGGACCGACCCGTAGAGGTACGCGCTGTGCAGTCGTGCCCCGAACACGTCCAGCAGCCGGTCCCGCGCCACGGCGACGACCGGACGGAAGGCGTGCGGCACGCGCGCGAGGGATCCTTCGCGCTCGAGGTAGCCCTGGACGTCGAGACCCTTGCGTAGAACGGTTTCGGCCATGGGTTCACTGTGCCGCCACAAGGGGGCGGGAGCAGCGGATTTACGGCGCGGCCGAACGGGCGTCGGTCTCTGTTGCGCCGGTCCGGGAAATCTCAGCCCGTCCGGCGATTGAGGACGAGGCCGTTCAGGCCGAAGGGGGGTCTGGGGGCGCAGCCCCCAGGACAGCGGCGGCGGCATAAGTCGGGGCCCGCCTCATGATGAGACGGGCCCCCAAACGGAGTACGGCCGAGACCGAGCGTCAGCGAGAGCGCTTTGCGAGTCGCTCCACGTCCAGCAGGATCACCGCGCGGGCCTCCAGGCGGAGCCAGCCGCGCTGGGCGAAGTCGGCGAGGGCCTTGTTGACCGTCTCGCGGGAGGCGCCGACCAGCTGGGCGAGCTCTTCCTGCGTGAGGTCGTGGACGACGTGGATGCCTTCCTCGGACTGCACGCCGAAGCGGCGGGAGAGGTCCAGGAGTGCGCGGGCGACTCGGCCGGGAACGTCCGAGAAGACCAGGTCGGACATCTGATCGTTGGTCTTGCGCAGCCGGCGGGCGACGGCGCGCAGCAGCGCGGTGGCCACCTCGGGGCGGACGTTCAGCCAGGGCTGGAGGTCGCCGTGGCCGAGGGCGAGCAGCTTGACCTCGGTCAACGCGGTGGCGGTCGCCGTGCGCGGGCCCGGGTCGAAGAGCGACAGCTCGCCGATCAGCTCGCCGGGGCCGACGACGGCGAGCATGTTCTCGCGGCCGTCGGGGGAGGTGCGGTGGAGTTTGACCTTGCCCTCGGTGACGACGTAGAGCCGGTCGCCCGGGTCGCCCTCATGGAACAGGGAATCGCCGCGCGCGAGGGTCACCTCACTCATGGAGGCGCGGAGCTCCGCGGACTGCTCGTCATCGAGCGCCGCGAAGAGCGGGTTGCGCCGCAGAACGTCGTCCACGAGTTCTCTCCTTGTCGACCTGCTCAGGGGATCTTGCTCCCCCTTGGTACCAGGGGACCGTGTTCCCCATTTTGCCGGACGGTCCAAACAGTGTGATCTGTCACAAGGATGCCGCACAGGTGTCCCGAGGTAAGCGGCAGGGGTCCAATCGGGGGCCGATCTCCCGGGTCCGGGGCGATTGTCGGTGCCGGGCTTTAGGCTGGCCGGGTGTCCAAATCGCCGGTGAGAGCACAGGCCAAGGGGGCTGGGCGGGTGGTTGTACGTCGAGATTCCGCTGTGGGCGAACAGGGCCCCGGTGGCGGAAAGAAAACGGCAAATGTGACAAAGAAGGCTGCAGTGAAGAAGGCTCCGGCGGTGGTGAAGCAGGCGGCCGAGAAGAAGGTCCCCGTGAAGAAGGCCGTGGCGGGAAAGGTTCCGGCCAAGACCGTCGCCGTCAAGCCGGCGAAGGCGGAGTCGCCCGCCGCGCTGGTGCGCCGGGCCCGCCGGATCAACCGCGAACTGGCCGAGGTGTTTCCGTACGCCCACCCGGAGCTGGACTTCGAGAACCCCTTCCAACTCGTGGTCGCCACGGTGCTGTCCGCCCAGACGACCGACCTGAGGGTCAATCAGACGACCCCCGCGCTCTTCGCCAAGTACCCGACCCCCGAGGACCTGGCCGCCGCCAACCCCGAGGAGGTCGAGGAGATCCTGCGTCCGACCGGCTTCTTCCGGGCCAAGACCAAGTCGGTCATAGGGCTGTCGAAGGCGCTGGTCGAGCAGTTCGGCGGCGAGGTCCCGGGCCGCCTCGAGGACCTCGTCAAGCTGCCCGGCGTAGGCCGCAAGACGGCGTTCGTCGTCCTCGGCAACGCCTTCGGGCGGCCCGGCATCACCGTGGACACGCACTTCCAGCGGCTGGTGCGGCGCTGGCAATGGACCGCCGAGACCGACCCCGACAAGATCGAGGCCGCGATCGGCGCGCTGTTCCCCAAGGGCGACTGGACGGACCTCTCGCACCACGTCATCTGGCACGGCCGCCGTATCTGCCACGCCCGCAAGCCCGCCTGCGGCGCCTGCCCCATCGCCCCGCTCTGCCCGGCGTTCGGCGAGGGCGAGACGGACCCGGAGAAGGCGAAGAAGCTCCTCAAGTACGAGAAGGGCGGCTTCCCGGGGCAGCGGCTCAACCCTCCGCAGGCCTACCTGGACGCGGGCGGGAAGGCGGCGCCGCCGCTGGGGGCCGGATGAGGGGCGCCACCAGGGGCACGGGCCGGCCGGCGCGGCTCCAGGAACGATCTCGGGTCGGCCGGGCGTTGGACTCGCAAGGACGGGGGTGGCGATGACGCGCGCGAGCAATGCACAGGGCGTGGCGCTCAGCAAGGAGGGTCTGCCGCAGTGGCTGGACCCGGTGGTGCGGGCGGTGGAGACGGTCGAGCCGGTGCAGCTGAGCCGGTTCCTGCCGCCGGCGAACGGGGCGGGGCGGCAGTCGGCCGTGCTGATCCTGTTCGGCGAGGGGGAGCGCGGACCCGAGCTGCTGCTCATGGAGCGGGCCAGCTCGCTGCGGTCCCATGCCGGGCAGCCCTCCTTCCCCGGCGGTGCCCTCGACCCCGAGGACGGCGACCCGAAGGCCGACGGGCCGCTCAGGGCCGCCCTGCGTGAGGCCGAGGAGGAGACCGGGCTCGACCCGGCGGGCGTGCAGCTCTTCGGCGTGCTGCCCAAGCTCTACATCCCGGTCAGCGGCTTCGTCGTGACCTCGGTGCTGGGCTGGTGGCGCGAGCCGACTCCGGTCGGAGTCGTGGATCCGAACGAGACGGCGCGGGTCTTCACCGTTCCCGTGGCGGATCTCACGAATCCCGACAACCGGGCCACGACCGTCCACCCCAGCGGCCACCGAGGCCCGGCATTCCTGGTCGAATCGGCCCTGGTCTGGGGCTTCACGGCCGGAATCATCGACCGCCTGCTGCACTACTCGGGATGGGAGCGCCCCTGGGACCGGGAGAAGCAGGTCCCGCTCGACTGGCGGTCATGACAGGGTGTCTGCCGTGTTGTGTCGTGTGATGAGGCGAGGCCTGAACCGGTGAACGTGCTGGACATCCTGTTGCTGGTCGCCGCCGTGTGGTTCGCGATCGTCGGCTACCGCCAGGGCTTCGTCGTCGGCATCCTGTCGGTGATCGGCTTCATGGGCGGTGGTCTTGTCGCCGTCTACGTGCTGCCCGTCGTCTGGGACGCCCTCACCGACAACTCGGAGGTCAGCACGACCGCCGCCGTCGTCGCGGTCGTCGTCGTCATCGTCTGCGCCTCCGTCGGCCAGGCCCTGACCACCCACCTCGGCAACAAGCTCCGCCGGTACATCACCTGGTCCCCGGCCCGCGCGCTGGACGCCACCGGCGGCGCCCTCGTCAACGTCGTCGCGATGCTCCTCGTGGCGTGGCTGATCGGCTCCGCCCTCGCCGGCACCACCCTGCCGACCCTGGGCAAGGAGGTCCGTAACTCCAAGGTCCTCCTCGGCGTCGCGCGGGCCCTGCCCGACCAGGCCAACACCTGGTTCGCTGACTTCTCCTCGGTCCTCGCGCAGAACGGCTTCCCGCAGGTCTTCAGCCCGTTCTCCAACGAGCCGATCAACGAGGTCCAGCCGCCCGACCCGGCGCTCGCGGGCAGTCCGGTCGCCACCCGGGCCAAGCGGTCCATCGTCAAGGTCATGGGCACCGCCCAGAGTTGCGGCAAGGTCCTCGAAGGCACCGGCTTCGTCTTCGGCGAGCGCCGCGTCATGACCAACGCGCATGTCGTGGGCGGCGTCGACGAACCCACCGTCCAGATCGGCGGCGAGGGCAGGAAGTACGACGCGACGGTCGTCCTCTACGACTGGGAGCGCGACATCGCCGTACTCGACGTACCGGATCTCAAGGCGCCCGCCCTCGAGTTCACGTCCACGGACGCCAAGAGCGGCGACGACGCGATCATCGCGGGCTTCCCGGAGAACGGCGCGTACGACGTCCGGGCCGCGCGCGTGCGCGGACGCATCCCGGCCAACGGACCGGACATCTACCACCGCGGCACCGTGCACCGCGATGTGTACTCCCTCTACGCGACCGTCCGCCAGGGCAACTCCGGCGGCCCGCTGCTCACCGCCGAAGGCGAGGTGTACGGCGTGGTCTTCGCGAAGTCCCTGGACAACGCCCAGACCGGATACGCGCTGACCGCGGACGAGATCCAGGAGGACATCGCCAGGGGGCGCACCGCGAACCAGCAGGTGGACAGCGACAGCTGCGCGCTGTGAGGTGTGGGGTGCGTCAGCCTCGGGGGTGACGCAGCCGTACCGAGACCCAGCGGGCCCGGCGGCGCAGAATATGCGGAATGCCCACTCGGAGGTCCGTGCCCTGCATCTGCGGGGCCCCTCCTCGTTGGTGGGGGCTCAGACCATGGCCCGAGCGGCGATTGCGTGCTGCGTCACTGTAGTCGTGCGTCCAGCCCATACCCCGACGTGTGCCCCTGCCCCAAGGTCGATAACCGCCCCCAGGGCCCCCAATTGGCCTATGCGCCGGGCAAGTGGCTGTTCGTCGGACAGGTGTTCAAGTCCGGATACCGGGCGCGTTCACACGGTCACCGATCGGGCTCGGGGTCCTTCAGCCAATTGATCAGTTCTGTCGTGAAAGCGACCGGATCCTCCTCGTGCGGACCGTGCTTTCCCGGGGGCTGACCCCCGGACACCCAGCCGATCTCAGCGCTGACGTCCCTCACCGATCGGGCTCGGGGTCCTTCAGCCAGTTGATGAGCTCGGCCGAGAAGGCGACAGGGTCTTCCTCGTGCGGAAAATGCCCGAGTCCGTCGAACAGCCGCCAGCGGTACGGCGCTTCGACGTACTCGCCGGATCCGGCCGCGCTCCGCATCCGCAGCACCGGGTCCAGTGAGCCGTGCAGATGCAGCGTCGGCACCCGCACCGGGCGCTTCATACGGCGGTTGAACTGGATGCCGTCGGGGCGGGCCAGGGAGCGCACCATCCAGCGGTACGGCTCGATCGAGCAGTGCGCCGTCGACGGGATGCACATCGCGCGGCGGTACGTCTCCACCGCGTCGTCGTCCGGCAGGACCGGCCCTGACCAGTCCCGCATCAGCCGGGCGACCAGCGCGCCGTCGTCCGCGGTCAGCTGCCGCTCCGGGATCCAGGGGCGCTGAAACCCCCAGATGTAGGAGCCGGCGCGCGTCTGCTTGACGTCCGAGAGCATCGCCGAGCGCCAGCGCCGCGGATGGGGCATCGAGGCCACCGCGAGCCGCCGTACGAGCTTCGGACGCATCGCGGCCGCCGTCCACGCCAGATAGCCGCCCAGGTCGTGGCCGACCAGCGCGGCGTCCGGCTCGCCCAGGGAGCGGATCACGCCGGTGATGTCGAGGGCGAGGTTGGCCGGGTCGTAGCCGCGCGGGGTGCGGTCGCTGCCGCCGACGCCCCTGAGGTCCATGGCGACGGCCCGGAACCCGGCGTCGGCGAGCGCGGGCAACTGGTGCCGCCACGTCCACCAGAACTGCGGGAAGCCGTGCAGCAGCAGGACCAGCGGGCCGTCGCCCATCTCGGCGATGTGGAAGCGGGCGCCGTTGGCGGCCACCTCGCGATGGGTCCAGGGACCGTCCGGTCGTACTACTGAGGCAGGTGTGGCGGGGTCCGTCATGACGACGAGCGTGCCACAGCTTCGATGGCCTCCGGGACACGGTCCTGCGTCAGCTCCGGCCGCGGATGCGGCTTGGCGTTCTGCAGGACGCTCGCCGACTCCTTCATCGACGCGGCGGTCTTCTGCGCGCCGCCGCCCTTCTTCGCCTTCTTCGCGAAGACCACGCCGATCAGCGCCAGCAGGCCCGCGATGAGCACGTTCGCCGCGAAGGACAGCAGGAAGCAGACCGCCATGTTCCAGTCGCTCCAGGTGCGGATGCCGTACGCCAGGGCGAAGTTCAGCATCGGCAGCGAGAACACCAGCACCGCGCCGGCCACCGTGAAGGCGCCGCCGCTCGTCGCGCCGCGCTTCACGTCCCGCTTGAGCTGCGCCTTGGCCAGCGCGATCTCGTCGTGCACCAGCGCGGACATCTCGGTCGTCGCCGAGGCGAACAGCTGGCCGATGCTGCGTTCGGCGCCGACCGGGCTGCCGTCGGGTGCGCTCATCGCGTTCTCCCTGAATCTGCCGTGTGCCCGACTGGAAGTCTTGGGCCGGAAAGTCTTTTGTACCGTCCCGTCAGATCATGCCCGACGGTCGTCCTCCTCGCCTGCCCCGCCCGTCACTTCGGCAAGTCCCGCTCGCTCGGCGGCCTTGAGTTCGGCGATCCTGCGGTGTTCGGCGGCCTTGCTCTCGTGGATCGCGGCCATGCGCAGGTGGTACGCCGGGTCGTCCTCCTCGTAGATGTCCGGGATCCCGTCGAGGTCGTCGTCGCGCTCCTCGGCCTCGCACATCCGGCGGTACTTGCCGTTCCGGATCTTCAGCAGCACGGTGGCGAGGGTCGCCGCGATGAGCGAGCCCATCAGCACGGCCGCCTTGACCTCGTCGGTGAGCGCCGCGTCCCCGTCGAAGGCCAGCTCCCCGATGAGCAGCGACACCGTGAAGCCGATGCCGGCCAGGGTGGCGACGGCGAAGACGTCCGCCCACTCCAGGTCGTCGCTGAGCGAGGCGCGGGTGAATCGTGCCGTCAGCCAGGTCCCGCCGAAGATGCCGAGCGCCTTGCCGACGACGAGACCGAGGACCACACCGAGCGTCTCGGGCTTGGTGAACACATCGCCGAGCGCGCCGCCGGACACGGAGACACCGGCGCTGAACAGGGCGAACAGCGGTACGGCCAACCCCGCCGAGAGCGGACGTACGAGATGCTCGATGTGCTCGCCGGGCGAGTGCTCCTCGCCCTCCCGAGGGGTGCAGCGCAGCATCAGGCCCATCGCGACGCCCGCGATGGTGGCGTGGACGCCGCTGTTGTACATCAGGCCCCAGATGACGAGCGCGAGCGGCACGTACACGTACCAGCCGCGTACGCCCTTGCGCAGCAGCAGCCAGAAGACGACCAGGCCGATCACCGCGCCGCCCAGGGCGGCGAAGTCGATGTCCGCGGTGAAGAACACCGCGATGATCAGGATCGCGAAGAGGTCGTCGACGACGGCGAGGGTGAGCAGGAAGGCGCGCAAGGAGCTGGGGAGGGAGGTGCCGATGACCGCGAGCACGGCGAGTGCGAAGGCGATGTCGGTCGCGGTCGGGACCGCCCAGCCGTCGAGGGCGCCGCCGCCGGTGAGGTTGGTCAGGACGTAGACGAGGGCCGGTACGGCCATGCCGCACAGGGCCGCGACGACCGGCAGCGCGGCAGCCTTGGGGTCCTTGAGGTCACCGGCGACCAGCTCGCGCTTGAGTTCGATGCCGGCGACGAAGAAGAAGATCGCGAGGAGTCCGTCGGCCGCCCAGTGCGCGATCGAGAGGTTCAGGCCGAGAGCCTCGGGGCCGAGGTGGAAGTGGCTGACGCTCTCGTAGCTGTCGTGCAGCGCGGGGATGTTCACCCAGATCAGGGCGGCGACCGCGGCGACGAGGAGCAGGACACCGCCGACGGTCTCGGTGCGCAGCGCGTCCGCCACGAAGGTCCGTTCCGGCAGGGAGAGCCGTCCGAGGACCTTGCGGGTGGGGGTGGTGCGGGGCGCGGGCATCGGGGGACCTCCGGTCGGTGGGTAGGGCGGAGCTGCTCGCCGACCAGACTTCCCGGCACACCTATGGGGTCACGCTTGTTTTCCTTAGTTTACCTAAAAGGGGCGCCCGGCGCGTTTTCTCGCGCCGGGCGCCCCTTCTGGCGGGCTCGGTGGCTCAGTCCTCGCTGGGCGCGGCCGGCAGCTTCGCCTGGATGAGGTCCATGACCGTGGAGTCGGTCAGGGTGGTGACGTCTCCGAGCTGACGGTTCTCGGCGACGTCCCGCAACAGGCGGCGCATGATCTTGCCGGAGCGGGTCTTGGGCAGCTCGGCCACCGGGAGGACCCGCTTGGGCTTGGCGATCGGGCCGAGGGTGGCGCCGACGTGGTTGCGCAGGTCGTTGACGAGGCCCTCGTCCTCGGCGTTCGCCGTGCCGCGCAGGATCACGAAGGCGACGATGGCCTGACCGGTGGTCTCGTCGGCGGCACCGACGACGGCGGCCTCGGCGACCGACGGGTGGGAGACGAGCGCCGACTCCACCTCCGTCGTGGAGATGTTGTGGCCGGAGACGAGCATGACGTCGTCCACGCGCCCGAGGAGCCAGATGTCCCCGTCGTCGTCCTTCTTCGCCCCGTCACCGGCGAAGTACTTGCCCTCGAAGCGCGACCAGTACGTGTCGAGGAACCGCTGGTCGTCGCCCCAGATGGTGCGCAGCATCGACGGCCACGGCTCGGTGAGGACCAGGTAGCCGCCACCCCCGTTGGGAACTTCCCGAGCCTCGTCGTCGACGACGGTCGCGCAGATGCCGGGCAGCGGGGTCTGCGCGGAGCCCGGCTTGGTCTCGGTGACACCGGGCAGCGGCGAGATCATCATCGCGCCGGTCTCGGTCTGCCACCACGTGTCGACGATCGGCGTGAGGTCGGCACCGATGTGCTTGCGGTACCAGATCCACGCCTCGGGGTTGATGGGCTCACCCACGGAACCGAGGACGCGCAACGACGACAGGTCGAACTTCGCGGGGATGTCGTCGCCCCACTTCATGAACGTACGAATGGCGGTGGGCGCCGTGTACAGGATGGTGACCCCGTACTTCTGGATGATCTCCCAGAACCGGCCCTGGTGCGGGGTGTCCGGCGTGCCCTCGTACATGACCTGGGTGGCACCGTTGGCCAGCGGCCCGTAGACGATGTACGAGTGCCCGGTGACCCAGCCGACGTCGGCCGTGCACCAGTAGACGTCGGTCTCCGGCTTGAGGTCGAAGACGGCGTGGTGGGTGTACGCGGTCTGAGTGAGGTAGCCGCCGGAGGTGTGCAGGATGCCCTTCGGCTTACCCGTCGTGCCCGACGTGTAGAGGATGAAGAGCGGCTGCTCGGCGCCGAAGGCCTCGGGGGTGTGCTCGGCGGACTGCCGGTCGACGATCTCGTGCCACCAGACGTCACGGCTGTCGTTCCAGGCGACGTCCTGGCCGGTACGGCGGACCACGAGCACGTGTTCGACATTGCCCGCCTTGTCGGCGGCCTCGTCGACGGCCGGCTTGAGCGCCGACGGCTTGCCGCGGCGGTAGCCGCCGTCGGAGGTGATGACGACCTTGGCGTCGGCGTCCTGGATACGCGTGGCGAGCGCGTCCGCGGAGAAGCCGCCGAAGACGACGGAGTGCGCGGCGCCGATGCGGGCGCAGGCCAGCATCGCGACGGCCGTCTCCGGGATCATCGGCATGTAGACGGCGACCCGGTCACCCTTCTGAACCCCCAGCTCCAGCAGTGCGTTCGCGGCCTTGGAGACCTCGTCCTTCAGCTCCGCGTAGGTGATCGCGCGGCTGTCGCCGGGCTCGCCCTCGAAGTGGATGGCGACCCGGTCGCCGTTACCCGCCTCGACATGCCGGTCGACGCAGTTGTACGCGACGTTGAGCTCGCCGTCCTTGAACCACTTGGCGAACGGCGGGTTCGACCAGTCCAGCGTCTCGGTCGGCTCCTTGGCCCAGGTCAGCCGACGGGCCTGTGCGGCCCAGAAGCCGAGCCTGTCAGCCTTGGCCTGTGCATACGCCTCCGCCGTGACATTGGCGTTCGCTGCCAGGTCTGCGGGCGGCGCGAACCTGCGCTCTTCCTTGAGCAGGTTGGCCAGGCTTTCGTTGCTCACGACATCTCCCTTGCGGTGTTTTGCCGGGGCGACCGTTGTGTCCCAGGCCACAGCTCATCAGACCGGAGGGTGCGCTGACAAGCGCCGATGGAAAATTGGTTTAGACCTGTGGGCGCCGGGTCCGGCAGCCGGCGTCATTCGTACCCACGTACGCCGACCAGGCAGAGTTCATGTCCTGTAACGCCTTTCACACTTCCGCCCACGTATGGATGAAGCGCCACCGACGATGAGGGGAGACCGAGTGAAGGGATACGGGGTGGGCCGGCCGCGGTGGCCGCGCTCGCGGTGGTGCGGAACGGTGACGGCAAGCCGTACGGAACGGGCGACCACGGGAACCGGGGCCGCCCGTCCCTCCGTCACACCGACAGATCCGCCGCCTCCACATGGTCGAACAGCTCGTCCCCGCTCACCCCGGTGAGCAGATACGCCTGTGCCTCGCCCACGTGGAAGTACATCCCGTGCAGCTCCAACTCCCGCTTCCGCAGCGCCCGCGCCACCGACTCGTGCGCGCTCAGATGCTCCAGCTGCTGGACCACGTTGGTGAGAGACAGCTGCTCGACCGCGTCCGCGGGCGCCCGTCCGGCGAGGCGGGCCCATGGACGGCTGTCGTCGGCCATGCGCTCCAGGCTCGGCAGCCCGTGCCGCAGCCACCGCTTGAGCGGTGTCCGGGCGCCCCCGGGCTCGGAGTTGAGCAGCGCCTGCATGGCACCGCACCCCGAGTGCCCGCACACCGTGATGGACCGCACCTTCAGCACATCCACCGCGTACTCGATCGCGGCCGCCACCGAGTCGTCGCCGCTCTCCTCGCCGGGCATCGGAACCAGGTTGCCCACATTGCGCACCACGAACAGGTCGCCCGGACCACTGGAGGTGATCATCGAGGTGACCAGCCGTGAGTCGGCACAGGTGAGGAAGAGCTGCTCCGGGCGCTGCCCCTCGCGGGCCAGCCGGGCCAGCTCACCCCGCACCAGGGGAGCGGTGTTGCGCTGGAACGCGCTGATGCCACGCGCCAGTTCATGCCCGCTGGGACTGGACGGACCGGTCCTGCCCGTCCTGACAAGGCCACTGGAGTCGCTCGGGTGCCCGCCGGGCGGGGGCGTGGGCCGCGGGTCCTCGCACTGGTGGTTGCGCCAGGGCGTCCAGGGGCGGCAGCGGCAACCCGCTGAGGCGGTGCGGTCGGTGAACGCGGTGTCGGCCCCGATGCCGCTTCCGCTCCCGATCCCGAGCGCGGTGTGAGCGTCGGGGACATCCCCCGGCTCGACGATCCGGACCCCGGCGCGGCGGCCGGTCAGCTCGACGGTGCCGCCCTGCGCGGTGTGCGTGTTCTGCCAGTCCTGCAGTGCCTCGAACGCCGCGTGGTCCATGAAGGAGCCGTCCAACTCGACGACGACCCGGGCGCCTTGGGGCACGAGATGCAGGGACCGGCTGAGGCGGGGCACGGCGAGGAACGTCAACTGCCCTCGTACGTGTACGTGATGGACTCCTTCCTGCTCGTCGTGGGTGATACGGGTGCGGGCGAGGCGGTGCAGGGCGACGGCGACGGCCACGGCGATGCCTAGCACGACGCCCTCCAGGACGCCGAGGAACACCACGCCGAGGGTGGTGACGGCGTAGACCAGGACCTCTCGGTGGCGGGTCACCGTGCGGATGTGGTGCAGGGACACCATCTGGATGCCGACGGCCATCACCAGGGCGGCGAGCGAGGCGAGCGGGATGAGCTCGAGCACCGGGACCATCAGCAGCGCGGCGATCACTACGAGAACGCCGTGCAGCATCGTGGAGTTCCGGCTCACGGCACCCGCGTGCACATTCGCCGCACTGCGCACGGCGACACCGGCGACCGGGAGCCCGCCGAGCGACCCGGAGACGATGTTGGCGGCGCCCTGGCCGAGCAGCTCACGGTCCAGGTTGGAGCGTCTGACGCGGGTGGTCAGCTCGGGGCGGGCGGCGGCCATCTTGTCCACGGCGACCGCGCCGAGCAGCGACTGCACACTGCACACCAGCGTGGTGGTCAGCACGGCGGCGACCAGGCCGAGCACGGGACCGTCGGGAAGTCCGGCCAGGGCGTGGCTGCGCCACGAGGGCAGGTCGACCCTGGGCAGCGTCAGCCCGGCGAGCGCGGCGGTCGCGCTGGCTCCGGCGACGGCGACGAGCGCGGCCGGGATCCTGCGCAGCAGACGGCCGGCCCGGCCGGGGATGCGGGGCCAGAGCAGCAGCAGGACCAGGGTCAGCGCGCTCACCGACACGGCGGCGGGATGCACCTGGGCCAACTGGGCGGGCAGGGACTGGAGGTTGGCCAGGACGGAGCTCTGCGGAGTGCCGCCGAGGACGATGTGCAGCTGGGCGACGGCGATGGTGACGCCGATACCGGCGAGCATGCCGTGCACGATGGCGGGGCTGACGGCGAGCGCGCTGCGCGCCACGCGCAGGCAGCCCAGGCCCAGTTGGGCGAGGCCCGCGAGGACCGTGATGGCACAGGTCGTACGCCAGCCGTAGCGGTGGATCAGGTCGGCGGTGACGACCGTGAGTCCGGCCGCGGGGCCGCTCACCTGGAGCGGGGAGCCGCCGAGCCGGCCGGCGACGAGTCCTCCCACGGCGGCGGCGACGAGGCCGGCCTGGAGGGGCGCGCCGGTGGCGAGGGCGATGCCGAGGGACAGGGGCAGGGCGATCAGGAAGACCGCGATCGAGGCCGACACATCGGCGCCCGCGACGCGGAAGCGGCGGGGCCGGGACGGCGGTGGGCTGTGGGGTCGGTGGATGCGCTTGGTCCGACTCGAGTCGGTGGCGCGGGTGGGGACGCAGGCGGACATAGTTCCCGTCTCCTCCGGGGCGGCGCGGTCGCGGAACAGGTGGTCCCCCGCCATGGCGGGGGGTCGGGTCGCGGCCGTGGGTCACGGCGTGCAGCGGCGGGATGCATCAACGCTCGGTAAACGAATCGTAATTCAGAGTAAAGGCCAGGCATAGACTTTTCTGGCAAATGGCGCAATAAGTCACCCATCAGGGTGATGCAGATATTTCATCGGCTTGTCGTACTAATTCATTCCGGACCTCGTGCGAGCTTGACGGCGCTGTCGTTGGCCCCGAGAGAAGGAAGTAGGTGGGCGGAACATGGCCGCCACCCAGAGGATCGCCGCGGGCGCCGTGGTCGCCGCGGTCTGTGCCGCGTCGCTCGCCGGTTGCGCGCTCGGCACCGACGGTGCCGAGAAAGGGGCCGCCGGCCCGCAGAAGGCGAAGCCCGCCCAGGCGCCGCCCAAGAGCGCGGTCCGCCTGATCGGCGACGGCTCCACCGCGTACACCGGGGCACAGCCCCACCTGCCCAGGCCCGAGCGCATGAAGCCCGGTCAGAAGCCCCCGCAGTTCGTGGTGTTCTCCTGGGACGGCGCGGGCGAGGACTCCCAGAAGCTGTTCTCCCACTTCCGCAGGGTCGCCAAGGCGAACAACGCGACGATGACGTACTTCCTCAGCGGCGTGTACATGCTCCCCGAGGACAAGCGCGACCTCTACAAGCCCCCGCAGCACTCCCCGGGCCGTTCCGACATCGGCTTCAACGACGAGAAGGGCATCGCCGAGACCGTCAAGCAGCTGCGCGGGGCGTGGCTGGAGGGCAGCGAGATCGGCACCCACTTCAACGGCCACTTCTGCGGCAGCGGCGGCGGGGTCGGCCAGTGGTCCGTCGAGGAGTGGAAGGACGAGATCGCCCAGGCGAAGCAGTTCGTCAAGTCCTGGAAGACCACCACCGGCATGAAGAACGCGAGCCCGTTGCCCTTCGACTACGACAAGGAGCTCATCGGCGCCCGCACACCCTGCCTGGAGGGTCAGAAGAACTTCATGAAGGCCGCCCGTGAACTGGGCTTCCGCTACGACACCAGTGGCGTAAACGACCAGCTCTGGCCCAAGAAGAAGGAAGGTCTGTGGGACCTCTCGATGCAACTGGTGCCGTTCGTCGGGCACTCCTTCGAGCAGCTCACCATGGACTACAACTTCGCCGTGAACCAGTCGGGCACGATGTACGGCGACCCGAACAAGCACGAGTTCTGGGGCGACCAGATGCGTGACAGCCTGCTCAAGGGCTTCCACCGGGCCTACGACGGCAACCGCGCGCCCCTGATCATCGGCAACCACTTCGAGTCCTGGAACGGCGGCACCTACATGCGTGCCGTCGAGGAGACCATCGAACGGGTCTGCAACAAGCCCGACGTGCGCTGTGTCTCCTTCCGGCAGCTCGCCGACTGGCTGGACGCCCAGGACCCGCAGGCCCTGGCCAAGATGCGGACCCTCGGCGTCGGCGAGACCCCGAAGCAGAGCTGGGCGTCCTTCCTCTCGGGCCGCCCCGCCCCGGCCCCGAAGGGCGTGCCCGGAGCGCCGGCGGCCAAGCCGTGAGCCATAGGCGGTGAGCTGCGAGTGGTGAGCCCCGGGCGGTGAGCCGTCAGGCGTTCACCACGACGCTCTCGCTCAGTACGAACCCGGGGTCGACCTGCGCCGCCAGGTCGGCCCCGGTGCGCTCATTGCCCCAGGACTGGGCGTTCTTCAGGTGGAAGTGCACCATCTGGCGTGTGTAGTGCTCCCAGTCGCGCAGGTCGTACGTCGAGTCGACCGCGCTCTGCAACCGGCGCAGGGAGCTGCGGTTGACGTCCTCCAGAAGCTCGAACCGGGGCGGCCGGCCCTTCTCCATGGCGCGCACCCAGTCCGAGTGCCCGACCGTCACCAGCAGGTCGTCCCCGACCTCGGCGCGGAGGAAGTCGAGGTCGTCCTGCCCCTGCACCTTGTTGCCGACGACCTTCAGGACGACGCCGAAGTCGCGGGCGTACTCCTTGTACTGGCGATAGACGGAGACCCCCTTCCGGGTCGGCTCGGCGACGAGGAACGTCATGTCGAAGCGGGTGAACATGCCGGAGGCGAAGGAGTCCGAGCCCGCGGTCATGTCCACCACGACATACTCGTCACGCCCGTCCACCAGGTGGTTCAGGCACAGCTCCACCGCTCCCGTCTTGGAGTGATAGCAGGCGACCCCCAGGTCGGCATCCGTGAAGGGGCCGGTGACCATCAAACGGACGGTACCGCCGTCGAGTTCCACCGGCCGGGCGCAGGCGTCGTACACCGGATTGTCCTCGCGCACCCGCAGCAGTCGTGAGCCCTCGCCCGGCGGGGTCGTCTTGATCATCGTCTCGGTGGAGGCGATGCGCGGGTTGGTGCCGCGCAGGTAGTCCTTGATCAGCGGCAGTCGCTCACCCATCGCGGGCAGTGCCGCGGCCGCCGCCTCGTCGAGACCGAGAGCGGCGCCCAGGTGCTGGTTGATGTCGGCGTCGACGGCGACGACGGGTGCGCCGGTGGTGGCGAGATGGCGGATGAACAGGGACGACAGGGTGGTCTTGCCGCTGCCGCCCTTCCCGACGAAAGCAATTTTCATGTTCACGAAGGGTAGTGGCGCGAAAGCTGTAAGTGGCAGGCGGGCGTGAAGAAGACCACTCCTTCGTGGGGTGGGCGCTGCGGGTGCGTAATGTCGTACTCATGAGTACGACAGGCGCGACCGCTGATCCGCTCGCCGCCCTGGGCTCCCTGCCCGGCGTGGCCGACTCCGTGGAGTCCGTGCGCAAGGCCGTGGACCGGGTCTACGGGCACCGGATCATGCGGCGCCGCAGCACCGCGGTCACCTCCGAGGCGGCCCTGCGCGGCGCCCGCGGCTCCGCGGCGCTGTCCGGCGCCGACTGGGCCCTCGAAGAGGTGCGCCGCCGCTCCGACTTCAGCGGCGACGACGAGGCGCGCGTCGTGGGCGCGGCCCTGAGGCTGACCGCCGAGGCGGGCCAACTGCTGTCCATCTGGCGGCAGTCGCCCCTGCGCGTCCTGGCCCGCCTGCACCTGGTGGCGGCCGCGACCAACCGTGACGAGGTCGGGCGCCCGCGTCAGGCGGGTGAGCCGGTCGACGAGCCGCTGATCGAGCTCGCGGCGCCCGAGGCGACGGAGGTGCACGGCCGGCTGGAGGGCCTGTCCGAGCTGATCATCGCGGGCGGTTCCGCCCCGGCCCTGGTGACGGCGGCCGTCGTGCACGGCGAGATCCTCGCGCTGCGGCCCTTCACCTCCCACAACGGTCTCGTCGCGCGCGCGGCCGAACGCATCGTCCTGATCGGCAGCGGCCTCGACCCGAAGTCCATCTGCCCGGCGGAGGTCGGCCACGCCGAGCTGGGCCGGGCCGCCTATCTGGCGGCGCTCGACGGCTATGTCTCCGGAACCCCGGAGGGCATGGCCGCCTGGATCGCGCATTGCGGCAAGGCGGTCGTGCTCGGGGCGCGCGAGTCGACGGCGGTGTGCGAGGCGCTGCAGCGCGGAGCGGCGTAACTGTAGTTACAGAAAAGGCCCTCCTCGGGGAGGGCCTGAACAGGGTTGCGGCGGTACGAGGACTCGTACCGCCGCTGGCATGTTCACCGGGTTACCAAGCGTCCTCGAAATATGCCCATCAGGTCGGGACTTTGCCCGTCACCTGGTGCGGCTGGCCCGTAATCGACGGGTCGACGTCGCGTGGGTGCCCGATTCTCATGCGCGGTCCGTGGGGCCAAATGCGTTATTAAGGTGATCCTTTCGGATGTCCTTGGTCTCGCGGGCCGTTGACTCCTTTGTACTCCAGGACCCGGGCAAGCGGAAGTCCTGGCTGCAGTTCTTTACTTTTACTCTCAAACGGTCGCTAAACGGGCACCTTGTATGTCAGAGAACCGTCGCCCGGCGCCGGCTGGCGTACCAGACGAGGCCCGCGGTGGCCGCCGCCGCTCCTATGGCCGCCGCCGCGACGAGTGCCGGACGGGACGGTGCGGAGAACGCGGGGAGCCGCTGCTTGAGCCGGACCGGCCGGTGGAAATCGAGAATCGGCCACCCGCGCGCGAGTGCCTCGCGGCGCAGCGTGCGGTCCGGGTTCACGGCATGGGGGTGCCCGACGGACTGGAGCATCGGCAGATCGGTCGCCGAGTCGCTGTATGCGTAACAGCGCTCCAGGTCATACCCCTCGGACTCGGCCAGCTCCTTGATGGCCTCGGCCTTGGTCGGGCCGTACGCGTAGTACTCCACCTCGCCGGTGAAGCAGCCGTCCTCGCCCACGACCATCCGGGTCGCCACCACCCGGTCCGCGCCGAGCAGTTCGCCGATCGGCTCGACCACCTCGGCGCCCGACGTGGACACGATCACGACGTCGCGGCCGGCGGTGTGGTGCTCCTCGATGAGGGAGGCGGCCTCGTCGTAGATGATCGGGTCGATCAGGTCGTGAAGGGTCTCGGCCACGATCTCCTTCACCTGTTGGACGTTCCAGCCGCGCACGAGTGCCGAGAGGTACTCACGGGTCCGCTCCATCTGGTCGTGGTCCATACCGCCCACCAGGAAGACGAACTGGGCATACGCGGTACGCAAGGCGGCCCTGCGGTTGATCAGACCTCCTTGGTAGAACGACTTGCTGAAGGTGAGCGTGCTCGACTTCGCAATGACCGTCTTGTCCAGGTCAAAGAAGGCCGCTGTGCGGGGCAAGGAGTGGTTTTCCACGACCCTGAGCATAGGCGCAGCCCATTCGGCGTAAGGTGGGGCGCGTGGGTTTGCCTGAGAAGGCTCTCGGGTACACCATGGAAGTCACGGATCGTTCGCGACCGTGCTAACCCGGCCCGGCTCCTCCCCCCCCGAGTCGGCCGTGGAGACGACCCCCACTCTCCCCCCCGGTGGGGGTCGTCGCACGTCCGGGTGCGTTTCTTCCCTTCCTTCTGTGTCCCTGTGCGGCTCTACGGCCGTGTCGAGGCGGCTGCGGCCGCCTCTTTCGCATGTCCATGATCCGTCACTGTGCGTAGCTGTCGCACTGCGTTGCGGAAGTCGCACACATGGCAGTGCGACGGGCACCGGTATGGGTGACGGCGATATTCACAACGGCTGAGTTGTCCACAGTTATCGACCAAGATCCACAAGATTTCCGGCATCGCTGCACCGTGATTCCAGCGCGGCCCGCCGACACCGACTCGATGGCTGGTTCCGGTTAGTCGGCCGCGTTTGGCCGGTTCGTATCGGCCGTTCATATGAAGGCCGGTTGCCGGTTCTTCACACGTTTGGGAATCGCGAGGCCCTGGAGGTCCTCGCGAGATGCAGCGAAGGGGGATGGAAATCGTGGCCGCAGCCGTCACACACGATCCGCCGCCCGCCGCCGAAGGGCGACAGGGCGGGCCGTTGATCGTCACCGAAGACCCGGTGCTCCTCGACGACCTGCTGCGCCTGTGCGCGGCGGCCGGCGCCACACCCGAGGTCCATCCGGGGGTGCCGGAACCGAGAGGCCGCTGGGAGGCCGCACCGCTCGTCCTGGTCGGCGACGACGCCGCGCGGCGCGTGCGCGGAGCCACCCGCAGAGGCGGAGTGGTCCTCGTCGGACGGGACCAGGACGACTCCGGGGTCTGGCGCCGGGCCGTCGAGATCGGCGCCGACCATGTCCTGATGCTGCCCGACGGGGAGCAGTGGCTGGTCGACCGGATCGCCGACGTCGCCGAGGGCGTCGGCCGGCCCGCCCTCACCGTCGGCGTCATCGGCGGCCGCGGCGGGTCCGGGGCATCCACCCTCGCCTGCGCGCTTGCCGTCACCTCCGCGCGGGAGGGACTGCGCACCCTGCTCGTGGACGCCGATCCGCTGGGTGGCGGACTCGACGTACTCCTCGGTGGCGAGACCGCGGAGGGCCTGCGCTGGCCCGCGTTCGCCGCCTCGCGCGGCCGGGTCGGCGGCGGTGCCCTGGAGGAGTCGCTGCCTCAGCTGCACTCCCTGCGGGTCCTCAGCTGGGACCGCGGCGACTGCGTCGCCGTCCCGCCGCAGGCCGTCCGCGCGGTGCTCGCCGCGGCCCGCCGCCGGGGCGGCACGGTCGTCGTCGATCTGCCGCGCCGCATCGACGACGGCATCGCCGAGACCCTCGCCCAGCTCGACCTCGGCATCCTCGTGGTCCCCGCCGAACTCCGCGCCGTCGCGGCGGCCGGGCGGGTGGCCTCCGCAGTCGGGATGGTCGTGCGCGATCTGCGCGTGGCGGTCCGAGGGCCACATGCGCCCGGGCTCGACGACCGGGAGGTGGCGCGACTGCTCGGACTGCCGCTGGTGGGCGAGGTGCCCCTGGAAGCGGGGCTGCTGCGGCCGCATGAGAGCAGGACGCCGCCGGGCGCCGGGCGGGGGCCGCTGGCGCGGTTCTGCAAGGAGTTCTGGGAGCGGGCGTTGGTGGAGGCGGCATGAGTACCTACTCCGACGAGGTGGGCCGGGCGTTGTTCGGCGCAGGGCGGGCCGAGGGCTCGGTGGCGATCAGGGCCGGTGCGGCGTCCGCGGTGGGGCGGTCGGGCGGGGCGGACATGGCCCCGCCGTTGCTCGACGGCGTACGGCAGTGGCTCGCCGAGAGCGGGGCCGAGCCGACGCCCGCGCGGGTGGCACAGGCGCTGCGGGAGCAGGGGCGGGTGCTCGGTGACGCCGAAGTCCTCGGGGCGGCCGAGCGGTTGCGCTCCGAGCTGGTGGGCAGCGGCCCGCTGGAGCCGCTGCTCGCCGACCCTCGTGTGACCGATGTGCTGGTGTCGGCACCGGACCGGGTCTGGGTGGACCGGGGAGGCGGGCTCGAACTCACCACGGTCGCGTTCCCCGACGCCGCCGCCGTACGACGCCTCGCGCAGCGCCTGGCCGCGGTGGCCGGACGCCGGCTGGACGACGCGCGGCCCTGGGTGGACGCCCGGTTGCCCGACGGGACACGGCTGCACGCGGTGCTGCCGCCGGTGGCCGTCGACTGCACCTGTCTGTCGCTGCGGGTCGTACGGCCGCGAGCGTTCACTCTCGACGAGCTGATGGCGGCGGGCACTGTGCCGCCGGGCGGGGACCGGGTGCTGCGGGCGCTGATCGAAGCACGGCTGTCGTTCCTGATCAGCGGTGGGACGGGCAGTGGCAAGACAACGCTGCTGAGCGCCTTGTTGGGGCTCGTCGGGCCGGGCGAACGGATCGTGCTGACCGAGGACTCCGCGGAGCTGCGGCCGGACCATCCGCACGTCGTACGCCTGGAGAGCAGACCCGCCAACCAGGAGGGCGCGGGCCTGGTCTCGCTCGAGGACCTGGTGCGGCAGGCGTTGCGGATGCGGCCGGACCGGCTGGTGGTGGGCGAGGTGCGTGGGCCTGAAGTGGTGCATCTGCTGGCCGCGTTGAACACGGGTCATGAGGGCGGCTGCGGAACGGTCCATGCCAACGCGGCGGCCGATGTCCCGGCCCGGCTGGAGGCGCTCGGCACAGCGGCCGGACTCGACCGGGCCGCGCTGCACAGCCAGTTGGCGGCCGCGCTGTCCGTCGTCCTGCACCTCGCCCGTGACCGCAGCGGGCGGCGCCGGATCGCCGAGGTGCATGTGCTGGAGCGGGATCCGTCGGGGCTGGTGCGGACGGTGCCGGCGCTGCGGTGGGGTGCGGAGGCGTTCGTGTACGAGCGGGGGTGGGAGCGGCTGCGGGGGCTGCTCGGCACCGCGGGGTCCGACAGGGGGTGTGGTGATGGGTGAGGTGGCGACGGGAGCGGCGCTGGTGTGTGCCGGGGCGGCGGTCTGGCTGTCGGTCGGGTGGCGTTCCGGGGCGCGGCGAGCGGAGTTGCTGCTCGCGGGGGCCGGTGGGGCGGTCGGGGCCGGTTTGCCGGTCTGGCGGCAACTGGCGGGTGGAGTACGGCGGCTGGGGAGCGAGTGGTGGTCGGCGGCGGCCGGACTGGTGCTGGCCGTGCTGGGGGCCTCGGTGCTGCCGCTCGTCGTGGGGGCGGCCGGAGTGCCGTCGTTGCGGCGGGTGCGGTTGGCGCGCGAGGCGCGGCGGGCCCGGGAGCGCCGAGGGGCCGCGGTCATCGCGTTGTGCGGGGTGCTCGCCGGAGAGGTGCGGGCCGGACGGCAGCCGGGTGAGGCCCTGTTGGGGGCCGCGCGGGACTCCGAGGGGCTGGGGGAGGCGCAGCCGGCGGTGCTGGCGGCCGCGCGGTTCGGCGGGGACGTACCGGGTGCGCTCGCGGGCGCCGCACGGCAGCCGGGGGCCGAGGGGCTGCTGGGCCTCGCGGCGTGCTGGCGGGTAGCGGTGGACCGGGGAGCGGGGCTCGCGGCCGGGCTCGAACGGCTCGAGGCGGCGTTGCGCGCGGAGCGGGACCAACGTGCCGATCTGCGTGCCCAGTTGGCGGGAGCACGCTCCACGACGGTGATGCTCGCCGGACTCCCCGCCCTCGGTCTGCTTCTCGGCACGGCCCTCGGCTCCGACCCGCTCCATGTCCTGTTGCACACCGGGCCCGGCCTGGGCTGCCTGGTGATCGGCGGTCTGCTGGAGGGGGTGGGGATGTGGTGGGCGGCGCGGATCGTGCGGGGAGCGGAAGCGGTGTGAGGACGGAATCGGCGTGGGGTTCGGAAAGGCAGGCGCTGTGAGTACGGAAGTTGTCCACAGGCTGGGGGTGATCGCGGGAGCCGTCATGGTGCTCGCGTGGCTCGCTCGGTGGGTGGAGGGAATGCGGCGCGAGCGGAGGCTTCGGCGGCGGCTGACCCGACTGGTGGCCCAGGAGACAGTGCCGGTCGGACCACGGCGTGAGGTGAGGACGGTCGTGCGGCGGTGGTTGCCCTCGCTGGGCGCGGTGGCCGGCGGGTGGGTGCTGGTCGGTGGGGCTCCCGGTGTCGCGGTGGGGCTGGCTGTCGCGGCGGGCCTGTGGTGGTGGCGGCGCCGGCAGGGCGACGAGGACACGGGGGAGTCGTACGACGTCGCAGAGGCGGCACGCCAGCTCCCGCTCGCCGCCGATCTGCTGGCGGCCTGTATCGCGGCCGGCGCCGGTCCGGTGATCGCGGCGCGGGCGGTCGGCGAGGCGCTGGGCGGGCCGGTCGGGGAGGGGCTCGCGCGGGGCGCGGCGGAGGTACGGCTGGGCGGTCCGCCCGCCGAGGCATGGCGACGGCTGGCCTCGATGCCGGGTGCCGGTCCGCTGGCGCGGTTGCTGGAACGGGCCGATGTGTCCGGGCTCCCGGCGGCCGTACCGGTCGCACGGCTCGCCGCGGAGGCCCGCGCCGAGTGGGCGCGCTCCGCGACGGCACGGGCCCGGCGGGCGGCGGTCATGGTGACCGCTCCGGTGGGGCTGTGCTTCCTGCCCGCGTTCATCGCGGTCGGTGTGCTGCCTGTGCTGATCGGCCTGGCCGGCGGGGTGCTGGGAGGGGGTGGCGGATGACGGGACGGATCCGGACCGACAGCAAGTGATCGAGCGACAGCAGTCAACAGGACCGACCTATACGGGGGTTGAGATGTACAAGGTGGTGCGGGCACGGATGCGTGCCCTGGTGTGCGGGGCGCGTGCGGCGCGGAGGGACGCGGGGATGGTCACGTCCGAGTATGCGATGGGGATCATCGCGGCGGTGGCGTTCGCGGCCGTCCTCTACAAGGTGGTCACCAGCGGGGCGGTCAGCGCGGAGCTGCAGGCCATCGTGAAGCAGGCGCTCGATGCGCGGATGTGAACGGGGCCGCGCGGACCGGGGGTTCGTGACGGCGGAGTCGGCCGCGGTGCTGCCTGTGCTGGTGATGTTCGTCACGGCGCTGGTGTGGGGGCTGCTTGTGGTGGCCGCGCAGATCCAGTGTGTGGACGCGGCGCGTACGGGGGCCCGGGCGGCGGCGCGGCAGGACCCGGCCGACGCGGTCGTCGAGGTGGCCCGCGAGGCGGCACCGCGCGGTGCGCAGGTCACGGTCAGCAGGGAGCGACAGGGGGAGGGAGCGCAGGTCCGGGTGGTGGTCGTGGCGAAGCCGCCGATGCTGGGACGGCTGCCCTTCGACGTGCGGGAGGAAGCGGTGGCGTCGGTGGAGGGGGCGGGCCCATGAGAAGGGGCTTCCCGCGGTGCCGGAGCTCTGCCTTGCGCCCGGCCACCTTGGAGGAGGGGCTCGCGCGGCGCCGGGGTCTCGCCTGTGACCGCGGCTCCGCCACCGTCTGGAGCGTCGGTGCGATCGCCGTGCTGTGCGTGGTGTTCGGCGTCGTGCTCGCCCTGGGCCAGGCTGTCGTGGTCCGGCACCGGGCGGCCGGGGGTGCGGATCTCGCGGCGCTCGCGGCGGCGGACCACTGGGCGGAGGGCGGTGAGGGGGCCTGCGCCCGGGCGGAGCGGGTGGCCAGGGCCCAGGGCGCCCGGCTCGTGCGGTGCCTGATCGTGGGCGAGACCTCGGACGTGACGGCGACGGCGGGCCGGGGGCCGTTCGCGGCGGAGGTCAGGGCACGGGCGGGACCGGCGGACCTGCCCTTTCCGGGACCGGAGGAGCGGTCGTCACCGGCGGAGCAGCCCCCTTCGGGACCGGTGGACCTGCCCCCTCCGGCACCGGATCCTGTCGAGCCGGCTCCGGTGGCTCCCCCTGCGCCTCGGGCTTCTCCTCCGGCGCCCCCCGCAACAGCACCGTGAGCAACCGCACCGCCCCCCTCTTGTGCAGCGGGTCGTTCCCGTTGCCGCACTTGGGGGACTGGATGCAGGACGGGCAGCCGGCGTCGCACTCGCAGGCGGCGATGGCCTGGCGGGTGGCGGTGAGCCAGGCGCGGGCGGTGTGGAAGGCGCGCTCGGCGAATCCCGCGCCGCCGGGGTGGCCGTCGTAGACGAAGACCGTGGGGAGCAAGGTGTCGGGGTGCAGCGGGATCGAGACGCCGCCGATGTCCCAGCGGTCGCACGTCGCGAACAACGGCAGCATGCCGATCGAGGCGTGTTCCGCCGCGTGCAGGGCGCCGCCGAGGATCTCCGGGTTGATGCGGGCCTCGTCCAACTGGTCCTCGGTGACCGTCCACCACACCGCGCGTGTGCGGAGCGTGCGAGGAGGGAGGTCGAGTTTCGTCTCGCCGAGGACCTCGCCCGTGATGAGACGTCTGCGGAGGAAGGAGACGACCTGGTTGGTGACCTCGACCGAGCCGTAGCACAACCTGCCCTCGCCCCAGGGGACTTCGACATCCGTCTCCAGGACGGAGACGGCTGTCGTGTCGCGGGCCACCGTGGAGTACGTCGGGTTCGCCTCCTCGACCAGGGCGACCGAGTCCTCCAGGTCCAGGGACCGGACGAGGTAGGTGCGGCCCTGGTGGAGGTGGACCGCGCCCTCGTGGACGGTCGTGTGCGCGGCGCCCGCGTCGACCGTGCCCAGGAGGCGGCCTGTGCCCGACTCGACGATCTGGACCGGGTTGCCGCCCCCGCCGCGGATGTCGGTGAGATCGGCGGCCCGTTCCCGGCGGGTCCAGTGCCAGGCCTTCGTACGGCGGCGCAGGAGTTTCGCGGCCTCCAACTGCGGGAGCAGGCCCTCGGTCTCCGGGCCGAACAGTGCCAGGTCGTCGTCGGTCAGCGGCATTTCCGCGGCCGCCGCGCACAAGTGCGGTGCCAGGACGTACGGGTTGTCGGGGTCCAGGACCGTCGACTCCACCGGCTGGTCGAACAGGGCCTCGGGGTGGTGGACGAGGAAGGTGTCCAGGGGGTCGTCGCGGGCGACCAGGACGGCGAGGGCGCCCTGACCGGAACGGCCCGCGCGGCCGGCCTGCTGCCACAGGGACGCGCGTGTGCCCGGGTAGCCGGCGATGATCACGGCGTCCAGGCCGGAGACGTCGATGCCGAGTTCGAGCGCGGTCGTCGCGGCCAGGCCCAGCAGTTCTCCCGAGTGGAGGGCCTGTTCCAGGGCGCGGCGTTCCTCGGGGAGGTAGCCGCCACGGTAGGCCGCCACACGTCGGGCCAGGGAGCGGTCGATCTCGCCCAGCCGCTCCTGGGCGATGACCGAGATGAGCTCGGCGCCGCGCCGGGAGCGTACGAAGGCGACCGAGCGGACGCCCTGCACGGTCAGATCCGTGAGCAGGTCGGCCGTTTCGGCCGTGGCGGTACGGCGGACCGGGGCGCCCTTCTCGCCCTGCATCTCGGTGAGCGGGGGCTCCCAGAGGGCGAACACCAGTTCACCGCGCGGTGAGGCGTCGTCAGCCACCTCGACCACCGGGAGGCCGGTGAGGCGGCGGGCGGCGACCGAGGGCTCGGCGGCGGTCGCGGAGGCCAGCAGGAAGACGGGAGAGGCGCCGTAGCGGGCGCAGAGACGGCGCAGCCGACGCAGCACCTGGGCGACGTGGGAGCCGAAGACGCCGCGGTAGGTGTGGACCTCGTCGATGACGACGTACTTGAGCGACTTCAGGAAGGAGGACCAGCGGGGGTGGGACGGGAGGATGCCGCGGTGCAGCATGTCCGGGTTGGTCAGCACGTAGTTGGCGTACTGGCGGATCCACTCGCGTTCCTCGAACGGGGTGTCACCGTCGTAGACCGCAGGTCGAACTGAATTGCCCAGCGGTTGTGAAAGTTCCTTCACAGAACGCCACTGGTCCGCCGCGAGCGCCTTCGTGGGGGCGAGGTACAGCGCCGTGGCCCCGCGGCCGTTCGGGGCCTCCGAACCGTCCAGGAGGGCCGTCAGGACGGGCGTGAGGTACGCCAGGGACTTGCCGGAGGCCGTGCCGGTCGCGACCACCACCGATTCGCCGTCGAGGGCGTGCTCGGCCGCCTGTGCCTGGTGGGCCCAGGGGTGCTCGACACCGGCGGCCTGCACCGCGGCGATGACCTCCGAGCGAATCCGGTCAGGCCAGACGGCATGGCGACCCTCGCGCGGGGGCAAGTGCTCCGTATGAGTGATGCGCGCAGCCCGACTCGGCCCGGAGGCGAGCCGGTGCAGGACCGTGCCCGGTTCCGGCCGGGAGACGGGTTCCGCCGAGGGTCGATCGGATCGGTGATTCTTGGCCATCGGCACCGAGTGTGTCACTGGCGTGACGGACAATGGGACCAAGGCGTCGTGCACGCCTGCCGTAAGTGATTGAATGCCATCGCGGCTGGCGAACCGTCCTGGGGGCTTCAAGCCGAGGTGTCCCGCGGGACGACCGCTCGAGTAGCAAGGTGCTGGAGGATCCGTGGACCTGTCCCTGTCGACCCGTACCGTCGGCGATCGCACGGTCGTCGAGGTCGGTGGCGAAATCGACGTATATACCGCGCCCAAGCTGCGCGAGCAGCTGGTCGAGCTGGTGAACGACGGGAGTTTCCACCTCGTCGTCGACATGGAGGGCGTGGACTTCCTCGACTCCACCGGGCTCGGCGTACTGGTCGGCGGACTGAAGCGGGTGCGTGCCCATGAGGGCTCGCTGCGCCTGGTCTGCAACCAGGAGCGCATTCTGAAGATCTTCCGCATCACCGGTCTCACCAAGGTGTTCCCGATCCACACCTCGGTCGACGAAGCGGTGGCGGCCACCGACTGAACCACCGGCCCGGGGCGCGGAAAAAGGACCGCCCCCCGGGACGGCAGTAGTACATGGGGGTCCCGGCTTTCGGCAGCCCGGTCCCCCGACAGCACGCCCGTAGTTCCGAGGGGGATGCATGGCCACCGTTGAACTCCGCTTCAGCGCGCTGCCCGAGCACGTCCGCACCGCCCGTCTGGTGGCGGCAGCGGTGGCGCGCAGGGCCGGAGTGGACGAGGCCGTTCTCGACGAGGTCAGGCTCGCTGTCGGCGAGGCCTGCTCACGTGCCGTCGGACTGCACCAGAACGGCGGCATCACCGCACCGGTGAAGGTGCTGCTCATCGAGGAGGAGAAGCAGTTCTCCATCGAGGTGGGCGACGAGGCGCCGCGCTCGGCCCCGGGTGACCGGGCGCCCGGCGGGGCCGCCGAGGGCGTGGACGTGGAGACCGATGAGGACGAGATGGGCCTCGCGGTCATCAGCGGCCTCGTGGACGACGTGGAGGTCACCGCAGGGGAGCACGGCGGGTCGATCCGTATGACTTGGCCGACCACTCCGCCGGCCGCGACGCTTCCCTGATCTCACCGTCGTAGAAGACCTCAAGGGCCCTGCTCAGCAGGGCCCTTTCTTCTTTTCTCTGAATTCGTGAAAGAATTCACGATCAATCGCCCGATAATTCGATCAAGCGTCAATGCCTTTGGGGCATTAGCTCTTTCGGGTTCTGTGTCGTGACGTCGATCATTTGCTGAAGAGCATGTGAAGGCTAATTCCGTTTACCGCCCACTGTTTTGATCAGGTTCCGCTACCTACAATCCGTCCACATCTTGAGCTCAGCACAGGCGTCAAGGAGGACGAATGGCGGGGCTTTCTACCCCTCATCAGTTGGACCATCCCACTTCCCTCGCAGCCGCGGTCCTGACGGACGACAACCGGATCATCATCTGGGTGATCGCCGCCGTCGCACTGGCCGCGCTCGTGGTCGCGGGCATCCTGGTACGCCAGGTGCTCGCGGCGGGCGAGGGCACCGACAGCATGAAGAAGATCGCGACAGCGATCCAGGAAGGTGCGAACGCCTATCTGGCGCGGCAGATGCGCACGCTCGGCGTTTTCGCCGTGGTCGTGTTCTTCCTGCTCATGCTGCTGCCCGCGGACGACTGGAATCAGCGCGCCGGTCGATCCGTCTTCTTCTTGATCGGCGCGGCGTTCTCGGCGGCCACCGGCTATATCGGCATGTGGCTCGCCGTGCGCAGCAATGTGCGCGTTGCCGCGGCGGCACGGGAAGCGACCCCTGCGGAAGGTGAGCCGGAAAAGGATCTCACCGCCGTCTCGCACAAAGCAATGAAGATCGCTTTCCGTACGGGCGGCGTCGTCGGCATGTTCACGGTGGGGCTCGGTCTGCTGGGCGCCTCCTGTGTCGTGCTGGTGTACGCGGCCGACGCACCGAAGGTGCTCGAGGGCTTCGGCCTCGGGGCCGCGCTGATCGCCATGTTCATGCGTGTCGGCGGTGGCATCTTCACCAAGGCCGCTGACGTCGGCGCCGACCTGGTCGGCAAGGTCGAGCAGGGCATTCCGGAGGACGACCCGCGCAATGCCGCGACCATCGCCGACAACGTGGGCGACAACGTCGGCGACTGCGCGGGCATGGCGGCCGACCTCTTCGAGTCGTACGCCGTGACCCTGGTCGCCGCGCTGATCCTCGGTTCGGCGGCCTTCGGCGACGCCGGGCTCGCCTTCCCGCTGATCGTGCCGGCGATCGGTGTGATCACCGCGATGATCGGCATCTTCGCGGTCGCCCCGCGCAGGACCGACCGCAGCGGGATGTCCGCGATCAACCGCGGTTTCTTCATCTCCGCGGTGATCTCGCTCGTGCTGGTGGCCGTCGCCGTCTTCGTCTATCTGCCGTCGTCGTACGCCGACTTCAGGGGCGAGGGCGTCACCGACAGCGGCATCCTCGGCAAGGACGGCGACCCGCGGGTCCTCGCCCTCGTCGCGGTGGCGATCGGCATCGTGCTCGCCGCCGTCATCCAGCAGCTGACCGGCTACTTCACCGAGACCACCCGGCGTCCCGTCAGGGACATCGGGAAGTCCTCGCTCACCGGCCCGGCCACCGTCGTCCTCGCCGGTATCTCGATCGGTCTCGAATCGGCCGTCTACACCGCCCTGTTGATCGGCCTCGGCGTCTACGGGGCGTTCCTGCTCGGCGGTACGTCGATCATGCTGGCGCTGTTCGCGGTGGCACTGGCCGGCACCGGTCTGCTCACCACGGTCGGTGTGATCGTCGCCATGGACACCTTCGGGCCCGTCTCCGACAACGCCCAGGGCATCGCCGAGATGTCCGGTGACGTCGAGGGCGCGGGCGCGCAGGTGCTCACCAACCTGGACGCGGTCGGCAACACCACCAAGGCCATCACCAAGGGCATCGCCATCGCCACCGCCGTCCTGGCGGCGTCGGCGCTCTTCGGGTCGTACCGTGACGCGATCACGACCGGCGCGCAGGACGTCGGCGAGAAGCTGTCCGGCGACGGTGCGCCGATGAGCCTGATGATGGACATCTCGCAGCCCAACAACCTCGTCGGTCTCATCGCGGGCGCGGCGGTCGTCTTCCTCTTCTCGGGGCTCGCGATCAACGCCGTGTCGCGGTCGGCGGGTTCCGTGGTCTACGAGGTGCGGCGGCAGTTCCGCGAGCGTCCCGGGATCATGGACTACAGCGAGCAGCCGGAGTACGGCAAGGTCGTCGACATCTGCACCCGGGACGCCTTGCGGGAGCTCACCACGCCCGGACTGCTGGCCGTGCTGGCGCCCATCTTCATCGGGTTCACGCTCGGTATCGGCGCGCTGGGCTCGTTCCTGGCGGGCGCGATCGGGGCGGGCACGCTCATGGCGGTGTTCCTCGCCAACTCCGGTGGCGCCTGGGACAACGCCAAGAAGCTCGTCGAGGACGGTCACCACGGCGGCAAGGGCAGCGAGGCCCACGCCGCGACGGTGATCGGTGACACCGTCGGCGACCCCTTCAAGGACACCGCCGGCCCCGCGATCAACCCCCTGCTGAAGGTGATGAACCTCGTGGCGCTGCTCATCGCGCCCGCGGTGATCAAGTTCAGCTATGGCGAGGACAAGAGCATCGGCGTACGGATCACCATCGCCGTCCTCTCGCTTCTCGTGATCGTCGGCGCGGTCTACGTCTCCAAGCGGCGCGGGATTGCCGTAGGGGACGAGGAGGGCGCCAAGAGGTCGGTCAAGTCGGCCGATCCCGCGGTGGTTTCGTAGGCGGTCATACGGGACCGCCTGCTCAAGGGGCGGGCGGGGGGCGCGTACGGACGCGTCCCCCGCCCGTTCTGTGTGTTCACGCCCTCCTCGTGAGCCTTCTCTCACTTGGTGCAAATGGCTTTAATGCGTCACTTAACGGACGTCCTACCTGTGGATGTCATCCATCTGCCGTGTATGTTCCGGGGCCGAGGAGCCATGGAAGGGACCAATCCGGTGAACAAGAAGCTCGCGGCCGCGCTGTCCGGCGGTGCGGTACTGGCGATGGCACTGTCGGCCTGCAGCAGCGGTGACGACAACAGCGAGAAGCTGGACGCCTGGGCCAAGGAGGTCTGCAGCGCCGTGCAGCCGCAGGCCAAGAAGATCGAGGCCGCCAACACGGCGATCCAGAAGCAGACCTCGGACAACAGCACGCCGCAGGACGTCCAGAAGACGGACTCCCAGGCCTTCCAGGACATGGCCGAGGCCTACAAGGCGATCGGGGCCGCCGTGCAGAAGGCCGGCGCGCCGGAGACCGGGGACGACGCCAAGAACGCCGAGAAGAAGCAGCAGGACGCCGTCAAGGAGCTCAACAGCCTCGCCGCGTCCTACGCCTCCCTGCAGAAGCAGGTCGACGACCTCAACACCAAGGACCAGGCGAAGTTCGCCGACGGCCTCAAGGACATCGCCACCGCGCTCGACAAGCTGAGCACCAGCGGCAGCGACGCCCTGAAGACGCTCGAGGAGGGCGACGTCGGCAAGGCGATGGCGCAGCAGGAGAGCTGCAAGAGCGCGTCCGCCTCGCCGGCGGCCACCACCGGCTGACATCCACCCCTGCGTGACCCCGGCGCCGTAGGCATTGCCTGCGGCGCCGGTTCACAATGGGGTGGTGAGTAACGCCAGCCTTGCCTCTCTGCCCTCCGTCGACCGCCCCGACGTCGCCGCGCGTCTGAGGGACGCCCTTCTGGGGGCCTCCTTCACCGCCGACGGGCTGCTCGAACTGCTCGGTGCCCCCGCGTACGCGGCGCTCGCGCGCAGCGAGACCGTGCCCGCCCTGCGGGCGACCCGCGGGGACACACCGCTGGAGGTGCTCGTACGGCTCTTCCTGCTGCAGCAGCCGGTGCTCCACGCGCGCGTGGCGGGCGTGCTGCCCGTGGACGCGTGTCTGGAGAGCGGGTGGCTGGTGCGCGCCGGCTCGGACGAGGTCGCCGCGACCGTCGACGTACGTCCGTACGGCGGACCCGACGGCGAGGACTGGTTCATCGTGTCCGACCTGGGGTGTGCCGTCGGCGGGGCCGGAGGCATCGGCAGCCGGGCCGAGGGCGTGGTCCTGGGGGTCGGCGGCGCCTCCACGACCCTGGCGGGTATCACCGTCCGCAAGCCCGTCTCCGCCGCCCTCGACCTCGGTACCGGCTCCGGTATCCAGGCGCTGCACGCCGCGCAGCACGCCACGCGCGTGACGGCGACCGATCTCAACCCGCGCGCGCTGCACATCACCGGGCTCACGCTGGCGCTGTCCGGCACCCCGGCGGCCGAGCTGCGCGAGGGCTCGCTGTTCGAGCCGGTGAAGGACGGGGAGACGTACGACCTGATCGTCTCGAACCCGCCGTTCGTGATCTCGCCGGGAGCCCGGCTGACGTACCGGGACGGCGGGATGGGCGGGGACGATCTGTGCCGGTCGCTCGTTCAGCAGGCGGGGGAGCGGTTGAACGAGGGCGGGTTCGCGCAGTTCCTCGCCAACTGGCAGCACGTGGAGGGGGAGGACTGGCAGGACCGGCTGCGGTCGTGGGTGCCGCGCGGGTGCGACGCGTGGATCGTGCAGCGCGAGGTGCAGGACGTCACGCAGTACGCCGAGCTGTGGCTCAGGGACGCCGGTGACCACCAGGGCGACCCGGCCGAGTACCAGGCGCTGTACGACGCCTGGTTGGACGAGTTCGAGGCGCGCAAGGTGAGGTCCGTCGGGTTCGGCTGGATCACCCTGCGCAGGACGGGGGCCGCCGTGCCCTCGGTCGTCGCCGAGGAGTGGCCGCACCCCGTCGAGCAGCCGCTCGGCGACACCGTCAGGGCGCACTTCGAGCGCCTCGACTTCCTGCGCGAACACGATGACGCCGCTCTGCTGGAGGGCCACTTCAGGCTCGCCTCCGAGGTTGTCCAGGAGCAGGTCGGGCTGCCCGGCGCCGAGGACCCGGAGCATGTCGTGCTGCGGCAGAACCGCGGGATGCGCCGGGCCACCAAGGTGGACACGGTCGGTGCGGGCTTCGCCGGAGTGTGCGACGGCTCGCTGAGCGCGGGGCGGATCCTGGACGCGATCGCGCAACTGGTGGGCGAGGATCCGGTGTTGCTGCGGGACCGTACGCCGGCGCAGATCCGGCTGCTGGTGGAGCAGGGGTTCCTGGAGCCGGCGTGAGGCTTGATCCCGCGTGACGCCTGAGACGGGCGGGCGCCCCTGGGGCCCATGTGCCCGATCTGGTGGGATTGCTCCTGAAAAGGTCTCCTGTCAGTGGCACCTGCGAAGCTACCTTCGAGAGACAGAGTTCACGCGTCCTCGGGGGAGGCACGCTGTCTCGGGTCTCGGGGGGAGGCGTGATGGTGGGGGATACGCCGGATCAAGGCGAAGGCAGGGTCATCAACGGGCGGTACCGGCTGCTGCGGTCGCTCGGCGCGGGCGGCATGGGCCGGGTCTGGCTCGCGTACGACGAGGAGTTGGCCTGCGAAGTCGCGATGAAGGAGATCGCGCTTCCGGATGTGCCGATGGACGCGACCGAGCCCGCCCAGCGCATCGCGCGGGCCCGCAGCGAGGCCCGGCACGCGGCGCGGCTGCGCGGCCATCCGCATGTGGCGACGGTGCACGACGTCGTGGTCCACGAAGGACTGCCGTGGATCGTCATGGAGTACGTGCCGGACGCGGTCGACCTCCAGGCGGTCGTACGGAGTTCGGGGCCGCTGCTGCCCGCCCAGGCGGCCCGCATCGGGCTCGCGGTGCTCGACGCGCTGACCGCGGGACACCGGATCGGCATCCTCCACAGGGATGTGAAACCGGCCAACATCCTGCTGGCGTCGGACGCTTCGGGCGATCCGTACGCGCGCGTGCTGCTCACCGACTACGGCATCGCGCTGCAACCCGAGTCCCGCGAACCCCGGCTCACCGCCACGGCGGGCATCCTCGGCACACCGGGCTACCTCGCTCCGGAACGCGCGCGTGGGGAGCCCCCGACGCCGGCCGCGGACCTGTTCTCGCTGGGCGCGACGCTGTACTCGGCCGTGGAGGGGCGCGGTCCCTTCGACCGGCACGGTGACTACGCCACGCTGACGGCGCTGCTGGGGGAGGAGCCGACGCCTGCGGTGCGGGCCGGTGAACTGGCGCCTGTGCTCCAGGGGTTGCTCGTGAAGGACCCGGTGCGCAGGTCGTCGCCGGAGACGGTGGCGCGGGGGCTGGAGCGGGTGGTGCGGGGTGCCTCGCCCGCGTGGCCCGCGGCGGCCGGTGCGGCGCCGGGGGGATTCGGGCCGCCACCCGAGGGGTTCGGGGCGGCGACACCCCAGACGCCGGGTGCGCCACCGACGCCGAGCACTCCGCAGACACCGCACACTCCGCACACTCCGCACACTCCGGGAGGGGTGCCCCAGGGGGTGGGCGGCGCGGCGGGGGCGGTGACTCCGGGAGCCGGGGGCTTCGGCCCCGGTGCTCCGGGTGGTGGCGGTCCGGTCACGCCCGGCGGGGCGCCCTCTTCGCAGTACGACCCGTGGCGGCAGGCCTCCGTATCGCAGCAGTCGCCCGAGGCCGGCAATCCCTACGCGCAAGGGCCCTACGCGAGCGGCGGCGCGCAGTCGCCCTCCGCGGGCGGTGGCGGCCCTGCGCCCTACGGGCCGTACACCGGCGGCGGTTCGACGCCGTACGGCGGCCCGGCGCCCTACGAGGGCAGTCCCGCCCCGCCGTACGCGGGCGGCACCTACGGCGCCGGCTGGGGCGCGGGCGGGCCGGGTGCCCCTGGCGGCGGGCCGCCGCCCCCGCCGTCGCCTTCCAGGAAGCGGCTCGCCGTCGTCGCGCTCGTCGTGGCCGCCGTGCTCGTCGTCGCCGGCGGCACCTGGCTGGCCGTCTCGCTGACCGGCGACGGCGGTGGCGACGACACCGCCGCCGCGAAGAAGCCGCCCACGTCCAGCGTGCCCAAGTCCTCGGCACCACCCACCGGACCGGTGCTGCCGTACGGCGATGTCGTCGGACTCAGCCAGCCGCTGGAGACCGGCGACTGTGTGCAGGCGGTCTGGTCGGGGACGCCGTTCAAGTCGGTGCCGAACCTGGGCAAGGTGAGCTGCTCCGAGGACTGGCCCGACGGTCAGGTCGTGGCGGTCGACACGGCCACCGACGCCGCGGACGCGGCCGCCGAGGGCGCCGAGCGCTGCGCGAACCAGACGCGCGCGGTCGTCGACGCCCTGCCGGACGCGGCCGGCTACGCCGTGGTACCGACGAAGGAGGGCTTCACCGTGGCCAACAGCGGTACGGCATGTCTCGTACTCGGGCGCCATGCCGCGATAGGCGGTGAAGTGGGCCGGTTCCGCGACGAGGGCGCCAACCTGTGGGTCGGTCAGATGAGTGTCGGCGACTGCTGGATCTACGAGGAGGGGGACGACGGCTACAACGCCCCGCTCACCGATTGCGTGAAACCCCACACCGACCAGGTCATAGGCGTCGTCCAGGCGCCCGGCGGCATGAACTACGAGAAGGGCGCCGACAACGCGACCAAGCTCTGCGGCAACAAATTCGAGTCGACCTGGGCACCGGGGTCGGAGCGGGCCGTGTTCGGCTGGGTGGCCGACGAGGACGACTGGAACCAGGGGTTCAAGAGGGCCGTGTGCACCGTGGGACGGACCGACAACGGGAAGACGACCGGAAAGATACCCGCGCCCGGATCGGTCTGAGCCCCCGGCCATGGGCGGGAGCGCCGGGGCGGTCCACCGCCGCGTCGGTCCCGCGTTCACCTCAGGTTCGCCTGGCCGCCGCCCGCGCGTGTCAACCTCCCGGGGCCGGACACTCGCGGCCGGGGCAAAAGGGGGCAGGGGCGTCATGGAGAGGGGACCGGCGATCTTCGCTGGGGTGGTGTTCGCCCTGTTCGGGGGTGGGCTGCTGATGTGGACCGCGGCCCGGGTACGACAGCGCGAACCCGTCGCACACGGTGTGAACCCGGTCGCATCGGTGACCCTCGCGGGCCTCGCCGCGGTGGTGGCGCTGGGCCTCGGCGCATGGTGCCTCACCCGTATCTGAGGATCATGGAAAAGCCGAGGTCCCGGTAATCGGGAGGTCTCCCTCCGGTAAGGCTCGAAATAGCCGGTGGGTACTCCGGGCGGCAGGAATGGCGGTAGTCGGGTTACCGTTCGAGTGGCCGTTGCGGGCTTTTCCCGTTTGACACGGGGGCGGGATGTACCGTCACACTCCGCAGCGTCACCATGACCCGACCCCGGGATGAAGGCGCCTGGGGAGGCCCCAAGCGTCGACCGGAGAGAAGAGCGAAGTTGTCCCCGACCAGCGAGACCGCAAAAGGCGGCCGCCGACTCGTCATCGTCGAGTCGCCTGCCAAGGCGAAGACGATCAAGGGCTATCTCGGCCCTGGTTACGTCGTCGAGGCGAGCGTCGGGCACATCCGCGACCTCCCCAACGGTGCCGCGGAGGTGCCGGAGCAGTACACCGGCGAGGTCCGCCGGCTCGGCGTGGACGTCGAGCACGACTTCGAGCCGATCTATGTCGTCAACGCCGACAAGAAGGCTCAGGTCAAGAAGCTCAAGGATCTGCTGAAGGACTCCGACGAGCTCTTCCTCGCCACCGATGAGGACCGCGAGGGCGAGGCCATCGCGTGGCACCTCCAGGAAGTGCTCAAGCCGAAGGTCCCCGTCAAGCGGATGGTCTTCCACGAGATCACCAAGGCCGCGATCCAGGCCGCCGTGGCCAACCCGCGCGAGCTCAACCAGAAGCTGGTCGACGCCCAGGAGACCCGCCGTATCCTCGACCGTCTCTACGGCTACGAGGTCTCGCCGGTCCTGTGGAAGAAGGTCATGCCCCGTTTGTCGGCGGGCCGTGTCCAGTCCGTCGCCACCCGGCTCGTGGTGGAGCGGGAACGCGAGCGCATCGCGTTCCGGTCCGCCGAGTACTGGGACCTGACGGGCACCTTCGCGACCGGCCGCGCGGGCGACTCCAGCGACCCGTCGACCCTCGTCGCCCGCCTCCAGAGCGTCGACGGCAAGCGCGTCGCCCAGGGCCGTGATTTCGACTCCCTGGGACAGCTCAAGGGCGCCAACACGCTCCACCTCGACGAGGCCAACGCCCGCGCGCTGGCCGCCGCCCTGGATCAGACACAGTTCGCCGTGCGGTCCGTCGAGTCCAAGCCCTACCGCCGCTCGCCGTACGCCCCGTTCCGTACGACGACGCTCCAGCAGGAAGCTTCGAGGAAGCTCGGCTTCGGAGCGAAGGCGACCATGCAGGTCGCGCAGAAGCTGTACGAGAACGGCTTCATCACCTATATGCGTACGGACTCCACGACGCTCAGCGACACCGCTGTCACCGCGGCCCGTGCGCAGGTCACCCAGCTGTACGGCGCCGACTACCTGCCCTCGGCCCCGCGAACGTACGCCGGAAAGGTCAAGAACGCGCAGGAGGCGCACGAGGCGATCCGCCCCTCGGGTGATCGTTTCCGCACGCCTGCCGAGACCGGACTGACCGGCGACCAGTTCAAGCTCTACGAGCTGATCTGGAAGCGGACCGTCGCCTCCCAGATGAAGGACGCGGTCGGCAACTCCGTGACCGTGAAGATCGCCGGCGCCGCCGCCGACGGCCGGGACGTCGAGTTCAGCGCCTCCGGCAAGACGATCACCTTCCACGGCTTCATGAAGGCGTACGTCGAGGGTGCGGACGACCCGAACGCCGAGCTGGACGACCGCGAGCGCCGGCTGCCCCAGGTCAGCGAGGGCGACCGGCTCAGCGCCGAGGAGATCACGGTCGACGGGCACGCCACCAAGCCCCCGGCCCGCTACACCGAGGCCAGCCTGGTCAAGGAGCTCGAAGAGCGCGAGATCGGCCGTCCGTCGACGTACGCCTCGATCATCGGCACGATCCTCGACCGCGGCTATGTCTTCAAGAAGGGCACGGCACTCGTCCCGTCCTTCCTGTCCTTCGCCGTGGTCAACCTCCTGGAGAAGCACTTCGGGCGGCTCGTCGACTACGACTTCACCGCCAAGATGGAGGACGACCTCGACCGCATCGCGCGGGGCGAGGCCCAGTCCGTGCCGTGGCTCAAGCGGTTCTACTTCGGCGAAGGCACCGAAGGCGGCGCGGCGGTCGCCGGTAACGGTGACGGGGATCACCTCGGCGGCCTCAAGGAGCTCGTGACCGACCTGGGCGCGATCGACGCGCGCGAGGTGTCGTCGTTCCCGGTGGGCGACGGCATCGTGCTGCGGGTCGGCCGCTACGGCCCGTACATCGAGCGCGGCGAGAAGGACTCCGAGGGGCACCAGCGCGCGGACGTGCCGGAGGACCTCGCCCCGGACGAGCTGTCCATCGAGCTCGCGGAGGAACTGCTCGCCAAGCCGAGCGGTGACTTCGAGCTCGGCGCCGACCCGGAGTCGGGCCACCAGATCATCGCGCGGGACGGCCGCTACGGCCCGTACGTCACCGAGGTGCTCCCCGAGGGCACCCCGAAGACCGGCAAGAACGCCGTGAAGCCGCGTACGGCCTCGCTGTTCAAGTCGATGTCGCTGGACACGGTGACCCTCGCGGACGCCCTCAAGCTGATGTCGCTGCCGCGTGTCGTCGGCAAGGACGCCGAGGGCGTGGAGATCACCGCGCAGAACGGCCGCTACGGCCCGTACCTGAAGAAGGGCACGGACTCACGGTCTCTCACCGCCGAGGACCAGCTCTTCACGATCACCCTCGAAGAGGCGCTGGCGATCTACGCCCAGCCCAAGCAGCGGGGCCGGGCCGCCGCCAAGCCGCCGCTGAAGGAGCTGGGCGCGGACCCCGTCAGCGAGAAGCCGGTCGTGGTCAAGGACGGCCGTTTCGGGCCGTATGTGACCGACGGGGAGACCAACGCGACCCTGCGCTCCGGCGACAGCGTCGAGGACATCACCCCGGAGCGCGGCTTCGAACTGCTCGCCGAGAAGCGCGCGAAGGCTCCCGCCAAGAAGACGGCGAAGAAGGCGCCCGCGAAGAAGGCCCCGGCCAAGAAGGCGACGGCCGCCAAGACCGCGGCCAAGAAGACGACCACGACCGCCAAGAAGACGACGGCGAAGAAGACCACCACCAAGAAGGCGGCGGCCTCGAAGACCGCGTCGGAAGACTGAGTTGCGCCGCGGACCTTCACCTCGGGTTCGCAAAACGAACGCCCCGGCATCGGTTTGGTGTCGGGGCGTGCGCACGTTCGGACGGGCGCCGCAGGCTGTCGGTGCTGCCCGATAGGCTGAAAGCATGACGCGAGCCGAGCAGCCAACGGCCCACCACCCGGCCCCCGACGACGCCCTTGCCGCGGACTCCCGCGAGCGCGCCGTCCGCGCCCTGTTGCGCCGACCGCAGCTCAGGAGGCTGTGGAGCGCGCAGCTGGTGGGGGGTGTCGGCGACGTACTCGCCCTCCTGGTGCTGGTCGTCCTGGCCCTCCAGGCGGCGATCGCCGAGGGGTCCTTCGGCGGCGGCTACCGGGGCGTGGCGTTCGCAGTGGCGACCGTCTTCGGGGTGCGCATTCTGGCCACGCTGCTCTTCGGGGCGGTGCTTCTCGGCCCGTTGACGTCGCTCACGTCGCCGGAGGGGCCGCTCGGCCGCCGCTGGACGATGGTCGGCGCGGACGCCGTGCGCACGCTGGCGCTGATCGTCGCGCCCCTGTGGATCGACTGGACGCCGGACAACGCACTGGCGGTCCTCCTGGTGACCGCCTTCGTGACCGGAGTCGCCGAGCGCTTCTGGACGGTGTGCCGCGAGAGCGCGGCGCCCGCCCTGCTGCCGGCCCCGCCGCCGGAGGGCGCGACCGTACGGCCGCTGCCGGACCACATGGACGCGCTGCGCCGCCTGTCGCTGCGTACGGGCTTCGTGGCGATCCCGCTCGCCGCCGCCGCACTTGTCGCGGCCTCGCTGGTCAACAACCTGCTGGGCGCCGGGATCGACTGGTTCGCCCAGCATCAGGCGGCCCTCGCCTCGTATGTCGCGGCCGGACTGTTCGCCGCGTCCCTGTCCGTGCTGACCTTCCTGGAACTGCCCGACACCCGCACTCCACGCGCGCGTTCCCCGCTGGAGGGCATGCGCCGCCCCAAGACGGGCACCGGCGTCGACAAGGGCCGCACCGGCGTGCTGCCGCTGCTGGTGCTGGCCTCCGCGGCCGTCGCCGGGGCGATCGCCGCCGCCGTCGCCGTGTCCGTGCTGCACGCCAAGGACCTGGGCGGCGGCCCGGTGACGTACGGCCTGCTGGTCCTGGCGCTGACCGGCGGGGTCGTCGTCGGCATCCGTACGGCCCCCAAGGTGCTGGTCTCGCTCTCGCGCCGCCGCCTGCTCGCGCTGGCGATCGCCTTCACCGGCGTCGCGCTGCTCGCCGCCGGCCTCGTCCCGGACGTCACCACCGTCGTCCTGATCGTCGCGCTGGCCGGTGCCGGCGCGGGCGTGGCCGCCAACACCGGGCACACGCTCCTCGACCAGGAGGCCGAGGACTACCGGCGCGGGCGCACGACCGAGCATCTGCACGCGGTCGTACGGGTCTTCGTGGCGCTCGGCGCGGTGATCGCCCCGCTGGTCGCCGCGCTGATCGGGCCGCACCGGCTGGAGAGCGGCAAGTTCGTGTTCGCGCACGGCGGCGCGGCGTTCACGCTGATGCTGATCGGCGCACTGCTGCTGCCGGTGGCCGCGCTGGTGCTCGCCAAGGTCGACGACCGTTCCGGTGTGCCGCTGCGGCACGATCTGCGGGACGCGCTGCTGGGCGGCGACGACCCGGTGACGGCGCCTGCGTCCGCTGGTTTCTTCATCGCCCTGGAGGGCGGCGACGGGGCCGGCAAGTCCACCCAGGCCGAGGCGCTCGCCGAGTGGATAAGGGCCAAGGGCCACGAGGTCGTGGTGACGCGCGAGCCGGGGGCGACGCCGGTCGGCAAGCGGCTGCGGTCGATCCTGCTCGACGTGTCCAGCGCCGGGCTCTCGCACCGCGCGGAGGCCCTGCTGTACGCGGCCGACCGCGCGGAGCACGTGGACACCGTGGTGCGTCCCGCGCTGGAGCGGGGCGCGGTCGTGATCTCGGACCGGTACGTCGACTCGTCCGTCGCCTACCAGGGGGCGGGCCGCGACCTGTCGCCGACGGAGATCGCCCGCATCAACCGCTGGGCGACCAACGGACTGGTGCCGAATCTGACCGTGCTCCTCGACGTGTCCCCGGAGATCGCCCGCGAGCGGTTCACCGAGGCGCCGGACCGGCTGGAGTCGGAGCCGGCGGAGTTCCACGCGCGCGTGCGGTCCGGGTTCCTGACGCTGGCCGCCGCCGACCCCGGGCGCTATCTCGTCGTCGACGCGGGCCAGGAGCCCGAGGCTGTCACGACCGTCGTACGCCACCGGCTCGATCAGCTCCTGCCGCTCTCCGAGCAGGAGATCCGCGAGCAGGAGGAGGCCCGGCGCAAGGCCGAGGAGGAAGCGCGCCGCAAGGCCGAGGAAGAGGCCGCGCGCAAGGCCGAGGAGGAGCGCCTGGAGCGCGAGCGCCAGGAGCAGCTGGAGCGGCTGCGCGCCGAGGAGGAGGAGCGCAAGCGGCGCGAGCTGGAGGAGGCGCAGCGCCGCGAGGCCGAGCGGCAGGCGGAGGAGGCCCGGCTGCGGGCCGAGGAAGCGCGCAGGCGTGCCGAGGAGGAGCGGGTTCGGCTCCTCGCCGAGGAGAAGGCGCGGGCCGAGGAGGAAGCGCGGCGCAAGGTCGAGGAGGACCGGCGTCGCAAGCAGGCCGAGGAAGAGGCGCGGCTGCGGGCCGAGGCCGAGGCGCGGCGTGTGGAGAAGCAGCGCAAGGCCGAGGAGGCGCTGCTGCGGGCCGAGGAGGCGCGACGGCTCGCCGAGCAGGCCGCGGCCGCCGCGGAGGCGGGACCGAAGAAGCCGGCACCGCCCGCGGTCGTCCCTCCGGAGGCGGCGACCGTGCCCACGCCGGTGGTGACGCCGACGAACGCGTCGGGTGGACCGGTGGAGGAGACGGCCGTGCTGCGGCCGGTGCGGGACGACAAGGCCGAAGGGGCCGCCGACAACGAGGTGACGGCCGAGCTGCCCAAGCCGCCGGCCGGGGCCGCGGACGAGACGGCCGTGCTGCCTCCCGTCGTGCCGGGTGCGGCCGACGAGACGGCTGTGCTGCCGCCGGTGGTGCCGGGTGCGGCCGATGAGACGGCTGTGCTGCCGCCGGTGGTGCCGGGTGCCGCGGACGAGACCGCCGTGCTGCCGCCGGTGCCGGGTGAGGCTCCTGCGGATCGGGTGCCGCCGGGGTACTTCCGGGAGGACCAGGCGGGGTCGGACGGGACCGAGGACCGTACGCGGGAGATGCCTCAGGTCGACGAGACGGGGGCGCCCCGGCGGCGGCCCCGGTCGGACTGGGCCGAGGAGACACCGCTGGACGACCTGCCGTCGCTGGCGGACGAGCTGCTGGGCCCGCGTGACGGTGATGACTTCGGCGACGAGCGTGGGCGCCGGGGCCGGGGACGCCGGGGCTGAGGCAGGTCCCTCGGTTCCCTGACGGAGCCCTGTTGTCAGTGCCGGCCCGCACAATGGAGCCAGCACCCCCGACCGTGACGAAAGGGCGGCACCACCCATGACCGTCTGGGACGACCTCGTCGGCCAGGAGAAGGTGAGCGAGCAGCTCGGAGCCGCCGCTCGGGACGCCGACGCGCTCGTCACCGCGGCCACCACCGGCACCCCGCCGCCCGAGGCGTCGAAGATGACCCACGCCTGGTTGTTCACGGGCCCGCCCGGGGCCGGCCGGACGCAGACCGCGCGGGCCTTCGCCGCCGCCCTGCAGTGCGTGAGCCCCGACCGCGCGCTCGGCGGAATCCCCGGGTGCGGGTTCTGCGACGGATGTCATACGGCACTCATCGGCACGCACGCGGACGTCACCACCGTCGCCGCCGTCGGCACGCAGATCCTCGCCGACGACATGAGGGACACCGTCCGCAAGTCGTACACCTCTCCGGCGACCGGCCGCTGGCAGGTGATCCTCGTCGAGGACGCCGAGCGGCTGAACGAGAAGTCGGCCAACGCGGTGCTGAAGGCCGTCGAGGAGCCCGCCCCCCGTACTGTCTGGCTGCTGTGCGCCCCGTCCGTCGAGGACGTCCTGCCCACCATCCGCTCCCGCTGCCGGCACCTCAATCTGCGCACGCCCTCCGTCGACGCGGTCGCCGACCTTCTCGTACGACGGGAAGGCATCGAGCCCGCCGTGGCCGCGGCCGTCGCACGGGCCACGCAGGGGCATGTCGACCGGGCCCGGCGGCTGGCCACCGACCCCGCCGCGCGCGAGCGCAGGGCCGCCGTCCTCAGGCTGCCGCTGCGCGTCGAGGACATCGGCGGCTGCCTCAGGGCCGCCCAGGAGCTCGTGGACGCGGCCGCCGAGGACGCCAAGCTGCTCGCCGAGGAGATGGACAACAAGGAGACCGAGGAGCTGAAGACGGCCATGGGCGCATCCCAGGGCGGTCGTATGCCGCGCGGTACGGCGGGGGTGATGAAGGACCTGGAGGACAAGCAGAAGCGGCGCCGGACCCGTACCCAGCGCGACAGCCTCGACCTCGCCCTGACCGACCTCACCGGCTTCTACCGCGACGTCCTCGCCCTCCAGCTCGGCTCCCGGGTGGCGATCGCCAACGGGGACGCCGAGGAGGCTCTGGAGCGCCTGGCCCGCGGCAACACCCCGGAGTCGACGCTGCGCCGCATCGAGGCGATCGCCGCCTGCCGGGACGCCCTCGACCGCAATGTGGCGCCGCTGCTCGCCGTGGAGGCGATGACGATGGCGCTCAGAGCGGGCTGAGGCACCGCCCCTCGGAGCCTCGGTACCTTTCACGATCAACAGTAGGTTGACCAGGTCCCTCGTACGAGCCGCAAGGTGTACGGAAGGCAACTGACAGGCTGCGCAGAGTTACTCTCGGTTGATGCACATCAGGCGCAGTCTCCGCCCCCCGGCACACCCGATCGCCCCGCCGCCTCACCGGCGTTCGCGCACCGGCGGTGCCATTCTCGCCGTTGCCGCGCTGGTCGTGTCCGCCTGCTCCGCGGGGAGCGGGTCCGCCGGCTCGGCCGCGGAGGCGGCGGCGCTGGCCGCGCTGCCGAAGGCCACGCCGGCCGCTCTGTCGCCGTACTACGGACAGAAGCTGAGCTGGCGCAGCTGCGGAGTGCCCGGTTTCCAGTGCGCCACGATGAAGGCACCGCTCGACTACGACAAGCCGGACGACGGTGACGTCCGCCTCGCTGTCTCCCGCAAGAAGGCGACCGGCACCGGCAAGGCGCTGGGCTCGCTGCTGGTGAACCCGGGCGGGCCGGGCGGCTCGGCGATCGGCTACCTCCAGGCCTACGCCGGGATCGGCTACCCCGCCGAGGTCCGTGCCCGGTACGACATGGTCGCGGTCGACCCGCGCGGCGTCGCCCGCAGCGAGCCCGTGGAGTGCCTGGACGGGCGCGACATGGACGCGTACACGCAGACCGACACGACACCCGATGACGAGGAGGAGACCGAGGAACTCGTCGCCGCGTTCCAGAAGTTCGCGGAGGGGTGCGGTGCCGACTCGCCCGAGCTGTTGCGGCATGTGTCCACCGTCGAGGCGGCGCGGGACATGGACATCCTGCGGGCGGCGCTGGGCGACGAGAAGCTGACGTACGTCGGGGCGTCGTACGGAACGTTCCTCGGGGCGACGTACGCGGGCCTCTTCCCGGACCGGGTCGGCCGACTGGTCCTGGACGGCGCGATGGACCCGTCCCTGTCCGCGCGGCGCACGAACCTCGACCAGACGGCGGGGTTCGAGACGGCGTTCCAGTCGTTCGCGCGGGACTGTGTGCAGCAGTCGGACTGTCCGCTGGGCACGAAGGCGGGCGAGGTCGGCAGCAACCTCAAGGCGTTCTTCGAGAAGCTCGACGCCCGGCCGATCCCCACGGGCGACGTGGACGGCCGCAAACTCGGCGAGTCCCTCGCCACCACCGGGGTCATCGCGGCGATGTACGACGAGGGCGCCTGGGCGCAGCTGCGCGAGGCGCTGACCTCGGCGATGAAGGAGAACGACGGCGCGGGACTGCTGGTCCTCTCCGACAGCTACTACGAGCGGGACGCCGATGCCCGCTACTCGAACCTGATGTTCGCCAACGCGGCGGTGAACTGCCTGGACCTCCCCGCGGCGTTCAGCTCTGCGGACCAGGTGCGGGACGCGCTGCCGGAGTTCGAGAAGGCGTCCCCCGTCTTCGGCGAGGGCCTGGCATGGGCCTCGCTGAACTGCACGTACTGGCCGGTGGGGGCGACGGGTGAGCCGCATCGCATCACCGCGAAGGGCGCCGCCCCGATCGTGGTCGTCGGCACCACCCGCGACCCGGCCACCCCGTACCGCTGGGCCCGCGCCCTGGCCGCCCAGCTCTCTTCCGCCCGCCTCCTCACCTACGAGGGCGACGGTCACACCGCCTACGGTCGCGGCAGCGCCTGCATCGACTCCACCATCGACGCGTACCTCCTCCGGGGAACCCCGCCGACGAGGGGGAAGCGCTGCTCGTAGCCGCCTCGACCGGCCCCGGAATGCCCCCTCTGGGGCCGGTACGGAGCACCCTCCGAAACTGTGTAGACTTACCGGCGTTGCTGATCGCACCATGGTGCGGACGGCGCGCCGCCTTAGCTCAGATGGCCAGAGCAACGCACTCGTAATGCGTAGGTCTCGGGTTCGAATCCCGAAGGCGGCTCTGGAAAGCCCTGGGACTCACTCGCCGTGACCTGGGGTTTTTCCTTTTACCGGATGCGGCGGCGGCGCTGTGAGCGGGTCGTGCGGGTGTCGGTGGTCTCAGTTCTGGTCTCAGTGGGACCGGAAACCGGGTCCGGGGCGGGGTTTGGGGGAGCGGTGCAAAGAACTCGCCCATGCGTCGCATCGCGTCCTTCGACAGGTGCGATCTGCCCTTCACGTAGCGGCGGGTCTGGCTGATCTGGGTGTGGCGCAGGATCTCCATGATCGTGGTCATGTCGACGCCCAGCTCGTTCAGGATCGTGCCTGCGGTGTGCCGGCTTCCGTCGTACAGGCGCCGGTCGTCGATCCCGGCCTCGGCCAGCAACTCCTTGAACTCCTCGTGGTCCTGCCGGGGGTCAAGCGGGCGCCCGTCGAGCCGCGAGAAGACGACGTGGTGTTCCTCCCACAGTTCTCCGGCCGCGGCTCACATCGCTGTCTGTCGGGCCTTGTGGTCCGCCAGGAAGGGGATGAAGTCGGGTGGGATCGGGACCGCGTTCCGTCTTGGCGTTGGGCACCTGCTCGGCCGGGTCGTCCAGGCCCGGCACGGAGACCGTCCCCTTGCCGCCGCGGTCCAGGATCGCCTTCACCTGAGCGGCAACGGCTGAGGTATCCACAGCCTGTGTACCGCCGGTCGAGCAGGAGGCCGAGGCACTCCTGGCCCCGATGGCGAGGATCGGAACGGCCAGCAGCAGCGGGCCGGAGGCGAAGAGACCGACGACGGCTCCGGTGGTCTTCTTCATCGCCGCCGCTGTTCGCCGGGGCGGACAGCCCGGCCGGGCAACGGAGTTGGGTCACGGCGTGGGCGTATCAGGGCGTGCTGCATCGCAGCGACTCCTCGGGTTCGCACCCAGATCTGCCTGGTGACCGGGCTGACGTACACCACAACGCGGACCGTGAACGGAACGAAGACGGTCACCGGCGAAGCCGACATGGTCGTCATCAACTACAGCTACAGCGACACCGGGCTGCCCACGTTTGCCCACCAGCTCGAGCTCTCAATGTACGGCGGATGGGGAGGCGCCCAGAAAGCCTCTGTCGACGGGCAGGCGACCCTGAGCGGGTCCTGCACACTGGAGAGCTCCTCGTTCCCGGCACAGCCCCTGCTGCCCCTGAACTCCTGGCGGTCGGGCGAGGCATTCTTCGACACCACCGCCACGGCGGCCGGCGCCATCGGCAACCGCGCCACGTACTGGTACCTCACCTTCACCAACGCCGGGTACCCCGCGGCCGTCACCTCCTACGACCTCAACGAGTTCCGTTGCGACAACGCCACCGTCGGACGGGCCACCGTGGGCTGCGTGGTGCCCTGGTACGCGTCAGAACTCGTCTACAGCAGTGCCTCCTACCCGTCTCTCGCCTCTCACGTTCAGCGCGCCCAGGCATCGGGACTCCCCGGCGCCACGTTCGCGAACCCGCTGACCAGGACCGAAGATGACACGATCATCAACACGAACCGTCAGATGGCCTGCGGAGACGCCCCCAGCATCACGGGCCTGAGCTGCGACGAATACCCCATCGCACGCTCCCGTGAAGGACTGTCCTCCGGTGGTACACGCAGCACCTTCGACGGATGCCAGATGCCCAATGTGTCCTCCGGGACGGGTCCGACCGGCGTCAGCGTGTACATGATCACGGCCACCGGGAACAACGCCCAGGGCGGCCTGAACACCCAGTTCTTCCGAGCTGAGCGCGTCCTCGACGGCGACCCCTTCAGAGTCACCCACGCAGTAACGGTAGTGCCGTTCCGGGACGGCCCACGCACTGCCCGCCCCCGTGCAAACCATGGCAGGCTTGCGCCCAGAGCGATGACGTACCAGCCGGGAGAGACATGGTCACCGCACACGACGTGTACGTCCCGGAAGGCACTTTCGGTGTCCTCGACGCTGGAGAAATCCCTGTCCAGACGGCGGACTGGAGCAATGGACTTGCCGTCCCCATGTCACAGGGGGCTCTCATTGTCACGGGAATCCACACCGGCGCCATCCGGGCCACGGCAACCGCTCTGACCGGTCCGCCGGCTGCGTCGACGGACGCCTCCTGGGAAGAGATCGTGGAAATGAGCGTGAACGTCCCCACGGGCCTCCTCCGGGTCGAGTCCCTCGAACAAGGCCCGGTCGACGGACTTGCCCCCCTCAGCCCGGCGGGCCCTGGCTGGTACCGGCTGCGCGTTCACGGGCGAGGCCGCAACATCCTTCCGGACAAGGCCAGCGCCGAGCCGGTGGAGGACTACCTCTTGGTGACATGGCCGGCGCCGCACTCCGAGGCAGACATCATCCGCAGCAGCGACCGCATCGACCAGGCCCTCGCTCACGCCCCCGACATGCCCAAACCGCAGCAGCCCGCTCCTGCGCGGAGCCCAGAGCAGGAAGCCCTCCGCCGACGGTTGCTACGAGGGTAGACCGTTTCGTCTCAACAGAGCGGGTCGGCAAGGCGGGCTTCGAGATCGGCGATGCGCCGGTCCTGGAAGCGGAGGTTGGAGCGGGCGGCCTTGAGCCGTTCCTCGAGGGTGCGGTTGTCGGCGGTCAGTTGGCGGACCCGCTGCTTGAGCGCGGTGTTCTCGGTGGTGATCCGCTGCATGGCCTCCTCGGTCCACTCGGCCTCCAAGTCGCGTATCCGGCCGAGGGATTCGCCGATGCGGGTGCGCTGGGCGAGGATCTCGGCGTGGGTGGCCTTAAGGGCGTCCCCGGCGTTCAGGGCGCGTTCGCGCCACGGCGCCTCATGTTCGGCGTCCTGTTCAGCGAGCGTGCGGGATCGGTGTTCGCCGGCCTGAGCCATCGCCGCGGCGACCGCGGTTCCGGCCTCGACGTTGTCGTACAGGAAGGTGCGCGAGACGTCTGCTCGGCGGGCGATGGCGGCGACGCTGACCTGGGCTTCCTCGCGTCGGAGCCGGGCGATGGCCTGGTGGACGCGCTCAGGGGCGGCTTCGGTCTTGCGGCGGCGGGCGGCCAGAGCCGCCGCGGTGCGGGGTTCAGAAACGATGGCGGTGTTCATGCGGCTTCCTGTTCGGGGTCGTCGCCGTCGGCTGTGCACGCATTGCTGTTCTCGTCCGGCTCGTCGCTGCCCGCGTCGGCGAGGTCGACGGCGCGGAAGGCGGTGGACCACACGCGGTGGAAGTAGTCCTGGGTTTGCGCAGGTCCACGGCGAGGGCGTCGTCGAGGAGGCGAACCACGGGGTGTCCACAGGCGTAACACGGGGGCCTGGTGGCCACTGCGACGTTCTCACGCTCTTCCCGGGCCGTGTGCAGCGTCGGGCCTCGCGGCTGATGACTGAGGGTCCGGTGCAGGCAGCAGCCGGTGCAGCAACGACTGTTCCAGTTCGATCAGTATGGCTTCGCTGCTGGTGTAGCGGCCGGGCAGGGTGTGCCACAGAACCAGCTGGCCATGCAGGGCGGTCCACAGGTGGATGCCGATGGTTTCGGCCTCCGCTCGACGGTCAGGGGCCGTCGCCGCGAGGTAGGTGTCCACGGTGTGGCTCCACGCCTGGGGCACAGTGCCGAGGGGGGTGTCGGCGGAGCGTCGGCTCTCCGGCTCGTACTCCAGGCTGAACATCAGCCGGTACCGGCGCGGCTTGTCGATGGCGAACCTGCGATAGGCGGTGATCGTGGCCCTTATGCGCTCCCACGGGTTGGCACCGGCTGCGGCGGCCGTTTCGCCGACCGCGCTCATCTCCGCGGCCAGCGCCTGGTAAGCGGCGTCGAGCACGGTGGCGACCAGTTCGGTCTTGTCCTTGAAGTGCAGATAGACGCTGGGCGCGGAGATACCGACCTCGCGCGCGACCCCGCGCAGTGAGAGTGCGTCCTCGCGTCCCGTCTCCTCCAGGATGCGGGTCGCCGCGTCAAGGATCTCCTGCCGCAGCCGTTCCCCCTCGCCCCGCACATTGGGCACCCGTCTGGCCTGCGACTTCATGGCCACCTCCTCACTGCCTGCACCCTATCTCCCCCCAAAGTGCCCATCCCGTACGGCAAGACGTCACCGGGCGGAACAGAGGAAGGGAACTATCCCCTTCGGCTAACGGTGTTAGTCTAGCGACCAGCACGCCTAACGCTGTTAGTCGAAGGTGGAAGGGACAGCCATGACCTCGTCTCCGTCGGAAAATGCGTTCACGCTCGCCCGTCCCAAGGATGCGCCTCTCGATCCTCCGCCCCTGTATGCCGAACTGCGGGCGGAACAACCGGTCACCCGCGTCTCCCTGTGGGAGGGGCGGCTCAGCCCGTGGCTGGTGACCCGCTGGGAGGACGCCCGGGCGGTGCTCGGCAGCCCGGCGTTCAGCGTCGATTTCTCCCTGCCCGGTGCGCCCAACTTCATGGAAGGCGCCCAGCAGGGCCCGCCCGGCTTCTTCCAGAACCACGACGATCCGGTGCACTCCGTGATGCGGCGCACCCTAACCCGGGAGTTCATGGTCAAACGCATCAACGCGCTGCGTCCCGCCATCGCCCGCCTGACCGACGAACTCCTCGGCAGCCTCACCGGGCGGGAGGGCCCGGCCGACTTCGTGGAGCACTTCGCGCTGCCGCTGCCCTCCCTGGTGATCTGCGAACTGCTGGGCGTGCCCTATGAGGACCACGGCTTCTTCCAGCAGCACTCGAAGGTCATCGTCGACCTGACCGCCACCGCGGGAGAAGTCCGCCGGGCGCAACAAGCCCTCTCCGCCTATCTGCTGGAACTCGTGCAGGCCAAACGCAAGACCCCCGGCGACGACGTGATCACCCGCCTCGCCGCCCAGGCGGACGAGGGCGTCATCACCGACCAGGACGCCGCCGACCTGAGCGCCTTCCTGCTGTTCGCCGGGCACGAGACGACCGCGAACATGATCGCGCTGGGCACCATCACCCTGCTGCACCACCCCGACCAGATCCCGTATCTCCTCGGCGAACAGAAGCAAGTGGCCAACGCGGTGGAGGAACTGCTGCGCCACATCTCGATCGTGCACGGCGGGATGCGCCGTACCGCCGTCGAGGACGTCACCATCGGCGGCGTCACCATCAGCGCCGGCGAAGGCGTGATCGTCCCCATCCACGTCGCCAACCGCGACCCGGAATTCTTCACCGCCCCCGACGACGTCGACCTGGCACGCGCCAACGCCCGCATGCACCTGGCCTTCGGCTACGGCGTCCACCAGTGCCTCGGCCAGCCGCTGGCCCGCGCCGAGCTCCAGATCGTCCTGCCCGAACTCTTCCGTCGGCTTCCCAGGCTGAAGATCGCCGTGCCGATGGAGGACATCGCCTTCAAAGAGGACACGGTCGTCTACGGCGTCCGCGAACTGCCCGTCACCTGGTGACCCGGGCCGACCGGCCCCCCCACGTAGCCCCCCACCCCCCCACGTAG
>NZ_JXTE01000350.1 GCF_000972385.1 Streptomyces sp. WM6386
GTCGCGGTGGCCACGTCGGTGACGGCGGAGGCCGTGGCGGTGTAGGAGGTGACGACGCCGAAGTTGCCGCCGCCACCGCCGCGTATCGCCCAGAACAGATCGCTGTGCCGGTTCGGTGCGGCGGTCACCATCCGGCCGTCGGCCAGGACGACGGTCGCGGAGGTCAGGGCGTCGCAGGCCACGCCGAGCGGGCGGGTCAGGAAGCCGAGGCCGCCGCCCTGGACGAAGCCGCCGGCCGCGACGGTGGGGCCGGCGCCGCCGACCACGGCGAGCCCCGCGGGGGCCAGCGCGTTCAGCATGTCGACGTTCTGGGCGCCGGGCCCGAACGTCGCCGTGGCGCCGGTGAGGCTGATGGAGTTCAGCCGGGACACGTCGACGACCAGGCCGGTGGTGGTGGAGTAGCCGCCCAGGCTGTGGCCGCCGCTGCGGATGGCGACGGGCAGGTCGTTGTCCTGCACGAAGGTCAGGCACAGGGCGACGTCGGCCGCGTTCGCGCAGTACGCGACGGCCTGCGGGTCGATGGTGTCGAACTGCTGGAGTTCGAGCACTTTGGCGGTGGCGTAGGAGGCTTCGCCGGGCAGCACGAGGGTGCCCGACAGGCGGCCGCGGAGCTGCTCCCAGGGAGCGGCCGCGCGGGCTGGGGAGGGG
>NZ_JXTE01000351.1 GCF_000972385.1 Streptomyces sp. WM6386
GGCGAGGACGGGCCTTCCGGAACCGAAGGCCCCGGTACCGCCCCGCAGTGGTGGTCGCAGAACTCGCCTGGCGTGCCCGGCGCGGGGGAGCTCGACGACTCCTGGGGCAACGAGCTGTCGGTGGCCGATGTCGACGGTGACGGCCGTGCCGACGTGGCTGTCGGCGCGCCCGGCGAGGACGCGGACGGCGAAGCCGCCGCAGGTGCGGTGTCGTTGTTGCGTGGCTCGCAGGCGGGGCTGACGGGCACCGGCTCCCAGTACTTCGACCAGAACACCCCTGGGATCCCCGGCACTGCCGAGGCGGGCGACGGATGGGGCGCCCAGGTGCGGCTGGTGGACACGGCCGGCGACGGCAGGGCCGAGCTCGTGGCCGCCGCTCCCGAGGAGAACGCCGGCGACGGCGCGGTATGGGTCCTGCCCGCGAGCGGGAGTGGGCTGCTCGCCGACGGTTCCCGGTCCTACGGAGCTGCCGCTCTCGGCGGCAACGCGCACGGCGCTCACTTCGGCTCGGTGATCGACGAGTAGGGGCGGCGGCAGGTGGTCAGCGTCGGTGTGCGGTGACCAGCCAGGCTCGGGAGTCGAACCAGACCCCGCCGCCGGGGTCGTGCGGGTCGAGAGTCGCGCAAAGCCGGCCGAGCCCGCGC
>NZ_JXTE01000352.1 GCF_000972385.1 Streptomyces sp. WM6386
GCGCAGCCCGCTGCGGACGGCCAGGTCCGGGACACGGCATCCCGCGGTCCAGATCGTCACCGCGCTGGGCAGCTCGCGGCCGTCCCCGAGCTGTACGGCGTCGCCTGTCACTTCCGTCACCCCCGCCCCGGGACCTTCGAGGCCGGTCACCCCCAGCTTGGCGAGCCGGCGGGCGACCGGGCGGCGGACCCGGGCGTGCAGGGAGGGGCCGAGCACGCGGCCGCAGACCAGGGTGACCTTGCGGCCCGCTTCCGCCAGCTCGGCGGCGGTCTCGCAGTCGGTGAAAGTCGCCGCCACCGTCCCGCGCTCCACGTCCGGATACGACGCCGGACAAAAGACGCCGGGCCTAAAGAGGCACATAATAGTGGACGTGAAGGGGCTCCCGCTGTTCGTGATGGTCACCCCGGCATGCACGCCAGCGTCGCTGCCCGCGAAGCCCTCTTCCGGCTGCGTCTGATGCATCCCGAGATCACCATCGTCTGGGCCGACCTGGCCTATGCGGGCACTCTCGTCACCTGGGCCAGGTCCTTCCTCCATCTGACGATCAAGACCGTGAGCAGGCCGAAGAGTGCGAAGGGATTCGTGATCCTGCCGAGGCGTTTGGTGGTAGAGCGAAGCCTGGCGTGGTTCTTGCACACGCGCC
>NZ_JXTE01000353.1 GCF_000972385.1 Streptomyces sp. WM6386
GCACAGCAGCGCCACTTCGTCGGGGCTGAAGGAACGTGGCGCCCGGTCGGCGGCGAAAAGCACGCCGATGACCTTGCCGCCACGACCGCTGCTGGCACCGAGCAACAGCGGTACGCCAAGGATGGGGACCAGACCCTCGTCCAGCACGCCGGCGTCGATGCTGTCCGTGTGGCGGAAGCGTTCGTCGCTCCGGTAGTCGGGAGTGACGTAGGGACGTGAGGTCTGGGCGACCAGACCGCCCAGGCCCTCGCCCAGTTGCAGCCGCAGACTCTGGAAACGTGGGGAGACCGAACCGTCGGTGACACGCATATACGTGTCCCCGGCCCCTTCGTCCGGGAGCGTCAGGTAGGCGGTGTCGGTGCCGAGCAGCATCCTGGCCCGGCGAACGATGGACTGGAGCACCGCGTCCAGCTCGCGCAGGGCGGCGAGGTCGCCGGCCGTGTCGAAGAGGGCGGCGAGTTCCAGTTCTCGGCGTCGGCGCTGCCGCAGGATGCGGTGGACGCACAACGCCGTCTCGGTCGCCTGCTCGATCTCCGAGAAGAAGGGTGCCTGCGGGGCGTACATCGCGCTGTGTAAGGCCAGGTCGACGGTGACGGGGAGCACGAGTGCCGGGAAGGACCTGGTGTCCACCAGGGCGAAGA
>NZ_JXTE01000354.1 GCF_000972385.1 Streptomyces sp. WM6386
CCTTGCTGTAGGCCTCCTTCAGGGTCCACAGCCGCACCAGGCCGACGTTGCGGTCCTGCTCCGGCAGCCGCTCCAGGTCCCTGCTCTCCTGCGGGGTGCAGATGCGCCGCCGCAGACCTCTGCGGTACAGCTGCCGGGCGGCAGGTTCGACATCCACCCCGATCAGCCCCCGGGTGGTCAGGCCGACCAGCAGCAGGTCGCCGGTGTGACTGAGGCTGATGTCGATCTGGTCGAAGCCGCGCAGCGAAGGACGGCCCGTCGGCCCGTACGTCAGCTCCAGGTCGGCGGAGCTCACCCCCAGCGCGGCGGCCGCCGCGCCCTTGAGCAGCCGGCGCGAGGCGGCGTAGCGGGCGCGCAGTTCCCCGTGGCCGAGAGAGAGATAGCGCGGCAGGTCACGGCCCAGCACCTCGCGCAGCAAGGTCTCCTCGCCGGGTGGCAGCCGCCAGTCGGCGAGGCGGCCGTGCACCAGCGCGGGGCCGTGGCGGCGCAGGTCGGCGCGGAGCAGCGACCAGTCGGCGCCGTCGGACGTCACGGCGATCGGCTCGCTCAGCAAAGGGTGCTGCCAAGGGGGGGCCGGGCCTGTTCCAGGGCGCCCCCCGTCCACCGGGCCGCCGCTCCCCCCGCCCCCGGGGCACG
>NZ_JXTE01000355.1 GCF_000972385.1 Streptomyces sp. WM6386
CGCCAGCACGGCATGTTCGTGCGGCCGAAGCTGAGCCGACTGCCCAGTGAGATCATCAGGCAGCAGGTGTACGCCTCCTTTCAGCACGACAAGAGCTCGGTGGAGATCGTCGAGTCGACCGGCTACCGCAACGTGATGTGGGGCGACGACTACCCCCATCTGGAGGGCACGTACGGTCACACCCAGTCCACGCTCCACGAGCTGTTCGACGGTGTGCCGGACGACATCCGTGAGCGCGTCACGCGGGGCACCTTCAACGAGCTCTTCCGCCTGCCGGAGAAGACTCCCCAGGAGGCGGCCGTCTGAGCGGCGCCGACGGCGGGCCTCCGGTGAACACTCCCCCGCGCCCCGAGGACTCGTACCCCGCGGACCTGGAACGGCCCGGACTCGTCAGGACCGGGCGGTCGACCTTCGTCCGGCCCGTCCGGCCGGAGGACGCCGACCGCCTGGTCGCCTTCGTCGGCGGCCTGTCCCGGGCCACCCTGGCCTACCGCTCCCTCGGCCCGGTGGTCCGCGCCCGCGACGACGTCATCCGCCGCGGCGCGCACGTGGACTACCTCAACGAGCTGGCGCTCGTCGCCCTGGCCGGCGACGAGATCGCCGGTCTGGTGCGCTACGTCCGCAGTCCGGAGG
>NZ_JXTE01000356.1 GCF_000972385.1 Streptomyces sp. WM6386
CCGGTGTTCCCTTCGTTGTGGTGCGGGTGAACTACCAGTCGGTGATGCGCAGGTCGGTGAAGGGGCCGCCGCGGTCCATGCCGGCCCACACCAGATGCACCACCGCCTTGTCCAAGCGGCCGTCTTGGCGGGCGATCGCGGCCTGGATACGAAACCGGGCGCTGGCGAACGCCGGGGCCACGAAAGGAGAGAGAGGGAAGATCTCTGGCCACCTCTGGCGGCCAACTCCCGTCACGTCCGCGCGCAGCAGCGCACGACCGGTGGCGAGCAGCTCTCGTTCGTCGTCGGCGGGAAGGTCGGCGGGCCAGGCCCCTTCCAGCGACTGCTGGATGGCCCCATCGCCGGCCGTCCCCCCCCCATGCGGTGGCCGAGCCGCACGGTCAGCAGCAGCCGGCCCCGGGCTCGTCGCCGGTCTCCGTGACCGGGGTGCCGTCATCGGCGGCCGCCGCGCCTTCGGTCATCGCGCCGACCATCGCGGCAACGCCGTCCAAACCGCGCGCTGCCTCGCCATCACCGGTCGTTCCGTCGGCTCTGCCACCGCATGGCGAGGGGACGGCCGGCGATGGGGCCATCCAGCAGTCGCTGGAAGCGGCCTGGCCCGCCGACCTTCCCGCCGACGACGAACGAGAGC
>NZ_JXTE01000357.1 GCF_000972385.1 Streptomyces sp. WM6386
AAGCTGGCTGATGACGGTGTCGATGTCCGCCGAGCACAAGGTGCGCTTCTACTCGTCCAAGAACCTCAAGGACTGGAAGCTGCAGAGCGAGTTCGGGCCGGCGGGCGCGACGGGCGTCGTGTGGGAGTGCCCGGATCTGTTCCCCCTCGCGGTCGACGGCGACAAGAAGAAGATCAAGTGGGTCCTGGTCGTCAACATCAACCCCGGTGGTATCGCGGGCGGTTCGGCCGCCCAGTACTTCGTCGGCGACTTCGACGGCAAGAAGTTCACGGCCGACGACAAGGGCACGTACACCCCGCCCACCGGCACGGTGATGCAGGACTTCGAGGGCGCCGACTTCGGTTCGTGGACGACCACGGGCACCGCGTTCGGCCAGGCGCCGGCAGCCGGGGCGGTGGACGGTCAGGGCGCGGTCGACGGCTTCGACGGCAAGGGCCTCGCCAACAGTTTCCACTCGGGTGACGCCGCCACCGGCACCCTCACCTCCCCCTCCTTCACCGTCGACAGCAAGTACCTGAACTTCAAGGTCGGCGGCGGTCGGCATCCGCACGTGGACGGCACCGTCATGGAACAGGGCCCGCCGCCCGCGGGCACGGTCCTCGCCGACTTCGAGGGCGGCACCTACGGCGAC
>NZ_JXTE01000358.1 GCF_000972385.1 Streptomyces sp. WM6386
GCTCAGATCGCCGAGTCCGATCACCGCCTCGGCCACCTCCGCCCCAACCTCCAGCTGACGCCACAGCTCCCGCAGTCCGCCGGAGACGTCCGCGCCGGCCATGAACCGCCGCAGTGCGATGTCAAGGTCGCGCAGCCAGCCGTCCAGGTAGGGGTCGGCCGTCAGCCGGGACACGTACTCGTCGATCTGGGCGGCCTGATGCGCACCCAGCCTCGGTGCCGAGTTCCTGGCCGCCACCGGTGGCGACATGGACCTCTTCGGAATCGCTGACCGGCTCGCCGGCTTCGGTGGCGTCGCCCCCGTTCCTCGCGACTCCGGCAAGATCAGCGGAAACCTCCACCGTCCCCGACGCTACAACCGCAGACTCCAACGCGTCTTCTGCATCTCCGCGTTGTTCAGCATCCGCTACTGCGATGACTCTCGCCGGTTTTACGAACGCAAGCGAGCCTCGGCAAGCGCCACATCCAGGCAGTCCTGGCCTCGTTGGCCCGCCGCCGCGTCAACGTCCTCTGGGCCCTCCTCCGCGACGGACGGACCAACGAGGCCAAGCTGCCCACTGCTTGCACGGCTTGACAGACAGCATTAGGAATCGGTGGCCACGTTGAAAGACCTCCCTGGCCGGCGATGCC
>NZ_JXTE01000359.1 GCF_000972385.1 Streptomyces sp. WM6386
CGGGGTACGGGGGGGGGGGGGGGCCCCCCGCCGCGCGTGGTGCTCGCCGGTGCGTGCGCGGACGAGGAGGAACGGGCCGGCGATCTCGCGCGAGCTCTCGAGGACGCCACCACGGCGGATACCTGAGGCCGTGGCCCCGACAACGGATCCGGGGCCACGGCACCGACGTACCACGGGCGGGACGGCCACACCGCCGTCGCGGCGGTCCTCTCCGCTGGGGTTCCGCCGCTCTTCGAGTGCTCCTCGTTCGAGGTCGTACATCTTGGGCTGTGTCACGGGTGACCTCGCCCGGTCTCTGACGCCCTTCGTGCTTTGGGCCGCAACCATCAGGAGAGCCATGTCCCGTCGTCTGTTCACCTCGGAATCCGTGACCGAGGGTCACCCCGACAAGATCGCCGATCGGATCAGCGACACCATCCTCGATGCGCTGCTGAGCCAGGACCCCACCTCGCGCGTCGCGGTGGAGACCCTGATCACCACCGGTCAGGTGCACATCGCCGGTGAGGTCACCACCACGGCCTACGCCCCGATCGCCCAACTCGTGCGCGACGCCATCCTCGACATCGGCTACGACTCCTCGGCCAAGGGCTTCGACGGCGCCTCCTGCGGTGTCTCGGTGTCC
>NZ_JXTE01000036.1 GCF_000972385.1 Streptomyces sp. WM6386
CGTCATGCGTGTAGAAGTCGACGTCCCCAAGTGCGTCGCCTCGGGCCAGTGTGTACTCATCGCCCCCGACGTCTTCGACCAGCGGGACGAGGACGGCCTGGTCGTCCTCCTCGACGCCACCCCGCCCGCCGAACTCCACGACGCCGTCCGTGAATCGGCCACAGTGTGCCCCGCGGCCGCGATCCGCCTGGAAGAGTCATGACCGCGGACACGACCAGTCCACCGGCCGGTACACCGAGCCGCGTCGTCATTGTCGGCGCCTCCGCGGCCGGCCTCGCCGCCGCCGAAACCCTGCGCCGCTCCGGCCATACCGGCACCATCACGCTCATCGGCGACGAAGCGTCGGCTCCCTACGACCGGCCACCGCTGTCGAAGGAGATCCTCTCCGGCGCCTGGACGCCCGACCGGCTTCCCCTGCGTACCCAGGATGACCTCGACTCCCTTGGCCTGGACGCCCGTTACGGCTGCGAAGCCACAGGAGCGGACCTCGCTGCCCGGACCGTGCTGCTGTCCGACGGCACCGAGGTGGCGTACGACGGGCTGATCGTGGCCACCGGAGTCCGCCCCCGGCAGCTGCCCGGCACCGCGGCCCACACCCTGCGCACCCTGGACGACGCACTCGCCCTGAAGGACCGCCTCGGCCCGGGCCGAACCCTGGCCGTGGTCGGCGCCGGGTTCCTGGGCGCCGAGGCCGCGGCGGTGGCGGCCGGCCTGGGCACCCGCGTGACCCTCCTGGAACCCGCGCCCGTCCCGCTGGCCCACGCGGTGGGCGAGGACATCGGCCGGATCCTCAGCCGGGCCCACCTGGAGCACGGCGTGGACCTGCGCACCCGTACCGCGGTCACCGAGGTCGTCCCCGACGGCGTACGGCTGGCCGACGGCAGCCTGGTCGAGGCCGAGACGGTACTGGTGGCCGTCGGCTCCCGTCCCAACACCGAATGGCTGACCGGCAGCGGTCTCCCCCTCGACGACGGACTGGTCTGCGACGCGTTCTCCGCCGCCGCACCCGGCGTGTACGGCGCGGGTGACGTGGCCCGCTGGCACAACCCGCTCTTCGACACCTCGATGCGCGTCGAGCACCGCGCCAACGCCACCGAGCAGGCCATGGCAGCCGCCCGGAACCTCCTGGGCGCACAGCGGCCCTTCGCGCCCGTCCCGTACTTCTGGTCCGACCAGTACGACATGAAGATCCGCGCCTACGGCCACCTGCGCGGTCACGACGAAGTACGAATCGTCGAAGGGAGCCTTGAAGCACGCAAGTTCACCGCGGTCTACCGCACCGGCAGTCGGCTCACCGGCGCCCTGGCCGTCGGCATGCCACCCAAGAGCCTCCGCACGTGGCAGCAGGCCATCACCGCCCGCACCGCCTGGAGCGACGCCCTCCACAGCCACGGCCTTCCCGGAACCGAGGATCAGGGTGAGGAGTGGCGCCGCGGCGTGTTCGGGAGCGAGGCCAAGTACCGGCGGCTCACCGAGATCAAGACCGCCTGGGGCCCGAAGAACCTGCTGCGCCACAACAAAAACATCACTCCCACCACGAACAAGTAGGCAGGCCAGCAGAGCGCGGAGCTGTTCTCAGTGACAGGTAACGGAGAACCGCGATGCCGTACGGCGGAGGCGGCAATGCCTCCCGCTCCGCCGTGCACCTCATCCAGGTTCTCGGATCACTGTCAAGGAACACCGCCATCGGTGTCACGGCACGATCTGCTCCCGCCCAGCCGGGCTTCTTGAGCACGGCACCGAGCACCGCCGATCGTGTGCCCGAGGGCGGGCACATCAGCAACATCAGCACTGGTCACGTAGAAGGCCGTACAGACCAGGACCGCTGCGTTCAAGGTCGATATGGTCAAAGGCGAATTGCGCCCGAAGGGGAGTGTAGTGAGTGAGTAATATCGTCTCGATATTTGGAGTATCGCATCACCCGGGCTTGGCCCGTCTGCGTAACCCACAGGGCAACGATCCGTCAGTGATGGGCGCGACTCGAGAATTTCAGGCTCTGCGGGATGCGCTGGCCGCGTCGCGTCCCGATGTCGTGGTCTGTATCGGCAACGACCACCTGAACCAGTTCTTCCTGGACAACATGCCGCAGTTTCTCATCGGCAAATCCCCCACCGCCAAGGGAACGTGGCCGTGGGAGCGCGAGTGGGGCGCGCCGGATTATGAGGCCGCGGTCGACGTGGATCTGGCTCGTCACATCATCCGCCACGGGCCGGAACGCGGCGTCGACTTCGCGTTCTCCGACGAGTTCTTGATTGACCATGCGTTCACGATGCCGCTGGCGTTCTTGCGTCCGCAGGGCGACCTGCCCATCGTGCCGGTGTTCTGCAACGTGATGGCGCCGCCGATACCTCCAGCACGCCGCTTCTACGATGTGGGCGGAGTTCTCCGATCGCTCATCGAGGACTTTCCGGGTGACCAAAGAATCGCTGTGGTCTGCAGCGGGCACCTGTCGGTCGAAGTCGGCGGGCCACGGCCGTTGGCGCCCGACGAGGAGTTCGATCGTTGGGCTTCGGCGCTGGTCGGTCATGGCGACGTCGAGCAGGCACTCGAGAAGCTCAGCGAGGAACGCCTGAAGCAGGCAGGAAACTACGCGGCAGGGTTTCTCACCTTCGTGCTGCTGGCCGGAATGGCCGGTGGTGTGCCCTGTATGTCCTGGCAGCTGCTGGACACGCCGATGGCCCGACTGCCCTTCTTCCAGTGGAGTTTCGAATGAGCCTCTACCAGTTGAACAAGGCAATCCGGTTGGTCACCCTCAACCTCGACTCGGCGCCACGCGAGCTGTTCATGCGCGACATCGATGAATACGCTCGCGGGTTCGATCTCGACCAGGAGGAGTCGGCGGCGCTGCGCGCCAAAGACATCGGTCGCCTCTACGGCATGGGCGTGCAGCCGATCATCTTGGTTCAGTTCGCCCAACTCATCCACGACAAGCCGTTGCGGTCACTCGAGGACCTGATGGCGTTTCAAAAGCAGTACAGCGCCATCGTGGCGCCCTATGGGTCACCGAGTTTCGAGACCTGACCAAGCAGGCACACGTGCCGGTCAAGTGTCGGCCTCAATGACCAGTGAGACATGAGCCGGGCCAACGCCGGCGCCGGGACACGGGCACCGCGTCGCGCATCCCGGCGTTGGCAAGGTCGCTTTCCCCTGTTTCACCGCGGCGGGCCGCTTGACCGCGGAGATCTGCGGCCGGTGACGCTGGAGCTGGGCGGCAAATCCGCCGCCGTCATCCCCGACGACGCCAGGCTCGACCTCGCCACGATCGGCTAGGACCCGTTCACCACGACGCTGGTCAACAACGCCCAGGCCTGCTGCGTCGGCACCCGGTAACGGGCTTCGCGCAGCAGCTACGCGAAGGTCGTCGTGTTCTCCCCGTTCGCCGACTCGATGACGGTCGGCGGCCCGCTCGACCCCGGCACCCAGATCGGTCCGATGACTGGTGAGCGCCGGCGGGACGGCATCGAGGGCTACATCGCGAAGGCGGTGCCGAGGGCGGGCGGATCACGGTCGGCGGCGGGTGCCCCGCGGGCTGGTTCGTCGAGCCGACCGTGTGCGCCGACGTCGACAGCAACACGATCGCCGTCCAGGAGGAGATCTTCGGCCCGGTCCTGTCAGGGATCGCCTATGAGGACGAGGCCGACGCGATCCGGATCGCCAACGACACCGACTACGGCCTCGGCTGCACCGTCTGGACCACCGACCGCGAGCGCGGTATCGCCGTCGCTGAGCGGATCCGCAGCGGGAACGTCGGCGCCAATCGGTTCCAGCCCGACCCGGTCGCGCCGTTCGGCGGCATCAAGGCCAGCGGTGTCGGCCGCGAGCTGGGCCCGGACCGAAGCGCCACCCGCTGTCGCTGCCCTCGCCCACCACCATGTACGGAGAACCCGATGATGACCCCATCCACGCCCACTGCTGTCACGGACAGAGGTGGCACCCGTACGTCTGCGCCTTCGCGGACCGGTCCTTTTGTCGCCATCCTGGCTTTCGGTGGAATCGTCTTCTCGCTGATGCAGACCTTGGTGATTCCGATCCTGCCGCAGCTGCCGGACCTCCTGGACACCTCGGCCTCCAACACCTCCTGGGCCGTCACAGCCACGCTGCTGGCCAGCGCTGTCGCCACTCCGGTGGTTGGTCGTCTCGCAGACATGTTCGGCAAGCGTCGCATGCTCCTGGTGAGCATCGCCATGCTGGTGGCCGGCTCGGTCGTCGCCGCGCTCAGCGAGTCCCTGGTACCGCTGGTCGTCGGCCGCGCGCTGCAGGGCCTCGCTGCCGGCATGATCCCGCTCGGCATCAGCATCATGCGTGACGAGCTGCCGCCCGAGCGGCTCGGCTCCGCGACCGCCCTGATGAGCGCTTCCCTCGGCGTGGGCGGTGCGCTCGGTCTGCCGGCCGCAGCCGCCGTCGCGGAGAACTTCGATTGGCACGTGCTGTTCTGGGCCTCGGGCGTCGTCGGCGCCCTGGCGGGTGTACTGGTCCTGTTGTTCCTGCCGGACTCGAAGATACGCAGCGGCGGACGCTTCGACGTCATCGGTGCCGTCGGTATGGCGGCTGGTCTGATCAGCCTTCTCCTGGCGATATCCAAGGGCGACGACTGGGGCTGGGGAAGCGGTACCACTCTCGGCCTGTTCGCAGCGGCTGTGGTGATCCTCGTCGTGTGGGGCGTGTACGAACTCCACGTCAGTGAGCCGCTGGTGAACCTGCGCCTTACCGCGCGCCGCCAAGTCCTGTTCACCAACCTCGCCTCGATCGCCATCGGCGTGGGCACGTTCACGATGATGCTGGTGTTCCCGCAGCTGCTTCAGTTGCCCGAGGCGACCGGCTACGGCCTGGGTACGTCCCTGACGACCGCGGGACTCGTCACCGCGCCCACGGGCCTGGTCATGATAGCCACGGCCCCCCTGTCCGCAGCTGTCTCACGGGCCAGGGGACCACGGACGACGCTGATGATCGGTGCCTTCATCGTCGCCGTCGGCTATGGCCTGGGCATCTTGCTGATGAGCGAGATCTGGCACTTCGTTCTGGTGTCCTCCATCATCGGTGCCGGTATCGGCTTCAATGCCGGTGCCATGCCGACCCTCATCATGGGCGCGGTGCCCGCGTCCGAGACCGGGGCGGCGAACAGCCTCAATACGCTGATGCGCTCGCTGGGATCCTCGACCGCCAGTGCCGTCGTGGCGGTGATCCTCGCCCAGATGATCACTCCGTTCCAGGGTGCCGCGCTGCCGTCGGAGAACGGCTTCAAGACGGCCCTGGCTGTTGCCGCCGGTTCCGCGCTTCTCGCTGTTGTCCTGGCCTTCTTCGTTCCGCGCCGTCACTCGGCTGCGGGCGACGCGCCGGCGGAGACGTCGGACAGCCCCCGCCGCCGTGGCCGAGGCGCCGGGTGATGCGGAGCCGACGACCACGTCGAGCGCGGTGCCCAGGCAGGCGCCGGTGGAGGGCACATGGTCGGCGGGCGCGTGCGTGGAGCGGGAGAGTCGCCGGTGGCTGGGACCGCTGTGATCCTGACCATGCTGGGTGGGCGTCAGGTGGGCAGGTCCTTCGGTCACGCCGACGGTTCGTACGCCCTCGATGCGCCCGGGATCGGGTCGTACATCCTGATCGCCTCGGCAGACGGATACGAGCCGCGGGCCGCGACCCTCGTGGTGGAGGGCGAGCCGCTCTCGTACGACATCGTGCTCGGCAGCAGCAGCGGGCTTGTCGGGATGGTGCACTCGGCCGAACACCGGGCTCCCGATTTCGCCGCCGCGGTCATCGTGACCGATGCCCGCGGGGAGGTCGTGGCGAGTGAACAGACCGACGCCCTGGGCGTGTTCAACGTACCCGGCCTGGTGCCGGGTACGGCCACGCCGGCGGTCACTGCCCCTGGCTACCGGCCGTACGCCGAACCCGTTGAGATTGAACTCGCCCACCACTGATAGTTCGCAACCCGAGAGGCCCTGGGGTCGTGGTCCGCGGCGTACCACCGAAGCACCGGTCGTACGCCGCGGACCCGCGCGGTTCGAAATCCTTGAAGGACATCACCATGCAAACCCTCAGGACCGCGCCAGCGTGCCTGCGATCAGGGTGGCGACGGCGTACTCCAGGTTCTCCTGCAGGTCCAGTCGGAGCTCCATCACGGCGGGGTCGGCTTCGTACGCAGCGAGGGCGCTGGCGGAGGGATGGCCGTAGGCCGACAAGGTGCCGGCCAGCATCAACGCCGTTACGGCCACCATCCGGGCGCCTTGTCCGAGTTCTGGCACATGCTGGCGGATGAGGCAGGCTGTGGTCGCGATGCTGGTGGCCAGGTAGAGGCCATGCGCCGACGGCTGCGTGGCTGGGCTGCCGAGATCCTCGATGAACGGCTCGACGAGAGATGACCCAGCAGACCCTGGCGCCAACTGGTGCGTGCGGGCTCTCTTACCGGTTATCGGCACTTCGGAGCAGGAGCAGGAGCATTGCGGCTGCCCTGTCGGAGGGTGACAATGGCGTTCCGATCGCCCGGAACACCCGTGGGTGTTCCATGTGCGGCCACAGTGCGGCCGGACGCCTTTGGACCGGATAACACAGGGTGTCACGGTGGAACTGGTCGCATGTGGTCTGATCAGGCAGAACAGCACCGGGCGGCACGAGCCGGAACTAGGCACGAACCCTGGTCTCGTAATGCGTAGGTCTCGGGTTCGAATCCCGAAGGCGGCTCTTTCTGAACCCCAGGTCAGGTCTCTGACCTGGGGTTTCTTCTATTTCGGGCCGAGTGGTCCATCGGTGGACGTACTCTCTGACCTGCGTTTCGGAATGCGTTGGTCAGAGGTTTGGGGTTTCGCGCAGAGAACGGACTGAGAACCGCGTGACCCATCCTGACCTGGCACTTTCGTGGACCTGTTGACGCGCCGTCAGCTGTGGTCGGCGTGGGGGTGCGCTCGGGTAGCGCATTGGTGCAGAAGCTGTGCAGTGGCCCCATGGTGTGTGGTGTCGGATTGTCCGGTGGGCGTGTTGATATCGTCCTTGTCGGGAACGGACAGCAGCTGGCGCATTCGGCAGGACAGTAGGTCGTTGTCGGTGGCGAGGTTGCGCGGGGTCACGTGGGTGTGCTGCGGTTCCCGGCGCGCCGCAGGCGGTTGGCTTGCGTTTGGTCGTCGACCGCGGCCATGCCAACGCCGGACTGCTCGCCGCCGGCAACGCCGAGGACGAGCGGATGACGGCAGCCCGGTTACCTGAACGCTGTCGAACGCGGCCTCGGTAGTCCGCTCACCACCGGCAAGCCGGCTCCCACTCCTCGGGACCCGGCGCTCGGCGAGGCCATGATCGAGTGTGGCGTCCGCGTCGAGGAGAAACGCCTGCTCAATGATCTCCTCGCCGACCTCCGTGAGGTGGAGGCCTTCCCGGACTGGAGCCGGGCGGCCTGGTCGACGCTCCCGAGGGGCTGCGTGGTGTGGTCCTCGGGGCCGTTGCCGTCGGCGGCCATTGGTTCGATCTTGTTCATGCTCTGTCTCCTTGGGCGCATGAGTCGGGTATGGCGTCGCAGCCGGGGTCGAACTCACCGACTGGACTTCTTCTTCGTTGGTAGACGCCCTGCCGAACGGGGGCGAGAGCGCTGTCCCGTTCGAGGGGTTCAGGTCTGCGATCGGGTTACTGAGTGGTAAGTGGCGCGTACAATGCGCTGTTTCGTCATGTCCCTGCTGACCGGCCTTCACGAGAGAGACGCGAAACTGATCGCTCAGACGGGTGTGGAGGTCCGCCAGGCGGGCCGGGTGCCGGGCGTGCCCACCTGACCAGCGATGCCGGCCGCCGCGTGACGGGCAGGTGCCAGACAGAGGCCGCTCCCTGCGTGCGGAGCGTGCCGCGGGGAGCAGCCGTGCGGTGGACAGGGGGCGGAGGCGCGAAGACCGGTCCTGCGCTGGGAAGGAGGGAGACGCGGACTTCCGGGACCACTTCGAGCACCCCGGCGACGAGTTCGTCCACGTGGTGGACGGCGAGATAGAAGTCGAGCTGCAGACTCCGTCCGGCCCGCGTCTCGAACGCCTGGGCCCGGGCGACAGCCTCATCTACCCGGGTGGCGTCCCGCACCGCTGGCGTGCCCCCGGCGACCGCGACCGCGACCGCGTCCGTATCCTCGCGGTCCAGAACGCACCCGGCACCGACCACCAGCACCCGGCCGACCCGAGCCCGCGCTGATGACGTGCGCGGTCGCCCCGGCCTCCGCGCTAGGGGACGTATTCCGCCGGGGTGGTGGACGTCGGCCGAGTCTGCTTCGCTGCCCCCGCCTCGTCGTCCGCCGTGCGTGACTGCCCGCTCCGGTTGAAGGACAGGTTCAGTCCGAAGGCGAGCAGGGTCGCGCTCGTCACCGGTGAGCCCAGCACGATGCGCACGCCGTCGGGGAAACGGGAGTAGAGGTCCGGCGCCACGTCGGGCGCCAGACCCACGCCGATCGACACGGCGACGATCAGCAGGTTGTGCGTACCCTCGAACTCGACCTTCCGCAGCGTACTGATGCCGACCGCGGCGACGGTGGCGAACATGACCAGTCCCGCCGCGCCCACGACCGGTCCGGGCAGCCCGGCCACCACCGCCCCCAGCTTGGGAATCAGGCCCAGGGCGACCAGGATGGCGCCCGCGACGGCGGCCACATGGCGGCTGCGCACCCGCGTCATCGACACCAGGCCGACGTTCTGGGCGAAGACGGTGTCGAGGAAGGCGTTCATCACTCCGCCCAACACCCCGGACAGTCCGTCGGCGGCCAGCCCGCGCGCCACGTCCCCGGTCGTCAGCTCCTTGCCGGTGAGTTCGGCGACGGCGATCAGGTCCGCGGTCGACTCGGCGAACAGGGCCAGCATCACGACGCACATGGAGATGACCGCGACGGGCGGGAACTCGGGCGCGCCGAAGTGGAACGGAGCACTCACCCCGATCCAGTCGGCGCCGCGGGCGGCGGACAGATCCACCAGACCCATCGGTACCGCGACCGCGGTACCGGCCAGCAGCCCGAGCAGGACACCGGTCTGGGCCAGAAAGCCCCTGCCGAACCTGGCCACCAGCAGGATGACGATGACGACGAGGGCGGCGAGGGCGAGGCGGGACGGTGCCGCGTAGTCCGCCGCCTCGGGATCGTTGCCGATGACGAGGTCGGCGCCGACACCGATCAGGGCCAGGCCGACCACGGTGATCACCACACCGCTGACCAGTGGCGGGAAGAAACGTGCCGCCTTGGCGAACGGCCAGGTCACAACAACCCCTCTACCGCGCGAAGTTGGCGGCGATGCGCTGCTGGATGTACCGCTCCGCCGTGATCGGCGGATACCGGCCGTCCGGCCCCTCGATCACCACGTCACGGTCGGCCTGGGCGAAGAAGGCGATGCTGTAGCGGGCGCCCCGGTCCTCGCCGGGACCCGGGGACTTGACCCGGTGAAAGTTGGACGGCAGCCGGTCGTCGCTCCACCGCATCAGCATGTCGCCGATGTTGCAGGTGATGACGTCGGCCGAGGGCACCACGGGAGTCCACTCCTGCGCCTCGGCCTCCTTCCCCGGGCACACCTGCAGACCGCCCTGCCCGTCCCGCTGGAAGAGCAGGGTCAGGCAGTCGAAGTCGGTGTGCGCGCCGGCCCGCCACACGGTCGGGTCGTACTCCGCGTCCTCGGGCAACGCGAAGTAGTGCAGCATCCGCAGGGTGGACTGGTAGTGCGCGCTACGGGAGTCGTGGGCGCGGGCGAAGAAGTCGCTGTCGAAGCCGAGCCTGTCGGCGAAGCAGGACAGCACCCGCATCGCCACCTCGCGGCAGCGCGCCTCGAAGCCGAGGGCCCGCGGCCGGAATTCGGGCAGGACGTCGTCGGGCCAGAGCCCCTCCATGTGGGGGCGGGTGAGCTGGTACGACTCCTTCTGGTCCGGTGTCCCGACGGACGGCCTGACCTGGGTCATGGACTCCCACCCGGAGTTGAGTCCCTTCTTGAGCGCGTGCCGGGCCTTGCGGTCCTCGGGCAGCGCGAAGAAGGACTCGGCGTTCACGAACGCCTCGTCCACCTGGGCCTGTTCGATGCCGTGGTTGACCAGCTGGAAGAAGCCGATGTCCGTGGCCGCCGCCCACAGCTCCTCGGTGATCTCGGCCTTGCGGGCCTCGAAGTCGGTGAGGTCGATCCGCCGGATCTCCCGGCTCGTGGTCTCGCTGCCGGCCCCGCCCATGCGGGTCTCCCGGTCGAGTTCGGTGAGGGTGTACGTCGAGTAAGTCGGGTCTGTCATCGCGGATGGCACTCCTGGAACGAGTGGTCTCTACGGAGTGCAGTCACCGCCCCTGCACCCCCGCCGCGGACACGCAGAGGTCCGCGGGCACGGTCACCTGCGGACCCGTTGGTGGGTCCGGCGCCGTGGGCTGGCACGTGCCCCCTCGACGGGGGCCATGCGCGATGAAGCCAGCCTGGCGGCGCCGTGTTTCGTCCACGGAACCGGCTCTGTTACCGCAGCATCACGTCCACCAGGAACTCCTCGGAGAGCCGGGCACTGCGTCCGTCACGCACCACCGCCTCGCCTGCCACCAGGACCGTGTCCACGGTGCGGCTCGAGGCACAGGTCAGCAGCGTCGCGCCCGGATCGCGCACCGGAAGGCACGCGTAGTCCCGTTCGAAGCGGTGCAGCACGAGGTCGGCCCTGATCCCCGGCACCACACCATCCGCGCGGGGATCCAGCCCGAGTACCTCGTTGACGCCGCCCGAGGCGATGGCCAGCATCTCCGTGAAGCCGAGGAGATCGGCCCGCCGGTGCGCGGCTCGCTGCAGATACGCCCCGATCCGCATCGCCTCCAGGATGTCCTGGGTGTCGTTGCTGGCGGCTCCGTCGACCCCGAGCCCCACCCGGAGTCCCGCTTCCCGCATGGCGATGACAGGGGCGATGCCGCTGCCCAGGCGCATGTTGCTGAGCGGGTTGTAGGAGACTCCGACTCCGTGCCGGGCGAGGGTCGCACGGCCCGCCGTGCCCAGCTCCACGCAGTGCACGGCGAGCAGCCGCTCCCACAGGAATCCGGCCGACTCCAGGTATTCCACGGCCCCTTGGCCGGTGTGCTGACGGCACATCTGGTCGTCCGTCGGTGTCTCCAGGAGGTGGATCGACACAGGCAGGTCCCGGTCTTCGGCGTACGCCCGCACCTGCCGCATCCCTTCCGGGGTGAGGGAGCGCGGATTGGGCACGGCGAGGCCCAGCGAGACGCGGCTGCCCGCCGTGGCAGCCGTCAGTTCGTCGGTGTGAGTGAGGGCGGTTTCCAGCGGTTGCATGAGGCGCGGGTCGAAGCCCCACTTGCGGGACGGGTCCGCCCGGTCGGCCACGCCCCGGCACAGCACCGCACGGATCCCCGAGTCGTTCAGGGCGCGCAGCACCGCGTCGTGGATCTCGGGGGACGGGTTCGGCCACATGTGGTCGACCAGTGTGGTGGTGCCGCTGCGCAGCGCTTCCGTCGCCGCGGCAGCGGAAGCGGCGTAAGCACGCTCGGGGGTGAGCGCGACGGTCTCCTCGCCGACGGTTCGCAGCCAGGACAGCAACGGCTCGCCTTCGCCGATGCCACGCATGCACGCCTGGTGGAGGTGAGTGTGCGTGTTGACGAGGCCCGGGATCAGATGCCCGCCCGCTGCCTTCAACACCCTCTTGCCACGAGGGAGTTCGCGGGCCGCGACGACGGCCGTCACCCGCCCGTCCGCCAGATGCACGTCCCGCGCGTCGAGCCACCGCCCGCCGCTCCACACACAGACATCGGTGATCGTGTCGAGGTACATCAGGACTGCTCCTTGCCGCGACCGAAGAGGTGAGTGTGGCGAATGCGGCGGGTGTGGTGGAACAGCAGATTCAACGTGAAGGCGACGATTCCGGTCGCGGCGATACCGCTGTCCAGGACCGTGCGCAGGGACGCGGGGAGCGGGGCGTAGAAGTCGGGAGCGCCGACCGGGATCATGCCGAGGCCGAACGCGAGCGCCGCCGTGAGCAGATTGCGCCCGTCGGCGAGGTCGGCGCGGCTCAGGATCCGCAGACCGACCGCCCCGACGGTGCCGAACGTCACCAGCGACACCGCACCGAGCACGGGTCCCGGCACCGCCGCGACCGCCGCCCCGAGCGCGGGCACGAAGGCGAGCAGGACCATCAACCCGCCGGACAGCGCCACGACATGACGACTCATCACCCGGGTCACGCTCAACAGGCCCACGGACTGCCCGAACGTCACGATCGGGAAGGAGGAGAGCCCGCCGGAGACCACGGTGGCCGCGCCATCCGCACGCAGTGCCCGCACCACGGTCTCCGGGTCGTCGCCGCGCCCCACGATCTGGCCCACGGCGAGGGTGTCGCCCACCGACTCGACCATGTTGACCACCTGCACGACGAGCATGGCGACGATCGCTGTGACGACGAACGTGGGCGCCCCGAACGCGGTCGGATCCGGCAGGCTCAGGGCCTTCGCCGCACCGACCGCCGAACCGTCGAACAGACCCAGGGGAACAGCCAGCAGTGTCCCGGCGGCCATCGCGACCAGTACCGAGAAGCGGGCCACGGCAGGCGGCGCGAGCCGTTCGACGAGGACGACGAGGACGACGGTGACCGCGGCGAGGCCGAGTCTCTGGACGCCGCTTCCGCCCTGGCCGCTCCCGGTGACGAGCCCGGCCGCGGACGGCACCAGTGAGAACCCGATCACCGCGATGACCGAGCCGGTGACAAGGGGCGGGAACAGATGCAGGATCCGCCCGAACCACGGCGCGACGGCCACCGTCACGAGCCCGGCGACGATCGTCGCGCCGAACACGGCGGCCAGACCGTGCTCCTGGCCGATGAGCACGGCCGGAGTGATCGCGGTGAACGTCGCCCCCATCACGATCGGCAGCCGCGCCCCGAACCACTTGAAGCCGAGTGTCTGCAGCAGCGTCGCCAGACCGCTGACCAGAAGGTTGGCACTGATCAGCAGCCGGACACGGTCGTCCGGCAGCTTCAGCGCGACTCCTACGAGCAGCGGCATGGTGGCCATGCCCGAGTAGGCGACGAGTAGATGCTGGAGGCTCAGCGGCACCATGCGGTGCAGGGGCGTCGTACGTCGACGGGGTGCGGGCCGGACTCGGGGGAGCGCGTGTCGGCAGGAGGCTGCACAGCCATCCTTCCCTCCTCAAAACGCGGTGGAAGATGGCTGGTTCGCGCCGGGCCGCCCGGGCGCCCGTCGGCCGTTGCAGCCGTGACCGACGTGCGCTCGACCGTAAGGAGGACGCGTTTCACACGGATTTCGGACGGGCAACGGCTGGGTGCCCTTCGGTGAGCATGCCGTCGGCTCTTCAACCGGTGGGCGGCGCTGCCGCTGCGCTCACCAGTGACTGGAACCTCAGCTGGGAACAGTGGCGCAAAGGCCTGACACCTGAGTCTTGGTGCGTACGCCCCTGGGTCGCGCCCTACACGGCGGGAGGGCTCGCGCCGTGTCCGGGCACGGCCTGTCGGTAACGGCTCAGGATGGTCGCGAGAGCGGGCGGTGCGAGCTCGGTGGTTGGGGCCAGGGCCTCGGCCTCCACCGCGCCGAGGTGCCGGCCGACGAGGTCGATGAGTCGGGCAGCGCGGTCATGGAGGAACGCCTCCTGTCCGTGCTCCTGTCCGACCTCACTCGTGCCTGACCTGGCCACAGTGCCCGAGGGCGGGGGGAACGATCCCCGGCGCCGGCTTCCTGTGCCGTCCTTCCCCGGGGGCTCGCCTTCCGGCCACCGGGACGTGGAGCTGTTCAGGGGCGGTTTCGATGATCGCGCCCTCGCCGACGGGCTGCCGGGCCTCTTCGTGCTTCGGGGCGCGCCTTCTCAGCGAGAGTCGGTCCCCAGGTCCGGCAGGGGGAGTTCGTCGAGGTCGAGGGTGAAGGTGCGGCCGTCGGCCAGGGGGATGGGGAGCTTGCCCGTGCCGTATGCGCGGGTGTGTGCGGTGCTGTAGCCGCTCGCGGTGGGCTCGGTGTGCAGGACGACTTCCCGGGCGTAGGGATCCACGACGAGGTAGACGGGGATGCCGTACCGGCCGTACTTCGCGGTGCAGTCGTCGTAGTCCTTGCGTGCCGAGGAGGTCGAGACGACTTCCGAGATCAGCAGGACGTCCTCGAAGCTGTAGCGCTTTCCTTCCTTGCGCGCGTCCTCACGCAGGACGGCCAGGTCGGGGGCGGAGTTCTCGTCGGCGGGGAAGTCGATGTAGACGTCGGAGGTGACCTTCGCATGGCGGCCGAGGGCGGCGGCCGAGTCGATCTGCATCGACCTGATGGTGCTCGAGTGCTCCTCGCTCTGCGGGGTCATGATCACCTTTCCGTCGGCCCCGAACAGGACCGTGTAACCCTTGGGGAACTCGGTGTGCACGATCGCGTCGACACTCATGAACGGTGCTCCTTCCCGTGTGCCGTCATGATACGGCGGTGAGTGCCGCATCACTGGGCGGAACAGCAGGTGGGCGGACCCGGCGCCGCGGGGTACGGATCATCTGTGATCACCGAGCCCGACGATGGAGCCGGTGGACCGACGCGTGCGGGAACCCGCAGGCGTCGACGGGCCGACGGCTGTCACGCCCAGGCTTCCTTCGGGGAGCCGCTGTTCTGTTTTCCGCCTGGCTGCAGTGCTGGTTGTGAGGGAGCTCAGGCCTCGGAGACACAGTCGTGCGGCAAGGCGCGCGGGTTATTTGGGCGATATAGAGTCATTTGGGTATCCAAGCTTGCCGTCAGGCCTGATTCTGTGGAGTCCTTCCGATGACGTCGATGAGTCGCCTGCCATGAGGCCCCACCCGACGCGGGGGCGGATCACGGCGCTGGACGCCTACGACATCCGGTTTCCCACGTCTCGTCGGCTCGAGGGGTCGGACGCGATGAATCCCGATCCGGACTATTCGGCGTCGTATGTGATCATCCGCACCGATGCCGGGGACGGGCTGGAGGGGCACGGGTTCTGCTTCACCATCGGCCGGGGCAATGAGGTCGAGGTGGCGGCGATCAAGGCGCTGCGCCCGCATGTGGTGGGGCTGCGGCTGGGAGAGGTGCTGTCCGACCTCGGAGGGTTCTGCCGCTCGCTCGTCGGTGACAGTCAGCTGCGCTGGCTGGGGCCGGAGAAGGGCGTGGTGCACATGGCCATCGGGGCCGTGGTGAACGCCGTATGGGATCTGTACGCGAAGCGGGAGCGGAAGCCGCTGTGGAAGCTGCTGGCCGGCCTCGCGCCGGAGCAGGTGGTCGCGTTGATCGACTTCCGGTATCTGGAGGACGCGCTGACCCCCGATGAGGCGCTGGGGATTCTGCGGCGGGCGCGGGGCGGGATGGAGGAGCGGGAGGCGCGGCTGCGCGCCGAGGGGTATCCGGCGTATGCCACGTCCCCTGGCTGGCTCGGTTACCCCGACAGCAAGGTCGCCGGGCTGGCCCGGGAGGCCGTGGACAGCGGGTTCCGGCAGATCAAACTCAAGGTCGGCGCCGACCTGGCCGACGATGTGCGGCGGTGCCGTACCGCGCGGGGGGCGATCGGTCCCGGGGTGCGGATGGCGCTGGACGCCAATCAGCGCTGGGGGGTCGAGGAGGCGGTCGGGTGGGTCCGGCGGCTGGCGGAGTTCGACCCGTACTGGATCGAGGAGCCGACCAGCCCGGACGACATTCTCGGTCTCGCGGAGATCCGCCGGGCAGTGGCGCCGGTGCCGGTGGCGACGGGCGAACATGTGCACAACCGGGTGATGTTCAAGCAGCTGCTCCAGGCGGACGCGATCGACTTTCTGCAGCTGGACGCCTGCCGGGTCGGGGGAGTCAACGAGAACCTGGCGATCCTCCTGCTCGCGGCCAAGTTCGGGATCCCCGTGTGCCCGCACGCGGGCGGGGTGGGCCTGTGCGAGCTCGTGCAGCATCTGGCGATGTTCGACTATCTGGCGGTCTCCGGCACCGTTCAGGACCGGGTCATCGAGTACGTGGATCATCTGCACGAGCACTTCCTCGACCCGGCCGTGATCGTCCGGGGGCGGTACGCGGCCCCGACCGCCCCCGGCTTCAGCTCGGCGATGCGGCCCGAGTCGCTCGCCGCGTACGCGTTTCCCGGCGGCTCCGCCTGGCAGGTCCCCTACGACCCGCCCCCGGCCGAGGGCGCCCCGGCGTGAACACCGGGGAGGAGTTCCAGGGGCTGGCCGCGGTCGTCACCGGCGGTGCGTCCGGGATCGGCCTGGCCACCGCCGAGACCCTGGCCGCGAGGGGGTGCCGGGTGGCGGTGCTCGACCGGGTTCTGGGGCCCGCGCGGTTGCATCCGGTACAGGCCGATGTCGGGGACGCCGTAGCGGTGGCCGACGCGGTGAGCCGGGTGGCGGACCTGTTCGGAGGCCTGGATGTGCTGGTCAACAACGCCGGCGTCGGCGCCCAGGGCACCGTCGAGGACAACCCGGACGACGAATGGCACCACGTGCTGGACATCAATGTGCTCGGCATCGTCCGCACCAGCCGGGCGGCACTGCCGTATCTGCGCCGCTCCTCCAGCGCGGCCATCGTCAACACCTGCTCGGTCGTGGCGCTGGCCGGGCTGCCGCAGCGGGCGCTGTACGCGGCGAGCAAGGGCGCGGTGCTCGCGCTGACCCTGGCGATGGCCGCCGACCACATCGGCGAGGGCATCCGGGTCAACTGCGTCACCCCGGGCACCGTGGACACCCCCTGGGTGCGTCGGCTGCTCGAACACTCCGACGACCCGGAGGCCGAGCGCGCCGCTCTCATCGCCCGCCAGCCCACCGGCCGCCTGGTCACCGCCCAGCAGGTCGCGGACGCCATCGCGTATCTCGCCGGGCCACTGGCCGGTGCCACCACCGGGACGGCACTCGCCGTGGACGGAGGGATACAGGGCATCCGCAGACATCCGGGCTCCTTCCACTGACACGAAACGACCACTGACCGACCACCGACCGACCACTGACCACCTACTCGGAGCCGAGCACCATGAAGCGACGCATCGCCGCCGTCGGAACAGCCCTCGCACTCTGCTGCGGGCCGGCCGTCACCGCCTGCGGTGGGGGCACGAGCAGCACCACCGACACGGCTTCGGGGAAGGTGGGAGTGGTGCTGCCGCTGCTCACCTCACCGTTCTGGGAGTCGTACGACTCCTACATCCCCGAGCAGGCCGCCGCCCAGGACGTCCGCGTGCTGCGGACGGTGAACTCCGACTCCGATCCGAGCAAACAGATCACCGACATCCAGAATCTGCTCGCCCAGGACGTGAAGGGCCTGGTCGTCTCCCCGCTGGACTCCGCGGCGATCGTCGCCGGGCTGAACGCCGCCCAGCGCAAGGACGTGCCGGTGGTCGCCGTCGACGTGGCGCCGGACAAGGGCAAGGTCGCGATGGTGGTCAGGGCCGACAACCGTGCCTTCGGGGAGAAGGCCTGCCGGCAGATCGGCGACGCGGTGAAGACGGGCAAGGTCGTACAGATCCAGGGGGACCTGGCGTCGGTCAACGGGCGGGACCGGTCGGAGGCGTTCAGCGCGTGCGTCAAGAAGAACTACCCGGGCATCAAGGTGCTGGACATTGCCGCCGGCTGGAAGGCGGAAAAGGCAGCGGCCGGTCTGGAGGCGCTGTACACCGCCAACCCCGATATCAAGGGCATCTACATGCAGTCCGGCGGCGTGTACCTGGCCCCCACGCTGAGCACGCTGCGGCGGCACGACGCGCTGGTGGCAGCCGGTGACCCCGGGCACATCGTGATCGTCTCCAACGACGGCATCCCGCAGGAGCTGGACGCGATCCGCAAGGGTCAGATCGATGCGACCGTCTCCCAGCCGGCCGACCAGTACGCCAAATACGGCATCTACTACATCAAGCGGGCGATGGAGGGCGAGACCTTCCGCCCGGGCCCGACCGACCACGGCAGCACCATCGTCCGGCTGCCCAGCGGAATCCTGGAGGACCAGCTCCCGGCACCGCTGGTGACCGAGGACAACGTCGACGACGCGTCCCTGTGGGGCAACCGGATCGGCAAGAGCTCCTGACACCCCGGAGACCGCCTGCCCGGGCCCTCAGGAAAGCGAGACCGCGATGAACCGGACGCCACCGACCGACCCCCGCGCCGAGGGCACCGGCCGCCGTGCGGTGGCCGAGGCCCACGGGATCCACAAGCGCTACGGGCCCACCGTGGCCCTGGACGATGCGCGGATCACCGTCCTGGCCGGCGAGTCGCACGCCCTGGTCGGCCGTAACGGGGCCGGCAAGTCGACCCTGGTGGCCATCCTGACCGGCATGCAGCGGCCGGACCGCGGCGTCGTCCTGCTCGACGGCGAACCCGCGCCCGCCCCGGCGGACCGTGAGGCGTGGCAGCGGCGGGTCGCCTGCGTCTACCAGCAGTCGACGATCATTCCTGATCTCACGGTCGCCGAGAACCTGTACGTCAACCGGCAGCCCACGGTTCGCGGCCAGGTGATCAGCTGGCGGCGGATGCGCGCGGCGGCCCGCGAGCTGCTGGGCGCATGGGGTGTGGAGGTCGACGTGAACATGTCGGCCGGCAGGCTCACCGTCGAGGACGCCAAGATGGTGGAGATCGCCAGGTCCATCTCCCGCGGAACCCGGTTCATCATTCTGGACGAGCCGACCGCCCAGCTCGACAGCCGGGCGATCGACCGTCTGTTCACCCATGTCCGGCGGTTGCAGCGGGCCGGTATCACCTTTCTCTACATCTCCCACCATCTGGAGGAGGTCTACGCCGTCTGCCAGGCCGTCACCGTCTTCCGCGACGCCCGCTGGATCACCACGGCGCCCGTGGGCGAGCTGGGCAGGACCGCACTCGTGGAGGCGATGACCGGAGGGCGGGGCACGGCCGCGGTCTCCGGCTCCGGCACGGCCCGGTCACAGCCGGTGGACGCGCCCGTGGCCGTACGGGTGGACCGGCTGAGCGGCCCGCATTTCACGGACGTCAGCTTCACTGTCCGATCCGGCGAGACGGTGGGGCTGACCGGGCTCGCGGGCTCCGGGAGCCACCAGGTCGCCGAGGCGCTGGCCGGGCTGTACCGGCCCGACAGCGGGCGGATCGAGGTTCTCGGCCGTACGACGCGGCCGGGCAGCGTCCCCTCGGCGCTCGCGGCGGGCGTGGGTTGCGTGCCGCGCGACCGGCACCACGAAGGGCTCGTACCGGAGCTTTCGGTGGCCGAGAACGCCGCCCTGAGCATCATGGACCGGCTGGGGCGGCTGGGCGTGATCTCGCGCCCGGCCCGGGACGCCTTCGCCCGCCGGACGATCACCGGTCTCGACATCACGACGGACGGCCCGGATCAGCCGGTCAAGGAACTGTCGGGCGGCAATCAGCAGAAGGTCGTCATGGGCCGGGCCCTGGCCACCGACCCGGCGGTACTGGTGCTCATCAATCCCACGGCGGGTGTCGACGTGCAGTCCAAGCGGGCGCTGCTGGCGGTCGTCGACCGGGCCAGGGCCGCGGGACGCGCGGCGCTCGTCGTCTCGGACGAGCTGGCGGACCTGCGGAGCTGCGACCGCGTCCTGGTGATGTTCAACGGCTCTCTCGCCGCCGAGTACGCCGTCGGCTGGACCGACGAAGAACTGGTGGCCTCGATCGAAGGGGTCGGCACCGGCCATGACTGACACCGCGCCGAACGGCTCGGCCAACGGCCCGAACAGCGGCCCGACGAAAGGCGACCCGACGCCCGGCGGCGGGCCGGACACCGCGGTCCGCCGTCCCGTCCGCACCATCGCCCTGGGCCGGATCCACGACCTCGCGCTGCTGCCCGCGGTGCTCCTGCTGCTGGTCATCGGCGCGGTCAGCAACGAGAGCTTCCTGGAGCGGGACAACCTGCTGAACGTGCTCAGCGCCTCCTCGGCGCTCGGACTGCTGGTGCTCGCCGAGGCGATGATCCTGATCAGCGGCAAGATGGACCTCTCGCTGGAGTCGATCGCGGGACTCGCCCCGGCCCTCGGCTTCATGGCCGTGATCCCGGCCGTCTCGGCGGGGTTCGGCAGCGAACTGCCCACCTGGTTCGGCTTGCTGATCATTCCGCTCACCGGGGCGCTGATCGGGGCCGTGAACGGTCTGCTGATCGTCAAGCTCCAGCTCAACGGCTTCATCGTGACCCTGGCGATGAACATCGTGCTGCGCGGGGTCCTGGTCGGCATGGTGTCCGGCAAGACCTTGTTCGACGCCCCCGCCGCGTTCCTGGCTCTCGGGTCCGACACCTGGCTCGGCGTCCCCGTCTCCGTGTGGGTGACCGGCGCCTGTTTCGCCGGCGCCGGGTGGGTGCTGCGCTGTCACCGGCTGGGACGCGCGGTGTACGCGGTGGGCGGCAACACACCCGCGGCGCGGGCGGCGGGCATCCGGGTCGAACGGGTGGCCTGGGGAGTTCTGGTCATCGGCGGGACCCTGGCCGCGCTGGCCGGCCTGGTGATCGCCGGGCGGGTCGGGGCGATCAACGCCAATCAGGGACAGGGCCTGATCTTCACCGTGTTCGCGGCTGCCGTGATCGGCGGTATCAGTCTGAGCGGCGGCAGGGGATCCCTGGCCGGGGCGCTGCTGGGGGTCCTGCTGCTGGGCATGCTGGAGAACCTGCTCACCCTGGCGCAGGTGTCGTCCTTCTGGATCCAGGCCATCTATGGCGCGATCATCCTGGTGGCGCTGATGATCGCCCGGCTCATCACCGGCGAGGGCCAGGAGTAGAGCGGCCCAGGAGCGGTCCGGAGGGAGCAGCGCCGATTGCTACGCCATAGAATGACCCATATGCCACCCGCCAGATGGGACGGCTGTCATGAAGGTCCCCAAGGAGGCCACACCGGACGGAACGCATGGACCGTCCGAGATGGCGAATGTGGCTGCCGCGGTGATCGACGCCAAGGGCGCGGTCATCGGCTGGACGGGGGCCGCTGAGCGGCTCCTGGGATACCGCGCCGCGGAGGTCCTCGACCGCTCCGCCGCCACTCTGCTGGCCCGGCCCGAGGACGCGTCACGAGCCGCCGAGGTCGCCGAGGAGTGCGGGAGCCGGGAGAGCTGGGTCGGCCTGGTGGGCGCCCGGCACCGTGACGGCCGCCGTCTGGAGGTCGGGCTGCGGGTGACCGCGATGTCCGACACCGACGACCGCAAGGCCTGGCTCGTATCGGCGATCGACGTGTCGAAGGCCCCGACCTGGGCCGTCAGCGGGGAGGCGCTGGAGGCCTTTCTCACCCGCTCACCGCTCGGCATGGCCATGCTCAGCCCGGACCTGCGGTACGTGTGGATGAACGACACCCTGGAGCGCTACGGCGGTGTGCCGCGCGAGGAGCGGCTCGGGCACCGGATGTCGGACTCGTTGCCAGGGCTGAACACCGAGGCGCTCGAAGCGAAGATGCGGCAGGTGCTGGAGACCGGCGTGCCGGTCATCGACTACGAGTACCGGGGCTGGACCTGGGCGGATCCGCACCAGGAACACGCCTACTCCACGTCCTTCTTTCGGCTCGACGCCCCGGACGGGTACCCGCTGGGCGTGTGCTACATGGGCATTGACGTCACCGACAGATGGCGGGCCCGCGAACGCCTGGCCCTGCTCAGCGAGGCCAGCGCCTGTATCGGCGGGACCCTGAACGTGCTGCGGACCGCCCAGGAACTGGCCGACTTCTCGGTACCGCGGCTCGCCGACTTCGTGACCGTCGACCTGCTGGAAGCGGTACTGCACGGCGACGAACCCGGTTCGGGGCCGGCCGGCAGCGCGTTTCTGGTGCGGCGTGCCGGACAGCAGTCGATCCACGAGGGCTGCCCGGAGTCGGTGGTCACCACCGGCGACTCGATCGACGCACCCGAGTCCTCGCCGTACGTCGAGACCATGGTCAACGGCAGGGCGGTGCTGGACCCGTTCCTGGACCCGGCCACCGCCCCGTGGATCGCTCAGGACCCGGCACGGGCCAAGAGCATCGCGGAGTTCGGGATGCACTCGGTGATGTGGGTGCCGCTGTCCGCGCGCGGCACCGTGCTGGGAGTGGCGACCTTCATCCGCATGGAGCATCCGCAGCCGTTCGAGGAGGACGATCTGCTGCTCGCCGAGGAGCTGGTCGGCCGGGCCGCGGTGTGGGTGGAGAACGCCCGCCGCTACACCCGTGAGCATGCCGCGGCGCTGGCCCTGCAGCGGAGTCTGCTCCCGCAGGGGCTGAACGGCGGGGCCGCCATGGAGGTGGCCTCGCGCTATCTGCCGGCCGATGCCCGGGGCGGGGTGAGCGGTGACTGGTTCGATGTGATCCAGCTGTCCGGCGCCCGGGTCGCCCTGGTCGTCGGCGACGTCGTCGGGCACGGCCTCAACGCCGCGGCGACCATGGGAAGGCTGCGTACCGCCGTACAGACGCTCGCCGACATGGACCTGCCGCCCGACGAGCTGCTGGCCCACCTGGACGACCTGGTGATCCGTCTGACGGAGGAGAAGGGCGGCGACGACGAACCCATCGCCACGGCGGTACTGGGCGCCACCTGCCTCTACGCCATCTACGACCCGGTCACCCAGCTGTGCACCATGGCCCGGGCCGGACATCCGCCGCCCGCCGTGGTCACCCCGGGCGGCAAGGTCTCCTTCCCGGACCTTCCGGCGGGCCCTCCGCTGGGCCTCGGCTCGTTGCCCTTCGAGTCCGCCGAGATCTCCCTGCCCGAGGGGAGCCTGATCGCCCTGTACACCGATGGCCTCATCGAGAGCAGTGACCAGGACATCGACGTCGGGCTGTCCCGCCTCAGCGATGTGCTCGCGCAGTCCGGCCTGCCGCCGGAGGAGCTGTGCTCGGCGGTCGTGAACAACCTGCTCACCGGCCCGCAGACCGACGACGTCGCCCTCCTGCTGGCCCGGCCGCATGCGCTGGGCGCCGACCGGGTCGCCTCGTGGGACCTGCCGACGGATCCGGCGATCGTCGCGAGCGCCAGGAAGCTGGCTGTCCGCCAGCTGCTCGGATGGCAGCTGGAGGACCTGGTGATGACCACGGAACTGGTGGTCAGCGAGCTGGTCACCAACGCCATCCGGCACGGCACCGGGCCCGTCAGGCTGCGGATGATCCGGCACGACAAGTTGATCTGCGAGGTGTCCGACGCCAGCAACACCTCGCCCCGGATGGGCCATGCGCGGACGACCGACGAGGGTGGCAGGGGGTTGTTCCTGGTCGCCCAGATGACCCGCCGTTGGGGTACGCGCTACACCCGGTCCGGAAAGATCATCTGGGCGGAGCAGGACCTCCCGGGGCGGGTGGGCGACCCGGGCGGACGCTGACGGTTCACCCTTGAGGCCCTCGGACGGGCCGCTGCGCCCGCGGGGGCGGCCGGCCCGGCCCCTCACGAGGGGAGGAGCGGAGGTGATGTGTGTGACGAGCGGATACTCCGGTACGCCTCTTGCCCGGAAGATCGGCATCAAGGGCGGACAGCGGGTGGGGCTGCGGCATGCGCCCGGGGCGTGGGACATTCCCGGGCTGCCCGACGGGTGCGAGGTCGTGGAGGGCGGGCCGCGCGGGGTCGATGTCGGCGTCGCCTTCTATCGCGAGCGGCGGGAGCTGGAGGCCGAGGCGGCCCGGCTCGTGGACGACCTCGCCGACGACGCCATGCTGTGGATCGCCTGGCCCCGGAAGGCGGCCGGGCATGTCAGTGACATCGGTGAGAGCGATCTGCGGGACATCCTCCTCCCGCTCGGCGTCGTCGACGTGAAGGTGGCGGCGCTGGGGGAGGACTGGTCGGGGCTGAAGTTCGTACGCCGGAAGGAGAACCGGCGTACGGATCACGCTGCGAACCCGCGTACATGAGACGTCCTTACCGTGAACGGCTAGCATCGCGGCGGTACTTGCGAGCCGGGATGAGGTGAGGGCATGGGGGAGGCGCTACGCGTCGCCGTCGCCGTCGTGACCATGGGGAACCGGCCGCAGGAGGTCGACGCGCTGCTGGAGTCCGTGGCCAAGCAGGACGTGGCGCCCGCGCGGATCGTGATCGTCGGGAACGGCTGCCGGCTGCCGGAGTTCGCCGAGCGGCTGTCGCTGCCCGGTGAAGTCACCGTCGTGGAGCTGGAGGAGAACCTCGGCTGTCCCGGCGGGCGCAACGCCGGGCTCGCGCGGCTGCGGGAGTTCGGGGACGTCGACGTCGTCGTCGAACTGGACGACGACGGGCTGCTCGTCGACGCCGATGTGCTGCGGCGGGTACGGGAGTTGTTCACCGCGGACGGGCAACTCGGCGTCGTGGGCTTCCGGATCGCGGATGAGCACGGGGAGACCCAGCAGCGGCACGTGCCCCGGGTCGGCGCCTCCGATCCGCTGCGGGGCGGATATGTGACCGGCTTCCTCGGCGGCGGGCACGGCTTTCGCATGGCGATGCTCGACGAGATCGGGGACTGGCCGGCCCGGTTCTTCTTCGCGCACGAGGAGACCGACCTGGCATGGCGGGCCGCCGACGCGGGCTGGCGGATCCTGTACGCGCCCGAACTGCTGCTCCAGCACCCGAAGACCTCGCCCGCCCGGCACGCCGTCTACTACCGCGTGAACGCCCGCAACCGCGTCTGGCTGGCCCGGCGCCGGCTGCCGCTCGCGCTCATCCCGGTCCATCTCGGGGTCTGGGTACTGCTCACGCTCGTACGGAACCGGTCGGCGGCCGGGCTGCGCGCCTGGTTCGGCGGATTCGCGGAAGGGATACGGGAGTCGGCGGGGGAGCGGCGGCCCATGCGCTGGCGCACGGTCTGGCGGCTCACACGGCTGGGACGGCCGCCCGTCATCTGAGAAGGGACGAGGGCCCCGGTCGCTCACCTCCGGCGACCGCGGCCCTCTCGTGTCCCCGGATCCGGCCACGACGGCGACACTCCCCCGAGCAACGCGTCGTACGCGCGCACCCTCGGGCCAGATCCGATGAAGTGATCACATCAGGAGGCGCTAACAGATCGCTAACATGTGGCCAACGGTCCTCTGCGGGGTCGTCGGCCGATTGGCGTGAAGTCGCCGAGCGGCGGCCTCGAACGGCCGGTACGGTGGCGGATTCCGGCCGGATCGCCGGTCGACGGTACGTGGCGGAAAACCGCCGCGCAGAGGGCGGAATCCCGCCAGAAGCGGTGGGTTTTCGAGTGCGGAGCGCGGCCGGGTGCGGCGCGTGGGAAGGCAGTGGTTCGGTGTGAAGCCGTGCGAGCTGCGGTTCGGACTGCTGGGGCCGCCGGTTCTCTACGACGCCGGCGCGACCCGGGTGGTGGGCAGCCCCAAGGTGCGGACGCTGCTGGCCGCGCTGCTTCTCGAGGCCGGCCGTACCGTCTCGGTCGACTCCCTCAAGGACGCGCTGTGGGGCGGGGCGCCGCCCGCCTCCGCCCACGCCTCGCTGCACAACCACGTCACCAGGCTGCGACGGCTGCTCGACGACCCCGAGCGGCTGCGGGCCGTACCGCCCGGCTATCTGCTCCGGGTCGAGCAGGGTGAGCTGGACGTCCATGTCTTCGACACCCACGTCGCCGAGGCGCGCGCCGCGCACGCGGGGCGGGACTGGGCACGGACGGTGCGCGCGTGCACCGAGGGGCTCGCGCTGTGGCGGGGCTCGCCGCTCAGCGGTCTCCCGGCCGAGCTGGGCGGATACGCCTTCGCGCAGCGGCTGCGGGAGGCGCGGCTGCTGCTTCTGGAGTGGCGCTACGATGCCGAGCTCGCCGTCGGTGACCGGCTCGACGGTCTGGTCCTGGAACTGACGTCCCTGGCCGCCGAACATCCGCTGCGCGAGGCCTTCCACCGTCAGCTGATGCTGGCCCTCCATCGGACCGGGCGGCAGGCGGAGGCGCTGGCCGTCCACCGGGATCTGCGGACGCGGCTGGTCGAGGAGCTCGGCGTGGAGCCGGGGGCGGCGGTGCGGGAGGCGCATGTCGAGGTGTTGCGGGAGGCGACGGGAGCGTCCGCCGGGGGTGAGGGGAGTGGCGGGGGCGGAGGCGAGGGTGCGTCTGGTGCGGCCGGGGGTGCGTCGGTCGTCGGTGCGGCCGACGGGGCCGAGGACACCGGGGCCGGGCCCGGAGCGGCCGACGCCGAGCCCGGAGCCGTCGACGCCGAGCCCGGGGGGATGCCCACAGGCCCACCCCGTCCTGCCCAACTCCCTCCGCCGCCAGCCCACTTCACCGGCCGTGCAACCGTCCTCGACGCCGTACGCCGAACCCTGTCCGACGCGCCCACCGCCGTCGCCGTCATCAGCGGCATGGCCGGTGTGGGCAAGAGCGCCCTCGCCCTGCACGTCGCCCATGGCCTGCGGGAACGCTTCCCCGACGGCCAGCTGTACGTCAACCTGCACGGCGCCACCCCCGGCATGACCCCCCTCACGCCGTCCCAGGCGCTCACCGCGCTCCTGCGCGACCTGGGCGCCGACCCCCGCTCCATCCCCGAACACCCGGACGCGGCGGCCGCGTTGCTGCGCTCCCTGCTCGCGCCGACGCGCACGCTCATGGTGCTGGACGACGCCGCGACCGCCGCGCAGGTACGGCAGTTGCTGCCGGCCGGAACCGGCTGCGCGGTGATCGTCACCAGCCGCTCCCCGCTGACCACCCTCGACGGCGCCCGCCGTTTCCCGCTCGCCCCGCTGTCGGCGGAGGACAGCGCGGCGCTGCTGCGGACGATGTCCGGCCGCGACGGCGACGGCACCGGCGGCGAGGACGGCGATCGCATCGAAGCCGGCCATCCCCTGGTCGAACTCACCGGTCGCCTCCCGCTCGCCCTGCGCATCGTCGCCGCCCGCCTGGCCGCGCGCCGCGCCCTCACCCCCGATGTGCTGGCCGACCAACTGGCCGCCACGGAGGACAGGTTGCGGCACCTGGAGTACGACGACCTGTCCGTACGCCGCTCCCTGGCCGTCGCCCACGACGCGCTCGCCGCCTCCGGCCGCCGCACCGACCGCGACGCCGCCCTCGCGCTGCGCCGGCTCGGCGCCCTCGACCTGCCCACGTACGGCGCACCCCTCATCGCCCGGCTCCTCGGCACCGAGACCAGCCGTGCGGAGGCCGCGCTCGACCGCCTCGTCGACGTGGCGCTCCTGGACGAGACGGCGTACGGCCGCTACACCCCCCACGACCTGGTGCGCGACTTCGCCCGCGAACTGGCGGACACCCGGCACGCCCCGGACGTCGCCCGCACCGCGGTGCGCTGGTACACGGCCGTCGTCGAGCGCACCCTCACCGCGATCGTCGAGCCCGGCCTCGACCAGGACGACCGGCGCCGCCCCACCGCAGCGCAGCCGCCCGAGCACACGGCGCACGTGCTGTCGGTGCCGGCCTTCGCCTCCTCCGAAGAGGCCTTCGCCTGGGCCACGTCGGAGCTGGAGAACATCGTCGCCCTGGTCGAGCGGTACGCGGACGCCCCCGACGACCGCACCGCCGCCCATGTCGCCACCCTCCTGCGGCTCTTCGTCCCCTACCTCCAACGCGGCGGCCGCGTCTCCGAGATGGAGGTGCTCGGACAGGCCGCGCTCCGGCTGGCGCGGCGGTTCGGGGACGAGGTCGCCGAGGCGTACGCGCTGATCGACCTCGCCGGGCTGTACTTCCTCACCGGCCGGCACGTCGAGTCCCTCGCCCGCACCGACGACTCCCTCGCGCTCTGGCGGCGACTCGGCGTCCTCTCCAGGATCCGGCGCTGCCTCGGCAACCGGGGCCTGCTGCTGGAGAACCTCGGCCGGTACGAGGAGTCCGGTCAGGCGTTGCGCCAGAGCCTGGAGCTGTCACGGCAGCTGGACGACCCCTGGGGCGAGGCCGTGACCTACGGCCACCTCGGCAATCTGTACGAGCACACCGACCCTCGCGCCGCCATCGAGCAGCACCGGCGCTCGCTCGCCATCGGCGCCGAGATCGGCAACGTCATCGTGCAGCACTCCGCGCACTGCAACATCGGCTACGCCCATCTCACCCTGGGTGAACCGGCGGCCGCCGTACCGCACTTCGAGGAGAGCCGGCGCATCCTCGGCGGCCAGGGGGACTGGCACGGTGAGTCCCAGTCCCGGCTCGGTCTGGTGCGCGCGCTGCGGCTGCTGGGCCTCATGGACCGGGCCGAGAGCGAGTGCGCCGAGCTGCTGAGCCGTGCTGACGCCCGCGCCGACGGCTATGTGGGCGGTCTCGCCCGCCACCAGTACGGGCTGGTGCTGCGGGAGCGGGGGCGCGTCGAGGAAGCGTGCGCGCAGTGGCGTACGGCCCTCGCCGCGCTGGACGGGACGGACAGGAAGGCGGTCGTGGACGAGCTGCGCGAACTGCTCGGCGACGGCTGATCATTCGGCGTCCGCACCGCGGACCGGTCACTTGGCGTCGGCATAGCACTGCACCACCGACGTGGAGAACGGGAACCGCACCGGCGTCTGCCCGAACGTCAGCCGCGCCGCCAGTTCCGCCGACTCCCGGATCGCCGCCACGACCGTCTCCGTCTCCTCCTCGGGACAGTGCACGATCACCTCGTCGTGCTGGAAGAAGACCAGCTCGGCCGCCATGTCCGCACAGGTCTGCCGCAGCGCGGCGAGCAGCAGCAGGGTCCAGTCGGCGGCGCTGCCCTGGACGACGAAGTTACGGGCGAAGCGGCCTCGGGCGCGGGCGTTGCGGGAGGCGTACCCCGGCACCCAGCCGTCGTCGGCGGGGGTCTCGGGCGCGTCCTCCTGCGGGATGCCGGCCTCCTCGGCGGCGTCGCCCGCGCCCGCCGCCGGTGGGCAGGTCCGTCCCAGCCAGGTCCGCACGAGCCGCCCCTCCTCGCCCGCGCGGGCCGCGTCGTCGACGTACGCCACCGCCCTGGGGAAGCGGCGTCTGAGCGCGGCGAGGTTCTTGAGGCCGTCGCCGGAGGTCTGGCCGTAGACCGCGCCGAGGACGGCGAGCTTGGCCTGGTCGCGGTCGCCGGAGAAGGCGCGGTCGGAGACGGACTGGTAGAGGTCACTCTCCCGGCCCGCCACCTCCATCAGCCCGGGGTCACGGGAGATCGCGGCGAGCACTCGCGGCTCCATCTGGTCGGCGTCGGCGACGACGAGCCGCCAGCCCGGGTCGGCGACGACGGCCCGACGGATGACCTTGGGGATCTGCAGCGCGCCCCCGCCGTTGGTGACCCAGCGGCCGGTGACCGTGCCGTGGCACAGGAACTCCGGCCGGAACCGCCCCTCGCGCACCCAGTCCTGGAGCCAGGACCAGCCGTGGGCGACCCAGATCCGGTACAGCTTCTTGTACTCGATCAGGGGCTTCACGGCCGGGTGGTCGATCGACTCGAGCTCCCAGCGGCGGGTGGAGTTCACCTTGATGCCGGCCTGCGCGAACGCCTTGACGACATCGGCGGGCAGGTCGGGCCGGACCCGGCGTCCGAAGGCCGCGGACACCTCGTCGGCGAGTTCGGCGAGGCGCCGGGGCTCACCGCCGCCGGCGTATCGCTCGCCGAGCATCTCGTGCAGCACCTGCCGGTGGACGTCGGCGCTCCACGGCAGCCCCGCGCGGTTCATCTCGGCGGCCACCAGCATCCCGGCCGACTCGGCGGTGATCAGCAGCCGCATCCGGTCGGGATGGGCGGTGGCGTCCTGGCGGCGCTGCTGGTCGGCGTACACCTCCAGGAGGTCGGTGAGCGGCAGATGGACGGCCTGCGGCTCGAAGAGGGAGGACTGCGAGCCGGGTTCGGCCGATCGCAGCGGAGGGTCGGGCGGGACGGGGCCGCCGCGCAGCCGGGCCAGGGCGGCGGCGGCCGAGCGGGGCTCGCCGTACCTCCCCGCGTGGCCCAGCAGCAGGGTCTCGGCGTCCTCGATGTCGTAGCACCGCTCGACCCGCACGCCCGCGGCGAGCAGCCGCGGATACACCTCGGCCGTGGACCGCCACACCCACCGCGCCACCTCGGGCCGCCCCCGCACGGCCCTCGCGAGATCCCCCTCCCGCCGCACCGGCCCGGCGGGCAGCCCGTCGGCCCCGAGGGGGGCGATCTCCACGCCGCCGTCCTCGGCCGGAGCGAGAGCCCAGCGATCGGTCATGGTGCCGAGTCTGGCAGGAGGGTCTGACAACGCCCCGTCGCTCGTCGGCCGCCACCCACGGGCGGGGGTCAGGCCTGTTTGGGCTGGATCTTCGCCAGCGCCGTCGTCACGTTCTCCTCCGTCGCCATCTTCGTGATGCCCAGGTCCGACAGCACGCCCTCGCCGTTCTCGAACTCCAGCAGGGCCAGCAGGATGTGTTCGGTGCCGACGTAGTTGTGGCCCAGGCGGAGGGCCTCGCGGAAGGTGAGTTCCAGGACCTTCTTGGCGTCCGAGCCGTAGGGGACGAGCTCCGGGGCCTCCTCGACAGCCGGTGGCAGTGCGGCGGTGGCGGCCTGGCGTACGACGTCGAGGAGGACGCCCTGTGCGGTGATCGCCTTGGCGGCCAGGGCGCCCGGTTCGGCCAGCAGGCCGAGGACCAGGTGTTCGGGGCGGCCCTCGGCGTTGCGGGCGGCGACGGCCTCGTTGTGTGCGGCCATCACCGTGTTGCGGGCACGCGTCGTGAAGCGGCTGAAGTCCTGGCCGGCGCTGGGCTCGGCGCCCTCCTTCGGCACGAACCTCTTCTGCGCGGCCTGCCGCGTGACGCCCATGCTCCTGCCGATGTCCGTCCAGGAGGCGCCCGAGCGGCGGGCCTGGTCCACGAAGTGGCCGATCAGATGGTCGGCCACGTCACCGAGGTGGTCGGCTGCGATCACCGCGTCCTCGAGCTGGTCGAGCGGCTGGTCGTGGACCTTCTTGATGGCGGCGATGAGGTCGTCGAGGCGTACGGATGACGTGATGTTGGGGTTCGTCGTCATGCGTCAACCGTAGGTTGACAGGCGCGGAGCGTCAACCTGTGGTTGACGCTCCGCGCCCTCCACGCGTGCGTGCCCCTACTTCGGCGACGCGGCCACCAATCGCACCGCCAGTCCCGTGAACACCGTCCCGCTGAAGATGTTGAGCCCCCGTGCCACCCGGCGGCTGCGCCGCAGCAGCGCGGAGAGCTTCCCGGAGAGCAGCCCGATCGAACCGTCCACCGTGAAGCCCATGACCGTGATCGTGAGCCCGAGGACCAGGAACTGCTCCCACACGTGCCCCATCTCGGGCGCCACGAACTGGGGCAGGAACGCCACGTTGAAGAGGATCACCTTGGGGTTGAGGAGGTTGGTCACGGCCCCCTGCCAGAACGCCCGCCGCATCCCCGGCCCGGTCACGGTCCCCTCGCCGATCGGCGAGCGGTCCCGGAACGCCTTCACCGCGAGGTACAGCAGATAGGCCGCGCCCGCCCAGCGCAGCACGTGGTACAGCGCCGGCAGGGCCAGGAACAGCGCCGAGAGTCCGAGCGCCGCGGCCACCGTGTGCACGAACATCGCACAGGCCACCCCGAACGCCGCCATCACCCCCGCCGCGGGGCCACCACGTCCGCCCATCGCCACGATGAACATCATGTCGGGGCCGGGAGTCACACAGAGCGCGAAAGCGGCCACGAGGAAGGCCGCGTAGAGAGACATGTCCACCATGCGGCCATGCTCGAAGCCCGCACGGGCGGCGGCACCCGAATTTCGGGGAGTGAGACGATCGCCCCGTGACCAGCAGCAGCGCCACCGGCACCGTCGACCGCGCCTTCGAGGCAGCCCTCTACACGGCCGCCGACTCCGCCCTCGACACGGCCGCCTCCCTCCTCGCCGCCGACAGGACGGCCGACGCCGAACTCGACCGCCGGGGCCGGGAGTTCGTGGCGGCGGCCTGGCGGCGGGGCTGGCAGCCCGCCGACGTCGTACGGATCGTGCGGCGGGAGCTGGACGACGTACACGTATGTCTGGCATCGGCGCTGATCCACGCGCAGGCGCCCGACGACCGCGCGCGCGGCCCCCGCTGGCGGGCCCAGCTCGACGAGCTGACGGCCGACGCCCCGCCACAGGACCGTTTCTCCCGCGCCACCGCGGTCCTGGAGCTGTACCGTCTGCTGCTCCGCCTTCCAGCCCTGGAGTCCCTCGACGAGCCGGCCGGCCGCACAGCGCACCCCGAGTCCCGCATGCTCACCCGCATCCGCGCGCTGCTCGCGAAGGCGGAGGGGACGGACTACCCGGAGGAGGCGGAGGCGCTCAGCGCCAAGGCGCAGGAGCTGATGGCCCGGCACAGTGTCGACGAGGCGCTCCTGGACGCGCAGGCGCCCACCCACGACACCCCCGGCGCCTGCCGGATCGGGGTCGAACCGCCGTACGAGCAGGCCAAGGCGGTGCTGCTGGACGCGGTGGCGACGGCGAACCACTGCCGGGCGGTGTGGAACGAACCGCTCGCCTTCTCCACGGTCGTCGGCTTCGAACCCGACCTGGAGGTGGTGGAGCTGCTCTACACCTCCCTGCTCGTCCAGGCCACGACGGCGATGACCAGGGCGGAGGCGACCCAGCGGGCGGGCGGCCGGAAGCGGACCAAGACCTTCCGGCAGTCCTTCCTCGCGGCCTACGCCCACCGCGTGGGAGTCCGCCTGCGTGCCGCGGCCGAGAACCAGGTGAGCGAGGACCTGCTCCCGGTGCTCGCCACCCGCGAGGTCGCGGTCACCGGCCGCCTCGATCAGATGTTCCCGGAGACGACCACGACCCGGCTGCGCGGTGTCAGCGACGAGGCGGGCTGGGTCGAGGGCTCGGACGCGGCGGACCGTGCGCAGGTGAGGTCCCGACGGCCACTCGGCTAGTCGCCGGACGTCTGGAACCCGCTCACCGAGGCGTCCGGGGTCTTCCCGTCGCTCTTCACCGCGACATCGCCGTACGACCACTTGAAGTCGTACGTCTCGGAGGAGCCGGGCAGGCTGAACTTCCCCTCCGACACGGCGAGGCTCTTGCTGCCGCCCGCCTCGCCCATGACGTAGGTGAGCGTGAAGGAGGTCGCGGCGCCCTTCGTGAGGGTCGTCTTCGTGGCCTTGGCGGACGGGTCCGGCTCGACGGCGACCGTGCCGAGGGTGACGGAGGGCAGGCCGTCGAGGGTGCACTTGGCGCCGCTGTCGTTGGTGATCGTGACGGGCACGTTGCCGGTGTCCCCGACGGCGGGGGCGGCGTTGGCGGGCCCGACCTGCACCGTCATCGCGCCGATCGCGCAGGCGGTGACGCCCTTGGGGCTGCTCGTGGCGGCCTTGTCCTTGGTGTCCCCGTCGTCGGAGCAGGCGGTCAGCGTCAGGGCCGCGGTGAGGACGGCGGCGGCGAGGGGAAGGGCGCGCATGAGGGGTCCTTGAGTGCTCAGGTGCTGCGTGAAGGCGTGCATGGATCATCACGCACGAAGCGGGGAATCCGTGACGAGGATCAGCCCAGGCTCGCCGTCGGCAGCCCGGAGGGCAGCTGGCCGCCCTCCGACTTCGTGTACGTCTCCGTGCCCAGACCGCCGTCCCACGTCACCTTGAGGCCGGTCCTGCTCACGGAGTCGACCATTCCGGTCTGTCGGTCCTTGCTGCCGTCCGTGCACTTGAGGCGGATCATCTGCATGCCGTCCTCCTCGCCCGCGGTCCCGCTGCAGATGGTCCCGCCGGTCGCGAAGAGCCCGGCCTCCGTGCCGTTGACCATCAGCACCACGGCCTTGCCCTTGGTGGTGGCGAGCCAGCTGCCCGCGAGTTCGTCCGAGGCGGAGGCGGAGGCCGACGAGGAATCCGACCCGCCGGTCCCGCCTCCCGTGTCCGCGGTCGCCGTCGGCGACGCACCGGTGCTCGGCGTCGACTTGTCGTCGGAGCCGCCGTCCCCGCTGCACGCGGTCAGCGCGAGTACGCCCGCCAGGGTCGCGGCGGCCGCCGCGACCCGCACCCGCCGGTGTGACGTGGTGCGCGAGAAGATCGCCGAAGTCACTGGAGGCTCCTAGCTGTAGCGGTCGACGCAACGACCGCAGCAAGCTACCAGGAGGACTTGCGGACCCCCGGAAGGTACCCGGCGTGCGCCTGCTCCCGTAGGCCGACGCGAGAGAGGCCGAAGGCGCGGTAGTAGCCGCGAGGCCGCCCGTCCACCTGGTCCCGGTTGCGTACGCGCGTGGCGCTGGCGTCCCGTGGCTGGCGGTTCAACTCCTGCTGTGCGGCGATCCGTTCGGCATCCGTGGAGGACGGGCGCCGGATGATCTCCTTCAGCTCGGCGCGGCGCTCGGCGTACCGGGCGACGATCTCCTGCCGCTTCTCGTTCTTCGCGATCTTGCTCTTCTTCGCCATGCCGGTTCCTCCCTCAGACCCGCACCCCGCGCGCGCGGATCCGCGCCACGGCTGCCTCGATACCGATCGTGTCGACGGTCTTGATCCCCTTCGTGCTCAGCCGCAGCCGGACGTTGCGGCCCTCGCTGGGCAGCCAGTAGCGCTTGGACTGGATGTTGGGGTCGAAGCGGCGCGAAGTGCGCCGGTGGGAGTGGGAGATGCGGTTGCCGAAGCCGGGCTGGGCGCCGGTCAGCATGCAGTGGGCGGACACGGGTGATGCACCTCTCTCGAAGCGGTTGTGTAAATGGAATTCATTTTCAGTAAGGTACCAGCATGGCTCGCAACGAACTCCGCCCGGTCATCAAGCTCCGGTCCACGGCGGGGACCGGCTTCACCTACGTCACCCGCAAGAACCGCCGCAACGACCCGGACCGTATGACGCTCCGCAAGTACGACCCGGTCGCCCGCCGCCACGTCGACTTCCGAGAGGAGCGCTGACCACCGCCATGCGCAACGGAATCCACCCCTCCTACGGCCCGGTCGTCTTCCGGGACCGTGCCGCGGACTACACCTTCCTGACCCGCTCGACGATGACGAGCGAGAAGACGATCGAGTGGGAGGACGGCCACACCTACCCGGTCGTCGACGTCGAGATCTCGAACGTCAGCCACCCCTTCTACACCGGCACCGCGCGCGTGCTGGACACCGCCGGACGCGTGGAGCGCTTCGAGCGCCGGTACGGGAAGAACGGCTGATGCTCTCCGTCGTGATCGTCGGCGGGCTGCACGCCGACGCCCGCAAGGCGGCCGTCGAGCGGCTGCTCGCCGACGTGCCGGGCAGCGTCGTCCTCCACCACGACCTGGCTACGGCCGCGGCGGGCACGGTCGTACGGACCATCCGTGACGCCTCCGGGATCCTCGCCGCGGGGGAGGCGCCCCTGGTCAACGACTGCGCGTGCTGTGCGCTGCGCGAGGACCTGGTGCCGGAGCTGCGCCGGCTGGCCGACGACGGTCTCACGCGGCTCGCGGTCGTCGAGCTGTGGGACTCGGTGGAGCCCAAGGCCATGGCCGAGGTCGTCACGGCCGGCGGGCTCACCGTCACCGGCGTCATCACCGCCGTCGACCCGGCGCTGGTCCTGCCGTACCTGGGCAACGGCGACGACCTCGCCGAACGCGGCCTCGCCGCTGCCGCCACCGACCAGCGCACGGTCGCCGACACCTTCGCCCGCCAGCTGGAGTACGCCCCCGTCCTCGCCGTGGCCGACTCGGAGGCGGCCGACGACGAGGACCGCGAGCTGCTCGCGCAACTGCATCCGACGGCCCGCCAGGTCCCGATCGGCCACGCCGGCCCGGGCGTAGAGCCCGGTGTGCGAGCCGATGCGCAGGCCTGCGCACGCTCGCCGTTGGCGGCGGCCGCCCTCGCCGGCTTCGACGTGGAGGCCGCGGCCGCCGCCCAGCACCCCGCCTGTGCCCTCCTTCCCGCCGAGGCGGATGCCCACGGTGTCTCCACGCTGGTCTGGCACCGGTACCGCCCCTTCCATCCGGAGCGGCTGTACGAGGCGCTGGAGGACATCACCTGTGCGGCCGCCCGCAGCCGTGGCCGGTTCTGGCTGGCCGACAAGCCGGACGTGCTGCTGCACTGGGACGCGGCCGGCGGAGCGCTGTGCGTGGAGAGCGCGGGCCCCTGGCTCGCCTCCCTGCCGGACGCCGCCTGGGAGATGGTCCCGCCGGTGCGCCGGGCCGCCGCGGCGATGGACTGGCACCCCGAGCACGGCGACTGCTGCCAGCACCTGGTGTTCACGTCGCCCGCCCTCGACCGCGACGGCCTCGAACGGCTGCTGGAGCACTGCCTGCTCACCGACACCGAGTACGCCGCGGGCCGCGACGCCTGGAAGCGGTTGCCGCCCGCCTTCGACACCCTCCTGGAGGTCTGACCCGCATGCCCCGCAAGCCCGAGCGCAAGCCCGCCAAGAACCGTCCCAACCCGCTGGACCAGGCGAAGATCACATACATCGACTACAAGGACACCGATCTGCTGCGGAAGTTCATCTCCGACCGCGGCAAGATCCGCAGCCGCCGGGTCACCCGCGTCACGTCCCAGCAGCAGCGCCGGCTGGCCCGCGCCATCAAGAACGCCCGGGAGATGGCACTGTTGCCGTACGGCAACCGCTGATCGCCCGCCCCTTCCGAGGCCCCGGCGTGGACACGGTCCATGCCGGGGCCGAACTTTGCCTCCGCACGATTTGGGTGAAGCTTGGAACACAACAGGCGCGGTACGCGTCTATTCCTCATGCACGAGGGGGTTCGGCCCAGATGCCGAGGTGCCGGGGGAACGTATCCGGCGCCCCGTACGTCACATCTGTAACCACAGGACCACCCCGCGTGCACGTGCATCTGCTCATGCATCTGCACGTGAACAGAGCTATGATCCGGACCAGTTGACCACTGCATCAATGGCCCTGAAGCCACCGCACCACCGGGGAGCGACCTGTGGACCACGACGTGTACAACGACGTGTACAACGGCATGGCAGCCACGGAGCTGAACGGGGTGGCCTGGCAGAAGAGCCGGCACAGCAACTCGCAGGGTTCCTGCGTGGAGTTCGCACGCCTCCCCGACGGAGGCGTGGCCATGCGCAACTCCCGGTTCCCCGACGGTCCGGCGCTCGTCTACACGCGCGCCGAGATAGAGGCGATGCTGCTCGGGGTGAAGGACGGCGAGTTCGACCACCTCGTAGTGGGCTGACGTTCGGGGGTCGGCGCCCCGTCACAGCGCGCAGGACTCAGGGCGATCGACGCCTCACGCCCCGTGACGCGCGTAGAACCGTGGCGTCGAAAAACGCCGTGGTGCCTCACTCGGCGGACTGCAGGCGGAACAGTGCCCAGACGACCTTGCCGTTGAGCGTGCCCGCGAGCGGATGCCAACCCCAGCCGTCCGCGAAGGAGTCGACGAGGAACAGGCCCCGCCCGGACTCCGCCGAGAAGTCGTCCGAGTCGCGCGCGACCGGACTGTCGTGGCTGGGATCGCGCACCGCGCACACCAGTCGCTCCGTCCAGCGCATCAGATGCAGTCGCACGGGCGGAACGTGTTCGGCTGTGTGTCCGTTGCTCGTCGGCAGACCGTGACGCAGGGCGTTGGTGACCAGTTCGGAGACGACCAGACAGACGTCGTCGAAGCGGTCGCCTATGTCCCACTGGTCGAGCGTTCTGCGGGTGAACTGCCGCGCCTCGCGCACCGCTTCGTAGCGGGCGGGCAGAGCACAGGAGGCGGCGTTGGACACGGCCGCGGGATCCAGCGGCGGAAGGCCCTGCCGTAACGGCTCGAGCATGGTCGATCCATTCGTCCCCATGCGAGGCACTCCCGGAGGTTCGCGGTCGTTGCGATGCAGCGGTTGCGCGGGACCATGGTTTCGGATGAGGAGTGCAGATGCAAGGTGCAGATGCACGTGCACATGACCGAATTGGACGTTCCCGTACCGCTTGTTGGGCATTTTTTCCGCCAACTTCCTTGCTTCTCTTGCCTTCTCCTCACGTCCTGCTGTGTGGAATCTTTGGCTTCTTTCCATCTCTGTAATCGGACGAGTACAGCTCGAAGTGTTTTAGTGGCAGACTTCGGCTCCTGAAGACGGCTGGGGAGGCTGGCGAACGTGAGCGCGGGAGAGCCCGGATCGGTGGTGCGGCGGATGCTGCTCGGCTCGCAACTCAGGCGACTGCGTGAGGCGCGCGGAATCACCCGCGAGGCCGCGGGCTACTCCATCCGTGCCTCGGAGTCGAAGATCAGCCGGATGGAGTTGGGCCGGGTGAGCTTCAAGACGAGGGACGTCGAGGATCTGCTGACGTTGTACGGCATCACGGACGAGCAGGAGCGCGCCTCACTTCTCTCCCTCGCACGCGAGGCCAACGTCGCGGGCTGGTGGCACAGTTACTCCGACGTCCTGCCGAGCTGGTTCCCCACCTATGTCGGCCTGGAGGGCGCGGCCACCCTGATCCGGGTGTACGAGGTGCAGTTCGTGCACGGCCTGCTGCAGACCGAGGCCTACGCCCGCGCGGTGGTGCGGCGCGGCATGAAGGGTGCGAGCGAGGCCGACGTGGAGAAGCGGGTCGCGCTGCGCCTGGAGCGGCAGAAGTACCTCGCCGAAGCGGGCGGCCCCGAGTTCCACATCGTCCTGGACGAGGCGGCGCTGCGCCGGCCCTACGGCGACCGCGAGGTGATGCGGGGTCAGCTTCAGCATCTGATCGAGGTCTCCACGCGTCCCAATGTGCGGCTGCAGGTCATGCCGTTCGGCTTCGGCGGTCACTCCGGCGAGTCCGGTGCCTTCACCCTCCTCAGCTTCCCCGAGTCCGACCTCTCGGACGTGGTCTATCTGGAGCAGCTCACCAGCGCCCTGTACCTGGACAAGCGCGAGGACGTCGCCCAGTACGAGAAGGCACTCAAGGAGCTCCAACAGGACAGCCCAGGACCGGACGAGAGCCGGGACCTTCTACGAGGTCTCCTCCAACTCTCCTGAGATCTCGCCGACTCTCCTGGGGTTTTCCCCAGAACATCGCTCTGCGTCCCCAACTCGCTTGTCGCACAAGTACGATGACGCGTGATCAGACCGTGACGTCGATCGCGCGTCGCGTGTGTCTGCTAGCGATTTGGGGATCACATGTCGTCGTACTTCACTGATCTGGCCCAGCAGTACATCGACGGTGAGTGGCGCCCGGGCACCGGCTCCTGGGACATCATCGACTTCAACCCGTACGACGGGGAGAAGCTGGCGTCGATCACCATAGCCACGGTCGACGAGGTCGACGAGGCGTACCAGGCGGCCGCCCGCGCCCAGAAGGAGTGGGCCGAGACCAACCCCTACACCCGTCGCGGGGTCTTCGAGAAGGCCCTCGGCCTGATCAACGAGCGCGAGCAGGAGATCACCGACGTGATCATCGCCGAGCTCGGCGGCACGCGCGTCAAGGCCGGCTTCGAGCTCCACCTCGCCAAGGAGTTCCTGCGCGAGGCGATCCACCTGTCGCTGCGCCCCGAGGGCCGCATCATCCCGTCGCCGATCGACGGCAAGGAGAACCGCGTCTACCGGGTGCCGGTAGGTGTGGTGGGCGTGATCAGCCCCTTCAACTTCCCGTTCCTGCTGTCGATCAAGTCGGTGGCCCCGGCGCTGGCGCTCGGCAACGGCGTCGTACTGAAGCCGCACCAGAACACCCCGATCACCGGCGGCACCCTGATCGCGAAGATCTTCGAGGACGCCGGCCTGCCCAAGGGCCTCCTCAACGTCGTCGTCACCGACATCGCGGAGATCGGCGACGCCTTCATCGAGCACCCCGTCCCGAAGGTCATCTCCTTCACCGGCTCCGACAAGGTCGGCCGCCACGTCGCCACCGTCACCGCCTCGCACTTCAAGCGCTCGGTCCTCGAACTCGGCGGCAACAGCGCCATCGTGGTGCTCGACGACGCCGACATCGACTACGCCGTCGACGCCGCGGTCTTCAGCCGGTACGTCCATCAGGGCCAGGTCTGCATGGCCGCCAACCGTGTGATCGTGGACCGCTCGATCGCCGACGAGTTCACCGAGAAGTTCGTCGCCAAGGTCAAGGGCCTCAAGGTGGGCGACCCGCGCGACCCGGAGACGGTGATCGGCCCGGTCATCAACTCCTCCCAGGCGGACGCCCTCACGAGCACCGTCGAGCAGGCGATAGCCGAGGGCGCGACGGCCCTGGTGCGCGGCGAGACGACCGACAACCTGGTCTCGCCGTCGGTCCTCACCGACATCCCGGCCGGCTCCGCCCTCCTTCACCAGGAGGTCTTCGGCCCGGTCGCCTTCCTCATCCCGGTCGACGGCGAGGAGGAGGCGGTCCGCGTCGTCAACGACACCCCGTACGGTCTCAGCGGCGCCGTCCACACCGCGAGCATCGAGCGCGGCGTCAACTTCGCCAAGCGCATCGACACCGGCATGTTCCACGTCAACGACGGCACCGTCCACGACGAGCCGATCGTCCCCTTCGGCGGCGAGAAGAGCTCCGGCGTCGGCCGCCTCAACGGCGAGACGATGCTGGACGCGTTCACCACGCTGAAGTGGATCTCGGTGCAGCACGGGCGGAGCAGGTTCCCCTTCTGACGAGCGGCCACCGAACGGACTACCGGGTCGGCGACCCGAGCCCTGCGAGGCAGGATCGCCGGCTTCGCCTTTCCTCCAGCCGGCGCGGCGTCCGAGGACAAGGGCTGCTGTCCCGATCCCGCCTGCCCGTGTCCTTCAGCCGGTCCGGCGTCCGGGGACGACGGTTGGCTGTCCCGACCCCCGCCCACCCGCGTCTCTCAGCCCTTCCGGCGTCCGCTGGACGAGGGCCTGCCGTCCCGATCCCCCGCCCGCCCGTGTCTTTCAGCCCGTCCGGCGTTCGAGGACGAGGCCCTTCGGGCCGATGGGGGTCCAGGGGGCGGAGCCCCCTGGGAGCGGGGTCGAAGGGGCGGCAGCCCCTGGAGGACGGGACGGGTAGGGGCGGCGGGGGCGAGAACAGCCCGGCCCGGCGTCAGGCAGCGACGCGGACGACGACGTACACGAAGAGCGCACCCAGCGTCAGACCGCCCGGCACACCCGCCACCCGGAGCACCGTGTCGCGGAACGGCGACCTCAACCGCCCGCGCAACACCGCGAGCGCACCGCCGGTCAGCACGGTGAGGCCCCACAGGGTGACGGCCGACCAGCCGGAGACCGCGGCGGGACCGACCGTTTCCACTTGCCCCCCGGCGAGCACCCGGACCGACGTAGGCCTCCCCAACCGCAGCCGCGTGCCGACGGTGGCGTACCGCAAGGGCCGGTGCGCGACGACCAGGTTCCCACCACAGGCGACGTAAGCGTTCTTGCCGGTTCCGGCCACACCACAGCTCGTCGCCGTGAAGACGGCCCGTTGCCCCACGAGGCCGAGAGCCCCCGCGAGCATGTAGCCGCCCCCGAGGAACGGCAGCAGACCGAGGACCACGACGAAGAAGACCGCGGTGAGCCTCCGGACCCAAGGAGAGCGCGGACGCGCAAGGCGGGCAGGTCCCGGCACCGCCCCCTGGTGCGGCTTCTTCCTTCGCAGGCGCCGTCTCTTCCTCGACCCCTTGCCCACCGCACCCTCCCGTGACCGTGACCGTCCGCCGCGATGATCCTCCTCGGACGGACGGGGACCGCGGGCGCGAGCGGAGAGGCTCTCGGCAGATCCTTACCGAGCGCCGCACGCCGTACGCGACGCCTTCTCCATTGAGGACAGAACCTGACCGCAAGGGTCCGTAACTTCGTAGGTGTCAGGCAGAGCCAGCTGACCCCGACGAAAGACGAAAGGCGGCCGGTCATGGTCACTCACGTACGAGCCGAGGCCCACGGCGACGAGCGCGGCGCACTGCTCTCCTTCCTCGCCGAACAGCGCGGCGGCATCCGCCGGGCCCTGCTCGGACTGACCGACGCACAGGCGTCCGGCAGGCCCAGCGCGAGCGAACTGTCCCTGGCCGGCCTGCTCAAGCACGTCGCCGAGGTCGAACAGGGCTGGGTCGCACGGGCCAAGGGCGAGGCGCCGGCGGTGAAGCGGGACGAGTCGAACTGGCACGAGTGCTTCCTGCTGGTCGACGGCGAGACCGTGGAGCAGCAGCTGACGTACTGGGAGAAGGTCGCCGACGAGACGGAGGCGTTCGTCCGCGCCGTGCCCAGCCTCGACGACACCTTTCCGCTGCCGAACGACCCCTGGTTCCCGCCGGACGAGTCGGTCTCCATGCGCTGGCTGGTGCTGCACCTGATCCGCGAGACGGCACGCCACGCGGGCCACGCCGACATCATCCGCGAGTCCCTCGACGGGAAGACGGCCTTCGAGCTGGTGGGACTGGCGCGGAGCTGAGGTCATAACCTGGACCGCATGTCGACGATCCGTCTCCTCGTGCTGGCCGCGGTGCGCCAGCACGGGCGGACCCACGGGTACCAGGTGCGCAACGACCTGGAGTACTGGGGCGCACACGAGTGGTCCAACGCCAAGCCCGGCTCGATCTACCACGCCCTGAAGCAGATGGCCAAGCAGGGACTCCTGCACGCGCATGAGATCGCGCCGTCCACCGCGGGCGGACCGCCGCGTACGGAGTACGAGATCACCGAGGCCGGCACGGAGGAGTACCTCGGTCTGGTGCGCGAGGCGCTGACCTCGTACGACCAGAAGATGGACATGAAGTCGGCGGCCATCGGCTGCATGGTCGACCTCCCGCGCGCCGAGGCGGTGGCCCTCCTCAAGGAGCGCACCCGGAGGATCGAGGAGTGGCGCTCGGCCGTCACCGAGCACTACATCCCGGAAGAGGGCCCGGGGCAGCTCGGTCATATCGGCGAGATCATGAACCTCTGGGTGCACACGGCCGACGCGGAGGCCGAGTGGACCCAGGGGCTGATCTCCCGGATCGAGGACGGCGCCTACACCTTCGCGGGGGAGGGCGAGCCGTTCGTCGGCGTCCTCGCCGAGGACCAGGAGAACCCGTACGCGACGGGGCAGCGGCATCCGGAGGACGTCCGCTAATCAAGTTTGACCAATCGGTCACCGGGTATTACCTTCGAGCTGGTAGTCAAGTTTGACTAGCGAAGGAGTCCCAGTGGCCGACGCGGCGATCACCGTCGAAGGGGCACGCAAGAAGTACGGCGGCACCACCACCGCAAAGAACGCACTGGACGGCCTCGACCTGGAGGTCGGGCGAGGCACGGTGCACGGAGTGCTCGGGCCGAACGGCGCGGGCAAGACGACCCTGGTCCGCATCCTGTCCACCCTGCTCCGGCCGGACGCGGGCCGTATCGTCGTGGCCGGCCACGACGTCGTACGGCAGGCGCACGAGGTGCGCTGCCGCATCGGCCTGCTCGGCCAGCACGCGGCGCTCGACGAGGAACTCGGCGGCCGGCAGAACCTGGAGATGTTCGGCCGTCTCTACCACCTGGGCGCCCGCCGGGCACGCGCGCGTGCCGACGAGCTCCTGGAACGCTTCGACCTGGTCGGCACCGGCCGCAAACCGGTCCGCGCCTACAGCGGAGGCATGCGCCGCCGCCTGGACCTCGCGGCCTCCCTGATCACCGAGCCGGAGGTGCTCTTCCTGGACGAACCCACCACCGGCCTCGACCCGCGCGGCCGCGCCGAGGTGTGGTCCGCGGTCCGCACCCTCGTCGGCGGCGGTACGACGGTCCTGCTGACCACGCAGTACCTGGACGAGGCCGACCAGCTCGCCGACCGCATCTCGGTCGTCGACGCCGGCCGGGTGATCGCCGACGGTACGCCGGACGAGCTGAAGGCCCTGACGGGCGGCGACCGCATCGACGTAGTACTGCGCGACGAGGGCCAACTGGGCGCGGCGGTTGCCCTGTTGCCGCTGCGCGGGGCGGGCGTCTCGGTCGACCCCGACCGCCGGCTGCTCAGCGCCCCGGTCACCGACCGGATGGCGGCGCTCTCCGGGGTCGTACAGGCGCTGGAGGAGGCCGGGATCGAGGCGGAGGACGTGGCCTTGCGGCGGCCGACGCTGGACGAGGTGTTCCTGCACCTCACGGACGGGGACCGACGAGCGAAGGAGGCCGCATGAGTACGTACGCGCTGACCGATTCCTGGACCATGACCCGGCGGGAACTCGCCCACTGGGCACGGCAGCCGGTGCGGGTCCTGGTCGGGCTGGTCTTCCCCGTGATGCTGCTGCTGATGTTCGCGTATCTGGTCGGCGGCGGCCGGGGCGTGAGCGGTGACTACGTCGACTACCTGGTCCCCGGCATGCTCGCGCTCACCATGGCCTTCGGCCTGGAGGGCACGATGCTCTCCGTCACCCAGGACCTCAACAAGGGCGTCATCGACCGGTTTCGCGCGATGCCCATGGCCAACGGGGCGGTGCTGGTGGGGCGTTCGGTGGCCGACATGCTCCAGTCGGCGCTGGGCCTGGCGGTGATGATCGGCGTCGCCTGCGCGCTCGGCTGGCGGGCGCACGGCGGGGTGTCCGGGTTCCTCGGCGCCGTCGGCCTCCTGCTGCTGTTCCGCTTCGCCATGCTCTGGATCGGCATCCACCTGGCGATGGTCGCGGGCAAGCCGGAGATGGTGCAGGCCGTGCAGATCCTGGTCTGGCCGGTGGGCTTCCTGTCCAACGCCTTCGCCACGCCCGAGTCCATGCCGGGCTGGCTGGGGACGGTCGTGGAGTGGAACCCGATGTCCCAGACGGCCACGGCGGTACGGGAGTTGTTCGGCGGACCGGGCGGCGAGCCGGGGCATGTGTGGGCGGCCGTGGTGTGGCCGGTGGCGCTGGTGGCGGTGTTCTTTCCGCTGGCGGTACGGCGGTTCGGGGCGCTGAGCACGTAGTCCGGGCTGTCGGCGGGCCGCCCGGAAAGTCGTCGTGAGGAAGTGGGAACCCCGGCGCGGCGAGCGGTGTACCAGAGATGTCGGTGCATCGCGGAGCGGGATCGGGGGACGGCATGGAGTGGGTCAGGGGAAGGGCGGCGGTCGTGGCGGCCGTCGTGCTGGGCTTGCTGGCCGTCATGACGGCGTGTGCGCGGACGGACTCGGACGGGCGGGTCTCCGCTTCTCAGGCAGCGGTGCCCGCCCGCATCCCGTCGGGGACCGAACTGCCCGGAGGCGCGGTCGATGTCGGGTTCGCCGCGGACGGCAGCGGGTTCGCGCTGCTCGCGGAGTGCGGGAAGGCCCGGTGCGTGCAGAGGGTCGCCGTGCTGGAGAAGGGAGCCGGGGCCTGGAGGCTGGGGACCTCGCCGCTACCGGATGTGACGGGCGACCTCGGCATCACCGCCGGACTCGTCGTCCTCGGACCCGGCCGCGCGCTGATCACCGAGGGCAAGTGGCCACCGCCGGAGCGCACGTGGTTCACCGGCGACGCAGGGGGCAGCTGGCGAGAGGCGACCACCGAACCGACGGGCACCACGACGACGGTCCCCGAGGGCGGGGTCCTGGTCGAGAACTGCTCACGGCCCGACGAGGAGGGCAACGGATGCGCCCGGTCCCGTCTGGCGGCGGTGATGCCCGCCACGGGGGAGTACCGGATTCTGGCCGACCAGCCTCCGCTGAAGGGGGTCGTGATCCCGGCGGGTCACCTCGGTGCCCGGCTCTTCACCTACGGCCTCGACCGGCGCTCCGGCAATCCCGCACTCGCCGTCAGCGAGGACCGTGGCAGGAGCTGGCGTACGTCCGCGATGCCCGCCGGGCCGAAGGGCTGGAGCATGACCGTGGTGAGCGACGGCTCGGCGCTCTACGCCGCCCATCACGGCCAGCTGCTCGACGAGGACGACGTGAAGAACGGCCTGCTCGCGATCGACCGCAGCACCGACGGCGGTCACACCTGGGAGCAGGTCTGGAAGCACCGCAAGGGAGCCGAGCCCCGCTCGATCCTCGGTGCCCCGATCGCCGCCGCCGACGGCAGCCTCACGATCCACGGCGAGGACGGCGTCTGGCGCAGTACCGATGACGGCCGTTCCTTCAGCCGCTCCGGAGGCCGGGGACCGCAGGGCTGGGTGACCACGACCCCGCTCGGCTATCTGTGGGGCGACAGCTTCGGCGCCGGGAGGTACCGCATATCCGCCGACGGGGCCCACTGGACGACCTTCGAGCTGGGCGACGGAACCTGACCGGCTCAGTGGTGGAACCCGGTCGCCGCCTCCTTGTCCCGGGTCAGCGGATGCGACTGGCGGCGCAGCTCCGGCAGCAGCCGGCGCAGGTCCTCCACGAAGAGCTCGGCGAGATCGGCCGAGAAGCCGTTGCGGCACACCACCCGCAGCACGGACAGGTCCTCCCGGTTCGGCGGGAAGGTGTACGCCGGGACCAGCCAGCCGCTCTCCCGCAGCCGCCGGGACACATCGAAGACGTCGTACGCCGTCACGTCGTGGCCGGTCGTGAAGGCGAAGACCGGCAGCTGGTCGCCCCGGGTCAGCAGCCGGAAGTCACCGAGCGCCTCCACACGTTCGGCGAGGCGCAGGGCCACGTCCCGGGTGGACTGCTGCACGGCCCGGTAGCCCTCGCGGCCCAGCCGCAGGAAGGTGTAGTACTGCGCGACGACCTGGGCGCCGGGCCGGGAGAAGTTGAGGGCGAAGGTCGGCATGTCGCCGCCCAGGTAGTTGACGCGGAAGACGAGTTCCTCGGGCAGGGCCTCCTTGTCGCGCCACAGTGCCCAGCCGACGCCCGGGTAGACGAGCCCGTACTTGTGCCCCGAGGTGTTGATGGAGGCGACCCTCGGCAGCCGGAAGTCCCAGGCCAGTTCCGGGTCGAGGAAGGGAGCGACCATGGCGCCGGACGCGCCGTCCACATGTACGGGGATGTCGAGGCCGGTCCGTTCCTGGAGTTCGTCGAGCGCGGCGCAGAGCTCGGCGATCGGCTCGTAGGAACCGTCGAAGGTGGAGCCGAGGATGCCGACGACACCGATGGTGTTCTCGTCGCACAGTGCGGTGGCGGCCTGCGGGTCGAGATGGAAGCGGTCGCCCTCCATGGGGACGAGACGGGGCTCCACCTCCCAGAAGTTGCAGAACTTGTCCCAGCAGACCTGGACGTTGATCCCCATCACGAGATTGGGCCGGGCACCGGGCGCGGGGTTCCGCTTGCTCCACCGCCGTTTGAACGCCATCCCGGCGAGCATGCACGCCTCGCTGGAGCCGGTCGTCGAACAGCCCACGGCGGCCGATGGATCGGGGGCGTTCCACAGGTCGGCGAGCATCGCCACACAGCGCCGCTCCAGTTCGGCGGTGCGCGGGTACTCATCCTTGTCGATCATGTTCTTGTCCCGGCACTCGCCCATCAGGACCCCGGCCTGCGGTTCCATCCAGGTGGTGACGAAGGTGGCGAGGTTGAGCCGGGAGTTGCCGTCCAGCATCAGTTCGTCGTGGACGAGCTGGTACGCGGTCGAGGGCGGCAGGGGAGCGTCCGGGAGCCGGTGCTTGGGCGGGGCCTCGGTCATACCGGCGACCGGGTTCGCCTCGCCGAAGAAGGGGTTGACGGACAGGGGGCGCTCGTCGGGCGTTTCGGGGCCTTGGTGCAGCGGCATCGATCGACTCCTCAGGGGTGGGATTCAGCGGACCGGGGTTCCGTCTGCGTGCAGTTGCATCTGGGGGCGGCCGGTCACGAGCAGCCAGGCGGGCAGCGAGGCGATGCACAGCAGGGCGATGATCTCCGGCGAGGACACCAGTACGGCGGCGGTGAAGAGGCTCACCCAGCCCTGCCGGGTGATGGCGAGCAGCATGCCCAGCACCCCGGCGGCGACACCGAGCGCGGGATGGACGCCGGGCACCAGGGCATGGGCACACAGCCCGAAGGCGACGCCCACGAACACGGCCGGGAAGATCCGCCCGCCGCGGAAGCCGCAGGACGCGGCGACGAGCAGCGCGGCCAGCTTCACCACCGTCATCGTGGCGAACTCGCCGGCCGACCAGCCGTCGGGGTCGGCCGCGATCTCCCCGACCTCGTCCAGCCCCTTGAAGAGGGTGAGGTGACCGCCGAGCGCCCCCAGCAGCCCGAGCACGAGCCCGCCGGCGGGCAGCGCGAGCATCGGATGGCGCAGTCGCGCGAAGCCGCGGTGGACGTAGGGGAAGGCACGGACGGCGCACATGCCGAGCAGCGCGGCGGCGGACGCGATCACCAGCACCGCCAGCAGATCGCCCCAGCCGGGCCGCCCGAGCGCGGGCAGATGCAGATCGAAGGTCGGGTGGGCCACCAGGGTGGTCGTCACGGCGCCCGCGGCGGCGGCGACGAGCGGCGCGAAGACGTTGTCCCACAGCGCCCCCTTGAGCTGCCGCCCCGCCAGCGCCTCGGAGATGAGAAGCGCCGCCGCCACCGGGGTGCCGAACAGCGCGCCGATCGTCGCCGCCTCCGCCAGCGCCGCCCACAGCCCGCCCGGCAGCCGGGGGAGCAGCCGACGGCCCAGCCAGAAGGCGAGCCCGACGTTCACGGCGATGATCGGGTTCTCGGGGCCGAGGCTGGGTCCGCCCGCGAGCATCAGCGCGGTCGCCAGCAGCAGCCCGGGCAGCACGGCGGGCGGCAGGACGGGAGCGTCCAGGCCCATGGTGGCCGGTTCGGGGCCGGCGTGCCCCGGCACCTTCCACACCACGAGGCCGACCACCACACCGGTGGTGGTGAGCATGACGATCGTCCACAGCACGGAGTACCGGCCGACCCCCAGGGCGTCGGGCAGGTTCCGCCACAGCACGTGCTGGAGCGCCTCGGCCGCCGCGCTCACTCCGAGAAGGAGCAGACTCGCGCCCACGCCCACGACGAGAGCGGGGAGGATCACAGGCAACAGCGCGCGAGCCGGGGCTGCCATTGCCTGCTGCGCGGTGTCCTGGGCCACGGGCTCACGATAAACGGACAAAACCGGCACGACATCTGGAGGGTCCGGCACGGGACCCGAAGCGGGACGGGCTTGCACCTCACGTGGCGTGAGGCCTCAGCGTGGAGGACGTACCGAGAAGGGAGCGGACGAAGTGAGCTATTCCGTGGGACAGGTCGCCGGTTTCGCCGGAGTGACGGTGCGCACGCTGCACCACTACGACGACATCGGCCTGCTCGCCCCCAGCGAGCGCAGCCGCGCGGGCCACCGGCGCTACAGCGACGCCGACCTCGACCGGCTGCAGCAGATCCTGTTCTACCGGGAGCTCGGCTTCCCGCTCGACGAGGTCGCCGCCCTGCTCGACGATCCGGCCGCGGACCCGCGCGCCCACCTGCGCCGCCAGCACGAGCTGCTGACCGCCCGGATCGAGAAGCTGCGGAAGATGGCGGCGGCCGTGGAGCAGGCCATGGAGGCACGGAAGATGGGCATCAACCTCACACCCGAGGAGCGGTTCGAGGTCTTCGGCGACAAGGACCCGGAGCAGCACGCCGAGGAGGCGGAAGAGCGCTGGGGCGGCACGGAGGCGTACGCCGAGTCACAGCGCCGCGCCGCGGGCTACACCAAGGACGACTGGAAACGCATGCAGGCCGAAGTGGCCGACTGGAGCGAGCGCTACAGCGGCCTGATGGCAGCCGGGGACCCGCCGGTGTCCGAGGCGGCCATGGACATGGCCGAGGAGCACCGGCAGCACATCTGCGGCTGGTTCTACGAGTGCCCGTACGACATCCACCGGTCTCTGGGCGAGATGTACGTGTCCGACGAGCGCTTCAAGGCGTTCTACGACTCCATGCGCCCCGGCCTGGCCGAGCACCTGCGGGCCGCGATCGACGCGAACGCGGCCCGGCACACCTCCTGAGGTCCCGGCCCGGGAGGAAGAGGTCTACTCCCGGGTCAGGATCACGGCCGTCCCGTACGCGCACACCTCGGTGCCGACGTCCGCCGCCTCGGTCACGTCGAAGCGGAACATCAGCACCGCGTTCGCACCACGCGCGCGTGCCTGCTCGACGAGCCGTTCCATGGCCTGGTTGCGGGTCTGCACGAGTGTCTTGGTGAGCCCCTTGAGCTCACCGCCGACCATCGACTTCAGCCCCGCGCCGATCTGACTCCCCAGATGGCGGGAACGGACCGTCAGCCCGAACACCTCACCAAGAACCTCCTGCACCCGGAATCCGGGTACGTCGTTCGTGGTCACGACCAGAACGTCAGGCTGGGGTCCCTGACCGCCGCCGTACTCTTCGATACCCATGGCCCACAGCTTTGTCCCAGCGGGCGCACAGTGCATCCTGGGAGACCGCATGGAACCTGGGTTGTGACGGCTGCGTTGATACTTTGGGGCAGCCAGCCCCAGCCCGTCTCCCAGTACCAGGAGCCACAGACTCGTGACCACGCTCGCGCTCGCCCCCGAGTGGCTCAGTCCGAACTATCTGATCGAGACGTTCAGCCTGCCCGGCATCCTGCTGATCGTCTTCGCGGAATCGGGTCTGTTCGCGTTCCTGCCCGGCGACTCCCTGCTGTTCACAGCGGGTCTCTTCGTGGCCCAGGGCGAGTACATCAGCCAGCCGCTGTGGCTGGTCTGCTTCCTGATCGTGCTGGCGGCCGTCCTCGGTGACCAGGTCGGCTACATGATCGGAAAGTTCTTCGGGCCCAAGCTGTTCAACCGTCCGAACTCCAAGCTCTTCAAGCAGGAGAACCTGGACAAAGCACACGAGTTCATGGAGAAGTACGGCCCCAAGGCGATCGTCCTGGCCCGCTTCGTGCCGATCGTGCGCACCTTCGCCCCCATCGTGGCGGGCGCCGGCCGTATGAAGTACCGCACGTTCCTCACGTACAACGTCATCGGTGGTGTCGCCTGGGGCTCCGGCGTCACCCTCGCGGGTTACTGGCTCGGCCAGATCGACGTCATCCACAAGAACGTCGAGGCGATCCTCGTCCTCATCGTCTTCGTCTCGGTCGTCCCGATCATCATCGAGTACCTCCGCGAGCGTTCCAAGAAGAAGAAGGCGGCAGCCGAGGCCCCGGCCCCCCAGGCCTACCAGCCCCCGCCCATGGACGACGCGACGACCCAGCTCCGCCGCATCCCGTCGGACGACGAGCAGCACCAGCACCAGCAGCAGTACGGCAACCAGAACGACCAGGGCTACGGCCAGCAGGGCCACCAGGGCCAGCAGGGTCAGCAGCAGTACGGCTACGACCAGTACTACGCCCCGCAGCCCCAGCAACAGCAGCAGCCGTACGCCCAGCAGTACCCCCAGGGATACGGCGACCAGCAGCAGTACGGCGGCCAGCAGAACCAGCAGTACCCGCCCAACCAGGGTTACTGAAGCGCCCCTTCAGGGGCACAGCCAGTTCCCGTGCGCTCAGAACCCACGCGTCCGCTTCGCCGCCCTGCGCCCCGAAGCAGATCCACCCGGAACGCGCAGGAACAGCCGCGAGATCTCCGACCCGAGATTGACGCCGATGGCGATGGCCATGGCGAGTGACGCCGCCGTGGCCAACGACACCAGCCCCTTGTCCACGTCGTTCTGCGCGATGGACAACAGCCCGAAGTACGTGGCGGAACCCGGCAGCAGAGGCCCGATCGCGGCCGTCGTGTAGGGCAGCGCCGAAGCGAACCGGTACCGCGACAGCATCTGCCCGAACAGCCCCACCAGCCCCGCCGCCACCGCCGTGGAAGCGACCGGGGAGATCTCGCCGACGGAGTGCATCGCGCCGTACACCGACCACGCGACCCCACCGTTCAGCGTCACCGCCAGCACGGTCGAGCGCTCCTGCTGCAACAGCACCGCGAACGTCAGCGACAGCAGCATCGCCGCCCCGATCTGCCACAGCGGCCGCTTCTCGATGATCAGAACGACGTCGGGGTTCAGCTCGGCGCCCAGCTTCACCCCGAAGTAGAGGATGAGCAGCACCCCCACGACGATGCCGACGAAGAAGTACATCACCTCGAGCAGCCGCGCCGACGCGGTGATGTAGAAACCGGTCAGCCCGTCCTGCACGCCCGCCACCAGCGCCCGCCCCGGCAGCAGCGCGAACAGCCCACCGGTGATGACCGCGGAGGCCTTCACATCGATGCCGGCCAGCGTCAGCGCGATCCCTATGGCGGCCGGCGGCATCGCGGCCACCGTGAACTGGTAGAACTCCGGCAGCCCGCGCCCCGCGCACAGCCATGCCAGCCGGTCGCCGAGCATCGCGCCCAGCGCGGCCGCGACGAACACGATCAGATCACCGCCGACGAGCACCGAGGCCGCACCGGCGAGCAGCCCGCTCGCCCCGGTCAGCACCCAGCCCGGGTACGGGTGCCGGTTGCGGCGGATCTCGGCGAGCCGACGGTAGGACTCCTCCAGGGAGATCGCCGTCTCGGGGTCGCTCAGGTCGTCCACCAGGTGGAAGACGGCCGCGAGCCGCGTGTAGTCGGTGCCGCGCCGCCGTACCGTCCGGGACGCGGTGACCGGATCGTCGACCAGCGACGGCTGGTACGAGATCGACAGCAGGGTGAAGGTGACGTTCGGCTCGCAGCGGTCGAGGCCGTACGACCGGCAGACGGCGAACATCGCCGCCTCCACGTCCTCCGCGCCCTCACCGCCCGCGAGCAGCAGCTCGCCGATACGCAGCGTCATGTCGAGCACGCGCGGGACGGCCGGCCCCTCGTCCTCGGCCTTCGGCGCCGACTCCGGAGCGGGCCGCTCGGCCACCGGCATCCGCAGCATCGTGCGCATCCGGTCCTGCCAGGGCACGTCCTTGGTCAGACTCACCACCGGTATGCCGGTCGCCGGGGTGAACGCGGGCGCCTGCTTGGAGCTGTAGGTGCGCGGCGTGTTGAACGCCGACCCCTCGGGCTCGGCCGAGGACACCTGCGAGACATCCAGACCGTCGGGGACGGCGAACTCGCTCGTCGTCTCCGGTTCCGTGCCGCCTCTGGGCACGGCGAGCCCCTGGGGGATCGCGAACTCGGACGTGATCTCGGGGTCGTAGACACTCCTCGCCTCGTCCGACTGCGGCTTGCGGTCCTCCGCTTCCCTCACTCACAGCTCCTGTGTACGCACCTCCGGTTCGCACCAGTATGCGCACAGACACACAGCGGGCCGCACGCGTGTGCGTGCGGCCCGCTGGACATCAGGAGGCTCAGTGGCCGCCGGACTCCTTGAAGCGCTTGTACGACCGCTCGATCTCGACCTCGGCGTCGACCCGGCCGACCCAGTTGGCGCCCTCGACGGACTTGCCGGGCTCCAGGTCCTTGTAGACCTCGAAGAAGTGCTGGATCTCCAGGCGGTCGAACTCGGAGACGTGGTGGATGTCACGCAGGTGCTCCTGGCGCGGATCCGTCGCCGGCACGCACAGCAGCTTGTCGTCGCCCCCGGCCTCGTCCGTCATCCGGAACATGCCGATCGCGCGGCACTTGATGAGGCAGCCCGGGAACGTCGGCTCGTCAAGAATGACCAGCGCGTCCAGCGGGTCGCCGTCCTCGCCGAGAGTGTTCTCGACGAAGCCGTAGTCGGTCGGGTAGGCGGTCGAGGTGAAGAGTCGACGGTCCAGGCGGATCCGACCGGTCTCGTGGTCCACCTCGTACTTGTTCCGCGAACCCTTCGGAATCTCGATCGTGACGTCGAACTCCACCGGTGGCTCCTCCATGATCAACACATAGTTCTGGTGGTTAAGTGTCCCTCACGCAGGTGTGTGATCGCGAAAGGGGCTGGTGGTCGTGCCTGAACTGAGGCCTTGGCGGGCTGCGAGACCGCATGTGGCGCGGGTCGCGAACGCCGTACGACCCCGTCTGGCACAGGTCGCGACCGCCGCGAAACCACGGGTCACGCGACTCGGCCGAACCATGTCGGTGCAGGTCGCAAACGTGCGGACCTGGCAGTACACGGCCGGAGCAGCCACCGCGGGACTGGCACTGACCGCCGTCGTGGTGACGGCAGCCGGCCCCTGGGACTCCTCCGGCCAGCGTACGGCCGAGCGGGACCGGGCCGCCGCCCAGGAGCACACGGGTGGCGCAGATCACGATCGCGATTCCGGTACGACGGAAGCGGCGCCCAAGCCCGCCCCCAGCGCCGCCTCCGTCCTCACCGGCCTCGGCGGCGCCGGCAGCACGGTGAAGTCGGCGCCGAACGGACCGGCCCTGGCGGACGTGCTGGGCCCGCTCCTGAAGGACGCGGCGCTCGGCAGCAGCCGTACGGCCGAGGTCGTCGACATCGCCACCGGCAAGCAGCTCTACGGCACCGGTGTGGGCACCGCCCTCACCCCCGCCTCCACGACGAAGATCGCCACCGCGGTGGCCGCGCTGTCCGCGATGGGCGCCGACCACCGCCTCACCACGCGCGCGGACCTGGAACCCGACACCAAGGAACTCGTCCTCGTCGGCGGCGGCGACCCCACCCTGACGGCCCGCAAGGACGCCGACGGCGCGGCGAGTCTGCGCGACCTGGCCACCAGCACCGCCGAGGCGCTGAAGAAGGACGACGTACGGGAGGTCACCCTCTCGTACGACACGACCCTGTACGCGGGCTCCGGGATCCACCCGATCGGCGCCGACAACGACAACCTCGCCCCGGTCAGCGCCCTGATGGCCGACGAGGGCCGCACGGACGACAGCACCAGCGGCACGGCGGTCCGCGCGGAGAACCCCGCGCAGGACGCGGCCCGCGAGTTCGCCGGCTTCCTGGAGGAGGCCGGGATCAGGACCACGTCCCCCGGCCCCTCCAAGGCGACGAACCGCGCGAAGACACTTGCCGAGGTTTCCTCCCCGCCCCTGTCCGCCCTGGTCGAGCGCATGCTGACCAACAGCGACAACGACATCGCGGAGGCCCTGGCCCGCCAGACGGCCGTGGCGACGAAGGTACGCGCCGACTTCGAGGGCGGTGGCGCGGCGATCCGGGCGCAGCTGAAGAAGCTCGAACTCCCGGTCTCCGGCGCCTCCTTCAAGGACGGCAGCGGCCTGAACCGAGAGGACAGACTGACGGCGGACCTGCTGACAGCCCTCCTGGTGAAGGCGGGCGACCCGGCCCACCCCGAACTCCGCCCCGTCCTCACCGGCCTTCCGATCGCAGGCTTCACCGGCACCCTGAGCACCCGTTACACGGACGGCGCGGCCGGCGTCGTACGAGCCAAGACGGGCACGCTGACCGGCGTGAACACACTGGCGGGAACCGTGGTCGACCAGAACGGCCGACTGCTGGCGTTCGCCTTCCTCGCGTCGAACACGACGAGCAAGGACGCGGCACAGTCGGCGCTGGACCGCACGGCCACGGCGCTGGCGGCGTGCGGCTGCCGCTGACCGAGGGCGCCGCCACGGCCGTACCGCCGTCTCCGTCGGCACACCCGTCCCGGACGACCTCACAGCGCACGCCAGCCGCAACCGACCGCTGTGGCCTGCCCCAAGTGGGAACGCTCACGTACGGTTGACGCATGACGAGCATCGGTGGTGCCGAGATGGTCGACTGGAATCTCGCGGTGGCGACCGCGACCCGGCTGGTGAGGCCGGGCCCGGAGGTGAGCCGCGACGAGGCCAGGGCCGTCGTCGCCGAGCTGCGCAAGCACGCCAGGGCCTCGGAGGAACACGTCCGCGGCTTCACTCGAATGGGTACCGAGGAGACCCACGACACCCCGCTCCTCGTCGTGGACCGCCCGGGCTGGGTCAAGGCGAACGTCGCCGGCTTCCGGGAGCTCCTGAAGCCCCTGCTCGACAAGATGCAGGAACGACGCGGCAGTACTCCGGGCGGCGCGGTCCTCGGCGCCGTCGGCGGCAAGGTGACCGGCGTCGAACTCGGGATGCTGCTGTCCTTCCTGGCCTCCCGTGTCCTCGGCCAGTACGAGACCTTCGCCCCGGCCACCCGTGAACTCCCCGCCGGCGCCAACGGCGGCGGCCGCCTCCTGCTGGTCGCGCCGAACATCGTGCACGTGGAGCGCGAACTCGACGTAGAGCCCCACGACTTCCGCCTGTGGGTGACCCTGCACGAGGAGACGCACCGCACGCAGTTCACCGCCGTGCCCTGGCTGCGGGATCACCTGGAGGGCGAAATCCAGTCGTTCCTGGGGGAGACCGAGGTCGACCCCATGACCGTCCTGGAACGCATCCGGGAAGCCGCCCAGTCGCTTGCCGGCGGGCGCCCCGAGGGCGAGGAGGAGGACGGCGGCCGGTCGTTGGTGGAGATCGTGCAGACGCCCGCCCAGCGGGAGATCCTCGGCCGCCTCACCGCCGTGATGTCCCTCCTGGAGGGTCACGCCGACTTCGTGATGGACGGAGTGGGTCCAGAAGTCGTACCGACCGTCCAGGAGATCCGCGAGAAGTTCCAGCAGCGTCGCGCCAAGGGCGCCTCCCGCCTGGACATGGCCCTGCGCAAGCTGCTCGGTCTGGATGCCAAACTCAGGCAGTACCGCGACGGCGAACGCTTCGTACGCGCTGTCGTCAACGAGGTCGGCATGGACGGCTTCAACCGGGTGTGGACCTCCCCCAACACCCTCCCGACGAAGACAGAGATCGCCAAACCGGCGGACTGGATCGCGCGGGTGCACCGCAAGGCCGAGTAGTGAGCCCCGCGGAAGTGTCGTGAAAGAAAACCGGCCGACGGCAGGCGAACGCCCCTTCAATCACCCGTCCGAGGGACCGTGAGGCCTGGGTAGGCGTGCAATGCTCGGGGAACGGCCCGGTTCTGTCACCATCTACACACTCTGAGTGACCGAACTCGGACTCACCCCCGAAAACTTCATGAAGGGAACCGGACATGGGTCCCCATCCTGCGGTCGCGGCGATACGCCTGGCGGTCCGCCGCGTCCTCCACGACATCCTCAACGACCATCAGACCTCCGCCGAGAAAACCCCGCATGAGCGCCCGTCGTCGCCGCTCGTGCTCGTGGCGTGCTCCGGCGGCGCCGACTCCATGGCCCTCGCCTCCGCTCTCGCGTTCGAGGCCCCCAAACTCGGCATCCGCGCGGGTGGCGTCACCGTCGACCACGGCCTCCAGCCCGGCTCCGACCTGCGCGCCGACGAAGTCGCCCTGCGCCTGCGCGAACTCGGTCTCGACCCCGTCGAGTCCATCGCCGTGACCGTCGGCCGCGAAGGCGGACCCGAAGCAGCCGCCCGTGACGCCCGCTACGCCGCCCTCGATGCCGCCTCCGCACGCCACGGGGCCTGTGCCGTCCTGCTCGGCCACACGCGCGACGACCAGGCCGAGACCGTCCTGCTCGGCCTCGCCCGCGGCTCCGGCATCCGCTCCCTGTCCGGAATGGCCGCGGTCTCGGGGGCCGACGGCCGTTACCGCCGCCCCTTCCTCCAGCTCGACCGGCAGACCGCCCGCAAGGCCTGTCTGGTCCAGTCGCTCCCCGTCTGGGACGACCCTCACAACGCGGACCCCGCGTACACCCGTTCCCGCCTGCGCCACGAAGGCCTGCCCGCCCTGGAGAAGGCCCTCGGCAAAGGCGTCGTGGAGGCACTCGCCCGTACGGCCCAGCTCTCCCGCGACGACGCCGACGCCCTCGACGCCTGGGCCGGCCAGGCCGAGTCCGCCGTTCGCGACTCCGCCGGCCTCCTCGAGTGCGCCAAGCTCTACGCCCTGCCGCCCGCCGTGCGCCGCCGCATCCTGCGCCGCGCCGCCATCGAGGCCGGCGCCCCCGCAGGCTCGCTCTTCGCCCGCCACATCGAGGAAGTCGACCGGCTGATCACCGGCTGGCGCGGCCAGGGAGCCATCAATCTCCCCGGCAAGGTCGTCGCCCAGCGTCAGGGTGGCAGACTGGTGATTCGGCAAGGCTGAATCCTTACGCCCCTCAGCGGGGCCGGACAGCCGGTGGGACGACCGAAAGTGATGCGGGTGGACGCGAAAGACATGGGCACCGACCTCAAAGAGGTGCTCATCACCAAGGAAGAGATCGACGCCAAGCTCGTCGAGCTGGCCGCGAAGATCGACGCGGAGTACGCGGGCAAGGACCTGCTCATCGTCGGCGTCCTCAAGGGCGCGGTGATGGTCATGGCCGACCTCGCGCGGGCGCTGTCCACCCCTGTCACCATGGACTGGATGGCCGTGTCGTCGTACGGCGCGGGCACCCAGTCCTCCGGTGTCGTCCGGATCCTCAAGGACCTCGACACCGACATCAAGGGCAAGCACGTCCTGATCGTCGAGGACATCATCGACTCCGGCCTGACCCTGTCGTGGCTGCTGTCCAACCTCGGCTCGCGCGAGCCGGAGACGCTCAAGGTGTGCACCCTGCTGCGCAAGCCGGACGCCGCCAAGGTCGCCATCGACGTCGAGTGGGTCGGCTTCGACATCCCCAACGAGTTCGTCGTGGGCTACGGCCTCGACTACGCCGAGAAGTACCGCAACCTGCCGTTCGTCGGTACGCTCGCGCCCCACGTCTACGGCGGCTGACCCGAAGGGCCCAGCCCCGTAAGAAGATCGGGAACCCTGGCGGGCATCGCGCCGTTGGAGCATGCAGACGGGTTCGTCAGTCGTCCTGTGCGTCTTCGGACGACAATGCTGGGGTACCGTCAGAAGAACTGTCTTATCAAACTCACTATGGCAGGAGGGACGGGGCGACACCGCTCCGTATGGATGGACGTGAAGCGATACTTCCGTGGGCCGGTCATGTGGATCGTGCTGGCCGTCCTTGCCGTGGTCGTGTTGATGCAGGTTGTCGGCTCGTCCGGCGGCTACAAGACGGTGGACACCGGCCAGGTCGTCCAGGCGATCAATGAGAACAAGGTCGAATCAGCCAAGCTGACCACCGGCGACGAGCAGACCATCAAGGTCCAGCTCAAGGACGGCGAAAAGGTCGAGGGCAGCTCCAAGATCCAGGCGAGCTACATCGGCGACCAGGGTGTGGACATCGCCAACACCCTGCAGGGCAAGTTCCAGCAGAAGCAGATCCCCGACGGGTACACCGTCTCGCCGACGAAGCAGAACGCCTTCGTCGGGATCCTGCTCTCCCTGCTCCCCTTCGTCCTCATCGTGGTCGTCTTCCTGTTCCTGATGAATCAGATGCAGGGCGGCGGCTCCCGGGTCATGAACTTCGGGAAGTCCAAGGCGAAGCTCATCACCAAGGACACTCCCAAGACGACGTTCGCCGACGTCGCAGGTTCGGACGAGGCCGTCGAGGAGCTCCACGAGATCAAGGAGTTCCTCCAGGAGCCGGCGAAGTTCCAGGCCGTCGGCGCCAAGATTCCCAAGGGCGTACTGCTGTACGGCCCGCCCGGTACCGGTAAGACCCTGCTCGCGCGTGCTGTCGCGGGCGAGGCCGGCGTGCCGTTCTACTCGATCTCAGGTTCCGACTTCGTCGAGATGTTCGTCGGTGTCGGTGCCTCCCGAGTCCGTGACCTCTTCGAGCAGGCCAAGGCGAACGCTCCGGCGATCGTCTTCGTCGACGAGATCGACGCGGTCGGCCGCCATCGTGGCGCCGGCCTCGGCGGTGGTCACGACGAGCGCGAGCAGACCCTGAACCAACTGCTCGTCGAGATGGACGGCTTCGACGTGAAGGGCGGCGTCATCCTGATCGCCGCCACGAACCGGCCCGACATCCTCGACCCGGCCCTCCTGCGCCCCGGCCGCTTCGACCGCCAGATCGCGGTCGACCGCCCGGACATGCAGGGCCGTCTGGAGATCCTCAAGGTTCACCAGAAGGGCAAGCCGGTCGCACCGGACGTCGACCTGTCGGCGGTCGCCCGCCGGACACCGGGCTTCACCGGCGCGGACCTGTCGAACGTGCTGAACGAAGCGGCGCTCCTGACGGCGCGCAGCGACAAGAAGCTCATCGACAACCACTCGCTGGACGAGGCCATCGACCGCGTCGTGGCGGGCCCGCAGAAGCGGACCCGGATCATGTCGGACAAGGAAAAGAAGATCACCGCGTACCACGAGGGCGGACACGCCCTGGTCGCGGCGGCTTCCCCGAACTCCGACCCCGTCCACAAGATCACCATCCTGTCCCGCGGCCGTGCCCTGGGCTACACGATGGTGCTCCCGGACGAGGACAAGTACTCGACCACGCGCAACGAGATGCTCGACCAGCTCGCCTACATGCTGGGCGGCCGCGCGGCCGAGGAACTGGTCTTCCACGACCCGACCACGGGCGCCGCGAACGACATCGAGAAGGCCACGGCAACGGCCCGCGCGATGGTCACGCAGTACGGCATGACCGAGCGTCTCGGTGCCATCAAGTTCGGTGGCGACAACACCGAGCCGTTCCTCGGCCGGGAGATGTCGCACCCGCGTGACTACTCGGAAGAGGTCGCCGCGCTGGTCGACGAGGAGGTCAAGAAGCTCATCGAGACGGCGCACAACGAGGCCTGGGAGATCCTGGTCGAGAACCGCGACGTCCTCGACGCGCTCGTGCTCCAACTGCTGGAGAAGGAGACGCTGAACAAGGAGCAGATCGCCGAGGTCTTCGCTCCCATCGTCAAGCGTCCCCCGCGGCCGGCCTGGACCGGCTCCTCCCGTCGCACGCCGTCCACCCGTCCGCCGGTGCTCTCCCCCAAGGAGCTCGCACTGACGAACGGCGCCAACGGTGCGACGCCGGCGATCACCACCGCCAAGTCCACGGCGGCGGACCCCGCCCCGGCGGCCGAGCCGGTCACCGAGGACCGTCCGGAGAACTGACACCCCGTGCCCCGGTGACCTCACCGGGCCCGGAATGGATGCCGCGCCCCCCAGGATCTAGCCTGGGGGGCGCGGCGCTTTTCGGCCGCGTCGGCAGGAACACCCAGGAACGAGGCAGAGATGACCGACCCCGTGACGCTGGACGGCGAGGGCTCGATCGGCGAGTTCGACGAGAAGCGCGCCGAGAACGCGGTGCGCGAGCTGTTGATCGCGGTGGGGGAGGACCCGGACCGGGAGGGGCTCAGGGAGACACCGGGGCGGGTGGCTCGGGCCTATCGGGAGATATTCGCGGGGCTGTGGCAGAAGCCCGAGGATGTGCTGACGACGACGTTCGACCTGGGTCATGACGAGATGGTGCTCGTCAAGGACATCGAAGTCCTGAGTTCCTGCGAACATCATCTCGTGCCATTCGTCGGAGTTGCCCATGTTGGGTACATTCCGTCCGTCGACGGCAAGATCACGGGCCTTTCGAAGCTGGCTCGACTCGTGGATGTCTATGCCCGTCGGCCGCAGGTGCAGGAACGACTCACCACGCAGATCGCCGACTCCTTGATGGAGATCCTGGAGCCGCGCGGCGTGATCGTCGTTGTTGAGTGTGAGCACATGTGCATGTCGATGCGAGGAGTTCGCAAGCCGGGGGCGAAGACCATAACGTCGGCGGTCCGTGGTCAGCTTCGCGACCCTGCGACGCGCAACGAGGCGATGAGCCTGATTATTGCGCGCTGACGCACTGGGCAGGGCGTCTGTGGGCTGAAGCGCGGCGCCGTGCGGCGCTATGCCGCCGACGCCGCCCCCGTGTTCCGGTCGTCGTCCTCCGGGAGCTTGCAGACCCGCTCCAGGAAGATCGCGGCCACTATGACCGCGATGCCTGCCAGGACCGAGAAGCCGGCGTAGATGGCCTGGTCGCGGCGGGCGGGGATGTCGAGGGATTCCAGGAGGAAGACGCCCGTGCCGCCGTACATGCCGGCGACCAGGGCGGCTACGAGGGCGCTGGCCTGCCCGAAGACGACCGCGCGGGCCGCCATCAGGGGGTCGACGCCCTTGGCCTCGGGGCGGCGTTCGCGTTGGGCCTTGAGGCGGGATCGGATCGAGAGCGCGGTGGCGACCAGGACCACGGCGATCAGGGCGAGGACGATGGGGGCGGCCAGGGGGACGCTGGGCAGGGTCCCGATCGAGTTCCACAGGCGGGCGCCCGCCCAGGACAGGATTGCGGCGATGACGAAGACGCCGACCAGCAGCCTGATGCGCAGCTCTCTCACGGTGCCCCTTCAGCTCCCCCGGATCCCACGAACAGTGGTTGCTTTGACCTTAACGACTATTCGGGCAGCCGGAGTTCCAGGTCCGGGCGGGGTTCGATGCCGATTCGGGTGACGGTGGCCAACAGGTCCGACACCGGGCCACGGCCGGGGACCTGTGCCTGCGGTTCCACGTCGTTCCACGGCGCCAGGACGAAGGCTCGTTCATGGGCGCGCGGGTGGGGGAGCGTGAGCGTCGGATCGTCGGAGACGACGTCGGCGTAGGCCACGATGTCGACGTCGAGCGTGCGTGCGCCCCAACGCTCGTCCCGCACGCGGTGGAAGGCCTCCTCGACCGCGTGGGCCCGCTCCAGGAGCGAGGACGGGGGCAGCGTCGTCTTCACCACGACGACCGCGTTGAAGTACGAGGGCTGGCTGCCGGGCTCGACGCCCCACGGCTCCGTCTCGTAGACGGGGGAGACCGCCTTCACGCGGACGCCCGGGGTGTCCTCGAGGGCGTCGATGGCCCCTTGGAGGGTCTCCAGGCGGTTGCCGAGGTTGGCGCCGAGGGAGATCACGGCCCGCTTCGGGTTGTGCAGGGTGGTGTCGGCGGCGTCGACCTGCTGTACGACGGAGGCGGGCACCGGTTGAACGATCGGGTCGCTGTGACCCTCGGTGAACGAGGCAGTCATACTCGGCTCCGGGTGATGGTGATCGTCACGTCGTCGAAGGGGACCGTGATCGGTGCGTCCGGTTTGTGGACGCAGACCTCGACCTCCTGGATCTCCTCGTGCTTCAGACAGGCCTGCGCGATGCGCTCGGCGAGCGTTTCGATGAGGTTGACGGGCTCGCCCTCGACGACGGCCACGACCTCCTCCGCCACGATTCCGTAGTGCGCGGTCTTCGACAGGTCGTCGTCGGCGGCGGCCGGCCGGGTGTCCAGTCCCAGGACGAGGTCCACGATGAAGGTCTGGCCCTCCTCGCGCTCCTTGGGGAACACACCGTGGTGCCCGCGGGCCTTCAGGCCGCGCAGCGCGACACGATCCACGCGAATCACTCCTGCAATCGTCGGTAACGGCCGGTTCGTGCCGTGTGCGGACGGCACACCGGCCTCGAACGAATCTACCTGCGGGCACTGACAGGGCCGGGCCACGGGGGCGCGGGCCCGAGCCGGGGTCAGAGGTTTCATCGGGTGTTTCCCCTGGGGAACCCGGTGGCTCACGGGTTGATAGCCGCCCCTACCCCGGGGTCCGTGATTCGAACCACTTCTTGGTCCCTGTGGGGTGCCTACCCGCTCAGGAGGGTGTGTCGTCCGGTTCGTCCTCGTCGTTTTCGGCCAGAACGGGAGAGGCGTGGTGGGACCAGAGTTTCCAGCCGGACGGGGTGCGGCGGAACACGTTGGTCGCGACCACCAGCTGGCCGACGAGCGGGCCGAGCTCCTCGCCGCCCTCGGGGGCGGGGCCGCCGCTGAGGATGTTCTCGGTGCAGTTGACGAGGGCGGTGTCGCCGGTGACGGAGACGTGTACGTCGGTGAGGAAGAACTGGATGTAGTCGGTGTTCGCCATGATCAGCGCGTACGACCTGAGGACCTCGCCGCGGCCGGTGAGCGCGGGCCAGCCGGGGTGCACGCAGGAGACCACGCCGGTGTCGGCCGGATCGTGGTACTCCTCGTCGACGCCGAGGTCGGCCGGGGTGAGCCAGAGGGAGGACAGCTCATCGAAGTCGCCGCGCTCCATCGCCTCGTAATAGGTGGTGTTGGCGGCTTCCACCTGTTCGACGTCGGTGTGGGGGGCGGTCACTGGTCGCCTGCGGGGGAGAGGGTGCCCGGCGTGCGCGTCGCTGCGTGCGCCCTGCTTGTGGTGTCCGCGCGAGGTGCGGGGTCGGTCGTGGGCACCTGGCTCGTGGTGGTCGCGCCGGGCGCGGGGTCGGCCGTGGGCGTCCCGCTCGTGTGGACTGCCCCTGGTGCACGGTCCGATGTGCGCGCCCCCTCCACGGCGCGTGCGACCCGTACCGCGTCCGCCGTCGCGCGCACCTCGTGCACGCGCACCGCCCACGCGCCGGCCTGCGCCGCGAGGGCGGAGACGGCGGCCGTCGCGGCGTCGCGCTCGCGGGCGGGGGGCGGGGCGCTCTCCGGGCCGGCCAGGACGCGGCCGAGGAAGCGCTTGCGGGAGGCGGCGACGAGGAGGGGGTGGCCGAGGGCGAGCAGGCGGTCGAGGTGAGCGAGGAGGACGAGGTCGTGCTCGGCGTCCTTGGAGAAGCCGAGGCCGGGGTCGACGACGACGCGGTCGGGGGCGATGCCGCCGGCGAGGACGGCCTCCACGCGCGCGTGGAGTTCGTCGATGACTTCCGCGACGACGTCGGCGTAGAGGCCCTTGACGTTGCCGCCCTCCAGGAAGCCGCGCCAGTGCATGACGACAAAGGGGGCGCCGGAGTCGGCCACGACGGGAATCATCGCGGGGTCGGCGAGGCCGCCGCTGACGTCGTTGACGAGGCAGGCGCCGGCGGCGAGGGCCTGTGCGGCGACCGAGGCGCGCATGGTGTCCACGGAGATGGTGACGCCCTCGGAGGCGAGGCCGCGGACCACGGGGATGACGCGCTTGAGCTCCTCGGCCTCGTCGACGCGGGTGGCGCCGGGGCGGGTGGACTCACCGCCGACGTCGACGAGGTCGGCGCCCTCCTCGACCAGGGCGAGGCCGTGCTTGACGGCGGCCGTCGTGTCGAACCAGCGGCCGCCGTCGGAGAAGGAGTCGGGGGTGACGTTGACGACTCCCATGACCGCGCAGCGGTCCCATTCCGGCAGCCCGACGACGCGCCCGCGTCCGCTCTGCTTGCTCATACGTTCAGCCTAGGCCCAGGAAGGAGCCGCAAGGCCGCCCGGCCCGGAGAGCCGGGGGTCGCCCTGCGAGTCCCGGGCCGTTCGAGGTCACGCCGCGCGGACGTCTCGTTCCGCGACGGCGTGGGCACACGCGCGTGCGGTGGTCCGGCGGCGGCGCAGGAAGCGCGGCAGCGGGAGGGCGAGGTTGACGAAGCCCTCGGCCTGCATGGCGGCGAAACCGATGCGGGGAAGGTCGCCGGAGGCGCGGTAGACGACGAAGCGGGGCTCCCAGCGGGGCTGGAACTTCGCGTTGAACTTGTACAGGGACTCGATCTGGAACCAGCGGGAGAGGAAGACCAGCAGCCCGCGCCAGGCACGCAGCACCGGACCCGCGCCGATCTTCTCGCCGCGCGCGAGGGCGGCGCGGAACATGGCGAAGTTCAGTGACACGCGCGCGATGTCGAACTTCGGCGCGGCCTGGAGGGCGGCCACGATGAGCAGTTCGTTCATGCCGGGGTCGGCGGAGCGGTCGCGGCGCATCAGGTCCAGGGAGACGCCGTCGGTGCCCCACGGTACGAAGTGCAGGATCGCCTTCAGGTCGCCGTACTCACCCGGTACGGCGTCCGCCTTGTGGGCGGTGGCGATCAGGCAGTCCCCGTCGGTGGGGTCGCCGATGCGGCCCAGCGCCATGGAGAAGCCGCGCTCGGTGTCGGTGCCGCGCCAGTCGGCGGCGGCGCGGCGGATGCGCGCGAGTTCGGCGTCGCCGAGGTCACGGACGCGCCGTACGCGGGTCTCGTAACCGGCGCGCTCGATGCGCTTGACCATCTGGCGCACGTTGCGCATCGCGCGCCCGGCGAGGGAGAAATCCGCGACGTCCACCACCGCCTCGTCGCCCAGTTCCAGGGCGTCCAGGCCGGTCTCGCGGGTCCAGACCTCGCCGCCGGTCTCCGAGCAGCCCATGACGGCGGGTGTCCAGGAGTGGGCCTTCGCCTCGTCCATGAAGCGCTCGATGGCGCCGGGCCAGGCCTCGACGTCGCCGATGGGGTCGCCGCTGGCGAGCATCACGCCGGAGACGACGCGGTACGTCACCGCGGCCTTGCCGCTGGGGGAGAAGACGACGGCCTTGTCGCGGCGCAGGGCGAAGTGGCCGAGGGAGTCGCGGCCGCCGTGCTTGTCCAGGAGGGCCCTCAGGCGGGCCTCGTCGTCCTCTGTGAGCTGCGCGGCGGGGTGTTCGGGGCGGAAGGCCAGGTAGATCGTCGTGATTGCCGTGAGCAGGCCCAGGGCGCCGAGGGAGAAGGCGACCGTCCAGGAGGTGTTGCCCTGGTAGTCGACGGGGCCCTCGAAGCCGAACAGGCCGTACAGGACGTGGGCGATGCGGTCGGCCAGGCTTGGGTCGCCGACGAGCGTCTTCGGGTGGACGCTGACGATGACCAGCCCGAGTGCGAGCGAACCGGCGCCCATGAGGACGAAGTTGGCGAGCGCGCGCCACCGGCTGCGCGGGTCGGGCAGCGCCCTGAACTGGTCGCGGTGGATCACCAGCGGCGCGAGCAGGGCGAGCGAGATGAGCGCGCCCACCAGGGAGTGGCGGTACGTGAACTGCGCGACCGCCCCGGCCGGCAGGAGGGCCACGGCGGCCCGCCAGGCCCGCCGCTTGCGGCGCCTGAGGCCGTGGGCGAGCAGGAGCAGCAGCACGCCGGTGCTCAGGGAGAGCGCCGCGGCGAACGGGCCGAGCGCGCCCGGGAGCACCTCGGCCATGGTGTGCATACGGCTGTGCCGGAAGCGCGGGAAGACGCCCGCGGCGGTGTCCAGCAGGCCCACGATCGCGCAGGCTCTGGCGACCAGGACGGGGACGGCCTCCGGGCGCGGGCCACGCAGCGCTTGCCGTGCCCACTGTGATCGGTTCGGAACCCCGCCCGACATTTCCACATCTGTCCTGACAGACATCGCATCCCGTAGTTCTGCGAGAGACCTTGGATCCGGGCCCGCATCGGGCGTCCGGCGACATTGCGCCCTCTAGGACGGTGTCTTCGAGGGAGAGGTTCACTCGCTTCCTCAAAGCCGGTTCAAAGGCCGGGAAAAGGGCCGGACAAGCCTTCGCGAAGATCCGCGGGGCGCGCCGGCACGGGGAGAAAGCGCAGGCAGGAAACCAACCATGGGTCTCACGGGGAACAACGTGCTGGTGCTGGCGGCCGGTTCGGCGGTGCTGCTGTTCGTCGGCACGGTGTGGCTGTGGCCACGGCTGTCGCGGCGGAGCCGGCGGGCTGTCGGCGGGCGGGTGGGTCTCCTTCTCGCGACCCAGCTGGCGCTCTTCGCGGCGGTCGGGCTCGCCGCCAACCAGGCCTTCGGGTTCTACGCCAGCTGGGCCGACCTGTTCGGGCAGGAGGACGAGCAGGGAGTGGTCGTCGACCACACGGCGAACGGCGGCTCGGGCGGCCCGCTCCAGGTGACGGACATACGGCAGGTCAAGGAGGCGGGCAGCGCACGACCGCAGAACGGCGGCCAGATCCAGAAGGTGGCCATTGTCGGCCGTACGACGCACATCGCCACGTCCGCCTTCGTCTACCTGCCGCCGGAGTACTTCCAGCCGCAGTACCGCGCGCGGACGTTTCCCGCCGCCGTGGTTCTCACCGGATATCCGGGCACCGCGCAGGCGCTGGTCGACAAACTCCACTACCCGAGCACGGCTTTGGACCTCGCCAAGGACGGCCGTATGCAGCCGATGATCCTGGTGATGATGCGGCCGACGGTGGCGCCGCCACGGGACACGGAGTGCGTCGACATTCCGAACGGACCCCAGACGGAGTCGTTCTTCGCCAAGGACCTGCCCGACGCCGTTCTCGCGCACTACAGGGTGGGGAAGAAGCCGGGCAGCTGGGGCGTCATCGGCGACTCCACGGGCGGCTATTGCGCGCTGAAGCTCGCCATGCACCACCCCGAGGTGTACGCCGCGGGCGCGGGCCTCTCGCCGTACTACAACGCGCCGAGCGACCCCACCACCGGCGATCTCTTCCACGGTGACAAGGGGCTGCGCGCTCGCGCGAACCTGTTCTGGTACCTCAAGCACATGCCCGCGCCCGACACTTCACTGCTCGTCAGCAGCAGCAAGATCGGTGAGGCGAACTACAAGGACACCCTGAAGTTCATAGACCGCGTGAAGGCGACGAACCGGACGGGCATCTCGTCGATCATCCTCGAAAGCGGCGGGCACAACTTCAACACCTGGCGGCGGGAGATTCCGGCGACGCTGCAATGGATCAGCGGGCGGTTGAGCGACCGATGACAAATGATCTTGCCCTGGAGCCGGTGGATCGTGTCCCTGTTGTCGAATTCGGTGGTGGGTCTGATTCCTGATGTCGTGTGAAGGCTGCGGGATGGCTGTGTTTTTACGGGCCGGGGCACCACGATTCGCCTACGCGCGGTAAGTTTCTGGCCATGCCACGTGGACGTCACCGCCATTCCCCGCCCTTGCACAGGCTGCTTCCCCCGTCGGCGATCGCAGGCGTCTCCGTCGTCTGCGCATTCGGCCCCTGGGCGTTCTCGCAGCCGGCCGTGCTGCGTGTCGTCGCCGCGGCCGCCGCGGCGACGGCGGTCATCGGTGCGGCCGTCATGCGCCGCTGGGACACGCAGGCCGGCAAGCAGGTCGCCGACCTCATACGCGCGCGTGCGAGCGACGAGTGGCGATTCGAGGAACGGGTCGCCGAACTGGAGACCGACCTCGAGGAGTCGCGCGAACTGCGCGGCAAGCTGGAGCAGCGGCTGCGGTCCAAGCGCACGGAACTGGCCGGCCTGCGCAACGAGCACGCGGCTCTGCTGCGCCGGTACGCCACGGCGGAGACCGAGCGGGCGAGCGCCCTGGAGGGCCGCCGGCTGCTCGAGATAGAGGCGGCACCGGCGCGCGCGCTGCCGCCGGTGCCGGTCGCCGTCGAGGAGGCCGAGGCTGTGGCTGCCCCGGCCGAGGACGAAGCGGCGGAGACCGAGGACGAGGCGGTGGAGAGCGCCGAGGCCGTCGACGACGAGCCGGAGGCGCCCGCGATCTTCTCGCCGGAGGGCTCCCAGCTGTTCCTGCGGGCGAAGGCGGCGCTGTCGCGGTTCGACGGCGGCGAGGGTGCCACGAAGGACGACGCTCCCGAGGCCTCGGCCAAGGAGGGCTCGACGAAGGACAGCCCGGCCAAGGACGACAGCCCGGCCAAGGAGGGCTCGTCCAAGGACGATGGTTCTCCCAAGGACGACGGCTCCCCCGACGGCGACGGCGGTCCGAAGGGCGACGGCCCCGCGAAAAACGTTCCGGCGCAGGCCGGTCCCGTCGCCGCACAGGTGGTCACCTCCGGTGACTCCGGAGCGGAGGCCGCGCAGGAGGACGAGGCGCAGGGGCAGCCCGTGGCGGTCGACGGGCATACGCGCGCGGCCGCCGTCACCACCACGCCGGCCAAAGCGGACCGGCCCGCGCAGCAGTCCTCCGGGCACTTCGTCGCGCCGACCGCGGTGGCCGTCGTGCCGGCCGCGCCCGTGCGGCGGGCCGCCGTCGAGGGCGGCTTCGACTTCTTCGGCATGCAGAAGACGTCGGCCGAGCTGGAGTCCGTGCAGAACGAGGACCTCGCCGACGTGGTCGGCCAGGAGGCGCTCGCCCTCCACAAGGCCGAGTCCGAGGCGGAGTTCAAGCCGGCGGACGAGGGGTCCCGGGGCATCGGCCAGGTCATCGACCTGACGGCGCACGACGAGACCGAGCAGATCGATGTGCAGGGGCTGCGGAGCGCGGTTTCCTGAACGACGCGTCGACCAGAGCCGCGCGGACTCCTGAGAGGGCGCCGCGCGGTTCTCGTTCCCCGTCGCGGCCCGGCCGGGCGCCCAGCGGTCCGGTCAGGCCATCCACCGGTCGGGCCGGGCGTCCCGCCGCCCCGTCCGTGACCTTTCCGCCTGCGCCCGCAGCAGCTCCGCGGCCTCCTCCACGTCCCGCAGACGCGCTGTGACGGTCTTGTTGGCCCCCGTGTCCACATGGACGTCGGCGAGCCGCCAGAGGCGCTGCCAGGGCCCCTGGGCGAGCCGTACGCTCTGGACCTTCGCGTGCGGGACCAGGGCGAGGCTGCGGCGCAGCAGGCCGTGCCGGGACGCGAACACCGCGTCGGTGACGGCGAGTCCGTGGCCCCGCCACCACACCGGCACACAACGCCCGGCGCGCCGCGGGGGCCGTGACAGTGCCGACAGGGGCGGTACGACCACGCCGGGCAGCACGCGCGCGACGATCGCCTCGGCGACCTCGCGCGGAGCAACGGGCACCAGCACGGAGTTGGAGGACCCGGCCACGTCCAGCTCGACCCGCACCCAGCCGCGCCGCCGCCAGAGCAGCGGCTCCACTATCCGTACGGTCTGCACGCGCCCCGGCGGCACCGTCTCGTGGGTGCGGTCCAGGAGTCCGTGGTCGATCCGCAGCCCGTCGGGCGACTCGCCGACAGTCCAGTCGTACTCGCCGACGAACCGTCCCACACTGCTCGCGCCCGCCGCGCCGAGCAGCGGTACGCCGGTCGCGAGGACCGTCCACAGGCTGTGGGTGGCGAACCACAGCACAGGCGGTACGACGAGGGCGGCGGCCAGCGTGGCCCAGGTGGCGCCCGTCAGGACGAGGGCGATCGCGAGGTCGCGCGGAGGCGTGCGCAGCAGCTCGCGCGCCGGAGCCTCGCCGACTTCGTGCGCCGTCTCGGGTGCGAACCCGGCGGCGCGTGCGAGGAGTTCCGCGCGCAGCGCCCGCGCCTCGCGCTCCCCCAGGAAGGCCAGTTCGTCCTTCTTGTCGGTGCCTATGACGTCGAGTTTGAGCTTCGCGACGCCCGCCACGCGCGCGAGGAGCGGCTGGGTGACGTCGATCGCCTGGATGCGTTCCAGCCGAATGTGCGCGGTGCGCCGGAACACCAGGCCGGTACGGATGCGCAGTTCGGCCTCGGTCACCGCGAAGTGCGTGTACCACCAGGTGAGGAAGCCGTAGAGGGCGGTGGCGGGAACGAACACGGCGAGGACGATCAGCAGGACCGTGGGCGTCAGCCTGGTCAGCTGGCGCTGCGCCTGGTCGGGGTCGTGCACCGCCCACCCGATGAGCACCGCGACGGGCGCCCACGCCCGTCTGAGCGGTGTCACGGGATGCAGCCGCCGCTCGGTCACGGGCGGCTTCTGCCGTACGTCGTCGTCGATGCCCGGTGTCGTCACAGGCCCGCCGATCGTGCCTGGCCGAGTTCGGTGAGCCGGTCGCGCAGCCGTTCCGCCTCGGCCGGCTCCAGGCCCGGGATGGTCGCGTCGGTCGCCGCGGCCGCCGTGTGCAACTGCACGCTGGCCAGCCCGAAGTACCGCTCCACGGGCCCGGAGGTGACCTCGACCAGCTGCATCCGCCCGTACGGCACGACGGTCTCCTCGCGCCACAGCACACCCCGGCTGATCAGCAGGTCGTCGGCGCGCTCGGCGTACCGCCAGGAGGCCCAGTTGCGGCCCAGCATCACCCAGCCCCACGCCATGAGGGCGAGCGGCAGCAGCGCGAACGCGGCCCAGGCGGGGCCCGCGAACAGGTTCAGCAGCACACCGACCGCCACGGTCAACAGCCCCAGCCACACCATCAGCAACAGCCGTCGCATCCGCAGCAGCCCCGGAGGCAGGCCGATCCACACCGGCTCGCCCTCGGCCGTCTCCGTGCCCTGCCCGTTCCCGGTCTCCATGAGGTCAGCGTACGTAGGACAGACTGTGTCCATGACTCCCACGACGGAGACCACGGTCGGTATCGGCGGCGCCGCGGAGAGCACCGACATGGTGCTCAACATCGGGCCCCAGCACCCGTCGACGCACGGTGTGCTGCGTCTCAGGCTCGTCCTGGACGGCGAGCGGATCCAGCACGCCGAGCCGGTGATCGGCTATATGCACCGGGGCGCGGAGAAGCTCTTCGAGGCGCGCGACTACCGCCAGATCATCATGCTCGCCAACCGCCACGACTGGCTGTCGGCCTTCTCCAACGAGCTGGGCGTGGTCCTCGCCGTGGAGCGCATGCTGGGCATGGAGGTCCCCCCGCGCGCGGTGTGGACGCGCACCTTGCTCGCGGAGCTCAACCGGGTGCTCAACCACTTGATGTTCCTGGGCTCCTACCCGCTGGAACTCGGTGGCATCACGCCGGTCTTCTACGCGTTCCGGGAGCGCGAGGTGCTCCAGAACGTGATGGAGGAGGTCTCCGGCGGACGCATGCACTACATGTTCAACCGCGTCGGCGGCCTCAAGGAGGATCTGCCGGCCGGGTGGGCCACGCGCGCGCGTGGCGCCGTCGCCGCGGTGCGCTCGCGGATGGACGTGTACGACGACCTGGTGCTCGGCAACGAGATCTTCCGGGGGCGCACGCGGGGCGTGGGCGTGCTCACGCCGGAGGCTGTGCACGCGTACGGCGTGAGCGGGCCGATCGCGCGCGCCTGCGGGGTCGACTTCGATCTGCGCCGGGACGAGCCGTACCTCGCGTACGAGGAGCTCAAGGACACCCTGAGGGTGGTGACCCGCCAGGAGGGCGACTGTCTGTCCCGCTTCGAGGTCCTCCTGGAGCAGACCCACAACGCCCTCGACCTCGCCGACGCCTGCCTCGACCGCCTGGCCGAGCTCGCGCCCGGCCCGATCAACCAGCGGCTCCCGAAGGTCCTGAAGGCGCCCGAGGGACACACGTACGCGTGGACCGAGAACCCGCTCGGCATCAACGGCTACTACCTCGTCAGCAAGGGCGAGAAGACCCCGTACCGGCTCAAGCTCCGCTCGGCCTCGTACAACAACATCCAGGCCCTCGTGGAGCTGCTCCCGGGCACGCTGGTCGCGGACATGGTCGCGATCCTGGGGTCACTGTTCTTCGTGGTCGGGGACATCGACAAGTAGCGCCCCGAGCGGTGTGCCCGGTGCGTCCGGGACCGCGACCGGCTGGAGCAGCCAGCCGAAGTCGCCGAGGCCGCCGGGTGCGGTGAGCTCGGCGGCCTCGCCGGCGCTCGCGAGGGCGCGTACGTAGGCCGCGGGCTGTGTCGAGGCCAGTGCGAGAGGCGGGCGTGCGCCTGCTACCCCCAAGGCGCGCAGGGCGGCGCGTTGTGTCAGTACGCGCCCCCCGGGCAGCGCGCACGCGTCCAGCGCGACGTGCGCCGTGATGTCGCACGACCCGTCCGGTACGGGTGCCGTCTCGCGCCCCGCGCGGAAACCGGTGAGCGTCCCGAAGAGGGGACGCGCGCCGACCGCGTGCGCGTAGTCGACCGCGACCGCGAGCCCCCGCTCGACCGTGGCGACCGCGGCGGCCCACGCCTCGTCCCGGGGCAGCCCCACCTCCGCCCGCAGCCCCTCCTCGGCCGGCAGCGGCCACCACCGCGCGAGCCACCGCGCCTCCGCGCCGGAGAACGGCTCCCCGAGCCGCTCGGTCCCGTCGGGCCGTACGAGCACCCGTCGGGCCACCCCCTCGGAGTCCGTCGCGGCGATCTCCACGGGCACGTTGTCCAGCCACTCGTTGGCGAACAGCAGACCGGTGATCCCGCGCGGGGGCTCGGTCAGCCACTCGATCCGGTGGTCGAGGGCGGCCGGGCGGTCGGCGAGTTCGACGGCGTACGCGCGCGTGCGGGTGGCCAGGTCGGCGGGCAGCGCGGCGAGCACCCCGGTGACCAGCTCGCCGCGGCCGGCGGCCATGTCGACGAAGTCGAGCGTCGCGGGCCGGCCCAGGGCCTCGTCGACCCGGCCGAGCAGCCGCGCCACGGCCTCGGCGAACAACGGCGACGCGTGCACCGACGTACGGAAGTGACCGGCCGGCCCCTCGGGACGGTGATAGAAGCCCCCAGGTCCGTACAGGGCGGTCTCCGCGGCCGCCCGCCAGCCACGCCATTCGCCCGCAGTGTCGTCCGTCACGCCGCCAGATTAGGCGTACAGGGGAACGGGGCCTCCACCTTGGGGAGTACGCGGGCCGGGCATGGATCGGTCCTCCGGTTGACCCCTGCACGCTTCACGCTTCCCTACGCTGGGTTACGTGCAGCGCCTCTATGACTTCCTCCGCAGACACCCGACAGGGGTCGACTCCTTCTGGGCCGTCTTCCTGTTCGGGATCTCGCTGCTGAGCGGAACCGCCAGTTCGGCGGTGCGGGGCAACGACTCCCCGGCGCTGATCGTTCCGATCGCGTTTCTGCTGTGCCTGGTGATCGCGCTGCGCCGGCGCATGCCGGAGAAGATGCTGGTCCTCTCGGTCGGGATCGGTGTGACGCAGCTGCTGCTGAACGTCCAGACGATGGCCGCCGACTTCGCGATGCTGGTGATCGTCTACACGGTGGCCGCGACGGGCTCCCGATGGGCCTCCCGGCTCGCACTGGCCGTGGGGCTGTGTGCGGCGCCGATGGCGCAGACGCGCTGGCCGCTGGACGGGAGCGCGCTGGGCAATGCCGCGAAGGCGATCTTCCTGACGGTGCCGTTCGCCCTCGCCTGGGTGCTCGGCGACTCGATCCGCACCCGGCGGGCCTACTTCGCGCAGCTCGAGGAGCGCGCGAGCCGGCTCGAGAAGGAGCGCGAGGCGCAGGCGAAGGTCGCGGTGGCCGCCGAACGCGCCCGGATCGCGCGCGAGCTCCACGACGTGGTCGCGCACAACGTCTCGGTGATGGTGGTGCAGGCCGACGGCGCCGCCTATGTCCTCGACGCCGCGCCCGACCAGGCGAAGAAGGCCCTGGAGACGATCTCCTCCACCGGCCGTCAGGCGCTGGCCGAGATGCGCCGCCTGCTGGGCGTGCTGCGCACCGGTGAGCACCAGGAGGTCGGCGAGTATGTCCCGCAGCCCGACGTCGAGCAGATCGACGACCTCGTCGAGCAGTGCCGCACCTCCGGCCTGCCGGTCGACTTCAAGGTGGAGGGCACACCACGCCCGCTGCCGAGCGGCGTCGAGCTCACGGCGTACCGCATCGTGCAGGAGGCGCTCACCAACACCCGCAAGCACGGCGGGCCGAACGCGGGCGCCAGCGTGCGCCTGGTGTACTTCGACGACGGGCTCGGCCTGCTCGTCGAGGACGACGGCAAGGGCGCCCCGCACGAGCTGTACGAAGAGGGCGGCACCGACGGACAGGGCCACGGCCTGATCGGCATGCGTGAGCGGGTCGGGATGGTCGGCGGCACTCTGGACGCGGGTCCCCGTCCCGGCGGAGGGTTCCGTATCAGTGCGCTGCTCCCGCTCAAACCGGCGCATTGACGCCGACGCACGCCCTGTGTTGACACCTGTAACAACCCCGCCACCGCAATCAGCAGAGCCACAAGAGCCTGAAAGAGACGGAAGAGGACCCCGATGACGATCCGCGTGATGCTCGTCGACGACCAGGTGCTGCTGCGCACCGGGTTCCGGATGGTGCTCGCCGCCCAGCCGGACATGGAGGTCGTCGCCGAGGCGGGCGACGGCGTCGAGGCCCTTGAGGTGCTGCGCGCGAGCACCGTCGACGTGGTCCTGATGGACGTCCGGATGCCGAAGCTCGACGGCGTGGAGACCACCCGCCGCATCTGCCAGGAGGACAACCCGCCGAAGGTGCTGATCCTGACCACCTTCGACCTCGACGAGTACGCCTTCTCCGGGCTGAAGGCGGGCGCGTCCGGATTCATGCTCAAGGACGTGCCGCCCGGCGAGCTCCTCACCGCCATCCGCTCGGTGCACAGCGGCGACGCGGTGGTGGCCCCCTCGACCACGCGCCGCCTCCTGGACCGGTTCGCGCCGATGCTGCCGAGCACCGGCAAGGAGCCCCGGCACAAGGAGCTGGAGCGGCTCACCGACCGCGAGCGCGAGGTGATGATGCTGGTCGCCCAGGGGCTGTCCAACGGCGAGATCGCGGCCCGGCTCGTCCTGTCCGAGGCGACGGTGAAGACCCACGTGGGCCGCATCCTCACCAAGCTCGGCCTCCGGGACCGGGTGCAGGTGGTGGTCCTGGCCTACGAGACGGGGCTGGTGCGGGCCGGCGGGCACGGCTGAGCGGCGGGAACGTGACTCCCGCGTAACCGGTGCCCACTAGGGTCTGCGCATGCTCCTCTGGATCAACGGCCCCTTCGGGGGCGGGAAGACACAGACGGCGTACGAGATCCAGCGGCGGCTGCCCGGCAGTGTCGTCTGCGATCCCGAGCACGCCGGCTTCGGTCTGCGCCGCATGCTGCCACCCGAACTGCGCGGGGACTTCCAGGACTTGAAGGCCTGGCGGCAGGGCGTCGTCGAGGTGTTCGACCTCGCCCTCACCCAGCACGACGGTGTGGTGATCGCCCCCATGACGGTCACGGACTCCGGCTACTTCGCGGAGACCGTGGGCCGGTTGGGCGAACTCGGCCACGACGTACGCCACTTCACGCTCCTCGCGCAGCGCGAGACCGTCGTCAAGCGGCTGCGCGAGCGCGGTTTCGGGCACCTCCTTCAGTATGTCGGCGGGAAGAACGCCGGTCTGGGACGCGAGACCTGGGCCGTGCAGCAGCTCGACCACTGCCTTGAGCGGCTGCGGGAGCCCGAGTTCGCCGAGCATCTGTGGACGGACGAATCGACCGTGCCGAAGACGGCCGACCGCATCGCCGTCCTGGCCGGGCTGAGGCTGCGGCCGAACAACGAGGGCGCGCTGCGGACGAGGCTGAGGCAGGTACGGGTCGGGGTGAAGCACATCCGGTTCGACTGACCGGCTACCTGAGGATCCCCTCCAGGAAGTCGCTGCCCAGCCGGGCCACGACCGCGATGTCCAGCTGGTGCTGGACGTACCGGCCGCGACGGCGCGTGGTGATCAGGCCCGCCTTCTTCAGGACGCTCAGATGCCGGGATATCTCGGGGGCCGTCATCCCGTGCGCCTGCGCCAGCTCGCTCGTGGTCCAGGCGCTGCGGGCCAGGTGGCGGCAGATCCGCATCCGGACGGGGTGGGACAGGGCGGTCATGCGCAGGGCGAGCTGCTCGACGGAGGGCGGCGCCGCGAGTTCGGGGGAGCCGACCGGGTAGTGCACCACGGGCTGCCAGCCGGGCCGGTACAGGACCGCCAGGTGGGGCCAGCCGAGACTGGTCGGTACGAGGATGAGGGGGCCGTCCCCCGTGGTCGTACGGCCCACGCTCAGCTTGTCGACCGTGATCTCGGCGGCGCCCTCGTCGAGGGTGATCGCCGGGGACGCGGCGGCCAGCGCCTCGGCGAGGCCCTTGCGGCGCACGAGCTCGGTCTTGTGGCGGGCGTCCGCCGCGAGCTGGTGGCGCAGCCGGGACCAGGTCTCCGCGAAGAACGCCTCGTCGCAGTCCTGGAGGAACTGGCGCAGCCAGGCCCGGATCTTCGGCGGGTCGGTCAGCAGCAGCTCGGTGAACCGCACCTGCCGCGGCCCCCGCGCGGCGGCCAGCTCCAGGGCGCGCCGACCCTGCTCGGCGTCGACGAGCCAGCCGCCCCCGACGTCGTAGCAGGTCGCGCAGCTGAACTCCAGCGCCGCGTTGACGAACTGCTCGTCCGTGAGCTTGTCCAGCAGGTCCAGTTCCTCGGCGAGCGTGGCTCCCGGGAGGGCGGCGCCGCCCGGGATGCCCGCGTACGGCAGGAACAGGTCCGCGAACGTCGTCGTCCACAGGAAGTCCGCGTCGCACATCCGGTCGGCCAGATGCGGGTCGAGGCGGGCCAGCACGCCCGTCACCCAGCCCTGCAGCCCCGGATGGTGGCCCGGCTCGGACAGTGCGTGCAGCGCCATGCCGAGCTCGGCCAGGGGCGAGGGGACGACGGCGACCCTCTCCGGCCGCAGCCCCGCGATGTCGATGCGCACGCTCATGACCTCATGGTGCACCCCGGCACTGACAGCGCCGCCCCCGATTGACGGCCGCCGTCAATCGGCGCGACTTCGCCGCCGTACCGGCGCAACCTGGGATCACGGGGCAGCCGCGGAGACCCGACCCATCGGAAAACGTCCCGAGAAGGCGATACGCCATGAGCCTCACCCAGCAGTACCTCCTCGACATCTACCGTGCCCAGCGCCTCGGCCAGCCCGCCCCGCCCGCGCCCGGTAGGCACGACTGGCAGGTCGTGCGCGAACTGCGCGACCACCGGCGGTTCCGGGCGGTGCTCGCCGAGCGGCCGGCCCACGGGCGGATACGGCAGGCCCTGGGCCGGTGGCTGCACCGGCAGCCGCGGCCTAGCCGCTGAGCCGGGCCACGAAGTCCGCCACCGCCGCCTTCACGTCGTCGGCCGTCCACTCCAGGCCGGAGGCGCCGACGGTGACCTCGGCGAGGGCCAGACCCGGCCCGCCGCGGTCCCAGTAGCCGGTGAACAGATACGTCCCCGTCTCCTCCGCCTGCCGCACCGCCGCCTCGATCAGCATGTCGGCGTCGTACGGCAGCCAGACCTGGAACTGGTGGGTGTGCGGCTCCTCGGGGTGCACGCGCGCCCATGCCACACCCGCCTCGGCGAACCCCTCCCGCAGCGCTGCCGCCACCACGCGCGCGTGGCGGACGTACTCCGGCAGCCTGGGCAGCTCCCGCTCCAGGCCGACGAGCGCCGACAGCGCGGTGGGGAACTGCTGGAAGGCCATCCCGCCGTACCGGTGGCGCCAGGTCTTCGCCTCCTCCACCAGGGTCTTCGGGCCGGCGAGCGCCGCGCCGGCGAAGCCGTCGAGGGACTTGTAGAACGACACGTAGACGCTGTCCGCCAGGCCCGCGATCTCGTCCAGGGGGCGGCCGAAGTGGACCGTGGTCTCCCACAGGCGCGCGCCGTCGAAGTGCACCACCGCGTCACGCTCGCGTGCCGCCTCCACGATCTCGGTGAGCTCCTCCCAGGTCGGCAGGACGAATCCGGCGTCCCTGAGGGGCAACTCGAGCATCAGCGCGCCATAGGGCTCCTCGAAGTCGCGTACCTCCTCGGCGGTGGGCAGCCGGGGCTCGCTGGTCAGGCGCACCGGGCGCAACCCGCTGACCTGGGCGAAGGCATGCCGTTCGTGGACTTCGGGATGGGCCAGGGCGTGCAGGGCGACCATCTGGTTGCCGGTGCGGCCCGCCCAGCAGCGCAGGGCGACCTGCTGGGCCATCGTGCCCGTGGGGAAGAACGCGGCGGCCTCCTTGCCCAGTACGGTCGCGACCCGCTCCTCCAGGGCCGTCACGACCCCGTTCCCGTAGATGTCCGCGGACTCGTCCACGTCGTACACCTCGGGCGCGGCCTCCGCGAGCGACGCGAGCCGCTGCCGGATCGTGCCGCTGAGCCCGCCGCGCCACAAGACACGCCTCGCTACCCGCGCGGCGTTACGGCGCCGCTCGCGCAACTGCTCCTCCGCCGACTGCACTTCCACCTGATCCGCAGCATCGCTCATGCCCCGGATCATCCCGCGCGGCCCTTCCCACGGGCACGCGCATTTCCGTTCACGTACGACGTGCGACAACCCACAGCCTGTGGACAACCGAACGCCCCTCGAACCAATCGCGTTAACATGACGAGAAATCGTCCGGTACCCGGAGCGGACTGGAACGGGAAGGCCGCCGTCGCGTGAGTACAAGCCAACTGCCAGATCCCAAGGACCGCCCCGCGCGGCTCACCGTCGGCGTCGTCGGCGCCGGGCGGGTGGGACCCGCGCTGGCCGCTTCCCTCCAGCTCGCCGGGCACCGTCCGGTGGCCGTCTCCGGGGTCTCCGACGCCTCCCGCAGGCGGGCCGCGCAGCTGCTCCCGGACGTGCCGCTCGTGCCGCCCGCCGAGGTCCTGGAGCGCGCCGACCTGGTACTGCTGACGGTCCCTGACGACACCCTGCCCGGCCTCGTGGAGGGCCTCGTCGAGACCGGGTCCGTACGGCCGGGGCAGCTGCTGGTGCACACCTCCGGGCGGTACGGCACGAAGGTCCTCGACCCCGCCCTGCGCGCGGGCGCCCTGCCGCTGGCCCTGCACCCCGCGATGACCTTCACCGGCACCCCGGTCGACGTCCAGCGCCTCGCCGGCTGCTCCTTCGGAGTCACCGCACCCGACCAGCTGCGACTGGCCGCCGAGGCCCTCGTCATCGAGATGGGCGGCGAGCCCGAGTGGATCGCCGAGGAGCGGCGCCCGCTCTACCACGCGGCCCTCGCGCTCGGCGCCAACCACCTCGTCACCCTGGTGGCCCAGTCCATGGAGCTGCTGCGCCAGGCGGGCGTCGAGGCCCCGGACCGGATGCTCGGCCCGCTGCTGGGCGCCGCCCTCGACAACGCCCTGCGCTCCGGCGACGCGGCCCTGACCGGCCCCGTCGCGCGCGGGGACGCCGGCACCGTCGCGGCGCACGTCACCGAGTTGCGCAAGCACGCCCCGCAGACCGTCGCCGGCTACCTGGCGATGGCACGCGCGACCGCCGACCGGGCGCTCGCCCACGGGCTGCTGAAGCCCGAGCTCGCTGAGGACCTTCTCGGGGTACTCGCCAACGGGACCGACGGCACCAAGGGAGATGCCGGATGACCGCCATCCTGCTGCGCACCGCCGACGAGCTCCACGCGCGCGTACGCCACGGCCGCCGTGCCGTCGTGATGACCATGGGCGCCCTGCACGAGGGCCACGCCACCCTGATCCGCACCGCGCGCGAGATCGCCGGCCCCGAGGGCGAGGTGGTCGTCACCGTCTTCGTGAACCCCCTGCAGTTCGGCGAGGGCGAGGACCTCGACCGCTATCCGCGCACCCTCGACGCCGACCTCAAGATCGCCGAACAGGCGGGCGCGGACGCCGTGTTCGCGCCCTCCGCCGACGAGGTCTACCCCGGCGGCGAGCCCCAGGTCCGCATCAGCGCGGGCCCCATGGGAGAGCGCCTGGAAGGCTCCTCGCGCCCGGGGCACTTCGACGGCATGCTCACCGTCGTCTCCAAGCTGCTGCATCTCACCCGCCCCGACGTCGCCCTGTACGGCCAGAAGGACGCCCAGCAGCTCGCCCTGATCCGGCGCATGGTGCGGGACCTGAACTTCGGCGTCGAGATCGTCGGCGTGCCGACCGTCCGCGAGGACGACGGCCTGGCCCTGTCCAGCCGCAACCGGTACCTGTCGCCCAAGGAGCGGCGCACCGCGCTCGCCCTGTCCCAGGCGCTGTTCGCGGGCCGCGACCGGCACGCCGCACAGGAGGCGCTGCGCGCGAGGGCACGTGAAGTGCCCGCCACGCACGCGCGTGCCGAAGCTCTCAGCGCCATAGGGGAGTCCCGCGCGGCCGCCGACGCGCACGCCGTCGCCAAGGCACTCCCGGGCGCCCCCTCCGCCGTCCGCGCGGCCGCCCGTCTGGTCCTCGACGACGCCGCCCGCATGGACCCGCCGATCGCCCTGGACTACCTCGCGCTCGTCGACCCGTCCGACTTCTCGGAGATCGACGACGACTTCGCCGGCGAGGCCGTCCTCGCCGTCGCCGCCCGGGTCGGGACGACCCGGCTGATCGACAACCTCCCCCTCACCTTCGGAACCCTCGGAGCCGCCTCGTGACCAGCACAGGCATACGACTGCACGCGCCCGCGCCCGGATGGTCCATCGCCGCGGACGTCGTGGTCGTCGGCTCCGGCGTCGCCGGCCTCACCGCGGCCCTGCGCTGCGAGGCCGCGGGCCTCAGGACGGTCGTCGTCACCAAGGCCCGCCTCGACGACGGCTCCACCCGCTGGGCGCAGGGCGGCATCGCCGCGGCGCTCGGCGAGGGCGACACCCCCGAACAGCATCTCGACGACACCCTGGTCGCGGGCGCGGGCCTGTGCGACGAGGACGCGGTACGGATCCTCGTCACCGAGGGCCCGGACGCCGTGCACCGTCTCATCGAGACCGGCGCGCACTTCGACGAGTCCGAGGAAGGCGGCCTGGAACTCACCCGCGAGGGCGGCCACCACCGCCGCCGCATCGCGCACGCCGGGGGCGACGCGACCGGCGCGGAGATCTCCCGGGCGCTCGTCGAGGCGGTGCGCGCGCGTGGACTGCGCACGATCGAGAACGCGCTCGTCCTGGACCTCCTGACGGACGCCGACGGCCGTACGGCGGGCGTCTCGCTGCACGTCATGGGCGAGGGCCAGCACGACGGCGTGGGCGCCGTGCACGCCCCCGCGGTCGTCCTCGCGACCGGCGGCATGGGCCAGGTCTTCTCCGCGACCACCAACCCGTCCGTGTCCACGGGCGACGGTGTGGCACTCGCCCTGCGCGCGGGCGCCGAGGTTTCCGACCTGGAGTTCGTCCAGTTCCACCCCACCGTGCTCTTCCTCGGCCCGGACGCCGAGGGCCAGCAGCCCCTCGTCTCCGAGGCGGTACGCGGCGAGGGCGCCCACCTGGTCGACGCCGGCGGCGTGCGCTTCATGGTCGGGCAGCACGAGCTGGCCGAGCTCGCGCCCCGGGACATCGTCGCCAAGGGCATCATGCGCCGCATGCAGGAACAGGACGTCGAGCACATGTTCCTCGACGCCCGGCACTTCGGCGCCGACATGTGGGCGCACCGTTTCCCGACGATCCTCGCCGCCTGCCGCGCCCACGGCATCGACCCGGTCACCGAGCCCATCCCGATAGCCCCGGCCGCCCACTACGCCTCCGGCGGCGTGCGCACCGACCCCCAGGGCCGCACGACCGTCCCGGGCCTGTACGCGTGCGGAGAGGTCGCCTGCACCGGCGTGCACGGCGCGAACCGCCTCGCCTCCAACTCCCTTCTGGAGGGCCTCGTCTACGCCGAGCGCATCGTGGAGGACATCGCCGCCGTCCACGCGGCGAACGGCCTCCACGCGCGCGTGCCCGCACCCGTCGAGCGCCCCGAGACGCCCGCGCACCCGCTGCAGTCACCCGAGGCCAGGTTCGCGATCCAGCGGGCCATGACGAACGGCGCCGGCGTCCTGCGCTCAGCGGACTCCCTGGAGAAGGCCGCCGAACAGCTCCAGCAGCTGCACACCGACGCTCGCGACGCCCTCACCGAGAACGGCAAGACGGCCGAGCCCGGCGTCGACACCTGGGAGGCCACCAACCTCCTGTGCGTGGCCCGTGTCCTGGTCGCCGCCGCACGCGTGCGTGAAGAGACGCGCGGCTGCCACTGGCGCGAGGACCGGCCCGACCGCAACGACACCACATGGCGCCGCCACATCGTCGTACGGCTGAATCCGGACCGCACACTCGCCGTACACACCACCGATACCGCAGACTTCCCCCCGACCCGGCAGCCCCTTCAGGAGCAGTGACAGACGTGAGCACCCCCGACCTTCCCCTCGCTGAGACCGGCGGCTGCGGCGACGGCTGCGCCTGTGGCGCAGACGGCGGCGAGGAGGCCGCAGAATACGCAGTGTGCGGGCTCGACCCCGCGCTCGCCCAGCTCCTGGCCGACGCGGGGCTCGACCCCGTGGAGGTCGAGGACATCGCCAACGTGGCCATCCAGGAGGACCTCGACCACGGCGTGGACGTGACGACGGTCGCCACCATCCCCGAGGACGCCGTCGCCACCGCCGACTTCGTCGCGCGCGAGGCGGGAGTCGTGGCCGGCCTCCGGGTCGCCGAGGCGGTTGTCTCGGTGGTCTGCGAGGACGAGTTCGAGGTCGAGCGGCACGTCGAGGACGGCGACCGGGTGGAGGCCGGGCAGAAGCTCCTGTCGGTCACCACGCGCACGCGTGACCTGCTCACCGCCGAGCGCAGCGCGCTGAACCTGCTGTGCCGGCTGTCCGGCATCGCGACCGCCACGCGTGCGTGGGCGGACGCGCTGGAGGGCACCAAGGCACGCGTACGTGACACACGCAAGACGACGCCCGGCCTCAGGTCGCTGGAGAAGTTCGCGGTGCGGTGCGGCGGCGGGGTCAACCACCGCATGTCGCTCTCCGACGCGGCGCTGGTCAAGGACAACCACGTGGTCGCCGCCGGTGGCGTCGCGCAGGCCTTCAAGGCCGTCCGCGAGACCTTCCCGGACGTGGCGATCGAGGTCGAGGTCGACACCCTGGACCAGCTGCGGGAGGTCGTGGACGCGGGCGCCGACCTGATCCTGCTGGACAACTTCGCGCCCGGCGAGTGCGAGGAGGCGGTGGCGCTCGTGCAGGGGCGCGCCGCACTGGAGGCCTCGGGCCGGCTGACGCTGGACAACGCGCGCGTGTACGCCGACACCGGCGTCGACTACCTGGCGGTGGGCGCACTCACCCACTCCTCGCCGATCCTGGACATCGGCCTCGACCTGCGTGCGGCGGAGTAGTCACGATGCTGCTCACGATCGACGTGGGAAACACGCACACCGTCCTCGGCCTGTTCGACGGCGAGGAGATCGTCGAGCACTGGCGCATCTCCACGGACGCGCGCCGCACGGCCGACGAACTGGCCGTCCTGCTGCAGGGCCTCATGGGCATGCACCCGCTGCTCGGCGAGGAACTGGGCGACGGCATCGACGGCATCGCGATCTGCGCGACGGTGCCCTCGGTGCTGCACGAGCTGCGCGAGGTGACGCGGCGGTACTACGGCGACGTGCCCGCGGTGCTGGTGGAGCCGGGCGTCAAGACGGGCGTGCCGATCCTTACCGACAACCCCAAGGAGGTCGGCGCGGACCGCATCATCAACGCGGTCGCGGCGGTCGAGCTGTACGGCGGTCCGGCGATCGTCGTCGACTTCGGTACGGCGACGACGTTCGACGCGGTGTCCGCGCGCGGGGAGTACGTCGGCGGCGTCATCGCGCCCGGCATCGAGATCTCCGTGGAGGCGCTCGGGGTGCGGGGCGCGCAGCTGCGGAAGATCGAGGTGGCCCGGCCGCGGAGCGTGATCGGCAAGAACACCGTCGAGGCGATGCAGTCCGGGATCATCTACGGGTTCGCCGGGCAGGTCGACGGGGTCGTCGAGCGCATGGCCCGCGAGCTCGCGGAGAACCCGGACGACGTGACGGTCATCGCCACGGGCGGCCTGGCGCCGATGGTGCTGGGCGAGTCCTCGGTGATCGACGAGCACGAGCCGTGGCTGACGCTGGTGGGGCTGCGGCTGGTGTACGAGCGGAACGTGTCGCGCATGTGAGACGGGGCGGGAAGCGCGTCCGGCCGGGTGGCACCGCGCGCCACACCAGCCCGCCCTATGTCGAGTTTGTCTGATTAGCGCGTACTGTCGCCGCATGCCCACGCCATACGGATCCCGCGGCGGCATGGCGTTCGGTGTGGAGGAGCTGCGTGTGCTCCGCCGCGCTCTCGCTCTTGCCCTTCACCCCCGAACCGCCTCGGCCGAGGACGTTCAGGACTGTTTCCGCCTAGCCGACTCCCTCGACGAGGCGATGCGCGAGGGCGCCCGGCTGCGTGCCTTCCTGGTGGCCGACCTCGCCCGGTACCGCGCCGCCCTGCCCGGCACCGCCGCCGGCTACCTCGCCCTCCTGGAGGAGGCGCTGAGCGCCGGGTACCGCCCGGAGGTCGACGATCTCGCCGCCCTGCGAGCCCTGCGCGGCAACCCCGTCGCGGCGGCCCTGCTCGATCGCTGTCTGGTCCTCGCCGAGCAGGACGTACGCGCCCGTCTCGCGCGCGGGACGGCCCGGTGGACCACCCCGGCAGTCCCGGCCTCCCGTACCCGCCTCCTGGCCCTTCCCGGGGGCCTTTCGGACCGCTCCCCGGGCGCCGACGAGGACCATGCCGCCGAGTCCGCCGAGAAGCCCGAGCAGCCGGAGAAGAAGCCCATGGAGAAACCGGCCACCCCCAAGCCGGCCCCCGCGCGCCCCATCCGCGACCACCGCCAAGGCCGCGGCACCCAGTGGGGCTCCTCCCTCCACGAGGCCGGCGGCTCCGGCA
>NZ_JXTE01000360.1 GCF_000972385.1 Streptomyces sp. WM6386
CGCAAGCTCGCCCGCCTCTTGGTGTCGAGCCGTGCGACCCGTGCCTTCACCGTGGGTCCGTTCCCGGCGTGAACGGTGAGTCGACCACCAGGTAGAAGTGGTCTTTCCAGTGGGTATCAGCTGCTGACTTGTTCTTTTTCTTCCGGCCTCGAACGGTGTCTCGTACTGAGTCGCTCACCTGAGGGTTTGCCGGACGTGAGGGCGGCCTTCGTCTGATCCTGTGCTCCGGCCAAGGTGCACGTGACCGAGACGAAGGCCGTGAGGGTGAGTCGGCTGCCTGATGCTGTGCGGAGGGATGCGTTCGCGGAAGCGTCACGCTTCCGGGGTGAGTTCTACGAGTGTCTGACCGCTCGGGGCGACGAGTTGTTCGAGCTGACGGATGCGGTGCTGTGTGCGGACGGTGCCGTGAAGTCCCCGGTGAACCTGACGCTGCTGCCCGAGCATCGGCGTGGGCACGGAGCGATGTACGGAGGCCTGAACCACGGCCGGATCGATGTCGACCAGGTGCGGACGGTGCTGGCCGCGCGGCTTCTCGAGGCCGGCGGTACCGTCCCGGTCGACCCCCTCAAGGACGCGCTGTGGGGCGGGGCGCCGCCCGCCTCCGCCCACGCCTCGCTGCAC
>NZ_JXTE01000361.1 GCF_000972385.1 Streptomyces sp. WM6386
ACCTACGTCGACGCGGACCGGCGGATACACCTGGTGCCCAGCGGGACCGCCACCCAGGCCCTCCAAGTGATCGAGTCCGAGGTGACAAGCAGCTTCGGCGGCGAGTCGTGGTGGCAGTGGCGCGGGCTGCTCTCCAAGCCCGCCGCCTCCTGGAAGGCCACGCTCACCAGCAAGGCCACCGGCACGGTGGTCCGTACGCTCTCCGGCGGCGAGGTGTCGGGCAACCTGACCGCGCGGTGGGACGAGCGCGACGGCAAGGGCGCCTACGTCCCCAACGGCACCTCCACCTTCAAGCTGACGGCCCAGCCCGCCGACGGGTCGGGACCCGCGCTGACGGTCACCAAGACGCTGCGCGTGTCCTACGGAGCCGTCGTACGCCGCGACTTCACCAACTACGACACCTGGACGCCAGACGGGATCGGCGACGTGATGACCCTCAGCCCGTCCGGCGTCATCAGTTACCGCCCGGGCAACGGGACAGGAGGCCTCGGCAAGCCCATGTCCGCCTCGGGCTGGCCCTCCTCGGTGACCCCGGTCCCGTTCGGCGACCTGAACGGCGACCGCCAGAACGACGTCCTCGTCCGCTTCAGCAGCGGTGAACTGAGGGCGTACCGGACCT
>NZ_JXTE01000362.1 GCF_000972385.1 Streptomyces sp. WM6386
GCGGCTGGCGGAACACCTCGGTGTCGGGGTCCTCGTATCCGTGGTTGAACGCGAGCAGGGAGGTGTGGGCTCCGATGCGTACGGCGTCGCCGAGTTCGATGGTGCCGCGGACCACGGTGTAGGGGTTGACGGTGCAGTCCCGGCCGGTGCGCAGAGTGCCGGTCAGATAGGCGCCGGCCGCGATATAGCTGCGGGGTCCGAGGTGGAGCTGCTCGTTCTGGACCGCGGCCAGCGGGGAGACGTAGCAGTCCTCGCCGATGCTGTACTCGGCGCCCGTCTTGCGCATCGTCTGCTGGAAGGCGCGCTGCCGGGCGCGGTCGTCGTCGGTGGCCTGGGTCCAGTAGAGCCAGGGCGAGTAGTCGAACAGGGCGGGCGCGGTGGCGGCGTTCGAGTCCGTCATGGGGCTCTTTCCCGTGGTGTCGAGTGCGTTGGGAGCGCGGGCGGCGGTCAGGTGCTGCGCGCTTCAGCATGATCGAAGCCAACGGTTCAAGGAATACGGCGTCTTGGCACGGTTCATCGGGTTGCACGGTGTCGGCCGCGGCCATGTGCGGCCGCATGGCCGCGGCTCCGTGGGAGGCGAAGTCGGTGGCGACCACGCCGGGATGCACCGGCCTGCTC
>NZ_JXTE01000363.1 GCF_000972385.1 Streptomyces sp. WM6386
GGGCGAGCTTGCGCTCGTATTGTTCGTTGGGTCGGTTCTGAGCGTTGCAGTTGTCCTTTTCGGGCCACGTGCCGCTCTTGGTCACAGTCTGTTGATGTGCGTGAATTACGCTGGCACCCCTTCTGACCGTGCAGGGAGCAGTGTGCCGCCGTCCTTCGTCCACCGGATCACCAAGTACGACCCTGCCGACCGTGACGAGCACGGCCACTACACCGGTGCCGAGGAGGCGGTCAGTGACCATGGGCCCGTCGAAGCCGCCTACCTCGCGGCGATCGCCGCCTTCGCAAAGGCCTCGGGCATCGATCGGCTGGAGATTCGCGAGCCCGCCGTCTGCGGTTTCGTCCACTTCGGCGTGGAGCCGGCGGATGTGGGACATGGTCTCGGTGGGCTCTTCCCGCCCGACCTCGCCGGCTACTACGACGGGGCCGAGGTCTGTCTCCCGGTCGCTCTGGAGCTGGTCCGGGCCATGCTCCGCGACCAGGGTGCCTGGTGTCGTCTGGAGGCGGGGGACGTGTTCACCGTGCATGTCGGGTGGGACCAGTACGTGTATGTGGGCAGCGACCGGCTCTGCGCGGGTGCCGTGGCCCGTACACGGGAACTCGGCCTCTTCCCGGAAC
>NZ_JXTE01000364.1 GCF_000972385.1 Streptomyces sp. WM6386
ATGTGATCCAGGCCCTCGCGGTTGGCGGCAAGGGCAGCCAGGAAGATGTCCCCGCGTCGCGCCACATGTGCCTTGGACACTCCCGGGATGAGGGCAGGAAGTAGCTGTTGCTGTCGATGAACGACCCGAGCGGGACCACCTCTCTACGTCCTCGACGTACCCCCAGAACAAGGCGGCCGAGGCGATCTCTGGTACCTGCCTCAGCGGTAGCAGGCGTACAGGTCGGCATGGCGGAAGGCGCGCGCAGGCGGCGGTGCACGAAGCCGTCGAAGGGCTGAGGATGTCGCCGAGCGCCGACGCCAGTCGGCCCACACCGGCCAGTGTCACACCTCGTCGAGCGCGGACACCTCTGGTTCAGGCGCCGGGTCCACGGGGCCTGTCCAACTGCGCTCACCGAACGGTTCCTGCGGATTCCAGTTCTGGGTGAACTGGCGCTCCTGGATGTCCCGGATCTCATCGGCCCGGGAGGCTCTGAGGCCGGACTCGATGACGAAGTGCAACGCCCAGCCGTAGTCCTCCGCCGTCAGCGCCTGTACAGAGTTCAGGTTCACGAAGCGCTGACTACCGTCGGCATAGCCGTACACGGGCGGCGCGATGATCCTGAACCGGGCCAGGC
>NZ_JXTE01000365.1 GCF_000972385.1 Streptomyces sp. WM6386
CCTTCGATCTCACCCGGCTCGAGGCCACTCTGGTCGACATCGATCAGCTTGGTCCGAGGACTGTGGTGTGGCTGAATGAGGCCCAGCACTACCTAGGCGCAGGTCACGGATACGGCGAACGCCTGTCTGCAGCACTTGCCACTCTGTTGTCTGACGCGAGTCGGGGACCGGTCCTGATTCTTGGCACCTTGTGGCCCGAACACGCCGATAGATACATGGCCGTCCCGCATCCAGGACAGGCGGACCCGCACGCCCAGGTGAGGGCGCTGATCGCCAACCGCCGGATCAACGTCCCGAACAAGTTCGACACTGCCGCCATTGCCGCAGCACAGGCTCTGGCTGATGCTGGAGACCAACAGCTCGCAGCCGCCCTTGAGCGCACCTCAGACGGGAACCTGGCGCAAGATCTGGCGGGAGGACCTGAACTCCTCCACCGCTACCACACTGCCCAGCCTGCGGCCCGGGCGGTGCTGCAAGCCGCCATGGACGCCCGCCGTCTTGGCGCCGGCGTCCGGCTCCCGCTCGCATTCCTGGAGGGAGCAGCCGAGGACTATCTCACTGACACCGAATATGACGCGCTGCCCGATGACTGGTTCGAAGAAGCGCTCGCCAAC
>NZ_JXTE01000366.1 GCF_000972385.1 Streptomyces sp. WM6386
GCCCTGGGTACGGGCCAGGGGCGCGCAGAAGCAGACATGGATGCCCGAGGCGAAGCTGAGATGCCGGTTGTCCGTGCGGGCGAGGTCGAGGGTGTCCGGGTCCGGGAAGGCGTCGGGGTCGCGGTTGGCGGCTCCCCTGACGGCGATGACCTGTTGGCCCGCGCCGACCACGTTGCCTTCGCCGAGGTCGACGTCCTCGGACGCGACCCGGATGGAAAGGTGGGAGGGCGAGTCGTAGCGCAGCAGTTCCTCGATGGCGCCGGCCGCCAGTTCCGGCTCGGTGCGGAACCGGGCGAGCTGCTCGGGGTACCCGAGGCCGACCACCTGATGATCGAGAAGTGGGCGCAGGACTACCTGGCCGGCGTGAGCCCCTCGTTCACCGTCTCCCAGGCCAACCACCAGGCCAGGGACGAGGCACTGACCGGGCTCAACGACTACTTCCTCGCACTGGCGGCAGAGCGGCGCCGGACACCGGGAGAGGACGTGCTGAGCCGCCTCGCGGCCGCCGCCGACCAGGGAGAGATCAGCGAACAGGAGCTCCTGGGCACCTGCATCCTGCTGTTCATCGCCGGACACGGCACGACCACCAACCTCATCGGCAACGGCGCCCTCA
>NZ_JXTE01000367.1 GCF_000972385.1 Streptomyces sp. WM6386
GTACCCGGCCGGCCTTGCTGATCAGCATGTCGACCGCGCTGCGGTCGCCGTTCAGGCTCTCGCCGTGGGCCTGCTGCTGCATAGCCATGATGCGCACCTTGGGAACGAGCTGGCGGGTGTCTTCCAGTGCTGCCTCGCACAGGTCGACGACCGCGCGGCCATCGCCGAGGTCTGTGCGCACCTGCGCCTGGTTCACCAGTGAGTAGCCGATCAGGTGGACATCTCGGGATCGCATGGCGATCTCTTGTGTCACTCCGCGCCAGAAGCTGGCGCCGTCCATGTCGCCTGCGTCCTGGTAGAGCCAGCCGATGAGAGCGGCATACGCCGCGCCTACCCGCAGGAGGCCACGGCGGGTCTCCCCTTTGGCTGAACGCACCAGCTTGTCGATCAGCTGGTACTGAGCCGAGACAGTCCCGATCAGATCGTGCGGGCCCAGGTACATGTCCGCCCTGTAGTGCCCCTCCAGTTGGGTCTGGAAGTAGTCGATCAGGGCGGGGTCGACGTTCTGTTGTGCCACTGGTCCGGCGACGAGCGCGGCAGCGGTGACGGAGACGAATGCGCGGCGTTTCACCTGCTCCTCTTCGTGGTGCTCAGGGCGTATCCATCCTGGTGG
>NZ_JXTE01000368.1 GCF_000972385.1 Streptomyces sp. WM6386
CGCCCTGGGCCCCCCCCTCCCCGTCCCCACGCAGCCGGCCGAGCCGGCCAGTGGTGACACGGTCACCGCCACCGCGGTCCTCACCAACGATTGTCCCTTCCCTCTCCTCAACGCCGTGCTCCATCTGATCAACCCCCGAACCACCACGGCGGCGAAGACCGTCCCGCTCGGCGACCTGCGGCCCGGCACGAAGACGACCCGGCGCTGGGAGACGGCGATCCCGGCCGACCTGGCCGGGGACGTGTCGTTCACCGCGCACGTGGTCTTCGACGTCAACGAGCGCAGCAGCGACTGCGCGCGGTCAGCGAAGACGTTCACCGTGCCCTACGAGCCCAATGGGGTGCGGGACCCGTACCGGACGTTCGCCACCACCGACGACGCCAAGTTCGGCCAGTACGGCAGCCAGTTGGTGATCTGGGCGGGCGGCCGCGACTTCTCCGGCGGCACCGACGAGAAGGCGGGCATCGTCCTTCCCGGCTCCGCCGCCGAGTCGAGCGTGGTGCAGGTCGAGACGGTCAGCCTCACCGGCAGCGACAACCCCCCCGCCAAGGACGGGATCGCCGTCGCCAACGACCTCACCGCGCCGGAGAAGGGCGGCTACGCCGTACTCACC
>NZ_JXTE01000369.1 GCF_000972385.1 Streptomyces sp. WM6386
CGGATGTCCATGAGGACCACGTCCGGCCGGGTGCGGCGGACCGCGTCGACCGCCTCCGCTCCGTCGGCGGCCTCGGCGGTCACCTCGATGCCGTCCGCTGCGAGGATCATCCCGAACCCGGTGCGTACGAGGGCCTGGTCGTCGGCGATGACGGCGCGCAGCTCCGGCCCGCTCATGCCGTCCGCCACGGGATGAGGGCCCTGACGCGGTAGCCGCCGGCGAGGGTCGGACCGGCGGTCAACTCGCCGCCGTAGACCGCGAGTCGCTCTCGCAGCCCGATCAGCCCGCGGCCGTTCCCCTCGGTCCGCGGAGCGTCACGGACGGCTCCGGTGTCGATGACCTCGATCTGGAGGACCTCCTCGGCGTAGCCGATCGCGACCGAGGCTTCCGCGCCGGGCGCGTGTTTGATCGTGTTGGTCAGCGCTTCCTGCACGACGCGGTATGCCGTCAGATCGATCCCGGGCGGCAGCGGATCCGGCGGGAGCGAGACCGCGACGCCCACCGGAGTCCCGGCGGCGCGCACCCGCACGATCAGCGCGTCGAGCTGTCCGAGGCCGGGCTGGGGTTCCAGGGCATCGGGCTGTTCCGCGTCCGGGGCGGCCAACAGGCC
>NZ_JXTE01000037.1 GCF_000972385.1 Streptomyces sp. WM6386
CGAGGACGAGGCCCCGCCGTCCCGATCCCCACCCACCCGCAGGTGGCTGCGCCTGTCGATGCCGGTCCAGGTGTTTCAGCCCGTCCGGCGTTCGAGGACGAGGCCCCGCCGTCCCGATCCCCACCCACCCGCAGGTGGCTGCGCCTGTCGATGCCGGTCCAGGTGTTTCAGCCCGTCCGGCGTTTGAGGACGAGGCCCTTCGGGCCGACGGGGGTCCAGGGGGCGGCGCCCCCTGGAGGCGGGGTCGACGGGGCAGCAGCCCCTGGAGGGTGGGACGGGTAGGGGCGGCGGGGGCGAAAAACCACCCGCCCAGCCCCCCGCCCAGGTAAAAAAGCGGCCCCGCCCGGCGATCCGGACGGGGCCACCCACAGCTACCTGCCTCAGCGGCGGGCAACGCCTTCCGCACGGGCCGCGGCCGCGACAGCCGCGGTAACGGCCGGAGCCACCCGCTCGTCGAACGGCGAGGGGATCACGTAGTCCGCCGCGAGGTCGTCACCGACGACCGCCGCCAACGCCTCCGCCGCCGCGATCTTCATGCCCTCGGTGATACGGGAGGCCCGCACCTGGAGCGCACCGGCGAAGATGCCCGGGAACGCGAGGACGTTGTTGATCTGGTTCGGGAAGTCGGAGCGGCCCGTGGCCACGACCGCCGCGTACTTGTGCGCGACGTCCGGGTGCACCTCGGGGTTCGGGTTGGCCATGGCGAAGACGAAGGCACCCTCCGCCATCGACGCCACCGCCTCCTCCGCCACCGTGCCGCCGGAGACGCCGATGAAGACATCGGCACCCTCCAGAGCGGCCTCCAGGGACCCGGTGATGCCGGCCTTGTTGGTGAAGCCGGCGAGCTCCCGCTTGACCGGGGTCAGATCGTCCCGGTCCGCCGACACCACGCCCTTGCGGTCGGCGACGGCGACGTCCCCGATCCCGGCGTCGACGAGGATCTTCGCGATGGCGACACCGGCCGCACCGGCGCCCGAGATGACCGCACGGAGCTCACCGACCCCGCGCCCGGTCAGCCGCGCGGCGTTGCGCAGGGCGGCGAGGGTCACGACGGCCGTGCCGTGCTGGTCGTCGTGGAAGATCGGGATGTCGAGGGCTTCCTGGAGACGCTTCTCGATCTCGAAGCACCGGGGCGCCGAGATGTCCTCCAGGTTGACGCCGCCGAAGGAGGGGGCGAGCCGGACCACGGTCTCGACGATCTCGTCGACGTCCGTGCAGGCCAGCGCGATCGGCACCGCGTCGACGCCACCGAACTGCTTGAAGAGGATGGCCTTGCCTTCCATGACCGGAAGGGAGGCCTCGGGCCCGATGTCACCGAGTCCGAGCACGGCCGTGCCGTCCGTGACGACGGCGACGACGGAGGACTTCCACGTGTAGTCGTGGACGAGGTCGGGCTGCTCGGCGATGGCGCTGCACACCTTCGCCACGCCGGGCGTGTACGCGAGGGACAGGTCGTCCTTGTCGCGGATCGGCACGGTGGCCTGCACAGCCATCTTGCCGCCGCGATGCAGCGCGAACGCGGGATCGAAGGAATCGAGGGGCTCCGCCCCGTCCTGGCCCGTACCGCTGTCGCTGCGAGGATTGACGATCTCCGCTGCCACTTGTTCTACCCCTTAGATATTCATGGTTTGAGGGTGGCCACTCCTGGTTGAGAAGTGGGCGGGCACCGCGTACGACCCTGTCGGTGATGCGTATGGGTCGTGCGCGACGGGCGCGCCGCACACGCGCCCTGAGCCCCGGATGAGGGGTGTAAAGAACCTTCTTACCGGACGGACGGCACCTGCGACGAGTCCATAAGTGCAAGGTCACATGACGGACCTTGTGGGCCACAGACCAGTGACATGAATCATGGTCAAATATGTGGACTCATCCTCGATTGCCTCTTGACGAGGACTTGAACAGCGGACCCGGACGTCAAGGCCACGCTCGCATCCTGAGATGCGCCGAAGATCCTCCGGCCGGAAGGACAGATTCCCGCAGAAGGTGCGGCCGTGATGTCCGACCTGATGCGGTTCGGGGGTCACCCGTTATCCGATTTTGACATGGCTGGCCCCCTGAATGGTCCAGTCCGAATGGCAAGATGCCCTAATCACACGAGGTCGCGACACTCGAAGGCGTGTGCTCTCGTCGACCTGAGAAACCAAGGCATCCGTCGACCCCGTCGGCAGATGCCCGCCCCATCGGCAACTCCACCCATCCGCCGGAGGAACCCAAAATGACCGCAAGCTCCCGTCGTACGACCGCCGCGCGCTCCAGGACTGCCGCGGTAGGCGCGATCGCGGTCGCAGGCGCCCTGCTTCTCACCGGTTGCGGTGACCAGACCAAGGACAACGGTTCGGACAGCTCCGACGCCGCCTCGACGTCCTCTGCTCCGCTGGCCGACAAGCTGCCCAAGGAGATCCGCGACAAGGGCGTCATCAAGGTCGGTTCGGACATCGCTTACGCGCCGGTCGAGTTCAAGGACGACTCCGGCAAGACGGTCGGTATCGACCCGGACATCGCGGCCGCCCTGGGCAAGCAGCTGGGGGTGACGTTCGAGTTCGAGAACGGCACCTTCGACACACTGATCACGGGCCTGCGCTCCGACCGGTACGACATCGCCATGTCCGCGATGACCGACACCAAGGACCGCCAGGAGGGCGTCGACTCCGAGACCGGCAAGAAGGTCGGTGAGGGCGTCGACTTCGTGGACTACTTCACCGCCGGTGTCTCGATCTACACCCAGAAGGGCAAGAACACCGACATCAAGACCTGGGCCGACCTGTGCGGCCGCAAGCTCGTGGTGCAGCGCGGCTCGGTCTCCGAGGACCTCGCCAAGGCCGAGGCCAAGAAGTGCCCGAGCGGCAAGAAGCTGGCCCTCGAGTCGTTCGACAACGACCAGCAGGCCCAGACCCGGCTGCGTGCGGGCGGCGCCGACGCCGGCTCCTCCGACTTCCCGGTGGCGGCGTACGCGGTCGCCCACTCCGGCGGCGGCAAGGACTTCCAGCTCGTCGGCGAGCAGGTCGAGGCCGCCCCGTACGGCATCGCGGTGGCCAAGGGCGACACCCAGCTGCGTGACGCCCTCCAGGCCGCCCTGGACGCGATCATCGCGAACGGCGAGTACGAGAAGGTCATGAAGAAGTGGGGCGTCGAGGACGGCTCCGTGACCAAGGCCACCGTCAACGGCGGCAAGTGACCGCGGACCGCGGGCACTGAAAGGCAACATCCGTGACTGCTGACATCGACAAGACGGACGGGCCGGCGGACACCCCGCCGGCCGGCCCGGAGGCCATCAAGGCGATCCCCGTCCGCCACTACGGGCGGTACATCTCCGCGGTGGTCGCGCTCGCCGCGCTGGGCGCCATCGTCTACGCGTTCTCCCAGGGCAGGATCAACTGGGGCGCGATCCCGGACTACTTCTTCAACGACCGCATCCTCAGCGGCGTGGGCAAGACGCTTCTGCTCACGGTGCTGTGCATGCTCATCGGCATCGTCGGCGGCATCCTGCTGGCGGTGATGCGCCTGTCGAAGAACCCGGTGACCTCGTCCATCGCGTGGTTCTACATCTGGTTCTTCCGCGGCACCCCGGTCCTGGTCCAGCTCATCGTCTGGTTCAACCTGGGCCTGGTCTTCGAGTACATCAACCTCGGGCCGGTCTACAAGGACGAGTGGTCGCAGTTCATGACCCCGTTCCTGACGGCCCTGCTCGGCCTCGGCCTCAACGAGGCGGCGTACATGGCGGAGATCTGCCGCGCCGGCCTGCTGGCCGTCGACGAGGGCCAGACGGAGGCGTCGCACGCGCTGGGCATGAGTCATGCCAAGACGCTGCGCCGGATCGTCATCCCGCAGGCGATGCGCGTGATCGTGCCGCCCACGGGCAACGAGGTCATCAACATGCTGAAGACGACCTCGCTGGTGTCCGTCGTCCAGTACTCGGAGCTGCTCCGCGTCGCCCAGGACATCGGCCAGACCTCCGGCGCCCCGGCCGAGATGCTGTTCCTCGCCGCGGCCTGGTACCTCGTGCTGACCTCGGTCTTCAGCGTCGGCCAGTACTACCTGGAGCGGTACTACGCACGCGGCTCCAGCCGCAGCCTGCCGGCGACGCCGATGCAGAAGATCAGGGCGAACCTGCTGTCCCTGTCGAACCGTTCCTCGTCGGCGGGAGGCACCGCATGACCGCCATGGTGAAGTCCGAGGGCGTCCACAAGTCCTTCGGCCTGGTCGAGGTCCTGAAGGGCATCGATCTGGAAGTGCAGTCCGGCGAGGTGTTCTGCCTCATCGGCCCCTCCGGCTCCGGCAAGTCGACCTTCCTGCGGTGCATCAACCACCTGGAGAAGATCAACGCCGGGCGGCTGTACGTCGACGGCGAGCTGGTCGGCTATCGCCAGAAGGGCGACAAGCTGTACGAGCTCAAGGACAGCGAGGTCGCGCTGAAGCGCCGGGACATCGGCATGGTGTTCCAGCGGTTCAACCTGTTCCCGCACATGACGGCCGCCGAGAACATCATCGAGGCGCCGGTCCAGGTCAAGGGCGTGAGCAGGGCCCAGGCCAGGGAACGGGCGCGGGAGCTGCTCGACCGGGTCGGGCTGGCCGACAAGGTCGACAGCTACCCCTCGCAGCTCTCCGGCGGCCAGCAGCAGCGCGTCGCCATCGCCCGGGCCCTTGCCATGGACCCGAAGCTGATGCTCTTCGACGAGCCCACCTCGGCCCTCGACCCGGAGCTGGTCGGTGACGTCCTCGACGTCATGCGCGACCTGGCCGAGTCCGGCATGACGATGATCGTCGTCACCCACGAGATGGGCTTCGCCCGCGAGGTCGGCGACAGCCTGGTCTTCATGGACGGCGGCGTGGTGGTCGAGTCCGGCAACCCGCGTGACGTCCTGACGAACCCTCAGCACGAGCGGACGCAGGCGTTCCTGTCGAAGGTGCTGTAGCGGCGCTACGACGTGAAAGGGGCGGTACGAGAATCCCGTACCGCCCCTTTCGCATGCGCTACTTCACCGCGAGCAGCAACGTGTCCGAAGGCGAGCACCACACCGGGCGCGCCTCCCCGAAGCCCTTCTCACGCAGTACACGCGCGTGCCATGCGGCGGAGGGCATGTCGCCGTCGGCGTGGTCGCCGTAGATCTCGAAGCGGCGGGCGGTGGGCTCGGCGAGGACGGGGTCGTTGGCGGCGACCTGCCACCATTCGGACCAGTCGAGGGCGCCGTCGCGTTTGGCCTGATCCATGCGGGTGTGGCGCTGGGCGCGTTCGGCCGCGTTGATCCGGGGCGTGGTGTCGTCGATCATGTGGTCCGCGTTCATGAAGAGACCGCCGTCGCGGACCAGGCCCGCGACCTGACCGTAGAGGGCCGCGAGGGGTTCGCTGTGCAGCCAGTGCAGGGCCGTGGCGGTCAGGACGGCGTCGTACGACTCGTAGGGCAGCTTCGTCGGCCAGTTGGAGTCCTTGAGGTCGGCCGTCACGAAGGTGACCCGCTCGTCGGCCGCGAAGGTGCCCTCGGCGATGGCGAGGAGCGCCGGGTCGAGGTCGACCCCGGTGCTGACGGCCTCCGGGAACCGGGCGAGCAGCCGGGCCGTGATACTTCCCGTGCCGCACGCGAGATCCAGTACCCGGGGGCGGGGTCCGACGAGGGCCTCGACCATGTCGAGCATGATCCGGAAGCGCTCCTCCCGGTCGGGCATGTACCACTCCTGCTGCCGGTCCCAGCTCTCCTGCCAGGCTAGCCAGTCGGTTCCGGTACTCGTCGTCATGGGAGCCCCCTCTTCGAACATATGCGTAATACCCTGGAAGCACGATCAGCTGTTACCGACCGATCGCACGACGACGATAGAACGCCTCCGTAAGGACTACAAGTGGAACTGGCCTATTACTCGGACTATGCCGTGCGTCTCGTCAACACCGAGGACCCGGCCCGGGGCAAGGACTCGCTCACCTCGGTCGAGGCCGTTCGCGAGCTGTTCGGCGCCAGCCAGGACGCGGGCCGGCGCGCCACCGAGGCCGACGTCAGCCGCTTCCGCTCGGTCCGCGGACGGCTGAGGGCGGTCTTCGAGGCCGCGGACGACGGCGACGAGAGCCTGGCGGTGAACCTGCTGAACTCACTCCTCCTCGAGTTCCCGGTGAGCCCGCAGATCTCCGGGCACGACCACCGCGACGACGACGGCCGCCCCTTGTGGCACATGCACCTGTCGGACCACCCGTCCAACGCGACCGCCGGCTACGCGGCCATCGCCGCGATGGGCCTCGCCTTCCACCTCACGGAGTACGGCGTGGACCGCCTCGGCCTGTGCGAGGCGTCGCCCTGCCGCAACGCCTATCTGGACACGTCCACGAACCGCTCCCGGCGCTACTGCTCCGACCGCTGCGCCACCCGCGCCAACGTGGCCGCCTACCGCGCCCGCAAGCGCCTGGAGGCCGACCGGTCGGAGAAGACGGGCCTGGCGCACGACAGCGCCCAGCGCGCGACGGCCAACGGCGAGCGCTGATCCGGCCTGCGCGGCCGGTACCTCAGACGCACCTTGCCCAGGACCAGCTCGACGGGCACGACCCCGTAATCCGTGCTGTCGCCGCCGGCGTACGCGTTGTCCCCGAGCACCCACCAGCCGCCCTCGCGGCGTTCCGCGGCCCGCTTGACGACCAGCAGGTCCTGCTGGAACGGATGCCGCAGGACGACCACGTCACCCGGCCGGATCCGGGCCCCGTACTGCACCACGAGCCGGTCCGCGTGGTGCAGCGTGGGCACCATCGACGGCCCGGTCACCTCGGCCGGCCCGAAGGGCAGGAGCGCACCCCTGTGTTCGGTCTCCTGCGACAGCTCCGGCATCCCCGGCACCTCCCCTGTCCGTTCATCCACCAGTCTGATACCGACCCCGGACTTTTGTCCTAAGCCCATGGGGGCACTCGCGAAATCGCCTCTCCCAGGGAGTAATGTCGCACCTGAGAAGACGATCACGAGGAAGGAATGCTCCATGCTTTCCCGCCTGTTTGCCCCCAAGGTCAAGGTCAGCGCACACTGCGACCTGCCCTGTGGTGTGTACGACCCGGCCCAGGCCCGCATCGAGGCGGAGTCGGTGAAGGCCGTGCAGGACAAGATGGCCGCCAACGACGACCCTCACTTCCAGGCTCGCGCCACCGTCATCAAGGAGCAGCGCGCCGAGCTCGCCAAGCACCACGTCTCGGTGCTCTGGAGCGACTACTTCAAGCCCCCGCACTTCGAGAAGTACCCGGAGCTGCACCAGCTGGTCAACGACGCCCTGAAGGCCCTCTCGGCCGCCAAGGCGTCCACCGACCCGGCCACCGGCCAGAAGGCGCTGGACTACATCGCCCAGATCGACAAGATCTTCTGGGAGACCAAGAAGGCCTGACGCACAGTCAGCCGTCCGTGACCGGCGATCGGTGCACCATCGCGGGTCAGCGGAGATCTGAAGGGGTCCGGCCGAAGTTCTGGCCGGACCCCTTCGGCGTTCGTCGGCGAGCAGCCAGAGCGAAGGAGTCGTGGTGTCCTGCCTCAAGCCCGTGTCCGGTACCGAACTCCCGATCTGCCGTACCTGCGGAGTGCAGTACGCCGCGCCCCGCGCCGACTGCCCGATCTGCCTGGACGAGCGGCAGTACGTCGGCTGGGAGGGCCAGCGCTGGACCAGCCTGGCCGAGTTGCGCGACAGCGGCCGCCGCGGGCAGCTGCGCGAGGAGGGGCCCGGTGTCGTCGGCGTCGGTGCGGAGCCGTCCGTGGCCATCGGGCAGCGGGCGCTGCTGCTGCGCTCACCGGCCGGGAACGTGCTGTGGGACTGCGTGGGCTACCTCGACGACGAACTCGCCGCCGAGGTCGAGGAGCTGGGCGGCATCAGCGCGATCGCCGTCAGCCATCCGCACTTCCACGGCGCGATGACGGAGTGGGGCCGGGCCTTCGACGCCCCCGTGTACGTCCACGCCGCCGACCGTGACTGGGTCGGCCACCCCGATCCGCTGATCGAGTACTGGTCGGGCGACATCCACCCGATCGCCCCCGGCATGACCCTGGTCAACGCGGGCACGCACTTCGCCGGCGGCACCGTGCTGCACTGGGCGGACGACCCCGAGGGGCGCGGTGCGCTGTTCAGCGGCGACATCTTCATGGTGGTGATGGACCGGCGGTGGATCAGCTTCATGTACAGCATCCCCAACTTCATCCCGGAGCGGCCGCGGACCGTCCGGCGCGCGCTGAGGCTGGTCGAGCCGTTCGGCTTCGAGCGCATCTACGGGGCGTTCTGGGGACGGGTGGTCACCGCCGACGGGGCGGCCGCGGTGCGGCGTTCGGCGGAGCGGTATCTGCGTTTCGCGCTGGACGACGGTGAAGGGTGACACAGATCACCCGAGACCCTCGCTCATAATTGCCCGCCTCATGAGGAATTGACGTTCTATCGGGCGCTTGTGTTCCGCTGTCGGGCGCTTGTCTTCCCCATACCTTTCCCTTGGCAACACATCTGTGATGCCACTGGGGGCACTGTGACGAAAGGTGTGCGCGTCGACATGAGACGTCGTTGGTGGGGGGCGGCCGCGCTGACGGCCGCGACGGTGACCGGGGCACTGGTCGTCCAGGGCATGATCGGCGGTCCGGCGGACAGCGCGGCGGACGACGGCAAGTCACGGCCCGTCAAGAGCAGCACCCGCACGGCGCAGCTGTCCGTGGCCGCCGACGGCACCTCGGCACAGCTCGGCAAGCGCGGCACCGCGCCCTTCAGCATGCTCGGCCTCACCTGGTCCGACACGTCCGCGCGCGTGAGCGCCACGATCGAGGCCCGCACCCGGGACGCCGAGACGGGCATCTGGTCCAAGTGGCTGACGCTGGAGGGCGACGGCGGCGAGGGCGAGCAGGGTGCCACGCGTGCCGGCACCGAGCCGGCCTGGGTCGGGGCGTCCGACGGCGTGGAAGTGCGGGTGGACGGCAAGTCCTCGGCCAAGCTGCCCAAGGGGCTGCGCCTGGACATGGTCGACCCGGGCTCCGGCACGGTGTCCGGCCTGGAGCCGGCCGCCTTCGCGATGGACGCCACCGAGTCGCCGAGCGCCTCTCCCGGCGAGAGCTCGACGGAGGCCTCCTCCGAGCCGTCCACCGGCGAGACGGACGGCACGGGCACACCCAGCGTGTCCACGAGCCCGGCCGATACGCCCACGACCACCCCGCCGACGACCGGTACGCCGAGCGCGTCCACGTCACCGACGGCCACCCCGACCTCGACGGCTCCCTCCGCCCCGGCGTCCACCGTGCCGGAGCCGCCGATCACCTCGCGGGCCGGATGGGGTGCCGACGAGTCGATCAGCCCGGAGGAGCCGACCTATCTGCCGGGCGGGAAGATCAAGGCGGTCACGGTCCACCACACCGTCGACTCCAACGACTACACCTGCGAACAGGCGCCGGCCGTCGTCCGCGGCATCTACGCGTACCACGTGAAGACGCTGGGCTGGAAGGACATCGGCTACAACTTCCTTGTGGACAAGTGCGGCACGGTCTACGAGGGCCGCAAGGGCGGCGTCGACCTCCCGGTGCTGGGCGCGCACACCTACGGCTTCAACAGCCAGACCACCGGCATCTCGGTGCTCGGCACCTACACGGACGCGGCCCCGAGCACGGCCGCGATGACCTCCGTCGCCCGGATCGCCGCCTGGAAGCTCGGCCAGTACGGGGTCGACCCGGACGGCACCACCACGCTGACGGCGGGCGCGGACGGCAACAACTACTTCGGCAAGTCGTGGACCCTGGGCACCCAGCTGACGTACCCGACGATCATCGGTCACCGCGACGGCTACAACACCGAGTGCCCGGGTGACGCCTTCTACGCCAAGCTCTCCACGATCCGCGGCTGGGCGGCGGGACCGGTCTCCGGCCTCACCCTCAAGTCGGTCACGGGCGCTGGTGTCATCGGCTCGACGACGTACGCCAAGGCTTCCGTCACCCTGAACTGGTCGGCCACCACCCCGTCCGCTCTGATATCGAAGTACGAGATCCTCGTCGACGGCAGGGTCGCCGCCACCACCTCGGGCACCGCCACCAGCGGCAAGGCGACCCTCACGGTCGGCAGCCACAAGGTCGCCGTTCGGGCCGTCCACCAGTCCGGCACCACGGCGAGCACCCCGACGGCCACGGTCGTCGCGGAGAGCACCGCGCCCACCTTCTCCACCAAGCCGAACCTCGCCCTGCGCACCGGCACGGTGAGCACCACGGCCGTCCCGCTCACGTTGAAGTGGAAGGCCACCGACACGGCCGCGCTCAAGGAGGTCAGGCTGACCGCCCCGGTCGCCAAGACCTACGGTCCGACGACGACCAGCGCCTCCCACACCGCCAAGTCCGGTACGGCGACGGCCTGGTCGATGACGGCGTACGACCAGGCCGGCAACACCGCGACGGCCTCGGTCAGCGGCACCCCGGTGATCCTCCAGGAGACCTCGGCGACGAAGTCGGGTACCTGGACGGCCAAGTCGTCGACCAGCTACCTGGGCGGCAAGTCGTACACCAGCAAGACCAAGAACGCCTCCCTGAGCTGGACGTTCACCGGCCGCTCGGCGGCCTGGGTGGTCTCGCGGGCCTCGACCTCGGGCCAGGCGTACGTCTACGTGGACGGCACGAAGGTCGCCACCGTCGACCTCAAGTCGACGACGACCAAGTACCGTGACGCGCTCTGGACGAAGACCTGGTCGAGCAGTGCCAAGCACACCGTCAAGATCGTGGTCGCCGCCACCAGCGGCCGCCCGACGGTGACGACGGACGGGCTGGTCTACCTCAAGTGACGAGCCCGAAGTGACGAGAGGGGGCGGGGAGCGATCCTCGCCCCCTTCTCCGTGCGATGCTGACCAGGTGAACCGTGAGGATCTCGTCAGACTGCGCAAGGCACGCGACCGCATGGACCGCGAGTACACCGAACCCCTCGACGTGACCGCCCTCGCGCGCACCGCCCTGATGTCCCCGGGCCACTTCCAGCGCAGCTTCAAGGAGGCGTACGGCGAGACGCCGTACGGCTATCTCATGACCCGTCGCGTCGAGCGCGCGAAGATGCTGCTGCGCCGCGGCGACCTCTCCGTCACCGATGTCTGCATGGCGGTCGGCTGTACGTCCCTCGGCTCCTTCAGCTCCCGCTTCACCGAACTGGTGGGCGAGACGCCGAGTTCCTACCGGGCCCGCTCGCACGAGGAGAGCGCGGAGATCCCGCCCTGCGTCGTGCGGGCGTACACGCGCCCCAGACGGACGTAACGCGGTTCCGACCTTAGGTTGGTCCCATGGACCTGAAACTCCACACCTGTTTCATCGCCGTCGACGACCACGACAAGGCGATCGCCTTCTACTGCGACGTCCTGGGCCTGGAGGTCCGCAACGACGTCAAGTACGAGGGCATGCGGTGGACGACCGTCGGGTCGCCGCTGCAACCGGACGTGTCGATCGTCCTGGAGCCGCCCGCGGCCAACCCCGACCTCTCCCCCGCCGACCGGGAGGCGATGGAGCAGCTGCTGGCCAAAGGCGTGCTGCGCGGGGTCAACTTCACCACCGCGGACTGCGACGCCCTCTTCGCCCGCGTGCAGGAATCCGGCGCCGACGTGATCCAGGAACCGACGGACATGCCGTACGGGGTGCGCGACTGCGCGTTCCGGGACCCCGCCGGAAATATGCTGCGGTTCATGCAGTCCCCCTGATCTACGATCCCCGGCATGAGCATCCGCTGGACGTACGCCTTCGTCGACCGTCGCATCGAACTCCTCGACCGGGCCCATGAGTTCTGGACGGCGGTCACGGACACGCGGCTGTCCGCCCCACGTGGCTCGCGGGGCGAGTTCGTGACCCTCGTACCCGACGGCGCCGACGCCTGCGTCAAGGTCCAGGGCGTCGACGAGGGCGGCGGTGCCCACCTCGACTTCTCCGTGGACGTGGACGGCCTGCCGGAGTTCGTGCGGTCGGCTCTGCGGCTGGGCGCGACCATGGCGGCCGAGCACGAGGGGTGGGCCGTACTCCGCTCCCCCGCCGGGCACTTGTTCTGCGCGGTGCCCTGGCACGGGGAGTCGGTCCGCCCGCCCGTCGTCCACGGCAGCCGCCTCGACCAGGTCTGCCTCGACCTCGCGCCTTCGCTCTACGACACCGAAGTCACGTTCTGGAGCGCCCTGTTGCCCGGCTGGGAGTCCCGCCCCGGCTCGCTGCCCGAGTTCCACGTACTCGTGCCGCCGCCCGGCCTCCCGGTCCGCATCCTGCTCCAACGGCTCGGCGAGGAACGCGCCGGCTCCGCCCATCTCGACCTGGCCTGCGCGGACATCGAAGCGACCCGGGTCCGGCACGAGAAGCTGGGCGCGGAGACGGTCGCGCACGGCAGGCACTGGACGGTGCTGCGGGATCCGGCGGGCGGGACGTACTGCCTGACCGGCCGTGATCCGGAGACGGGCGGGCTGCCTAGCGCGCCGTGACGCACAGGACCGTCGTCCCGTCGCTCTCCTCCTCCGGCGGGCTGGGCGTGACGAGCCCGCACCGCTCCTTCCAGTCCTCCGGGAGCGACGGCTGCGGGCTGAACTCGGTCCGCCCCACCGGCTTCTGCGGCTCTTCCGAGTCCTGAAGCCACCAGGTGAGTCCGCCCCCGACGACCACCGCGACCGCCCACGCGATCACGGCCCATCGCCACCACCGGGGCCGGTGCGTCACCCCCACGCCTCCACGTCCACCACTGCCTCCACCGGCAGCGGCCCGTAGATGTGCGGGAACTCCTCGGCACCGGGCTCCGGGGCCTCGTACTTCAGGGGTACGCCGAGCCGGTCGGGGTCGATGACCAGGAGCACCAGTTCGTCGGGGCCGTCGTAGGAGCCGTAGAGGAAGGCGGCGACGTCCGGGAGCTGCGCGCGCGTCGAGCAGTGGATGAAGCCCACCTCCTGGAGGGTCTTGCCGCGGGTCGACATCTCGTACGTGCCGCGGGCGCGGGCGGCTTCCCAGAGGGCGCGTTCGGTCAGGTGCACGATGGGCGTGGACATGGACTCACGTTATGCCCTGAGCCGTGCCGCCCGCCCGTGCAGATAGCGCTGCTCGGGCAGGCTCAGCGTCTGCGCGGCCGCCGACTCGTAGGCGGCGCGGGCTTCGTCGTACGATCCGGCGCGCTCCAGCAGATGAGCCCGTACGGCATCCCGGCGATGTCCCAACTCGCCCTCCAGGGCGTCCACTTCGGCGAGCCCCGCTTCGGGCCCGTGGACCATGGCGAGGGCGACCGCGCGGTTGAGGCGTTCGACGGGGCCGGGGACGAGGCGGACCAGGACGTCGTAGAGGCCGAGGATCTCCCGCCAGTCGGTGGCCTCGGCGCAGGGTGCCTCGTCGTGCACGGCGGCGATGGCCGCGCGCAGTCGGTACGGGCCCGCCGGGCCGCTGCTCAGGGCGCGGGTGATGAGAGCCACGCCCTCCTCGATCGCGGCCTTGTCCCAGCGGTCGCGGTCCTGTTCGTCGAGGGGCACGAGGTCGCCGTGCGGGCCGGTACGGGCCTCGCGGCGGGCGTCGGTGAGCAGCATCAGGGCGAGCAGTCCGGTGACCTCGCCGGTGTCGGGGAGGAGCCGGTGGACGGTGCGGGTCAGCCGGATCGCCTCGGCGGCGAGGTCGCGGCGTTGCAGCGCCGGGCCGGAGGTCGCCGTATAGCCCTCGTTGAAGATCAGGTACAGCGTGTGGAGGACGGCCGGCAGCCGCTCCAGCCCGTGGTCGGGCCGCCCGAAGCGCACGCCCTTGACGCGCTGCTTGGCACGGCTGATGCGCTGGGCCATGGTCGCCTCGGGCACCAGGTGGGCGCGGGCGATCTCGGCCGTCGTCAGACCGCCGACCGCGCGGAGGGTGAGGGCGATCTGCGCGGGTGGGGGCAGGTCGGGGTGGCAGCACAGGAAGAGGAGGGAGAGGGTGTCGTCGTCCTGCGGGACCCGCTCGGCCGGTGGCAGGGCGAGCGCCGCCGCCTTCTCCTCCCGCGCCCGCCGCGCGTCCTCCGCCCGCAGTGCGTCCACGAGCCGCCGCGAGGCCACCTTGATGAGCCAGCCGCGCGGATTGTCCGGCACCCCGGCCTCGGGCCACTGCCCTGCCGCCGCCAGGAGTGCCTCCTGTACGGCGTCCTCGGCGGCGTCGAAATGGCCGTAGCGCCTGATCAGCGCGGAGAGGACCTGCGGCGCGTGCAGGCGCAGCAGGTCCTCGACGTCGGTCGTCCGTCGCACGCGGCTCAGATGTCCCCGGCGCCGTCCAGGATGGGGCGGATCACCACGGGGTGGTCGGGGGCGCCCGCGGGCTGCGGGCAGTGGGCGATGCGCTCGGCGATCTCCGTGACCCGCTCCAGGCTCGCGCAGTCCAGCACCCAGTAGCCGGCCAGCAGCTCCTTGGTCTCGCTGTACGGCCCGTCGGTGATCACGGCCTTGCCGTCCGCGCCGAGGCCGACGTGGCGGACCTTGGCGGGCTCGGCGAGGCCCTGGCCGTCGACCATCTCACCGCTCTCGGCCAGGTCGTCGTTGATCGCGCTCATGAAGGCGTACATCGCCTGGACCTCCTGCTCGCTCCAGGCCGGGGAGTCCGCGGAGGCCTTGCCGCGCATGGCCTCGTAGTCGGCCTGGGTTCCCTGCACCATGACCAGGTACTTCATGAGTCCACTCCTTCGGCTCCGGCCACCCCTGACGGGCGGCTCTCACAGGGGACGTCGGAGCCGGGCCCGGGTTCTCGACAGGATTCAGGATTTTTTCGCGGCGGATTTCCTGCCGATCTTCTTCGCGCGCTCGTCCTCGGGCTCAGTGCCCTCCTCGACGTACGCCTCGCACTTCGGGTTCCGGCATGGCCCGGCCACCCAGACCGGGACCCACGCGCCCAGCGTCTTGTGACGCTTGACGACCGTCTCGACAGACTGTCCACAGGCGGGACAGGCATGTTTTTCGCTGTCCATGCCTTCAGAGTAGGGCGGACAGGGCGTCAGCGCTTCCTGCTGTACGTCCGCACGAAGACGCCGTTCTTGAAGGTACGGACTTCGTCGAGCCCGAACTCGGTGATCGAGAAGCCGGATCCGAACATCGGCATGCCCGAGCCGATGGTGACCGGGTACGTCTTGATGACGAGTTCGTCGATCAGGTCGAACAGCTCGCCCGCGATCTGGGATCCTCCGCACAGATAGATCCCCAACTCCCCTTCCTCGGCCTTCAGTTCGCGGACCTTGCCGACCAGGTCGTCGGCGATGATCTCGACGTTGGGGTCGGGCGACTCGGTCAGGGTGCGCGAGGCGACGTACTCGCGCAGGTGGGCGTAGGGGCTGGTGATGCCCTGCTTCAAGCCCTCGTTGTAGCTGCCGCGGCCCTGGACGACGGTGTCCCACCGCTTGTTCTCGAGTGCGTCGAGGCCCAGGGCCCTGCGGCCCGCGGTCGCCAGGGTTTCCGGGTACTCGGCCGCGAGGAACGCCAGGAACTCCTCGTCGACGAACGGCATCATGAACATCGCGTCGCCGCTCTCGTCCCCGATGAAGCCGTCGATGGAACAGGCGATGAAGTACGTGAGCTTGCGCAAGCTGGTCTCTTTCCGTCGGCTGGGTGTGCTGGCTGTGTACTGTCCGTTGAACGACTTCATTTGTAGTGCTTCACTTGTAGTGGTTGCAAGGTGTTTTCGGCATCCGGCGCAAGTAGGAGAGGGGATTCCGTATGGCGAGCAATCCGGAGCGACGGGCCGCACTGGTCGACGCGGGGGTCGAGGTGCTCTCACGGGAGGGGGCCCGGGGGCTGACGTTCCGTGCGGTGGACGCGGCGGCCGGGGTGCCGGTGGGGACCGCCTCCAACTACTTCACCGGGCGCGACGATCTGCTGCGCCAGATAGACGCCCGGCTGCATGTACGACTCGCTCCCGATCCTTCGGTGCTCGCCGAACTGATGACGAGACCGAAGGACCGAGCGCTGGTCGCGGCCTTCATGCACGACCTCATGGCCCGCGCGACCCACGACCGCACCGGCTATCTGGCCCTCCTGGAAATGCGCCTCGAAGCCACTCGCCGTCCCGAACTCCGGGATTCCTACACCAAGTCGGTACGTGGCGACCTCGACGACGGCATGCGGTTCCACCGCGACGCGGGACTCCCCGGCGGCGACGAAACGGTCGTGGTCCTCTACCTCGCGATGCTCGGCCTGATCCTGGAACACCTGACCCTGCCGGGGGTACTGGCCGGGGTGCTGCCGGGGGTGGGGGTGCCGGAGGGTGTGGTGGAGCGGATCGTGGGGGTGGTGGTGCCGGAGGAGTAGCCGGCCCCGCCCAGCACCCCCGCGGCCGGACGCACCGCGGGGGTCGGACACACGTACCGCGGGACCGGACGCACCACGGCGGCCGGGCACACGCACCGCGGGACCGGACGCACCACGGCGGTCGGGCACACGCACCGCGGGACCGGACGCACCGCGAGGGTCGGCGTCTCCTGGGTCCCGGCGGATGCCGCCCGCTCGCGTCGGATCAGCCCCGTGGCTCGCGCCACATCGGCCACATCTGAGGGCCGGCCGGGAGGTCGAGCGCGGGGCCGGCGGGCTGGAAGCCGAGGCGTTCGTACAGGGCGCGGCTGCGGGCGCTGCTTGCCTCCAGGTAGGCGCAGAGGCCCTCGCGGTCGCAGCGGTCGAGGACCGAGGCGATGAGCGCGGTACCCAGGCCCTGGCCCTGGTGCTCCGGTGCCACGCCGATCATCCACAGGTATTCGTGGGCGCGGCCGGCGGGGTGGATGTCCGCCGTCAGCCGGCCGATCAGCTCGACGCGCTCGTTGTCCGGGTCGACTTCCGCGCGCAGCTCGGCGGGGCCATCGGCGCCCTCCTCGTCCGCGTGCTCGCCGTCCGGCACCGACAGCCACAGCGCACAGGCCGTACCGTCCTCGGTGACGTCGACGCGTCCCTCGGCCAGCACGATGTCGGTGAAGGCGGCCATGAGCCGATGGTGGGTCGTTCGGCGGTGCTCGTCACCCGGGAACACCCACCGGCTGACCGGGTCGTCCTGGAACGCCGCGTCCAGCAGTCCGACGACCAGCTCACGATCCCCTTCGCCCGCCGCCCGGATCGCCACACCCATGTTCCGCCCGCCCCTCGTATCAACAGCCCTTGATCATATGGGCGTTGACTCTATCGGGGTCCCAGTGGCGAGTGAGCCCGAAGAAAGGGGCGGGGCCCGCACGCCGTGGGGATGTGCGGGACCCGCCTGACCGGAGCCCCTCGGGGCCGCGCGGGGTCAGGAGCCGCACGGCCCCGGGGGCTCCGGGGTCCGGGTCGACTGCTTCCGCAGAGCAGTACGGCCTACTGAGGTATCAGCGCTCAACTGGTGCGCCGCGTCACGAACTCGGCCAGGGCCAGCAGTCCCCCCGCCGCCGCCGGCTCGGGCACCGCACGGGACAGTTCCGCCATCGCGCGGGCCATCCGGTCGGCCGCCTGGACCTGTGCCCAGTCACGTCCACCGGCCCGCTCGACGGCGAGTGCCGTCCGGTCCAGGTCCTCCTTCGCATACGGGGTCGCGTAGAGCTCCGCCAGTTCCGCGCCCGCCGGGGTGCCGGAGGCCAGCGCGGCGACCACCGGCAGGGACTTCTTGCGGACCGCGAGGTCGGCCCCGGCCGGTTTGCCGGTGTGGCGCGGGTCGCCCCATATGCCGATCACGTCGTCGATGAGCTGGAAGGCGAGTCCGGCCTCCCGGCCGAACGCGTCCAGCGCCTCGACGTCCTCCCGCGACGCGCCCGCGTACAGCGCGCCCAGCGCACAGGCACATCCGAGCAGCGCGCCGGTCTTGGCCTCGGCCATGGCGAGCACCTCGTCGACGGTGACCTCGCCGGGGCCCTGGGTCTCCATGGCCGTGTCCGCGTGCTGGCCGGCACAGAGTTCGACGACACAGGCCGTGAGCCGGGCGGCCGCGGCCCCGGCCGCCGGGTGCGGGTCCCGGGCGAGCAGCCCGAGGGCGAGCGCCTGGAGGGTATCCCCGGCGAGGATCGCGTCGGCGTCACCGAACACCGTCCACGCCGTGGGCCGGTGCCGTCGGGTGGTGTCCCGGTCCATCACGTCGTCGTGCAGCAGCGTGAAGTTGTGGACCAGCTCCACCGCCGCGGCCGCCCGCACGGCCACCTCCCGCGCCGCCGCTCCCCCAGTGCGGCGGCCGCGGTGAGGACGAGTGCGGGCCGTATCGCCTTGCCGGCGTTGCCCGCCGCCGGGGTGCCGTCGGCGTGCTCCCAGCCGAAGTGGTACAGCGCGATCCGGCGCATGGAGCCGGGGAGCGACTCGATCGCCTCGCGCAGCACGGGGTCGACCGACGCCCGGGCCCGCTCCAGGATCACCGCCGCCTCGTGCCCGTCGAGCGGCTCCGTCCCGGCAGGGTGCTGTGTCGCCTCCCTCATGAGCTCGGCCATGGAGGTCCCCTCGGAGAGTCCGCGGACGGTGGCGTTTGTGCTGCGACTGGGCGCATACGACCGGGGTGTACCCGCCCGTGGGGGCGGGGACACGGTTCCCAGCTGCAGAAACGTCACCTCCACCGGCCGATCTCGACGTTCTCCAGCACGCCGAGCGCGTCCGGCACAAGCACCGCGGCCGAGTAGTACGCCGTCACCAGGTACTTGATGATCGCCTGCTCATTGATGCCCATGAACCGCACCGACAGGCTCGGCTCGATCTCGTCCGGGATACCGGCCTGCTGCAGACCGATGACGCCCTGCTCGGCCTCGCCGGTACGCATCGCGATGATCGAGGTCGTACGGGCCTCGGTGACCGGGATCTTGTTGCACGGGTAGATCGGCACCCCCCGCCAGGTGGGGATGCGGTTGCCGCCCACGTCGATGGTCTCGGGGACGAGTCCGCGCTTGTTGAGCTCACGCCCGATCGCGGAGATCGCGCGCGGATGCGCGAGCAGCAGCTTGGTGCCGCGCCGCCTGCTGAGGAGCTCGTCCAGGTCGTCGGGGCTGGGCACGCCGTCGTGCGGCTGGATGCGCTGGTCGTACTCGCAGTTGCTGAGCAGCCCGAACTCCCGGTTGTTGACGAGCTCGTGCTCCTGGCGCTCCTTCAACGCCTCCACGGTCAGCCTCAGTTGCTGCTCGGTCTGGTTCATCGGCTGGTTGTAGAGGTCGGCCACGCGTGAGTGGATGCGCAACACCGTCTGGGCCACGCTCAGTTCGTACTCACGCGGCCGGGCCTCGTAGTCCACGAAGGTGTGCGGGATGTCCGGCTCACCGCTGTGGCCGGCCGCGAGGTCGATCGCCTTCTCACCGTATTTGTTGGTGCTCTGCTCCGGGATCGCGCGCAGCGCCTGGAGGTGCTCACGCAGGGAGTCGGTGCGCTCCGCGACCTGTTCGACGGCGTTGCGCGGAAGGACGAGCACCGTGCAGCCGGTGACCGCGCGAGCGGTGTACTCCCAGATGGCCTCGGGGTCCAGCAGCGCCTGGTCGCCGAAGTAGGCGCCGTCGGCGAGGACTCCGAGGACGGCGTCGTCGCCGTAGGGGCCCGTGCCGATCTTCTCCACCCTGCCGTGCGCCAGCAGGAAGACCACGTCGGCCTGGCTGCCGAACGAGGCGATCACGTCCCCCGCCGCGAACTCGCGCTGCTCACACCGGCGGGCGAGCTCCGTGAGCACCTCCTCGTCCTCGTACGACCGAAGCGCCGGCAGTTCGCACAGTTCCTCCGGAATGACCTCGACCCGATCGCCCGTCTTCACAAAAGTGACCCGGCCATCCCCCACGGCGTAGGTCAGCCGCCGGTTCACGCGGTACGTACCGCCTTGAACATTCACCCAGGGCAGCGTGCGCAGCAGCCAGCGAGAGCTGATCTCCTGCATCTGGGGTGCGGACTTGGTGGTGGTGGCCAGGTTCCGCGCGGCCGCCGTGCCGAGACTCTGCTGCGGCCGGCCCTGCTCGGTGCGGACCTCTTCGCCTACCGACATATGAGAATTGCCCTCCCGGTCATACCCCCGCGCCGGTCTGCACCGGGGCATCGAACTGCGGACCAGCCTTCCATCACGGAACGTGCCGGTGCTATTACACGAAAGAGTTGGAATGGATCTTCGATAACTGGGCAATACCGAGATCTCGCACACCGTTCCCGGCCCGGTGTCCGAAACGGCTCGCACACCGTACGAACCAGGTAGTCCCGGCTGCCCGCCCCGGGTACAAGCAGCGGTACGAGCCGGTCGCGACAGGCGGTCGCCGCGCAAGCGAAGGAGGCGGCATGGCCCCACCCATGTCCGCGAACACGTTCCTGGACGCACTGCAGGACGAGGGCGTCACCGTCGTCCAGGTCGGCGACTGGAGACATCACAACCGCAATCACAAGGGCCCCTGGGGCCCGGTGCACGGCGTGATGATCCACCACACGGTGACCAAGGGCAGCGAACGCACCGTCGAACTCTGCCGCGACGGCTACGAGGGCCTCCCCGGCCCGCTCTGCCACGGCGTGATCACCAAGGACGGCCGCGTCCACCTCGTCGGCTACGGCCGCGCCAACCACGCGGGCCTCGGCGACGACGACGTCCTGCGCGCGGTGATCGCCGAGAAGGCCCTCCCGCCGGACAACGAGGCGAACACCGACGGCAACCGCCACTTCTACGGCTTCGAGTGCGAGAACCTCGGCGACGGCAGGGACCCGTGGCCGGCGGCCCAACTGGAGGCGATCGAGAAGGTCGCCGCCGCGATCTGCCGCCACCACGGCTGGACGGAACGGTCGGTCATCGGCCACCTGGAGTGGCAGCCCGGGAAGGTGGACCCACGCGGCTTCACGATGGCGTCGATGCGGGCACGGATCAGGGACCGTCTGAAGTGAGGAGCGTCCGAAGCAATGGCACGGATGTTCCGGGGGCGACCACGCAGGCGACAATGAGGGCGTGACCAGCACCGACCTCGCCGCCCTGCACCCCCGGCTCCCGTCGCCGCTGCAGGAGATCGAGGACGACCGCTTCACCCGTCGGGGCGTCCGCCTCCTCCTGAAACGCGACGACCTCATCCACCCCGACCTCGTCGGCAACAAATGGCGCAAGCTCGCCCCGAACCTCACGGCCGCGGCCGGCCGCACGGTGCTCACCTTCGGCGGCGCGTACTCCAACCACCTGCGCGCGACGGCCGCCGCGGGGCGGTTGCTGGGGCTGCCGACGGTCGGCGTGGTCCGCGGCGACGAACTGGCCGACCGGCCCCTGAACCCCTCCCTGACCCGTTGCGTGTCCGACGGCATGCGGCTGTGTTTCGTCGACAGGTCGACCTATCGCCGCAAGAACGAGCCATCGACTCTGGCAGCGGTTCTGCACGCGGCGGGGGCCGAGGACGCGTACGTCGTGCCGGAGGGCGGGAGCAACGCGCTTGCGGTACGGGGCTGCCGAGCGCTCGGCGAGGAGTTGCGGGGGCGGGCCGACGTGGTCGCGGTGGCGTGCGGGACGGGCGGCACCTTCGCGGGGCTGGCGGCGGGACTGGGGCCGGGTCAGCGGGTGTTGGGGATACCGGTGCTCAAGGGCGGTTTCCTGACGGCCGACATAGAGGGCCTGCAACGGGAGGCGTTCGGGGGCCGTCGCGGCGACTGGTCACTGGAGGACCGGTTCCATTTCGGGGGTTACGCACGTACGACACCCGAACTCGACGCCTTCGCGGAGGACTTCGAGGGGCGCCACGGGGTGGGGGTGGAGCGGCTGTATGTCGCCAAGTTGCTGTATGGACTTGTTGCGTTGTCGGAAGAGGACACGTTTCCGGCGGGGACCAAGGTGGTCGCGGTGATCACCGGGAATCCGTTCCACGGATGATGAGCGGGACTACGAGATGTCACGCCGCCTCCCGATACGCCGCCGCCTCCTCCAGGTCCAGCCTGCGCAGCAGGGTCCGCAGCATCTCGTCGTCGATGTAGCGCGCGTCCCGCAGCTTCACGAACACCTCGCGTTCGGCGCCGATCATCTCCCGGGACAGCCGTCGGTATGTGTCGTCGACGGTCTCGCCGGTCACCGGGTTCACCGAGCCGAGGCGCTCCCAGACGGCGTTGCGGCGGCGTTCCAGGACCGTGCGGAGGCGGTCGGCAAGGGGTTGTGGGAGGGCGTTGCGTTCGTCGGACAGGAGGTCGTCCAGGTGGCGTTCGGCGGCCCGGGAGGCCTGTGCCTGGGCGTTGGCCTCCGCCAGGGTCTCGGCCTGGGCGTCGCGGCCGGGGAGCTTCAGCAGGCGGATCAGCGGGGGGAGGGTGACGCCCTGGACGACCAGGGTGCCGATGACGGTGGTGAAGGTCAGGAAGAGGATGAGGTTGCGGCCGGGGAACGGCTCGCCGTGCATGGTCTCGGGGATCGAGAAGGCGATGGCCAGCGAGACGACACCGCGCATGCCGGCCCAGGCGATCACGAAGGGCGCCTTCCAGGTGGGGTTGTCCTCACGCTCCCTGATCCGCGAGGAGAGCAGGAGCGGCAGGAAGGTCGCGGGGTACACCCAGACGAACCGGGAGACGACGACCACCGCGAAGACGGCCACCGCGTACCAGGCGGCGTCGCCACCCTCGTACTCCCCGAGACCCTTCACGACGACGCGCAGCTGCAGGCCGATGAGGGCGAAGACCGACGACTCCAGGACGAAGGCGACCATCTTCCACACGGCGTCCTCCTGGAGGCGGGTGGCGAAGTCGACCTCCCACGCGCGGTGTCCGAGGAAGAGGGCCACGACGACGACCGCGAGGACTCCTGAGGCGTGGAACTGCTCGGCGGCGGCGTAGGCGACGAAGGGGATCAGCAGGGAGAGGGTGTTCTGGAGCAGCGGTTCCTTGAGGTGGGTGCGCAGCCAGTGGATCGGGACCATCAGGATCAGACCGACCGCGACGCCGCCGACCGCCGCGAGCAGGAACTCGCCGATGCCGCCCGCCCAGGACGCGCCCTCGCCGACCGCGGCCGCGAGGGCGACCCGGTAGGCGGTGATCGCGGTGGCGTCGTTCACCAGGGACTCGCCCTGGAGGATCGTGGTGATCCGGGACGGCAGCCCCACCCGGCGCGCGACCGCCGTCGCCGCGACCGCGTCCGGCGGCGCCACCACCGCGCCCAGGACGAGTGCGCCGGTCAGCGACAGGCCGGGCACGATTCGGTAGGCGGCCCAGCCGACGACGAAGGTCGCGAAGAGCACGTACCCCACGGACAGCAGCGCCACGGGCCGCAGTTGCGCGCGCAGGTCGAGGTAGGAGCTGTCGGTGGCCGCCGAGTGCAGCAGCGGGGGCAGCACGAGGGGCAGGACGACGTCCGGGTCGAGGGTGTACTCCGGGACCCCCGGGACGTACGAGAGCACCAGCCCCACGGCGACCAGCAGCAGCGGTGCCGGCACCGGGGTGCGCCGGGCCGCCGCGGCGACCGCGGCGCTGCCCGCCACCAGCAACAGCAGTGGCATCACGTCCATGGTTCTCGCCCGCCCTCGTTTTTCCGCGCGGCCTTCCGCGCGGCCGTCGTAATCTGGCAATCATGAAACAGTGCACGCATGCCGACGCGCTGCCGCACCCGGAACCCGCCCCGCTGAGCGACACGTGTGTCGAGTGTCTGCGCGAGGGCCGACACCCGGTGCAGCTGCGACTGTGCCTCGACTGCGGCCACGTCGGCTGCTGCGACTCCTCGCCGGGCAGACATGCCACCGAGCACCACAAGGATTCCGGACACCCGATCATGCGGACATTCGAACCCGGTGAGAGCTGGCGATGGTGCTTCGTGGACCACGTACTCGTATGACCTCGGACCGCTCCGGTTTTCGACGGTTCGACGGTCTGACGTCTGGGTACGTCAACCCGGCGCGCGTTCTTCCCAATTGGAGCCGCAGACCCCTAGACACGGAGCGTGTCCACAGTTTTACTGTGAGTGACGCCGAGGGGTTGGGGTCCTGGGGACAGGAAAGTTGAGAGCGCGATAGCGTCACCGCTGAACCACACTTCGCGTTACCCCGGGGGGCGACCCTCGGCCCCGAAAAGCTTGTACCACCTTGGAGGTGAGGGTGTCCCAGATCGCAGGCGAGCCCGCGACCCAGGACTTCGTGGAAGTCCGGCTGCCGGCTGCGGGTGCCTACCTGTCGGTGCTGCGTACGGCGACTGCCGGCCTCGCGGCCCGTTTGGACTTCACCCTCGACGAGATCGAGGACCTGCGCATCGCGGTGGACGAGGCCTGCGCGATCCTGCTCCAGCAGGCCGTGCCCGGCTCGGTGCTCAGTTGTGTCTTCCGCCTCGTCGACGACTCACTCGAGGTCACCGTCTCGGCGCCGACCACGGACGGTCACGCCCCCGCGCGTGACACCTTCGCCTGGACCGTCCTGTCCGCTCTCGCGGGCAAGGTCTCCTCAGCCGTGGACGACGACAAAACCGTTTCGATCAGCCTCTACAAACAGCGCGGCGCGGGACCCGGGCCGGCGTGAGGACAGGGGACGGGCCGGTGCGTGACGAAGAGCGCGGCACACGGGAGCTGCCGACCGAGGGCACAGGCGGGTCCCGACGCACGGGGGACGGCGTCAACAGCATCCCCGAACAGGCCCGGCCGCATCCGGAGGACGACTCGCCGGAGGCCGGCTTCCTGGACGACGGGCAGCGGGATCAGGAAGGTGCCGTGCAGAGCGTGCCTCTGGACGGACGGATCGGGGTCTCCCCTGTCCGAGCAGAGACGAGGGCTCGGGGAAGGGCGACGGGCGGGACGATGAGCGAGCACCAGCGAGACGATCAACAGGGCGCGCAGAGCGGGCAGGCCACGCAGCACAACCCTCAGGACCGCAGCGGAGCACGCGCGCTGTTCATCGAGCTGCGCAAGCTGCAGGACGGCAGCACGGAGTACGCGGACCTGCGCAACCGGCTGGTCCGTATGCACCTGCCGCTCGTCGAGCACCTCGCGCGCCGCTTCCGCAACCGCGGCGAGCCGCTGGACGATCTGACCCAGGTCGCCACCATCGGCCTGATCAAGTCGGTCGACCGCTTCGACCCGGAGCGTGGCGTCGAGTTCTCGACGTACGCGACCCCGACGGTCGTCGGCGAGATCAAGCGGCATTTCCGGGACAAGGGCTGGGCGGTCCGCGTCCCGCGCAGGCTCCAGGAACTGCGCCTCGCGCTCACCACGGCGACGGCGGAGCTCTCGCAACTGCACGGCCGCTCCCCCACGGTCCACGAGCTGGCCGAGAAGCTGGGCATCTCGGAGGAGGAGGTCCTGGAGGGCCTGGAGTCCGCCAACGCGTACTCCACGCTGTCCCTGGACGTCCCGGACACCGACGACGAGTCACCGGCGGTGGCGGACACCCTGGGCGCGGAGGACGAGGCGCTGGAGGGCGTCGAGTACCGCGAGTCGCTCAAGCCGCTGCTCGAGGACCTGCCGCCGCGCGAGAAGCGGATCCTGCTGCTGCGGTTCTTCGGCAACATGACGCAGTCGCAGATCGCGCAGGAGGTCGGCATCTCGCAGATGCATGTCTCCCGGCTGCTGGCGCGGACGCTGGCGCAGCTGCGGGAGAAGCTCCTGGTGGAGGAGTAGCCGAGGGCCGGGCCCTACTTCTCCGCACCGCCGGCGTTGCCGGGCCCGCGGATTCCGAGGGCCCGGGTCGTCTCTGCGTTGACGAGCAGGACGAGCGCGGTGACCGCGACGACCGCGAGCACGATCCCCGCCGGAATCGCCACACTGTCGGCCTGCAACAGGTTGTAGGCCACGGGCAGCGCCAGGATCTGTGTGATGACGGCGGGCCCCCGGCTCCAGCTACGGCGGCCGAGCAGCCCCCGCGCGGCGAGCAGTGGCAGCAGGGCGAGGACGATCACCGTGATGCCGCCGGTGACACCGGTCTCCCTGTTGTCCGGGTCGCCCGTGAATCCCGCCACGAGCATCCACACGCCCCCGACGAACAGTGCGAGCCCCTCCAGCGCGGCCAGCGCGGCGGCGTAGGTCAGCCGCCGCGGCCGCGGACCGACGGTTTCCTCGGGAACGGGCGTCTGCTCACTGGTCACCCCTGAAGGGTATCGGCCGCCCACAGCGCCCCCATGGCGGGCCCGAGCGTCTCTCCGGCGGTTCCGGGACCCATCGCCGTGGCGAGGTTCACGTGATCATCTCTTACTTGATCCCTACCTCGGCCTGTGCCGGGTACCACCCAGTAGGTACCCTGCAACTCATGCGTGCACTTCTCGTGGTCAATCCGGCAGCTACCACCACAAGCGCACGTACGCGCGATGTGCTGATCCACGCGCTCGCGAGCGAGATGAAGCTCGAGGCGGTCACCACCGAGTACCGAGGGCACGCGCGCGACCTGGGCAGGCAGGCGGCGGAGAGCCGGGACGTCGATCTGGTGGTCGCCCTCGGCGGCGACGGGACGGTCAACGAGGTCGTCAACGGTCTGCTGCACGCCGGGCCCGATCCGGAGCGCCTCCCCCGTCTCGCCGTGGTCCCCGGCGGCTCCACCAACGTCTTCGCCCGCGCCCTGGGCCTGCCCAACGACGCCGTGGAGGCGACCGGCGCGATCCTGGACGCTCTGCGCGACGGCAGCGAGCGCACGGTCGGCCTGGGCCTGACCTCGGGCACGCCCGGCACGGAGGACGAGGCGGTGCCCGCGCGCTGGTTCACCTTCAACGCGGGTCTCGGTTTCGACGCCGGCGTGGTCGGCCGGGTCGAGCAGCAGCGGGAGCGCGGCAGGAAGTCGACGCATGCGCTCTACGTCCGCCAGGCCATGCGTCAGTTCTTCGGTGAGGCCCACCGCCGGCACGGCACGATCACCTTGGAGCGCCCGGACGCCGATCCGGTGACCGATCTGGTGCTGTCCATAGTCTCGAACACTTCTCCGTGGACGTTCCTGGGCAATCACCCGATGTACGCGTCGCCTAAGGCCTCGTTCGATAAAGGCCTCGACGTACTCGGTCTCAGCCGAATGACGACGACCGCGGTTGCCCGGTATGGCACCCAGTTGCTCACTTCGTCCCCCGAGCGTGGCCCGCATGGCAAGCATGCGTTCTCCCTGCACGACCTGGACCAGTTCACCTTGCATTCCAAGGTGCCCCTGCCCCTTCAGATGGACGGCGACCACCTCGGGCTGCGTACGAGCGTGACGTTCACAGGCGTACGCCGTGCACTGCGTGTGATTGTGTGAGCAGAAAGGGCTGAAGTCCTTTCACTCGAACGTTTAGGCCAGGATCCACCCCATGGAAGTACGGCTGTGACCTAGTCGACACCGAGGAATCAAAAAAAACTTTCCGGAAGGGGTTGTATCCGCCGCTGAGGTTTGCGAGTCTCTACGTGGCGATCGGGACAGCCCGCAACACCGGCTCCACAGATCACCGGAACCCCTCTTCAAAACCCAGGACCACGCCGGGGAAACCTGACGTTCGGCCCTTCACTTGTTGAGGGATTCGTGAAAGCGTTCACATTCACAAGCAACTTGCATGTAATACCAAGGAGAGGTAGCAGCCATGGACTGGCGTCACAACGCCGTTTGCCGCGAGGAAGACCCCGAGCTCTTCTTCCCCATCGGCAACACCGGTCCTGCGCTGCTGCAGATCGAGGAAGCCAAGGCCGTCTGCCGCCGCTGCCCCGTCATGGAGCAGTGCCTGCAGTGGGCGCTCGAGTCCGGCCAGGACTCCGGCGTCTGGGGTGGTCTCAGCGAGGACGAGCGTCGCGCCATGAAGCGCCGCGCCGCCCGCAACCGGGCCCGTCAGGCTTCTGCCTGACGCACCCACCCCGCCTGAGCTTGGCGGCGCGTACAGCGAGTACGCATCTCCCGCCCCCGAGCCGCAGCGCGCAGTACCCCCGATGCGCAGCACAAGCTGGCAACGAGCATTCGAGCCCCGGACCACTTCAGGTCCGGGGCTTCTTGCTGTGCCCGTTTACTGAACACAGCGCGTTTCACTCCTACTTGTTCGCGCTCACCGGAACGTCCAGGATCACCCGGGTGCCGCCCCCCGGTGCCGGAACCATGTCGAACGTTCCCCCCAACTCGCCCTCCACCAGTGTCCGTACGATCTGAAGACCGAGGTTGCCCCCGGTGTGCGGGTCGAAGCCCTCGGGCAGACCGACCCCGTCGTCCTGGACCGTGACCAGGAGGCGGGCCTCCTTCGTCGTACCACCGCGGACGGCCGAGACCTCGACCGTGCCGGTGTCACCCTCGCGAAAGCCGTGTTCCAGGGCGTTCTGGAGGATCTCGGTCAGCACCATCGACAGCGGGGTGGCGACCTCGGCGTCGAGGATGCCGAAGCGGCCGGTGCGCCGGCCGGTGACCTTGCCGGGCGAGATCTCCGCGACCATCGCCAGGACCCGGTCGGCGATCTCGTCGAACTCCACGCGCTCGTCCAGGTTCTGAGACAGCGTCTCATGCACGATCGCGATCGACCCGACCCGTCGTACCGCCTCTTCGAGGGCTTCGCGGCCGCGATCGGACTCGATACGGCGGGCCTGGAGGCGCAGCAGGGCGGCGACCGTCTGGAGGTTGTTCTTCACCCGGTGGTGGATCTCCCGGATGGTCGCGTCCTTGGTGATCAACTCGCGCTCGCGACGCCGAAGTTCGGTGACGTCACGGAGCAGGACCAGCGAACCGATGCGGGTGCCCTTGGGCTTCAGCGGGATCGCCCTGAACTGGATGACCCCGTCACCCGACTCGATCTCGAACTCGCGCGGCGCCCAGCCGCTGGCGACCTTGGCGAGCGCCTCGTCCACCGGGCCGCGGGTGGGGGCGAGTTCGGCGGTGGTCATGCCGAGGTGGTGGCCGACCAGATCGGAGGCGAGGCCGAGACGGTGGTAGGCGGACAGCGCGTTCGGGGAGGCGTACTGGACGACACCGTCGGCGTCGAGGCGGATCAGGCCGTCGCCGACGCGTGGGGCGGCGTCCATGTCCATCTGCTGGTTCGCGAACGGGAAGGAGCCGGCCGCGATCATCTGCGCGAGATCCGAGGCGCTCTGCAGATAGGTCAGTTCGAGACGGCTCGGGGTGCGCACGGTGAGCAGGTTGGTGTTGCGCGCGATGACACCGAGGACGCGCCCCTCCCGTCGTACGGGGATCGACTCGACCCGTACGGGGACCTCTTCGCGCCACTCCGGGTCGCCCTCGCGCACGATCCGGCCTTCGTCGAGCGCGGCGTCGAGGAGCGGGCGGCGGCCGCGTGGGACGAGGTGGCCGACCATGTCGTCCTGGTAGGAGGTGGGGCCGGTGTTGGGGCGCATCTGCGCCACGGACACATACCGGGCGCCGTCCCGGGTGGGCACCCACAGCACGAGGTCGGCGAAGGAGAGGTCGGAGAGCAGCTGCCACTCCGACACCAGCAGATGGAGCCACTCGAGGTCGGAGTCGTCGAGGGCGGTGTGCTGGCGGACCAGTTCGTTCATGGAGGGCACGTGTGCGAGCGTACCTGGCGGTATGTGGATGGCCTAAAAGCGCCGGGAAAAGCGCCGGGGATCGTACGGCCCTGCGCACCGGCCCGGTCCGGACGAGCCCTGAGAACACCCGCGGGCCGCGGCGCCTGAGAGGGACCCTCAACCCTCTCGGCACCGCAGCCCGGAGCAACAACGGCCGCGGGGTGTGCGGTCCCGATCGGCCGAAGGATGAGGAGCCGGGGCAGTCAGGGCAGAGAGCACCGGTTCCTCGGTCCGCCTTCCTGTGCGGGGAAGGCGGAAGTCTGTGTATTCAGTTCTCTGCAACGCATTGTGGACTAGACCACTTCGATGTGTCCATGCGTTGGAGGCTGTTCGTTGTTGTCAGTTCTCCGAGGGTCTTCGAAGTGGCTCGACCCCCGCTGGAGAACTGATCGGACGCCCTAGCATCCACCACGCAGCCTAACCCGTGTGGGTTCATGTGCGGGGCCAGATGGCCATGGCAATTTCCGCGAGCGCTTCCAGTTCCGCCCGGCTCGCTCCGTCGCGCGCCTGCTGGGACATGCCGTTGATGATCGCCCCGGTATGGCGGGCGAGCGCTTCGGCGTCGACGCCGGGCGGGAGTGCGCCGGTGGCGATGTCCGCCCGGATACGACTCTCGAAGGCGGCGATGGTGGCGTTGCGCCGGTCGCGCAGGGAGTCCGCGACCTCCGGGGTCGTGCAGTTGATGGCCGCGTGGGCGATGAGGCAGCCGTGCGGGCGCTCCGGGTCCGTGTACCTGGCGGCGGCTTCCCGCAGGGTCCGTTCCACCACGGCGCGGGCAGTGGGTTCCTCGGCGAGGGCCCGGTCGGCGAAGGCGGCGTAGCGGGCGGTGTAGACGCTGACGGCTTCGTCGAAGAGGGAGCGCTTGTCGCCGAAGGCGGCGTAGAGACTCGGGGCGCCGATGTCCATGACCCGGGTGAGGTCGGAGACCGAGGTGGCCTCGTAGCCGTGCTCCCAGAAGGCGAGGATCGCCTTCTCCAGGGCGGTCTCCCGGTCGAAGGAACGGGGCCGGCCGCGAGTCCGGGCGGCGGGTGGGGTCTGCGCCTTCGTCTCCTTGCTGCTCACCATGGAGTGCATTTTATAGCGGGTGCTAGAGAATTGTCGGCACCCTGCTGTACGGTCTTTCTGTATCGACCGCTAGGGAATTGCGAGGGGGCGTCGGCATGGGTGGCACGGGTGTGCTCACGGGCAGGACGGCACTGGTCACGGGAGCGAGCAGGGGGATCGGGCGGGCGGTGGCCGAGCGGCTGGCGCGCGACGGGGCGCGGGTCGCCGTGCACTACGGCAGCAATGAGGCGGCGGCGAAGGAGACGGTCGCCGCGATCGAGGCGGCGGGTGGGAGCGCCTTCGCGATCCGGGCCGAGCTGGGTGTGCCCGGCGACGCGGAGTCCTTGTGGGAGGCCTTCGACCGGCATGCGCAGGGACTGGACATCCTGGTCGGCAACGCGGGCATGGCGCTCTTCGCGACCGTCGAGGAGACGGACGAGGAGCTCTACGACCGGACGCAGGCGGTCAACGCCAGAGCGCCGTTCTTCATCGTCAAGCACGGCCTGCGGCGACTGCGCGACCACGGCCGGATCATCAACGTCACGGCGGTGACGGACGCCGCCATCTCCCCCATCGCCGCCACCCACATGGCCAAGGGAGCCGTCACGACTCTGACCCGCTCCCTGGCGGCCGAGCTGGCACCGCGCGGCATCACCGCCAACTCGGTCGGGCCCGGCTTCATCGACACCGACCTGACGAGCGCGGCCCTGGCCGACCCCGCGATACGTGCGCACGCGGAATCCGTATCGGTCTTCAAGCGCGTCGGCACCACGTCCGACGTGGCCGATGTGGTGGCGTTCCTGGCGTCACCGGACTCCCGCTGGGTCACGGGGCAGCACATCGACGCGACCGGGGGGTCCTTGCTGAGCCTGCACTGAGCAGGCCGGGCGATGCCCACCGCGGTTCGGCAGCGGCCTCTCCTGTTCCACTCCCCCAGCACACCCGTTCGTGGCCGTCCCGTACGGGCCGCTTCACCTGGGCAGGCAAAGCTGATTCTGTTAAATTGGTCTAAACCACACAGCCCTTTCAGAACGGCAGGCCCAGCGTGGAAGTTGTCATCGTTCCGGACGCCAAGTCGGGCGGCGAGCTCATCGCCGAGGCCATGGCGCAGCTCCTGCGGCGCAAGCCCGACGCGCTGCTCGGCGTGGCCACCGGCTCGACACCGCTGCCGATCTATCAGGCGCTGACCGCGAAGGTGCGGGCCGGTGCGGTGGACGTCTCGCGGGCGCGGATCGCCCAGCTCGACGAGTACGTGGGGCTTCCCGCCGAGCATCCGGAGTCGTACCGGTCGGTGCTGCGGCGCGAGGTGCTGGAGCCGCTGGGGATCGGGATGTCCTCCTTCATCGGGCCGGACGGTACGGCGGAGGACGTTCAGGGGGCGTGCGAGGCGTATGACGCGGCGCTGGCGAACGCCGGGGGTGTGGATCTGCAGTTGCTCGGGATCGGGACCGACGGGCACATCGGGTTCAACGAGCCGTGTTCTTCGTTGGCCTCGCGGACTCGGATCAAGACGTTGACCGAGCAGACTCGGGTGGACAACGCGCGGTTCTTCGACGGGGACATCTCCCAGGTGCCGCATCACGTGATCACTCAGGGGATCGGGACGATCCTGGAGGCTCGGCATCTGGTGCTGCTCGCCACGGGTGAGGGGAAGGCGGACGCGGTGGCGGCGACGGTGGAGGGACCGGTCGCCGCGGTGTGTCCCGCGTCGGCGTTGCAGTTGCATCCGCATGCGACGGTCGTGGTCGACGAGGGGGCCGCGTCCAAGTTGAAGCTGGCGGATTATTTCCGGCATACGTTTGTCAACAAGCCGGAGTGGCAGGGGATTTAGCGGTTGCGTCTGCCGGGTCCTGTGCGTTTCGGGCTGCGGGTTCGTCGTGGCTTGTCGCGCCCACGCGGCGGAGCCGCACAGTGATACAGCCCCGCGCCCCTGAGAGGCAGAGACAGGCGCCGGTTCCCTCCAGCGGAACCGGCGCCTGTCTCGTCGTACCTGCTACTCCCCGGCGATGACCTCCGCCGCCGCCCTGCCGCACACCCTCGCCGCGCCGTGTGTCGCGATGTGCAGGGCGCCGCGTGCGGGGGCCTGAGGGACGCCCATCTCGACCACGATCGTGTCCGGGCGGCTGCGCAGGACGCTGTCCAGGGCTGCCGTCATCCAGGGGTGGCGGTGTTCGTCGCGGACGACGGCGACGATGCGGCGCCGGCCCGCTGCCGCCAGTGCGGCCATGCCGGCGCCCTCGCCCGTGAAGCTGCCCGTCTCCGTGCCGGGCAGCAGGCGGGTGACTTCCGCGGCCACGCCCCACGGGGTCTCGTCGCCCACCGCGAAGTTGGCGACCGGGGTGAAGGCGGCGACGTAGGGCGGTTCGGTGAGGGGGGTGGGGTTGTCGGCGCCGGTCAGGGTGAGGGCTCGGCGGGCTGCGCGGAGGCCTACCTCCGGGTCCGCCTCGGCCTCCGCGTCGGCCGCCGATGCCGCCGCGGTCCAGCGGGCGAGGGAGCGGACGCGTTCCGCCGCGTCCGCCAGCCGCTCCTCGGGGAGTTCGCCCGAGCGGACCGCCGACACCAACGCGTCGCGCAGCCGCCGTACCGTCTCGTCGTCCGCGAGGCCGCCGCCCACGCAGATCGCGTCCGCGCCGGCGGCGATCGCCAGCACGCTGCCGCGTTCGATGCCGTAGGTGCCCGCGATGGCCTGCATCTCCATGCCGTCGGTGACGATCAGGCCGTCGTAGCCGAGTTCGCCGCGAAGGAGGTCCGTCAGGACGTTGTGGGACAGCGTGGCCGGGTGGTCGGAGTCCAGGGCCGGGACCAGGATGTGGGCGCTCATCATCGCGCGGGAGCCGGCGGCGATCGCGGCGCGGAACGGGGAGAGTTCACGGGACATCAGCACCGGGAGGTCCACGTCGATACGCGGCAGGGCGTGGTGGGAATCGATCGCGGTGTCGCCGTGGCCCGGGAAGTGCTTTGTGCAGGCGGCGACTCCGGCCGACTGAAGGCCCGTGACGTAGGCCGCCGTGTGCCGGGCGACCAGGTCCGCGGAGGCACCGAAGGAGCGGACGCCGATCACCGGGTTGTCCGGGTTGGAGTTCACGTCGGCCGACGGGGCCCAGTTGAGGTTGACCCCGCAGGCGGCGAGGCGGCGGCCCAGTTCGCAGGCCACCTCGCGCGTCAGGTCCACGTCGTCGACCGCGCCGAGTGCGTGGTTGCCGGGGAAGGAGGAGCCCGTCCGCACCTCCAGGCGCGTGACGTCACCACCCTCTTCGTCGATGGCGACCAGGACGTCGTCGCGTTCGGTGCGCAACTGGGCGGTGAGGGCGGACAGTTGGTCCGGGGACGTGATGTTGCGGCCGAACAGGCCCACCGAGGCGAGCCCCTCCCCCAGGCGGCGCAGCAGCCAGTCGGGGGCGGTGGTGCCGGTAAAGCCGGGCTGCAGGACGGTCAGGGCGTCGCGGGTGAGTGTGTCCGTACCGCTGGCGAAAGTCGTCATCGGGTGGCGTTATCCCTTCACCGCGCCGGCGGTCAGGCCCGCGGCCATCTTGCGCTGGACGAGGAGGAACAGGACGACGATCGGCACGGCCATCAAGGTGGATCCGGCCATCATCGGAGCGTATTCGGTGCCGTGCTTGGTGGTGAAGTTGCCCAGCCAGACGGTCGCCGTCTGGTTCTCCTGGCTGAGCAGCATGAGGGCGTAGAGGTACTCGTTCCAGGCCTGGATGAAGCCGTAGACCGAGGTGGCGACCATGCCGGGGGCGAGGAGCGGGAAGACCACGCGCAGGAACGCGGTCGTGCGGGAGCAGCCGTCCACCATCGCCGCCTCCTCCAGCTCCTTCGGGATGTTGACGATGAAGCCGCGCAGCGTCCACACCGTGAAGGGGAGGATGAAGGTCAGATAGGTGAGGACCAGGCCGGACAACCGGTCGTACTGGCCGAGGTCGTTGAGCAGCAGGAAGACCGGGATGATCATCGCGACCAGGGGGACCATCTGGACCGCCAGGATGCCGACGATCACGATCTTGCGGCCGCGGAAGGCGAACCGGGAGATGGCGAGCGCGGCCAGCAGGCCGATGACGATGCCGATCGCCACCACCGAGAGGGACACGACGAGGCTGCGGCCGACCGGGCCCCAGAAGTCGGCGATGTTCAGCGCCCGGTCGAAGTTGGAGAAGGTGATGCCGGTGGGCAGCAGGCTCGGGTCCGGGTCGATGGCGTCCTTGGCCGGCTTGAAGGCCGTGTTGAGCATCCAGTAGACGGGGAAGCCGGCGGTGACGAAGACGAGGAGACCGAGGAGGTTCCAGCCGGCCTTGGACTTCCGGCGCCCTGAACGGCCCTGCGAACCGCGCCCCGACGTGGCGATCGCGCTCGTAATGGTCATTCGACGTCTCCGATCTTCAGCATCTGACGCATGTAGACCGCGACCACGCCGAGCAGGAGCAGCACGGTGAGCAGGGCGATCGCCGAGCCCTGGGCGTAGTCGTTGACCACGAAGGCACGGTCGTAGGAGTAGGTGGTGAGGAGCTGGAACTCGGCCTCCGGATGCCCGTTGCGCATCACGAAGACCTGCGGGAAGACGCCCATGTCCCAGATGACCGAGAGCGTCGTGAGCATCACGATGATCGGCTTGAGGATGGGGAGGGTGACGAACCGGAAGACGCCCCAGGCGCCCGCGCCGTCGAGGCGGGCCGCCTCCTCCAGTTCGGCCGGGACCTGGGTGAGCCCGGCGCTGAGGGTGATCACGACGAAGGGGACGGCTCCCCAGACCACGAGCAGCATGATCACGGCCAGGCCCTGTGGTCCGCTGGCGAACCAGTTGTGGCCGACCATCTCGACCCCGGGCAACTTGCTGAGCAGCGCGTTGAGGATGCCGTAGTCCGCGTCGAAGAGCCACTTGAAGACGGTGGTGGCGACGATGATCGGCATGCCCCAGCTGGCCACGAGGGCGATGTTGACGAGGGTCTTCACCCAGCCGGAGACCCGCTGGAGCAGCAGCGCGATCAGCATGCCGGCGACCATGGTGAAGATGACGCAGCCGGCCGCGAAGACGACCGTGCGCACGACGACCGCCCAGAAATCGCTGTCGCCCAGCACCTTGCTGAAGTTGTCGAATCCGACCGACTCGGCCGGCTTGAAGCCCCACAGCTGGGACTGCCCGAACTCCTGGAAGGACAGGGTGACCAGGCGGACCAGCGGATAGCCGAGGACGAGCGCCAGGATCAGCAGACAGGGGGCGAGCAGCAGCCAGGGGGTGCCGGCGCCGCCGGGGCTGCGCCTTCTGGATGGCTTCTTCCCCACGGCCGGTGCTGGTGGTGGTGACTGCCGCGCCGGCGGCACTTTGGCAGTGGTCGTGTCTGCGGCACTCATCCGCGCGCTCCTCAGCGGTCCCTCAGGTCGTACGAGAAGCAGGGCCCCGTCACGCTCAACGGGGCCCCGCCGATGGTCACTTGGTGTTGATGACCTTGTCGATCGCGGCGTCCGCTTCCTTCGCGGCGTCCTCGACCGACTTCTTGCCGGTGCCGATGGACTGCAGCATGGTCTGCAGGACCTGGGCCTTCTCGACCTGGCCCCAGCCGGGCGCCATCGGGACGAACCAGTTGGACTCGGCCGCGGTGGCCGGGACCGCCGTCGCCGGGTCGTTCTTCAGGGTGGCGAGGTCGGTCTTGTTGTTGGGCAGGTTGCCCTTGGCCATCAGGCCCTTCTGGCCGGAGGAGCCGGTGAAGGCGTTGATCCACTCGGCGGCGACGGCCTGCGCGTCGGACTTCACCGGTACGGCGAGGTCGGAGCCGCCCAGGAAGACGGGAAGGTTCTTGCCGGACGGGCCGGGCATCACGAAGTTCTCGACGTTGCCCTCGAGCTTGCCGGTCTTGTCGTTCTCCTTCGCCGCGGCGGTGGCGCCCTCCCAGGCGGGGGCGAAGATCATGCCGGACTTGCCCTGGCCGTAGACGATGTAGCGGTCGGACTCGTCCTTGGTCTTGTCGCCGTGCATGTACGTGTCGACGACGTTCTGGAACGCCTTCAGGCCCTTGACGGACTCGGGCGAGGAGAGGTTGGCCTTCCACTGGCCGCCGGACTCGACGGCGATGGAGCCGCCGGCGTCGTAGACGAAGGACATGGCCGCGTACCAGTCACGGGTGGGCTGGTACCAGGCGTTGAACTTGTCGCCCTCCTTCTTCTGGACCTTGTCCAGGGCGGCGGTGAGCTCGTCGTAGGTCTTCGGGGTGGACTTGACGCCGACCGAGGCGAAGAGGTCCTTGCGCCAGTTGGCGACACGGCCACCGGCGTAGTAAGGGACGCCGTAGGTCTTGCCGTCGTAGGTCACCGAGGCCTTGAGGCCGTCCAGCCAGGCGCCCGAGTTGTCGAACTTCGCCGCGTCGACGGGCGCGAAGGCACCCTTGACCATGTAGCTCAGCATCTCGGTGTTGCCCATCTCGACCACGTCGGGGGCCTTGTCGGTGGCGAGGACCGCGTCGAGCTTGGCGTTCTTGTCCGGCCAGCCGTAGTACTCGTGCTTGATCTTGATGCCGGGGTGCTTCTTCACGATCGCCGCATCGGCGGCCTTCACCAGCTCGGGCCAGTTGTTCTGCGCGTCCACGGTGAGCCAGACGGTCAGTTCCTTGGCGTCGGCGCCGCTGTTGTCCGAGCTGCCGCTGTCACTGTCCCCACATGCCGCGATGGAGACCATCATGCCCGCGATACCGATCGCGGCTATCAGCTTGCGCTTCACGCCACCCTCCTCAGGGATGCCACAAACCCCCCTGCCTCCCCGCACGAGCGTTGGGCCGGGACCTGGACCAATGGTGTAGACCAGTACCGGGAGCTTGGACCAGACCATGGAGCCTGTCAAGGGTGTCCGAATAGGCTCTGACCAGCCGTTATCCGACCTACATATGCAAGAACCTTTAAGTAAGAAGCCAGCGAAATCAGCGCCGCCGGAGTACTGTCTTCCACTAGACCACCTGGGGCTATGGACTAGACCAAAAGAGGCGGCGACGGTATACAGAAGGGATCACGATGTGACCCGCATCCGGAGCCGGGAAGGCAGAGCATGACTACCGACGTCAGCAGTGCGGAGAACGAGGGTGGGGCCGGCGTCCGTACCGCGCGCGTGCCCAAGTACTACCGCCTGAAGAAGCACCTGCTCGACATGACGGAGACACAGTCGCCCGGTACGCCGGTCCCTCCCGAGCGCACCCTGGCCGCGGAGTTCGACACCTCCCGCACAACCGTCCGCCAGGCCCTGCAGGAGCTCGTCGTCGAGGGCCGCCTCGAACGCATCCAGGGCAAGGGCACCTTCGTCGCCAAGCCGAAGGTCTCCCAGGCACTCCAACTCACCTCGTACACCGAGGACATGCGCGCCCAGGGCCTCGAACCCACCTCGCAGCTCCTGGACATCGGCTACATCACCGCCGACGACCGCCTCGCCGAGCTCCTCGACATCACGGCCGGCGGCCGGGTGCTGCGCATCGAGCGCCTCCGTATGGCGAACGGCGAGCCGATGGCCATCGAGACGACCCACCTCAGCGCCAAGCGCTTCCCGGCGCTGAGGCGCAGTCTCGTGAAGTACACGTCGCTCTACACCGCCCTCGCCGAGGTCTACGACGTCCATCTCGCCGAGGCCGAGGAAACCATCGAGACCTCGCTGGCCACTCCCCGCGAGGCCGGCCTGCTCGGCACCGACGTGGGCCTGCCGATGCTGATGCTGTCCCGCCACTCGCTGGACCGGGACGGGCAGCCGGTGGAGTGGGTGCGGTCGGTGTACCGCGGGGACCGGTACAAGTTCGTGGCACGCCTGAAAAGGCCGGTTGACTAGGAGCGCCCGAACGGGCGCGGGGCTGTGTCGATATGCGGCTCCGCCGCGCGGGCGCGACCAGCCACGACGGCGCCGCAGCCGCACGACGGCCCCACGGCCCCCAGCGGAGCGTTACCGCACGCGGTGTAGCGCAAGCGCGCATCCTGCTCTACGGTCCTCCCGTCTCCGTATGGACGGGAGGACCGCGCTGTGCGTACCGCGAACGTCCGAACCATCGCCATCTGGACCGTCGTCGCGCTGATCGCCGCCACCGGCTGGGCCGTGCTCGCCCTCTCCCGCGGTGAGGACGTCTCCGCCGCCTGGATGGTCGCGGCCGCCCTCGGCTCGTACGCGATCGGCTACCGCTTCTACTCGAAGTTCATCGCGTACAACGTCCTCAAGGTCGACAGGACCCGGGCCACCCCGGCCGAACGCCTCGACAACGGCATCGACTTCCACCCCACCGACCGGCGCGTCCTCCTCGGCCACCACTTCGCGGCGATCGCCGGCGCCGGACCGCTCGTCGGGCCCGTGCTGGCCGCGCAGATGGGCTATCTGCCCGGCACGATCTGGATCATCGTGGGCGTGATCTTCGCGGGCGCCGTCCAGGACATGGTGGTGCTGTTCTTCTCGACCCGGCGCGACGGCCGCTCGCTCGGCCAGATGGCCCGCGAGGAGATCGGCCCGTTCGGCGGCGCGGCGGCGCTCATCGCGGCCTTCGCCATCATGATCATCCTGCTCGGTGTGCTGGCCCTGGTCATCGTCAACGCCCTCGCACAGTCACCCTGGGGCACCTTCTCCATCGCGATGACCATCCCGATCGCCCTGCTCATGGGCTTCTATCTGCGGGTCCTGCGCCCCGGCCGGGTCGCCGAGGTCTCGCTCATCGGCGTGGGGCTGCTGCTGTTCGCCCTGATCGCGGGGCGCTGGGTCGCGGAGTCCTCGTGGGCCGGCGCCTTCACCCTCGCGCCCTCGACGCTGGTCGTCTGGCTGGTGGCGTACGGCTTCATCGCCTCGATCCTGCCGGTGTGGATGCTGCTCGCACCGCGCGACTACCTCTCCACCTTCATGAAGATCGGCACGATCTTCCTGCTCGCACTCGGTGTCGTCGTCTCCCTGCCGACCCTGAAGATGGACGCGGTCACCGACTTCGCCTCGCGTGGCAACGGCCCTGTCTTCGCGGGGTCGTTGTTCCCCTTCGTCTTCATCACCATCGCCTGCGGCGCCCTGTCCGGCTTCCACTCCCTCATCTCCTCCGGCACCACGCCGAAGATGATCCAGAAGGAGACGCAGGTCCGGATGATCGGCTACGGCTCCATGCTGATGGAGTCGTCGGTCGCCGTGATGGCGCTGGTCGCGGCGAGCATCATCGACCCGGGCCTGTACTTCGCGATGAACGCGCCCTCGGGAGCGATCGGCACGACCGTGCAGGAGGCCTCGCGGGTGGTGACCGGGTGGGGCTACGCGATCTCCCCCGACGATCTGGCCCGGGCGGCCGAGCGGGTCGAGGAGTCGTCACTGCTGTCCCGGACCGGCGGGGCGCCCACCCTGGCCATCGGTGTCTCGGAGATCTTCTCCAAGGTCACCGGCGGGAGCCTGCGGGCCTTCTGGTATCACTTCGCGATCATGTTCGAGGCGCTGTTCATCCTGACCGCGCTCGACGCCGGCACGCGCGTGGGCCGGTTCATGCTCCAGGACATGCTGGGCAACGTCATCAAGCCCTTCAAGAACATCAGTTGGAAGCCCGGCCTGGTCATCACCAGCGCGATCGTGTGCGGACTGTGGGGGTACTTCCTCTGGGTGGGCGTCCACGAACCCCTCGGCGGGATCAACCAGCTGTTCCCGATCTTCGGCATCTCCAACCAGCTGCTCGCCGCCGTCGCCCTGGCCGTCTGCACCACGCTGCTCGTGAAGTCCGGACGCCTCAAGTGGGCCTGGATCACCGGGATCCCGCTCGCCTGGGACGCCACGGTCACCCTGACCGCGAGCTGGCAGAAGGTGTTCTCCAGCGACCCCAAGGTCGGCTTCTTCAAGCAGCGCCGGATCTTCCAGGACGCCATCGACCGGGGCGAGGTGCTGCCGCCCGCCAAGAGCATGGAGGACATGCGCACCGTGGTCACCAACTCCACGGTGGACGGCGTACTGACGGCCGTCCTCGCGCTGCTGATCGTCGTGGTGATCGCCGACGCCCTGCGGGTCTGCATCCGGCACATACGCCGTCCCGCGCTCTCCACGCTCAGCGAGTCGCCGCACGTCGAGTCGAAGATCGTCGCCCCGGCCGGGCTGTTCCCGACCCGGGAGGAGAAGGAGGAGGCACGCCATGAGGTCGGCACTGCGGCGCGCACTTAGGGGTGTGCGCTGGTACGTGCGGGAGCTGACCGACGAGTCGGCTTACGACCGCTATGTCGCGCACGTCCGCCGGGACCATCCGCAGGCGGACGTGCCGACCCGGCGGGCGTTCGAGCGGATGCGGACGGACCGCCAGGAGGCCGACCCGCGCCAGGGGTTCCGCTGCTGCTGACACCGATGTCGGACCTGTTGTCGCACCTTCACCGAATCGACATACCGATATGCGGACGAGGTCTTCCGCTCCTGTCACACCGTGACCTAGATTGCCTGCGCGTTACACGGTGATCAGTGAGGGATCGGAGCCGCCGCATGTCAACAGATTCGCCCGAGGCCAGACCAGCGGTGGTGACACCCGTGCGGGTCGTCATCGCCCTGTGCCTCCTGGCACCGTTCGTCGCCATGCTGTGGGTCGACTCGTACGCCAAGGTCGACCCCACGTTCATCGGCATCCCGTTCTTCTACTGGTACCAGATGCTGTGGGTGCTCATCTCCACCGCGCTGACGATGGTCGCGTACCAGCTGTGGCAGCGTGACCAGCGCGCCCGCCGGGAAGGTGCCTCCAAGTGAACGACGGCGTGAACGGCGTGGCACTCGCCGTCTTCATCATCTTCTTCCTGGCCGTCACGGTCATGGGCTTCCTGGCCTCGCGCTGGCGCAAGGCCGAGAACGAACACACGCTGGACGAATGGGGCCTGGGCGGCCGGTCGTTCGGCACCTGGATCACCTGGTTCCTGCTCGGCGGCGACCTCTACACGGCGTACACCTTCGTCGCCGTACCGGCGGCGATCTACGCGGCGGGCGCGGCCGGCTTCTTCGCGGTGCCGTACACGATCCTCGTCTACCCGCTGATCTTCACCTTCCTGCCCCGGCTCTGGTCGGTCTCCCACAAGCACGGCTATGTGACGACGTCCGACTTCGTGCGCGGCCGGTGGGGCTCCAAGGGCCTGTCGCTGGCGGTGGCCGTCACGGGCATCCTGGCGACGATGCCCTACATCGCCCTCCAACTCGTCGGCATCCAGGCGGTGCTGGACGTGATGGGCGTCGGCGGCGGGGAGAACACCAACTGGTTCGTGAAGGACCTCCCGCTCCTCATCGCCTTCGGTGTGCTGGCGGCGTACACCTACTCCTCGGGTCTGCGTGCCCCCGCGATGATCGCGTTCGTGAAGGACACCCTGATCTACATCGTCATCGCGGTGGCGATCATCTACATCCCGATCAAGCTGGGCGGGTTCGACGAGATCTTCGGCGCGGCGAACGACAAGTACACCGCCGCCAAGGCGGGCGGCCTGGTCCCGCCCGCGGCGGGCCAATGGACGTACGCCACGCTGGCGTTGGGCTCCGCGCTCGCGCTGTTCATGTACCCGCACTCGATCACCGCGACGCTCTCCTCCAAGAGCCGTGAGGTGATCCGCCGCAACACCACGATCCTGCCGCTGTACTCGCTGATGCTGGGCCTGCTCGCCCTGCTGGGCTTCATGGCGATCGCGTCCGGAGTCGACGTCACCAACCCGCAGTTGGCGATCCCGCAGCTCTTCGAGGACATGTTCCCGAGCTGGTTCGCGGGCGTGGCCTTCGCGGCGATCGGCATCGGCGCGCTGGTACCGGCGGCGATCATGTCCATCGCGGCCGCGAACCTCTTCACCCGCAACATCTACAAGGACTTCATCAAGCCGGACGCGACGCCGGAGCAGGAGACGAAGATCTCCAAGCTGGTCTCGCTGCTGGTGAAGGTGGGCGCCCTGGTCTTCGTCCTCACCATGGACAAGACGGTCGCCATCAACTTCCAGCTCCTGGGCGGCATCTGGATCCTCCAGACCTTCCCGACGCTGGTCGGCGGCCTGTTCACCCGCTGGTTCCACCGCTGGGCGCTGCTCGCGGGCTGGGCGGTCGGCATGATCTACGGCACCGTCGCGGCGTACGGCGTGGCCTCCCCCACGCAGAAGCACTTCGGCGGCTCGTCGAAGGAGATCCCGGGCATCGGCGAGATCGGCTACATCGGCCTGACGGCGTTCCTGCTCAACGTGGTGGTCGCGGTGGTCCTCACGTTCGTCCTGAGGGCCGCGAAGGCCCCCGAGGGCGTCGACGAGACCCGCCCCGAGGACTACACGGCGGACGCGGGCGACCCGGGCGTACAGGTGGAGCTGCCGCCGGCGACTGCAGACTCCGCTCACTGAAGAGACCCAGGGGCGCGGGGCTGTATCGATATGCGGCTCCGCCGCGTGGGCGCGACCAGCCACGAACCACCCGCAGCGGGCCGCCGACAGCACCACCAACGGCGGCCCGCTTTCGTGCACACTCACCTGCATGGACATAGAGATCCGGCCGGCGAAACCCACCGAGTACGCCGTCATCGGCGAGATCACAGCCCAGGCCTACCTGCTGGACGACCTCCTCACGTTCGGCGAGAGCGACTGGTACCTGGGCGAGTTGAGAGACGTCGCCAAACGAGCCGCGGCGGCCGAGGTAGTCGTGGCCCTCCTCGGCGGCGAGCCGATCGGCACCGTCACCTACGTCCCCGCCGGCGGCCCCATGGCCAACCTCGCCCGCCCCGGAGAGGCCGAGATCCGCATGCTGGCCGTGTCCCGGGCGGCCCGCGGCAGAGGAGCCGGCGAAGCCCTCGTCCGCGCCTGCATCGACCGGGCCAGAGCAGCCGACGACTGCACCGGCATGGTCCTGTCGACCCAGCAGATCATGCACGCCGCGCACCGCATCTACGAGCGTCTCGGATTCACCCGCGCCCCCGCACGCGACTGGGACCCGATCCAGGGCGTCGAGTTCACGCTTCTCACCTACGAGTTGACTCTCTGAAGTCGCTGCGACACAACATCTAGGGGTGCCAAGAGAACCCGGCACAAGATGTATGCTCATGCTCGCTGTCGTCGCAGGGGAATCCGGTGCGAATCCGGAACTGTCCCGCAACGGTGTACTCATGCGTGCATAAGCACATATGAGAGTCAGTCCGAGGACCTGTCGACAGTGCGCCCAGGCCGCCGTGGCCCGGGTGCCAAGACGTCCGGGCCTCGTGGAGTGGGCCGGTGGACGCGACGCCCCGTGCGCTCGTGTGCTGCCCCCTGCCCTCCGCAAGGCCCCCGTGCCGAGCGAGGGAGAGCCCCCACGTGACCATCGCGCCAGTCGACCCGGCTTCAGTGACGCAGGCGGAGACCGACGGTCCCGGTACCGCACTGCTGCGGACCCTGACCGAGCTGACCGCCGACCTCCCTGACGCCGACCCCGGACGGGTCGCCGCCGCCGCACTGCGCGGACGGTCCGCCCGGGCCGACGAGTCGGAGCTGCGCGAGCTGGCGACCGAGGCGGCCGCGGGGCTGATCTCCGAGGACCCCGCCTACTCCCGGCTCGCCGCCCGGCTGCTGACGATCAGCATCGCCGCCGAGGCCGCCTCGCAGGGCGTCACGACCTTCACCGAGTCGGTCGCGGTCGGCCACCGTGAGGGCCTGGTCGCGGACCGCACGGCGGAGTTCGTCCGGGTGCACGCCGTCCGGCTCGACGCCCTGATCGACGTGCACGCCGACGACCGCTTCGGCTACTTCGGTCTGCGCACCCTGCACAGCCGTTACCTCCTGCGGCACCCGATCACGCGCCAGGTCATCGAGACCCCCCAGCACTTCATGCTCCGGGTGGCGTCCGGCCTCGCCGAGGACGACACGGCCAGGGCCGTGGACGAAGTCGCCGCGCTCTACCGGCTCATGAGCCGCCTCGACTACCTCCCCTCCTCCCCCACGCTCTTCAACTCCGGCACCCGGCACCCCCAGATGTCGTCCTGCTACCTCCTCGACTCCCCGCTGGACGAGCTGGACTCCATCTACGACCGCTACCACCAGGTCGCCCGTCTCTCGAAGCACGCCGGCGGCATCGGACTGTCGTACTCCCGTATCCGCAGCCGCGGTTCGCTGATCCGCGGCACCAACGGGCACTCCAACGGCATCGTCCCGTTCCTGAAGACGCTCGACGCCTCGGTCGCCGCCGTGAACCAGGGCGGCCGGCGCAAGGGTGCGGCCGCGGTCTACCTGGAGACCTGGCACTCCGACATCGAGGAGTTCCTGGAGCTGCGGGACAACACCGGTGAGGACGCCCGGCGTACGCACAACCTGAACCTCGCGCACTGGATCCCGGACGAGTTCATGCGCCGCGTGAACGCCGACGGCCAGTGGTCCCTGTTCTCCCCCGCCGACGTGCCCGAGCTGGTCGACCTGTGGGGCGCGGAGTTCGACGCGGCGTACCGCGAGGCGGAGGCGAACGGCCTCGCCAAGAAGACCATCCCGGCCCGTGACCTGTACGGCCGCATGATGCGCACCCTCGCACAGACCGGCAACGGCTGGATGACCTTCAAGGACGCCGCCAACCGCACCGCCAACCAGACGGCCGAAGCGGGCAGCGTCGTCCACTCGTCCAACCTCTGCACGGAGATCCTGGAGGTGACCGACGACGGGGAGACGGCGGTCTGCAACCTGGGATCCGTCAACCTCGGCGCGTTCGTCCTCGGCGACGACATCGACTGGGAGCGGCTGGACGAGACCGTCCGCACCGCCGTCACCTTCCTCGACCGGGTCGTCGACATCAACTTCTACCCGACCGAGCAGGCGGGCCGCTCCAACGCCCGCTGGCGGCCGGTGGGCCTGGGTGCGATGGGCCTGCAGGACGTCTTCTTCAAGCTGCGGCTGCCCTTCGACTCCCCGCAGGCCAAGGCGCTCTCCGCCCGTATCGCCGAGCGCATCATGCTCGCCGCGTACGAGGCCTCCGCCGACCTGGCCGAGCGCAACGGTCCGCTGCCGGCGTGGGAGAAGACCCGTACCGCGAAGGGTGTCCTGCACCCCGACCACTACGACGTCGAGCTCACCTGGCCGGAGCGCTGGGCGGCGCTGCGGGAGCGTATCGCCGCGGTCGGCATGCGCAACTCGCTCCTGCTGGCGATCGCCCCCACGGCCACCATCGCGTCCATCGCGGGCGTGTACGAGTGCATCGAGCCGCAGGTCTCGAACCTCTTCAAGCGCGAGACGCTGTCCGGTGAGTTCCTCCAGGTCAACTCCTACCTGGTGGCCGAGTTGAAGCGGCTCGGCGTCTGGGACGCGCAGACCCGGGAGGCGCTGCGCGAGTCCAACGGCTCGGTGCAGGGCTTCACCTGGGTGCCGCAGGACGTCCGCGACCTGTACCGCACGGCCTGGGAGATCCCGCAGCGCGGCCTGATCGACATGGCGGCGGACCGTACCCCGTTCCTCGACCAGTCGCAGTCCCTGAACCTGTTCCTGGAGACGCCGACCATCGGCAAGCTCTCCTCGATGTACGCGTACGCCTGGAAGCAGGGTCTGAAGACGACGTACTACCTGCGCTCGCGCCCGGCGACGAGGATCGCCCGCGCGGCCCAGGCGCAGGCCCAGCCCGAGAAGACCATCCCCGTCCAGCAGGTGACCGCCGAAGAGGCCCTCGCCTGCTCCCTGGAAAACCCCGAGTCCTGCGAGGCCTGCCAGTAATGACCAGCGAAGCCAAGGCTGCACCTTCCAAAAACCTGCTCGACCCGGGCTTCGAGCTGACCCTCCGCCCCATGCGCTACCCCGACTTCTACGAGCGCTACCGGGACGCCATCAAGAACACCTGGACCGTCGAGGAGGTCGACCTCCACTCGGACGTCGCCGACCTGGCGAAGCTGTCCGAGGGCGAGCAGCACATGATCGGCCGGCTGGTCGCGTTCTTCGCGACGGGCGACTCGATCGTGGCGAACAACCTCGTGCTGACCCTCTACAAGCACATCAACTCCCCGGAGGCGCGCCTGTACCTGTCGCGCCAGCTCTTCGAGGAGGCCGTGCACGTCCAGTTCTATCTGACCCTCCTGGACACCTACCTCCCCGACCCGGCGGACCGTGCGGCCGCCTTCGACGCGGTGGAGAACATCCCCTCCATCCGTGAGAAGGCCGAGTTCTGCTTCAAGTGGATGGACTCGGTCGAGAAGCTGGACCGCCTGGAGACCAAGGCCGACCGCCGCCGCTTCCTCCTCAACCTGATCTGCTTCGCCGCGTGCATCGAGGGCCTCTTCTTCTACGGCGCCTTCGCCTACGTCTACTGGTTCCGCAGCCGGGGCCTGCTGCACGGTCTGGCGACGGGGACCAACTGGGTCTTCCGGGACGAGACTTGCCATATGAACGCCGCGTTCGCCGTGGTCGACACCGTTCGTAAGGAAGAACCTGACCTCTTCGATGACGAACTGGACCAGCAGATCACCGACATGATCCGCGAAGCCGTCGAGGCCGAGCTGCAGTTCGGGCGCGACCTGTGCGGTGACGGCCTGCCGGGCATGAACACCGAGTCGATGCGCCAGTATTTGGAATGCGTTGCTGACGAACGACTCGTACGTCTTGGCCTGAAGCCGGTCTACGGCTCCGAGAACCCCTTCTCCTTCATGGAGCTGCAGGGCGTCCAGGAGCTGACCAACTTCTTCGAGCGGCGGCCGTCCGCGTACCAGGTCGCCGTGGAGGGCACGGTCGACCTGGACGAGGACTTCTGACCGAGGATCGTGGATCCCTCCTCGCCGCTGTTACGTCACATCGGTGAGGAGGGATTCTTCATGCGCCGTATCGCGACTCTGGCCGTCACAGCCCTACTGCTGGCCGGGTGCGGAACCCAGCCCGGCGGCGACCGAGGCGACAGCGGTGACTCCGTGTCGCCGTCGCCTTCCGGCTGTACGTCCGCACCGGAACTCCACGCCGCCGACAGTGGCCGCACGGTCTGTCTGGCGGTGGGCGGCACGGTCCGGGTCGCCCTGGACGGGGCCAAGAACCGGCCCTGGGCACCGGTCACCGCCGAGGGCAGCGGGCTGGAAGCCGCCAACAGCGGCATCGTGCTGCTGCCGGGTGACGCGAACGCCGCGTTCGAGGCGGTCTCGGCGGGCCGGACGAAGCTCAGCTCCTCGCGACCACTGTGTGCCACCGAGACCGGCCGGGTCGCGTGCCAGGGGATTCAGGAGTGGTGGGTCACCGTGGTGGTGACATAGCTGCGCCGCTGCCGCCGGGCGCGAGGCTCGACGGCTACCTCGCGGTCCAGCTCGGCCTCCCTGATCTGACGGTCGATCCGCCGGTCGCGGACGATGCCGATCACGGCGGGGGCGACCAGCAGAACCAGGATGGCGAGAACGATGAGCATTCCGATCAGTCCCTCTGTCTGTGCGGTAGTCATGACACCACTGTCGCGCCGTACACTCCTTACCAACAGTGGCAGGACTGCCGTACAACCTCGATTTGCTGCCACTTCCGAGGCATACTGAAAACATGCTGAAGAACGTGGCGGCCGTCCTGCTCGACGGCGTGCACCCCTTCGAACTCGGGGTGATCTGCGAGGTGTTCGGCATCGACCGCAGCGACGAGGGACTGCCGACGTACGACTTCGCGGTCGCCTCGGCGGAGGGCCCGTCGCTGACCACCCATGTCGGCGGCCTCACCGTGGGCACGCCGTACGGCCTCGAGCGGCTGGAGGAGGCCGACCTGATCGCCGTACCGGCGGGGGCGGACTATGTCGTGCGCGACTATCCGCCCGAGCTGCTCGACGCCCTCAGAAGGGCCGTCGACCGGGGCGCCCGGGTGCTCAGCGTCTGCTCAGGCGTCTTCGTGCTCGGCGCCGCCGGACTCCTCGACGGGCGGCGCTGCAGTGTGCACTGGCGGCAGGCGGACGAGCTCGCCGTACGCAATCCGCGGGCGGTCATCGAGCCCGATGTCCTGTACGTCGACGAGGACCCGGTGATCACCTCCGCCGGCACCGCCGCCGGCATCGACGCCTGTCTGCACATCGTGCGCAAGGAACAGGGACCCGAGGTCGCCAACAAGATCGCCCGGCGCATGGTCGTACCGCCGCACCGGGACGGCGGACAGGCGCAGTACATCGAACGGCCCTTGCCGAAGAGCTCGTGCGACACCGTCGGCGAGGTGCTCGTGTGGATGGAGCATCACCTCGACGAGGACGTCACCGTCGAGCAGCTCGCCGACCGCGCCCACATGTCCCCGCGCACCTTCGCCCGCCGCTTCCAGCAGGAGACGGGCACCACCCCCTACCGCTGGATCCTGCGCCAGCGCGTGCTGCTGGCCCAGCGGCTGCTGGAGGGGACCGACGAGACGGTGGACGCGGTCGCGGGCCGAACGGGGTTCGGCACCGCGGCCGCACTGCGCCACCAGTTCGTACGGGCACTGGGGACCACCCCGAACGCCTACCGAAGGGCGTTCAGGGGGCCGGAAGCGGCCTGAGCGGTCACCTCGCGACGGGCCGCAGCAGCAGCTTGTGCGGGCGGAGCGTGATCCCCACCCGCGTCCCGTCGTCGGAGCCCGACACCTGCTCGAAGCGGTACTTCGTCGCGATGGCCGCCGTGATCAGCGACAGCTGCGCCATCGAGAAGTGGTCGCTCGGGCACTTGCGGTTGCCCACGCTGAACGGACTCATGGCGTATTTCGGCACCTCCTTGACCCGCTCCGGAAGCCAGCGGTCGGGGTCGAACTCCAGGTTGCCCTTGTACGACTTCGCATCGCGCTGGATCGCGTACGGGCTGTACACGATGTCGGCACCGGCCGGAATGCGATACCCACCGAGTTCCGTGTCGGCGACCGCCCGGCGCGTCAATATCCACACGGCGGGGCGCAAACGCATGGCCTCGATGACGACATTGTTCGTGTGGGTCAGCGCCCGGACATCCTCGAATGCGACAGGACGGCCGCCCGTTACGGATTGAACCTCCTCGCACACCCTGTCCGCGTGTTCCGGATGTTCCGCGAGCACTTGGAGCAGCCACATGATCGTGGAGGCCACTGTTTCGCTGCCCGGGGTGAGTATGGCGACCACCTGGTCGTGGATCTCCTGTTCCCCGATGGGGTCGCCATTGTCGTCCTTCGCCTCCAGCAATGCCGTCAGCAAATCGTCCGGCTTTTGACCAGATGCGCGGCGCTCGGCGACGATCTCGTCGACCAGCAGATGCAAATCGGCCAGGGCCGTGTTGAATTTGCGGTTGGGCGGCAGGGGCAGGTTGTACAGCGGTCCGAGCGGGACGACCATCCGCCGGTACATGCCGCGGAAGACGGTGGCGAGCGCCACGCACAGCCGCTCGGCCCGCTCGTCCATGAAGTCGCCGCGCAGCAGACAGCGGGCCGCGATGCGCACCGCCACCCGGAAGGACTCGGAGGTGCAGTCGATGGTCTCGCCGGGCTGCCAGCGCTCGGTGAGGGCGTGCGCCTCCTCCTCCATGATCGACCCGTATCCGGGTATCGCGTCGAGCCGGAACGCGGGCTGGATGGTGCGCCGTTGGCGCCGGTGGCGCGGGCCGTTGGCGGTGGCCACGCCCTCCTTGCCGAGCAGGCCCTCCAGGGACTGCCAGAGCGGCCCGTCGATGACGTAGTCGGGGTTGAGCGCCATGGCCCCGGTGAGGGCCGGTGTGGTGACGGCGTACACCGTCTTGGGGCCGAGCTTGAGCCGTACGACATCGCCGTGGTCACGCAGCTGGGACATGAAGGCCAGCGGATCCCTCAGCAGCTTCAGCCCGTGCCCGAGGACCGGGACGGCCCCTCCCGCGAGGACCGGTTCACGCGGCCCGGGCCCCGGTGTCATCGGGGTTTCGGGCTTCACAGACTCGACGGTCATTTCTCACCTGCCGTTTCGTTGTTGACGTACGGGGGTGTGGACCGGTCGTCCCAGCTGTCGACCATGTAGCGGCCGGACTCGTGGTGGAACCAGTAGACGGTGCTGAACCAGTTGCGCATATTGCCGACACAGGCCCGCACGGTGGCGCTCAGGTCTTTTCCGCGCAGGGTTCCGTCGTCGAGCGACGCGGCGAACCGCAGGGCTGACTTCTCGGCGACAAGGAATTCACTGATGCATTCCTCGACCCGTCGCCTGACTTCCCTTATGGCCTCCTCGAGTGTCAGCCCCTCGTGTTTGATGAGGCTGATCCCGAGATTGTGGACCTCGTCGCCCGCTATTTCCTTCGGCAGTGAACAGAGGTCGTTGTACCAGGCGGCGAATTCCTGGCTCAGGAGTGCCGCCCGCCGATATGCCGGGTGTTTCCGAACCCGGTCCGGGAGTTCCCGGCCCGCGCTCGGCTCCAGAAGGTCGGTCCAGATCCAGTGCGCGAAAGTGAGGCGCCGGAGCGCGAGGTATTCCTCGACGGTCGGCACGACACCTTCGGTGCGGTTGCGGAATTCCCGGTCGTACGCCTCGATCACCGAGTGGAAGTGCCGGGCGAACCGTGCGTTCCAGGTGCCGGGCAGGAACGCGTACAGCCGGACCATGGTGTCGGCGAACGCGGCGACCAGGGGATCCTCGTGGTGCAGATGCTCCTGGGGGGAGTCGAGTGCCGCGTCCAACCGGTACCTGAGCCGCCGCCAGGCCTCGCGCCGGTGGTGGACGATGTCGCGGTCGTGCCGGTCGTCCCAGACGAAGAACCACGCGCTGTAGTCCGCTATCGCCTGGAGGACCTCGTCGGGGGCGCCCAGGTAGTAGCCCGCCATGAGGTCCGTGTAGCAAAGACCGTCGGCATATTCCTCCACCTTGTCCGCCGGCATGAGCCGCTTTTCCAGCAGCCAGGTGCGTGTCTTCTCCTGGAGCTGGGGCCAATACGAGTGGAGTTGCCGGGGAAACGCCGCCTCGATCACCGGGAGAGAGAGCGACGGTGGGACCGCGATCGCTGTCGGTGTCGATGTGGTGCCGTGTGAGAAAGCATGCACGAACTAACCCCTCTCAGCCGCCAGTTGCGCACGCCCCTCCCGCAGTGCCGGGCGTGCGCCGTTGCGTATCCCCGCACTTCCCATTCAGCACCACAACTGACCGATCTGGGAACGGATTTGCACCATTCACTACCCCACAGTGCCGAGAATCTCCCCTTGTGTGACTGAATCTGGATCACTAAGGGAGCACATGCGATCGAACGTGCGACGGACAGACGAACGGCGCCTGGTCAGAGAGGGGAACCTGAACAGACGCCGTGCGCATGGGACTTGGGTGATCCCGAGAGGTCTCAGTCGTTGGCGACCACGGGGTATCGGGGCTCGTTCTCGGCCATCTGCCGCAGCGCGTCCTTGCGTTCACGCTTGGAGAGCCGGTCGATGTAGAGGTATCCGTAAAGGTGATCGGTCTCGTGCTGCAAACACCGAGCGAAGTAGCCGGTGCCGCGGACCTTGATCGCGTTGCCCTTCTCGTCCTGCCCGGCCAGCTCGGCGTAGTCGGGGCGGGCGAGCGGCGCGTACGCGGTCGGCACGGACAGGCAGCCCTCGTTGCTGTCGTCCAGGACGCGCCGGTCGGCGGGCAGGTCGACGAGCTCGGGGTTGCAGACCACGCCGACGTGCCGCTTGCCCTCGTCGTCCATGCAGTCGTACACGAAGACCTTCAGGTCGACGCCGATCTGGTTGGCGGCCAGGCCCACACCCTCGGCGGTGCGCTGCGAGGCGAACATGTCCGCCACCAGCTGGTCCAGCTCCGCGCCGAACTCGGTGACGTCCCTGCACTCCTTGTGCAGCACCGGGTTCCCGACGACGGTGATGGGCCGCGAGGTCCCACGCTCCCGCCAGCCGTTCTCCCGCTCCTCGGTCTCCTCGGTGTCGATGACGAAGCCCTCGTCGTCCACGGGGAGCACGCCCGCGTGCTGCTGATCGGTGTCCTGCTGCGCCATGACCGACGTATGCCTTCCTCAAACCAAGAACGGGGGAGTGATGCTGATACAGGGTAAGGGGAGCTTGCTTTTAGGGGCGCGGGGCTGTGTCGATATGCGGCTCCGCCGCGTGGGCGCGACCAGCCACGACGGCGCCGCACCCGAAATCCGTCAGCACACCTCTTCAAGATCACGCCAGTCACGCGAATCAGGGCTATCGGCAACCCACCCGTCCAGCAACCCCCGAACCAGCGCAGCCGGCGCAGCCACCCCGCACTCCCGCTCCGGCACCCACAGCTGCCCATCCGTCCGATGCCCCAGCGGCCCCGGATGCCCCGGCTCACTGTGATCGTGCGGATCGAGATGCTCCCCGTCCCCCTCGTCCGAGGGCATCTGGGACTCCGAGCACATCCGGCACAGCAACCGCACCGAAGAAGACCAGTCCTCCGCAGCGAACCCCGCGTCGGAGGCGAGCTGTTCCAACGCATCCCGGTCCGCCTCGGTGGCAGCCTCCAGCAGCACCACCCACGTCGGCACCGGCGACGGCGCCCACAGCTCGATCTCGTCGAACACGGGATACGAGTGCCCGGCCGCGGTGGTCCGCTCGCCGTGCGGCACCCCGTCGTGGAGCACGACCTCACCCCACCGTCGCCCGGAGGACGGCAACGGAATCGACAGCACCTCGATACGAGCAGGGTCCAGACGGCGGCCCCAGACCACCTCCGCCTCCCCCTCCGGCGACAGCCGCACCGCGGCGCTGCCGAGGTCCATACCGACCGGCTCCCCGGGGTCCGCTGCCCCGCCCGGCACCCGCAGCCCGTAGGCCTGCCAGGCCCGCCGGGCCAGCGGCCAGTCCTGGAGCGCGGTGGCCGCGATGCCGACGTTCCACCAGTCGGGTGCGCCCGTCTCCCGGTCGAGCAGCGCGACGGCCCTGAGGCCCGCGGCCCGCGCCTGCTCCCAGTCGTGGCGGAACTTGTGCAGCAGGGCGAGGTTGAACCAGGACTCGGACAGCCAGGGCTCCAGGTCGGCGGCCCGCGTCAGCAGCGCGCCCGCGTCCTCGTACCGACCGTCGCCGATCAGCGTGAACGCGCGGTCTGTGGCCTGCCGCCAGGAGGCGGAGGGCCGGTGCCGTCCCTTGCCGAAGATCCTCACGATTCCCGCCTGCCAGTTCCGTTCAGTGGGCTGGCCATCGCCCCCGGACACCCTCTTCTTCGCATCCAACCATGCGCGGCTGGAAGGGCGCTCATTACCCATGGGTTACCCAACCGAGGGCAGGGTAAGACAGTCCCTCGCCAGCACCCGGGCCAGCGCCTCCACGACCTCGGGCGCGTAGTCCCCCGCGGTGGCGAGCCGCAGCTCCTCCAGCGCGGTGAGGGGCCCGCCGGGCCCGGCGTCCCGCGCCTTCTCCTCGTAGGCGTTCACCGCCCGCACGATCCGCGCGGCGACCGGCTGCTGCCGATAGGGGTCGGCCTGCCGCTCCACGACCACGGCGACCGTGCCGTCCACCCCCGTCTGCCGTACGACGGCCCCGCCGAGCAGGGCGATCCGCCGCTGCTCCTCGGTGGGCAGCCCCGCGGTGGCCCCCGCCGGCACCGGGTCGATCAGGCTCAGCTGTCCGATGTCGTGCATGAGGGCGGCGTACTCCAGGACGGTGAGATCGGGTCCGGTCAGCCCCAGGTCCCGCCCCACGGCCTTGCTGAGCTCGGCGACGCGGCGGGCATGCCCCGCGGGGGTGTAGCCGGCGATCTCGGTGGCCCGGGCGAGGGAGGCGATGGTCTGCCGGTAGGTGGTCCGTACGGCGGCGTACCGCCGGAAGGCCAGCTGGGTGAGGAGGAGGGGCGGGGAGAAGACGGGCAGCGCCCACAGTCCGACGACGGCGACCGCGAGGGCCATCACCGCGCCGGTCGCGCAGACGGCGGAGCCGATGCCGAGCAGGGCCCGCAGCTCGTGCCTCAGCAGCGGGGCGAAGGGCCAGCGGGTGCGGGAGTGCGCGAGCGCGGCGGCGAGCACGGCGTCGCAGAGTGCGGTGAGGGCGAGGAGCGAGATCAGCACGAGGGCGTACGCCGGTCCGCCCCAGGCGTCGAGGACGCCCCGGTTGTAGAGGGGCTGGAAGCAGACGGCGCAGAACGCGGTGCTGAGCAGGCGTCGCGAGAGATGGTCGATCATCGGGCCCTGTCCGCGCGCGATGTGCGGCACGCTGCCGAGGAGCGCGGCGGCGAGCACGACGGTGACCACCTGGAGGACCCCGTGCGTGGTGGGCCGCCCGGCGTCCGCCCCGAGCAGCGCGTACGCCAGCGCCCCTGCGGCCCCGAGCGGCGCGGCCTCCCGTACCCGGGCTCCGGTCCACCGCGCGAGCTCACCGACGGTGATCAGCACCCCGAAGGCCAGCGCGACCCCGCGCTCCTCAAGCCCCGTCGAGAGGATGACCCCGAGCGAGACAAGGGCGAGAAGCCCCGCCGCCCCGTGCACAAGCAGCCGAGGCCACCTCATCCGCACCCCCCACGAGACCTGAGCCCGAGCCGCCACACCGAAGCACTCCCCGCAGACCAGAGCCCGGACCACCCCACCGGAGTGCCCCGCTCAAACCAGAGTCCGGAACGCCCCACCGCCGCGCTCCCGCCTGACCGGAGGCCCGACCACCCGACCGATGCACCCACGCCAGATTCGAACCCCGGCCGCCCCACCGATGCACCCACGCAAAACCCGAACCCCGGCCACCCCGCCCACAGGCCCTGCCGCCTCATCGGTGCGCTCCGGGGCGGCTGGAGACCGGTCGGCGGGGGTGCGGTGGGCGCTCCTCGTCCGCGGTCACCGCGGGGTGCCAGCCGTGTCTGCTCAGTGCCCGCACCAGTGCCGTGACCATCCGCGGGTCGAACTGCGACCCGGCGCACCGCTCCAGCTCCTCCAGCGCGGTGGCGACAGGCCGTGCCCGGCGATACGACCGCGTCGACGTCATGGCGTCGAAGGCGTCGGCGACCGCCACCACCCGTGCGGACTCGGGAATCTGGCTCCCCACCAGCCCGTACGGATACCCGCTCCCGTCCAGCCGCTCGTGATGATGCAGTACGGCCGCCCGCGCCTCCCCCAGAAACGAGATCCCCCGCACCATCTCGTGCCCGTACTCGGGATGCAGCTCGATGACGCGCCGCTCCTGGGGGGTCAACGGCCCGTCCTTGCGCAGCAGCCGCGTCGGCACGCCCAGCTTGCCGACGTCGTGGAGGATCCCGGCGAAGCGGAGCACCTCGATGCGGCCCTCGTCCATGCCGAGCTCACGGGCGATCATCATCGAGGCCTGGCCTACGCGCTCACTGTGCCCGCGGGTGTACTCGTCCTTGATGTCGACGGCCTGCACGAGTGCGCGGATGGTGGCCTGATGGGCGGCCTGTTCCCGGTGGTACTGGGCGAAGGCCCACCAGGACACACACATCGGCAGCAGCACGAGCAGCGCGGCGACGGGTCCGTACGGGCTGCGCCACAGCACGGCCATCATCAGCCCGGCGAGCCCGTGCACGGCGATCGGTGCGAGGGAACGTACGAACAGACCGCGCCAGGCCAGCCGTACCGGCACCCGCTCGGCAAGCGTCAGGATGCCCCCGTCCAGCACGGTCAGCACCAGACAGAAGGCGATGACGGCCGCCCCGGCCGGGACGAGCACGTAGGGAAAGTCGGGGGCCACGACGGCGTCCCTGCCGCCCAGCGCCCAGTGCACCCGGGACGCCGCCCAGACGGCGACGGCGAGTTGGGCGGCCCGCCAGATCCGGCGGAGCGAGCGCGGCCGCTGCGCGACCGGGGAGAGCAGCGCCCCCGGCAGCGCGACCAGCGCGGCGGCGGGGGGCGGCAGCAGGAAGGCCCCGGCGAGCAGCACGGGGTAGAAAGTGCCGGAGAGCCGCTCGCCCCCGGCGTAGAGGGCGGCGAGCAGGGCCACCGCCCACCAGGGGGCGGTCACCGCCGGCAGCGCGTGCACGCAGTACAGAGCGGCGAGGGCGACACCGACCACGTACACGCGTGCCCGTGCCGCTGTCCCCTCCATGACGCCCCTTTGAGATCTCCCGAGCCGGCTCAGCTTCGGAGCCTAGGAGGGCAAGAGGGGGTTCCGCGGGCCGATTACCCGCGGATTAGCACGTTCGAGTGACGACAGCCCGTTCCCAGATGGGGAGTTCAGGCTTCCTGGGCCGGGGCCGCGGTGATGTCGTGCTCGGGCACCGCCTGCCCGGAGCGGATCAGGTCGAGCCGCCCCAGGACCTTGGAGCGCAGGTCGGTGGGGACGTCGTCATGACCGCAGCACCGCTTGACCAGCTTCTTCACGGCCTCTTCCAGGCCGTACTTCTCCAGGCACGGCGAGCACTCCGTGAAGTGCTGCTTGAACTTGTCGCGGTCGACGTCCGGCATCTCACTGTCGAGGAACTCGTAGAGATGATCGAGTACCTCACTGCAGTCCGTCTCGTGCGGCTCTCCGCAGCTCATGAGCCCGAACCTTTCGCTTCGTTCGACTCTCCGGCGCCGGCCGGAACCAGCCCGCGCTCACGGGCGTAATCCTCGAGCATGCCGCGCAGTTGGCGACGGCCTCGGTGCAGCCGGGACATCACCGTACCGATGGGTGTCCCCATGATGTCCGCGATCTCCTTGTACGCAAAGCCCTCAACGTCCGCCAGATAGACGGCGATGCGGAATTCCTCGGGGATCGCCTGGAGCGCTTCCTTGACGTCCGAGTCAGGCAGGTGGTCGAGCGCCTGCGACTCGGCGGAGCGCAGACCGGTCGACATGTGCGACTCGGCACGTGCGAGCTGCCAGTCCTCGATCTCCTCGGCCGCGGAGCGCTGGGGTTCACGCTGCTTCTTGCGGTACGAGTTGATGAAGGTGTTGGTCAGGATCCGGTACAGCCAGGCTTTCAGGTTGGTGCCCTCGCGGAACTGGTGGAAGGACGCGTACGCCTTGGCGTACGTCTCCTGCACCAGGTCCTCGGCGTCGGCCGGGTTGCGCGTCATGCGCAGGGCGGCCGAGTACATCTGGTCGAGGAATTCGAGCGCGTCCCGCTCGAAGCGCGCGCTGCGCTGCGAGGTGGTCTCCGTGCTCGTGCCCTGGCCCTCGGGCTGCTCCGCCTGGCCGTGTTCGGTCCCTGCGTCGGTACCGGGAACCGGACCCACCTCCTCAAGATTGCGGGCAGGAGCGAAACCGATCCCACCAGAATCGGAGGATAGAACACGATCCGGTCCGCCCGCCGCCCGAATAGGGCTGGTCTTGGCCGCGTGCAGCACCGTCCAGTCCAGGTCAGCGCGGCTGCTGCGGCTCGGGCAGATGGTCGAACCCATGCGGCGGACTTCCTCTCTACGACGGTCGGTGCTGGTGCTTCAGCACTTCTGTCCGCCACAACAGAGCTCCGGGGCTCAACATTCCCGAGCCTTTACCCGAGTGACCCGGCCCACTTCACCACCGCGTCGGTGATGAGTGTCACGGCCTGCTCCTGAGTGAGGTCCGCCTTCTTCGGCACCGCGAACCCATGATCGCCGTACGCCACCTCGACCAGCTCATAAGCGCCGCCCGGGAACTCCTCCGGCTTCCCGAAGGGGTCGTTCCCGCCCTGTACGACCAGCGTGGGCACCCCGGACCCGAGCAGCTCTTCGGCCCGGGACTTCTCCGGCCTGCCCGGCGGATGCAGCGGGAAGCTGAGGGCGAGCACAGCGGCGGCGCCCAGCTCGACGGCGGTACGGCATGCCACGCGGGCCCCGGCACTACGCCCACCCGAGATGACGGGCAGCCCCGGCTCGGCCACCGAGGGCCAGATCCCCCGCCATCCCACGTCGAGCGTCTTCGGCGCGGACGCCACCTTCTTGCCCGCCACCCGCCAGGGCTGCTCGACGAGGGCGACGCTCACGCCGTGTCCGGGGAGGGTGTGCGCGAGGGCCTGGAGATCCCGCGCCTCGATACCGCCGCCGGCGCCATGGCTGGCGGCGAGGACGAGGCGTGCCTTCTTCGCGGGGTGCCAGGTGATGCGGGCGTCGCCGGCATCCGTACCGATGATCTCGGTGGTCACTTGGGTCACGTCAGAAGAGTGTGCCCTCTTCGGGCCCCTCCAGCTCGGTCAGCAGCTCCGGTCCGTTGTTGCGGACGTTGCTGACGGCCGTGGAGACCGGGTAGGCGCGCATCAGGCCGCCCGGGGGCGGCTCCAGGAGGGAGCGGAGGTCCTCGACGTCCGTGCGGGACGGGTCCAGCCAGGAGTCCCAGCGGTCCGGGGTGAGCATCAGCGGCATCCGGGGGTGGATGTCGGCCAGCGCGTACGGTCCGTCGGCCGGGGCGACCGCGAGCGGGCTGGTCTCCGCCTCGGTGGTGATGACCGAGCAGGTCACCCACCAGGCCTGCGGGTGGTCGTCCGGGAGGGTCTTGTCCCGCCAGAACTCGTACAGCCCTGCCATCGCGAAGACGGATCCGTCGGCCGGCAGCACGAAGTACGGCTGCTTGCGCGGCCGCTTCTTCCTGCCCTCGACCTCCAGATCCCGCTCGGACTTCCCGGTGACCCACTCGTAGTAGCCGTCGGCGGGGATGATGCAACGGCGGGTGGAGAAGGCCCGCTTGTACGACGGCTTCTCGTGGACGGTCTCGGCGCGGGCGTTGATCATCCGGGCGCCGCCCTCGGGGGTCTTCGACCAGCTCGGCACCAGTCCCCACTTGAGCGTGCGCAGCTGACGAACCGGGCGGCCCGTGACGGAGGAACTGGTAGATGCAGCATCCGCGTCCTTAAGAGGACGGTCGAGGACGGCGTAGACCTCCTTGGTAGGGGCCACGTTGTAGTCGGGGGCCAGTGTCTCCTCGGGCTCCCACTTCTCGATCTCAAAGATTCCTGCGAGATCCTCGGGCCTACGACTCGCTGCATACCGTCCGCACATACGTGCCACACTGCCAGGCCCACCCGTCGCCCGACCACCACCCCTCAACGACGGCGCTACGCGCCGGCCCCTATTGACTCGACCAGAGGGAGCCACCGCCGAACATGGACACCAGCACAGCGACCTCTGTCTGGGACGAGCTGATCGGCACCCAGCCCGACCCCGACCTGTGGGTGGTTCTGGCCACCTTGGTCGCGGCGCTCGCCATAGTGGTCCCGCACAGCCTGTGGCGTGTCTCGCGCAACGCCATCACCATCGCCCACGAGGGCGGCCACGGTCTGATCGCCCTGCTCACCGGTCGCCAGCTCACCGGCATCCGGCTGCACTCCGACACCAGCGGCCTCACGGTCAGCCGCGGCAAGCCGCACGGCATCGGCATGATCCTCACCGCGGCGGCCGGCTACACCGCTCCCCCCTTGCTGGGCCTGGGCGGCGCGGCCCTCCTCGCCGCCGACCGCATCACGCTGCTGCTGTGGCTGGCGACAATCCTGCTCATCGCGATGCTGGTGATGATCCGCAACGCCTACGGCGCTCTGACGGTGGTCGTCACCGGCAGCACGTTCGTGATGGTGTCCTGGCTGGCGGGCCCCCAGGTGCAGGCCGCGTTCGCGTACGCGGCGGTGTGGTTCCTCCTGGCGGGCGGCGTCCGTCCCGCTTTCGAGTTGCAGGCGAAGAGGGTGCGCGGCGGCGCGGGGGACTCGGACGCGGACCAGCTGTCACGCCTGACACATGTGCCGGCGGGGCTGTGGTTGTTCCTGTTCCACGCGGTGTCGTTGTGCTCGCTCATAGGCGGCGGCAGGTGGCTTCTGGAGGTATGACGCGCCCCGAAGGGGCAGGCGTCAGGGGCGCGGGGAACTGCGCGACCAGCCACGATGGCGCCGCACCCAACACACGACCCCCCACTAAAGTGGACCCCATGGCTTTGAACCCCTCAGACACCGCCCTCTGGCCCGCCCCCTATGCGAGCGGAGCCGTCGACGCGACGGTCCACGTCCCGGGGTCGAAGTCAGTCACCAACCGAGCACTCGTACTGGCCGCCCTCGCAAGCGAACCCGGCTGGCTGCGCCGCCCCCTCCGCTCCCGGGACACCCTCCTCATGGCCGCGGCCCTCCGTGAAATGGGCGTGGGCATCGAGGAAGGCGTGGGCCCCGACGGTACGGGCGAGTCCTGGCGCGTCCTGCCCGCAGGCCTCCGCGGCCCCGCCACGGTGCACGTCGGCAACGCCGGCACCGTCATGCGCTTCCTCCCCCCCGTCGCCGCCCTCGCCGACGGCGAGATCCGCTTCGACGGCGACCCGAGGTCGTACGAGCGTCCCCTGAACGGCGTCATCGACGCCCTGCGCGTCCTCGGTGCCCGCATCGACGACGACGGCCGCGGCGCGCTCCCGCTGACGGTCCACGGCGGCGGTGCCCTGGACGGCGGCCCGGTGGAGATCGACGCGTCCTCGTCGTCGCAGTTCGTGAGCGCGCTGCTGCTGAGCGGCCACCGCTTCAACCAGGGCGTGGAAGTCCGCCACGTGGGCTCCACCCTCCCCTCGCTCCCCCACATCCGTATGACCGTCGACATGCTGCGCGCGGTCGGCGCCCAGGTCGACACCCCGGAGTCGGGCGGCGAGCCCAATGTCTGGCGGGTCACGCCGGGTGCGCTGCTCGGCCGGGACCTGACGATCGAGCCGGACCTCTCCAACGCCCAGCCGTTCCTGGCGGCGGCCCTGGTGACCGGTGGCAGGGTCGTCGTCCCCGACTGGCCGAGCCGCACCACCCAGCCCGGTGACAGGCTGCGGGAGATCTTCACCGAGATGGGCGGTTCCTGCGAACTCACCGAGTACGGCCTGGTGTTCACCGGTTCGGGTGCGATCCACGGCATCGACGTGGACCTGAGCGAGGTCGGCGAGCTGACTCCGGGCATCGCGGCGGTGGCGGCGCTGGCCGACTCCCCCTCGACGCTGCGCGGCGTGTCCCATCTGCGCCTGCACGAGACGGACCGCCTGGCCGCGCTCACCAAGGAGATCAACGAGCTCGGCGGTGACGTGACCGAGACGGCCGACGGACTGCACATCCGCCCGCGCCGGCTGCACGGCGGGATCTTCCACACGTACGAGGACCACCGGATGGCGACGGCCGGCGCGATCATCGGCCTCGCGGTGGAGGGCGTGCAGATCGAGAACGTGGCCACGACGGCGAAGACCCTGCCGGACTTCCCGGAACTGTGGACCGGGATGCTCGGGGCGTAGGGGCCTAGACATCATGCGTCGCTACGGCAAGCACACCGACGAGGACGACATCCGCAGCCGCCCGAACCGCAAGGGCAACCGGCCCCGTACGAACATCCGGCCCAAGCACGAGGAAGCGGTCGAGGGCATGGTCCTCACCGTCGACCGGGGCCGGCTGACCTGTCTGGTCGACGACACGGTCGTGATGGCCATGAAGGCCCGCGAACTGGGCCGCAAGGCCGCCGTCGTCGGAGACCGGGTGGCCATCGTCGGCGACCTCTCCGGCGAGAAGGACACCCTGGCCCGTATCGTCCGCATCGCGCCGCGCACCTCGGTGCTGCGCCGTACCGCGGACGACGACGACCCCTTCGAGCGCGTGGTCGTCGCCAACGCCGACCAGCTGGCGATCGTCACGGCCCTCGCCGACCCCGAACCCCGCCCGCGTCTCATCGACCGCTGTCTGGTCGCGGCGTTCGACGGCGGTCTGACTCCCCTCCTGGTCCTGACGAAGTCGGACCTCGCCCAGCCCGACAAACTGCTGGAGCTGTACGGCCACTTGGACATCCCGCACGTCGTCACCAGCCGCGAGGAACTGGAGAACGGCAGCGCGGTGGACCGGGTGCGGGAGGAACTCGACGGCAAGATCACAGCGTTCGTCGGCCACTCGGGCGTGGGCAAGACGACGCTGGTGAACGCCCTGGTCCCGGAGGAGCGGCGCCGGGTGACGGGTCATGTGAACGCGGTGACCGGTCGCGGCCGCCACACCACCACCTCGGCTCTGGCGCTGCCCCTGGCGGGCGACGCGGGCTGGGTGATCGACACTCCGGGCTTGCGGTCGTTCGGCCTGCACCACGTCGATCCGTCCCGCGTGATCCTCGCGTTCCCCGACCTGGTGCCGGGAACCGAAGGCTGTCCCCGTGCGTGCAGTCATGATGAGCCGGACTGCGCGCTGGACGAGTGGGTAGCCGAGGGGCACGCGGACCCGGCGCGGCTGTACTCGCTCCGCCGTCTGCTGGCGACCAGGGAACGCAAGGAAGGCGACTGACCTCCGCGTTGTTTGTCTCCGTACAGGTTAGGTAAAGGCATAATCGCACCGAGCCGGACATACGGGAGGACAGCACATGGCGTGGCTGCTGGTGGTGGTCGCCGGGTTGTTGGAGACCGGTTTCGCCGTGTGCCTCAAGCTCTCGCACGGCTTCACTCGGCTGTGGCCCACGGTCGCGTTCTGCATCTTCGCCCTCGGCAGCTTCGGCCTGCTGACGCTGTCGCTGAGGAAGCTCGACGTGGGCCCGGCGTACGCGGTGTGGACCGGCATCGGGGCGGCGGGTACCGCGATCTACGGCATGATCTTCCTCGGTGACCTGGTGTCGGTGCTGAAGCTCGTCTCGATCAGCCTGGTCATCGTGGGCGTGATCGGCCTCCAGCTGTCCGGCTCGGCACACTGACGGCCGCTCAGCCGACCTCGCCGCGGCCCGACTCGCCCACCGGGCCGAGGACTTCACCCCACGCCGACGTGAGGCCGGCTCCCCCTGACGGCCGGTCCGCCGTCGAAGTCGGCCTCGGGCGCGGTCACTTCGAGCAACGGGCTCACCGCGAGGCCAGGGCCGACTGACGTAACAGCCCTCACACCGGCTGCCGGTGCAGTGCGCTGCGTACCAGGTCCGCGACCCCGCCCTCGCCCGGCGGGGCGGCCACGCAGGACAGTGCGATCCGGACGGTCAGCTCGCAGGAGCGGGCGAGATCGGCGAGGTCCGTCTTGTTCGCGCCGGGTCCGCAGAGCACCGCCACGGCACGGTCGCGGACCAGTGCCACGAAGTCGCCGGGCGACGGCAGCGGGCCGTCCGCCCGGCGCTGTGCCGGTACGGCCGAGGAGGACGGGACCGCGGACAGCGTCGGGGAGGGCAGCCGCTCGCTCCAGCAGCCGGTGAGCATGGCCCGTACGAGCGCGTTGTCCTTGGCGGTGGCCGCGGTCCACTCGGCGGTCGCGGTCAGCCGCTCACGCGCGTCGCTGTGGGTGGCGAGCGCGCGCTCGACGCCGGCGAGATATCCGTCGGCCTCCCTTCTCACCAGCGCGCGGGCCAGCCCTTCCTTGCTCCCGAACTCGTTGTAAAGCGTCTGCCGGGACACTCCTGCCGCCGCGGCGACGTCCACCATCCGCACGGTGGACCACGGCCGGCGGGCCAGCGCCGTGTATGCGGCGTCCAGCAGGGATTCCCTCGCTGCAGGCATCATCGCCTCCTAGGGGCGAGCGGCTCTGGGCCCAGATTTGACGCGCGTGAGGGCACTGTCAAGGGTTCGCGAAGGCATCGGGGGGCGCCCTTGATCCACCGCACGCCGTCCGGACGGGGCCCGTCCGCGCCTTGGTCCCGTGTAGCCCCGTACCTACCACGGCAGATACCGTTCGCCCCATGCCGGACTACCTCGACGACCTCCGCTTCGCCCACGTCCTCGCGGACGCGGCCGACGCAACCACCATGGACCGCTTCAAGGCGCTGGACCTCAAGGTCGAGACGAAGCCGGACATGACCCCGGTGAGCGAAGCGGACAAGGCGGCGGAGGAGATCATCCGCACCCATCTCCAGCGCGCCCGCCCGCGGGACGCGATCCTCGGCGAGGAGTACGGCGTCCAGGGCACCGGCCCCCGCCGCTGGGTGATCGACCCGATCGACGGCACCAAGAACTACGTCCGGGGCGTTCCCGTCTGGGCCACCCTGATCTCCCTGATGGAGGCGGCGGAGGGCGGCTACCAGCCCGTTGTCGGCGTCGTCTCCGCCCCCGCGCTCAACCGCCGCTGGTGGGCCGCGAAGGGCCACGGCGCGTTCTCCGGCCGCAGCCTCACCTCGGCCTCCCGTCTGCATGTCTCCCGCGTCTCGAAGATGTCGGACGCGTCCTTCGCGTACTCCTCCTTGAGCGGCTGGGAGGAGCAGAGCCTCCTCAACGGCTTCCTGGACCTGACCCGCGACGTGTGGCGCACGCGCGCGTACGGCGACTTCTGGCCCTACATGCTGGTCGCCGAGGGCGCGGTCGACCTCTGTGCCGAACCCGAGCTCTCCCTCTGGGACATGGCCGCCAACGCGATCATCGTGACGGAGGCGGGCGGCTCCTTCACCGGCCTCGACGGCCGCCCGGGCCCGCACAGCGGCAACGCGGCCGCCTCCAACGGTCTGCTCCACGACGAGATGCTGGGATACCTCAACCAGCGCTACTGAGCGCGTACGCCCTCAATCGGCCGCACGCGCCCTCTTGTTGACCCTCGCTTTACCTGCGACTCTGAGGGGACCCTCATTTGTGAACTTGTGAATCCTCGAACTATCTCGGGGGTTCGTATGGAGGTGACTCCGCACCCATGCTCGTCCGTGACGCCATGAGCACAGTGGTCCTCACCATCGGCCCCGCCCACACTCTCCGCCAAGCCGCCGCTCTGATGTCGGCCCGGCGGGTCGGCGCGGCCGTGATCCTCGACCCCGATGCCGGAGGCATCGGCATCCTCACCGAACGCGACGTCCTCAACGCCGTGGGACTGGGCCAGAGTCCGGACACGGAACGCGTCCACGACCACACCACCACCGACGTCGTCTTCGCGGCACCGTCCTGGACCCTGGAGGAGGCGGCCCGGGCCATGGCCCACGGCGGCTTCCGGCACCTCATCGTCCTGGACCACGGTGAGCCGGTCGGCATCGTCTCGGTCCGCGACATCATCCGCTGCTGGGCACCGGCACGACAGCACGTCCCGGCCTGAGAGCAGTACGGGGGGCGGGTCGGGCGACCCGGCCCACCCCCCGCCACACTGGACATTGTCCAACTCAAGGTGCACTCTAAATTCACACCTATTCGGAGCCTGGTCCCCCTTGCTGTTAAGGTGACCCCTATGAGTGACCTTCTGGAACGACTGCGCGGCCGCGGATGGCGGATGACCGCGCAGCGGCGCGTCGTGGCCGAGGTCCTCGACGGCGATCACGTCCACCTGACGGCCGACGAGGTCCACGCACGGGCCGTCGCCAAGCTGCCCGAGATCTCCCGCGCGACCGTCTACAACACGCTGGGCGAACTGGTCTCCCTGGGCGAGGTGCTCGAGGTCGCCACCGACAAGCGCGCCAAGCGGTACGACCCGAACGCGCACCGGCCGCACCACCACCTGGTCTGCGCCCAGTGCGGCGCGATCCGCGACGTCCACCCGAGCGGCGACCCGCTCACCGACCTCCCCGACTCCGAGCGCTTCGGCTTCACGGTCTCGGGCGTCGAGGTGACGTACCGCGGCGTCTGCCCGAACTGCGCGGTGGCATAAGCCTGCTTCCGAAGCCCCGGCCCCTGTGGGGCGCCGGGGCTTTGTGCTGTCTACAGGCTTCCCGGATCTGACGGACCGTCATATGGTCAACGGCACCCACCAGTCCGTTCCGCACTCCGCGAGGAGACCCCGTGGGAGAGCCGTATCCGAAACTCAGCGCACGTGATCTGACCCGAACCTTCGGCCGTGGCCCCGGCGCGGTGGCCGCCCTCGGCCCGCTGGACCTGTCCGTGACCGCCGGTGAGTTCGTCTGTGTCGTCGGCCCCTCGGGCTGCGGCAAGTCCACCCTGCTGCGCATCGCCGCGGGTCTGCTGCGCCCCAGCACGGGCCGCCTGGAGATCCGTACGACCAGTCCCCGCCCCGCCGCCATGATCTTCCAGGACTACGGCATCTACGACTGGAAGACGGTTCGCGCCAACGTCCGCTTCGGCCTCGACATCCAGCGCGTCCCCCGCCGCGAGGCCGACGCCCGCGCCGACACCTGGCTGGCCCGCATGGGCCTGTCGGACTTCGCCGACGCCTACCCGGCGACCCTCTCGGGCGGCATGCGCCAGCGCGTGGCGATCGCGCGGGCGTTGGCGGTGGAGCCCGAACTCCTCCTGATGGACGAGCCGTTCGCGGCCCTGGACGCCCAACTCCGCATGATCCTCCAGGACGAGCTCCTGGAACTCACCCAGACGACCCGCACCACCACCCTCTTCATCACTCACAGCCTGGAGGAGGCGATCGTCCTCGGCGACCGCGTCCTGGTGATGTCCGCCCGCCCCGGCCGCATCATCGCCGAGCACCACCCGCCCTTCCCCCGCCCGCGCACCGGCGACATCCGCTCCGCACCGGAGTTCACGGATCTGAAGAGCGAGTTGTGGGACCTGCTGCGCAAGGAGGCGGTGCCGGCATGACGACGACCGCTCCCGCACGGGAGTCCGTCCTGGTCCGCACGCCGGGCCCGCACGAGCTCCATCCCGTACGCACGCACAGGCGCCGACGCGCCCTGGAACTGTCCCTGGCGGCGGCCGTCCCCCTGTTCCTGGTGCTCCTGTGGCAACTGGCCGCCGACCGGGCCTGGATCGACTCCCGTGTCTACCCGGCACCGTCCACGATCTTCGCGGACGGCTGGGACCGGGCCGCGGCGGGCGACCTGTGGCCGGACGTGTGGGCGACGTCGAAGCGCGTCGTGGCGGGCTACGCGGTGGGCACGGCCACGGGGTACGCGCTGGGCCTGCTGATGGGCTCGCTCTCCCTGGTCAGGGCGGCCCTGGAGCCCCTGCTGGACGCCCTGTACGTGGTGCCGAAGCTGGCCCTGCTGCCGATCTTCCTGAACATGTTCGGCCTGGGCGAGGGCCCGCAGGTGGCCCTGGTCGCGGCGACGGTCTTCTTCTTCGTATGGATCTCGACGATGTCCGCGGTCATGTCGATCCCTTCCGGCCACCGCGACGCGGGGCAGGTCTTCGGCGCCTCGCCCTGGCAGATGTTCCGCCACGTCCTGCTGCCGGCGTCACTGCCGTCGGTCCTGGTGGGCGCACGCATAGCGGCGGGCGTGGCCGTGCTGGTGATCGTCGCCTCGGAGCAGATCGCGGCGACGAACGGCCTGGGCCATCTGATCTTCGACTCCCGCGCGCTGTTCCAGAACGACGTGATGTTCGTGGGGATCGTCTGTGTGGCGGCCCTGGGGGTCGTCTTCTCCGAACTGGTGCGGGTGGTGGGCCGGTTGCTCACCCCATGGGCACCGCGGGACCGTGGACGGGGGCAGTCATGAGGGGACGTACATACGTGGTGGCGGCGATGACCGCCGTACTGCTGACCTCGGCGGCCTGCTCGTCGCCGTACGAGGACACCGCACCACGCGCGGGCGCCGGGAAGCGCACGGTCAGCCCGGTGGAGGGCTGTGGCGCCACGTCCTGGACGGACCCGGCCGACCTCTCCCCGAGCCGTCTGCCGGCCCGCTGCCAGCCCGGCGCACCGGCCCCGAAGCCGCTGGCGAAGACGGAGAAGCTGACGATCGCGACGGGGACGCTGAGCGCCGAGTACGTGGCACCGCTGCAAGTGGCGCTGGACAAGGGTGAGTTCGAGCGTGAGGGCCTGGACGTCACCCTCAAGGTCCTCCCGACACCGGACGCGCTGCCCCTGCTCGCCAAGGGCGACCTCGACGCGATCTGGGCGGCTCCGGAGGCGGCCGTGATGAACGGTCTCCGGGGCGGCTTCGACATCAAGTGGGTCGCGGGGAACTTCTCACCGGACCCCGGCTCGAAGAGCGGCCTGTGGGTGCGGCTGAAGGACGGCGAGAGCGCGTCCCAGGTGTCCATGGCCGGCCGCAGACTCGGCACGATGATCGGCAAGGGCTCCGTCATCGCGTACCCCATGGAGAAGACCCTGGAGAAACACGGCGGCGGCCTCGACGAGATCCAGTACCAGCAGCTGGGCTCCGCGGACGTCCTCACCGCCCTGGAGAACGGCGGCGTCGACTCGGCCTGGCTCCTGGACCCGGTGTGGCGCAAGGTCGACGGACAGCCCGCCTACGCCTTCCTCGGCGGCCAGCCGCAGGGCGAGCCTCTGGGCGGCCTGCTGTACGGCCCTTCGCTGCTCCAGCGGGACGTGGACGCGGGAGTGGCCTTGCTCCGGGCGTACATCCGCACGGTGAACTCGTACTTCGCGACGGACTACAAGGACGACGAGGCCTACGTCACCTACCTGGCGAAACTTCTGAAGGCGGACAAACAGATCCTCCGCTCGACCCCGTCCCTGCGGATGGACTGGGAGATCCGCAAAGGCACAACCGACCGTCTGCAAGCGGCCTACACCGCGCAAGGAGTCTTCGAGGGCGACCCGCTACCGGAGTCCAGAACGGTCGACCGCGCCCTGTACGAGGAGGCCGTGGGCCACAGGCCATGAACACACCGAGGGCCGGAATCCTTCTGGATTCCGGCCCTCGGCCTTCAGTAGCGGGGACAGGATTTGAACCTGCGACCTCTGGGTTATGAGCCCAGCGAGCTACCGAGCTGCTCCACCCCGCGTCGGTGAAATGAACACTACGTCAACGCAGAGGACGGAAGCAAATCGCTTGTCCACGGCCCCACCCCAGCCTCAGGCGGACAACTCCTGGCGCAGCGCGTCCCGCAGCCGAGCCGCCCGCTCCGACACCTCCCGCGGTCCCAGCGTCACCGCCCGGTCGGCCCACCGCTGCCCCTCCGCGAGCTCCCCACGACGCGCGTAGACCAGGGCAAGCCGCAACGCCGCCCGCCCGTGCCCCGCGTCCGCCGCGCGGGTCCACCACACCGCAGCCTCGGGCTCACTCCCCTCCCGGGCCAGCAGCAGCCCGAGATTGAAGGCACCGTTGCGGGAGCCCGCCTCGGCCGCCTCCCGGTACCACCGAGCCGCCCCGACGACATCCCCCCGGGCGGCGGCCAGCATCCCCACCCGCACCTGCGCCCGACGATGCCCCTGCGACGCCGCCCGCTCGTACCACTCCTCGCACTCGCTCTTGGACGAGTGCACCGGCTCTCCCAGCTCATGCGCGGGCGCGGGCGGACGCCGGGCATCCAGCACGGTCGCGAGCCGATAGGCCGCCTCCGAGCTGCCGCCCCCCGCCGCACACCGCAGATGTCGCTCCGCCGCCGCCTCGTCCCCGTCCCGCAGCCGCGCGATCCCGACCTGGAGCGCCGCCTCGGTGTGCCCGGCGGCCGCGGCCCGCTCGTACCACCGCAGCGCGATGACGGCGCCCTCTTCGGTGCCTCGCCCGGCGAAGAGAATCCCGAGGTTGAACGCCGCGTCCACGCTCCCGGCCTCGGCCGCCTTGGAGAACCACGGCTCGGCCCCGGCGGTGTCCCCGCCCTGCAGCAACAGGATCGCCAGCGCGTTCGCCGCCTCCCGGTGCCCGGCGTACGCCGCGCGCCGGTACCACTGCTCGGCCTGTGCGGTCCGCGCCTGCTCGGCGCAGAGCAGCCCGAGGTTGTACGCGCCGTTGACATCACCGGCGTCCATCGCGGCCCGGTACCACCGCTCGGCGGTCTGCGTCTCGCCCCGCTCGGCGTGCAGCGCCCCCAGCGCGTTCGCCGCGTTGCCGTCCCCGTCCTGGGCGGCCCGCAGCCACCAGACCGCGGCGCTCTCGACGTCTCCCGCGTCACGCAGCAGGAACCCGAGGGCGCAGGCGGCCCGCGCCTCCCCGTCCTTGGCGGAGGTCAGGTACCAGCGCCCGGCCTCCTTGAGCTCACCGCGCCGCTCCAGGATCGCGCCGAGGTGCAGCGCGGCCCGCCGGTGTCCGCGCGCGGCGGCCTGGCGGTACCACTGCTCGGCTGCCGGGGAGACACCGTTGTCGGACCCGTCGTCCCCCTCGGCCGGCACCTCGCGATCAAGAGCGCGCGCGAGCCGGTAGGCCGCCTCACGGTGCCCCCGCTCGGCCGCGGCCCGCATCCAGTGCCCGGCCCCGGCGTCCGCGCGGTGCTCCAGCAGATCGGCGAGCGCGTACGCGCCGAGGGCGTGCCCCTGCTCGGCGGATTGGCGCAGCCAGTACTCGGCGGCGGGCTCGTCGCCCTTCTCCCGGTGGTGGCGTCCCAGCGCGTGCGCGGCCGCGGCGGACCCGGCGACGGCGGCGATCCGCCACCATCCGGCGGCCTCGTCGGCGTATCCGCGCTGGTGCAGCAGGACACCCAGGTTGTTGGCGGCGGCCCGGTCACCCGCGGCGGTGGCGGCACGCAGCAGGGGTTCGGCTCCGTCGAGATCACCGCGGCGCAGCAGCATGGCCCCGAGGACGCTCATCGCCTCGACATCGCCGGCTTCCGCGGCGAGCCGCTGCCTTGCTTCCTCGGCGGCCTCACCGGTTTCGTCCCGGTCGGAAGGCTGCACAAGATCGGCAGACTGCACAAAGTCAGCAGACTGCTCAAACCGCCCTGTCTCCAACAGAGTTGCCTTGTCCCCCATAACGTCCATCGTCGCACCACCTGCAACCTGGGTACACCTGGTATACCGCAGCCAGTGAGGTCACTTCAGCGTTTTGTCGACATGCCCACAGAGAGACAAGTCAAACACAGTTCGCCCAACTCCCCACGGCGGCACGGCCATCCCTCTGCCCGGCACATGCGTTCGCACACCACGAAGGCCCGGATCCTTGATCAGGATCCGGGCCTTCGTTTTCAGTAGCGGGGACAGGATTTGAACCTGCGACCTCTGGGTTATGAGCCCAGCGAGCTACCGAGCTGCTCCACCCCGCGCCGTTGTGTTCAAACCGTACCACGGCGCGGGAGGGGCATCTGACCAGCTCAGGAACTGATCAGCCGCTGGGACTGCTGCTCGGGCTCGGACTGCCGCTCGGACTCGGACTACCGCTCGGACTCGGGCTGCTGCCGCCGGCCTTGTCTTCCTTGGCCTGTGCGTCCTCGGCCCGTTGCAGCGCTTCCTCCAGGTCCTTCTGGGCCAGACCGTACGCCTCCCAGTCGCCCTTCTTCAGGGCTTCCTGGCCGTCCTCGAAGGCCTTCTGGGCGTCGTTCAACGCCTGTTGGACCGTCGGGTTGTCGGAGGTCGGTGGCGGAGTCGTCGTGCCCCCGTCGTCGTCCTCCGGTGGCGTGGTGGTCTCGCCGTCCGCCCCGAACACCTTGTTGAGGGCCTGGTCAAGGGTGTCCTCGAAGGCGGTGTTGCCTCCGTAGGTCACCAACACCTTCCGCAGCAGCGGGTACTTCAGTCCACCACCGCGTACGTAGACCGGCTCCACGTACAGCAGTCCTCCGTCGAGCGGCACCGTCAGCAGGTTGCCGTACTCCACCTTGGAATCACCTCTGTTGAGGAGGCTGATCGTCTCGGCGATGTCCTGTTCGGAGTTGAACTGGCTCTGTACCTGTTTAGGACCTTGGACGCTGGTGTTCGTCGGCAGTTTCAGGATTCTGATCTTGCCGTAGTCGCTGGTGCCCGCCTCGGCGTCGACCGACATGAACGCGCTGAGCTGATCACGGCCGTTGGGCGTGAACGTCGTCGTGAGCGAGAACGCCTGCGCCTTCTGGTCGGGCATCTTCATGCTCAGGTAGTACGGCGGCACCGGCTCGCCCGAGGTGTTTGTCGGGTCGTCCGGCACCTGCCACACCTCGGAGCCGCTGAGGAACGTCGTCGCGTCCTTCACGTGGTACCGGCTGAGCAGCTCGCGCTGGACCTTGAACAGGTCCTGCGGGTAGCGCAGATGGGCCATGAGCGAGTCCGAGATCTCGGTCTTCGCCTTCACCGTGCCCGGGAACGCCTTCATCCAGGTCTTCAGGACCGGGTCCTTGGTGTCCCACTGGTACAGCTTCACCTGGCCGGTGTAAGCGTCGACGGTCGCCTTCACCGAGTTGCGGATGTAGTTGACCTGGTTCTGCTGGGCCACCACCGCGCGCGAGTTGTTCGTCGCGGTCAGCGAGTCGGCCGTGGTGTCACCGAGGGTCGTACGCGACGAGTACGGGTAGCCGTTCGTCGTCGTGTACGCGTCGACGATCCACTGGATCTTCCCGTCCACGACCGCCGGGTAGGCGTCGCCGTCGATGGTCAGCCACGGGGCGACCGCCTCGACGCGCTCCTTGGGCGTGCGGTTGTACAGAATCCGCGAACCCTCGCCGATCGCGCCGGAGTAGAGGATCTGCGGCTCGTTGAACGCCACCGCGTACGCGGCCCGGTTGATCGGGTTGGAGAGGTTGACCCCGCTCTTGCCGGTGTAGCTGAAGGTCTTCTCGCCGCTGTCGTCGGAGTAGTCGATCTCCTTCTGGGGACCGCCGACGATCGAGTACTCGGTGGTCTTCTCGCCGTAGTAGACCCGCTGCTGGTACGTCCCGAGGTCACCCTGCGAGGGCAGGTCGGACTCGGTGAAGACCGGGCGGCCCTCGGAGTCGGCGGTGGTGCCCTTGGCTGCGACCACGCCATAGCCGTGGGTGTAGCGGAAGTGGTCGTTGATCCAGTTGTTCTTCGGAATGCCGTCGAGGTTCAGCTCGCGCAGACCGATGACCGTGTCCTGGTCCTTGCCGTCCTTGGTGTAGCGGTCGACGTCCAGGTTGGTCGGGAACGCGTAGTAGTTACGCATCTGCTGGAGCTGCTGGAACGTCGGCGAGGCGATGTTCGGGTCCATCACCCGGATGCTGGCCGTACTGCCGACGTCGTCGCGCAGCTTGGTCTTGTCCGTGGTCGTGGACGTGCCCGCGTACTCGCTGACGTTGGCGTCGTCGATCCCGTACGCCTCACGCGTCGCCTTGAGGTTCTTGGTGACGTACGGCGCTTCCTTGGCCTGCTCGTTCGGCTGGACCTGGAACTTCTGGACGATCGCCGGGTAGAGACCGCCGATGAGGATCGCCGACAGCACCATCAGACCGAAGCCGATGACGGGCAGCTGCCAGGTGCGCCGCCACAGGGTGGCGAAGAACAGCAGGGCGCAGATGACGGCGATGCAGAACAGGATCGTCTTGGCCGGCAGATAGGCGTTCGCGTCGACGTACCTCAGGCCGGTCCAGTTGTCGGTCGCCTTGAAGTCGCTGGACTTGACCGCGAGGCCGTACCGGTCGAGCCAGTAGGCCACCGCCTTCAGGGCGACGAAGATGCCCATCAGCACCGACAGATGGCCCGTGGCGGCGGCCGTGGCGCGCGCTCCCGGGCTGGTGATCCTGAGCCCGCCGTACAGGTAGTGCGTCAGCGCGGCGGCGATCACGGACAGGATCGCAGCTGCGAAGCCGAAGCCGAGCAGGAACCGGTACCAGGGCAGGTCGAAGGTGAAGAAGGAGATGTCGAGCTTGAACTGCGGGTCCTTCTCACCGAAGGACACGCCGTTGACCCACATCAGCCAGGTCCGCCACTGGCTCGACGCCGAGGCGCCGGCGATCAGGCCGACCAGCGCGGTGATCCCCAGCAGCAGCCACCTCTTGTAGGGCGCGATGCCCATGCGGTAGCGGTCGAGGTTCTGCTGCTCCATCGACATGGCACTCAGCGGTGGCCGCAGCCGGTGCGCCAGCCAGATGTTGAAGCCGACCGCCAGGGCCATCAGCAGGCCGAAGACGAAGAACAGCCCGATCTTCGTCCACAGGGTCGTCGTGAACACGGACGAGTAGTTCACCGACCGGTACCAGAGCCAGTCCGTCCAGAACCCGGCGAACATGGTGAACGCCATGCCGAGCACGGCAAGGACGCCCAGTGTCATGAGCAGGGTCCGGACACGCCGGGACGGGCGGCCCACTCTGATCCGTGGCCCCGTCGGGCCTCCGCCGCGGTCCGGCATCTGGAAAGCCAAGGTGCGCACCTCGAAAGTCGCTGTTGGTCCGTCAGACCCGCGTCCCCGCGGGCCGTCCGTGGGCCACGTGATCGTAGGCCCTCACCTATGCAACTTACTCACGCTTTACTCGGTTCCCGATTCGGGCTATGAACGAGGCAGGATTGTGACCATGTCCAACACACCCATGGCAGCGAGCCCTCTGACCCGGGCCGTACTCGAGATCGACGAGTACGTGTCCGGCCTCGGCTGGGACCAGCCCGCTCGCCTCTTCGCCCTCGTAGACACCGCCCGGCTGCGCGCTCAGGAACCGGGCCTCGCGGCCCAGCTCGGCCTGGAGGACGAGCAGGCGACCACCGGTCTCACCCCGATCGAGCAGGAGGAGATCCCGGCGGGCAAGCCGCTGGACGAGTTCCTCGGCACGATCGCCTGGCCCGATCCGGTCGTCGGCTGCGCCCTGACGGTGGAGCGCCTGATGCTCCCGCCGTCCGCCGAGGCGTCCGTCCCGGAGGGCCTGAGCGACAAGAAGCTCACCCAGTGGGTCGCGAAGCACCCCGACCGCCAGGAGGTCCGCATGACGGTCGCGGTCCTGCGCGACGGCACCCGCGACTCCGCCCTGCGACTGCGCGAGAAGGACTCCCCGACGGAGGTCCTGACCGGCGACGCCCTGGTACCGGGGCTGGCGGAGGCGCTGTCGGCGACGTTCGAGGACTGAGTTCTTCCGCTACGACGGCCTCTTCTCGTACGACAACGGGGGCGCCCCTGGTCTTGGGGGCACCCCCGTTCCCGTACGCGCGCGTGTCTGTTCCGTCAGCCCTTGGTCGTGCACTTGGGCAGGGCGGCGGTGTCGCCGGAGCGGATGTCGTCGAGGGCGCCGAGGGCGTCCTCGATGGTCTTCACCTTGACCAGCGTGAGCCCGCCGGGGGTGTCCTTGGCGGCGGCCGCGCAGTTGTCGGCGGGCGTGAGGAAGTACTGGGCGCCCTTGTCGCGGGCGCCGACGGTCTTCATCTCGATGCCGCCGATCGGGCCGACCTTGCCGTCGTCGTCGATGGTGCCGGTGCCGGCCACGAACTTGCCGCCGGTGAGGCTGCCCGGGGTGAGCTTGTCGTAGATGCCGAGCGCGAACATGAGCCCGGCACTCGGCCCTCCGACGTCGGCGAGCTTGATGTCGATGGTGAACGGGAAGGTGTGGTCGGTCCCGGCGGAGATCCCGACGATCGCGCGCTTCTCGCCGTCGTCGTCGGACGCCTTGGTCGTGACGGTCACGTCCTCGGTCCTGGTCGCCGTCCGCTGTTCCTTCTCGGCGGCGGCCTGCTCCTTGGCGGGCACGATGGTGAAGACGACCTTCTCGCCGGTCTTGTGCTTGGTGACCAGCTCGGCGACGTCGGCGGGCTCCTTGACGGTGGTCCCGTCGACGGCCTTGATGACGTCGCCGGCGTGCAGCCTGCCCTCGGCCGGGGAGTCCTTGACGACCGTGGAGACGATCACGAAGGACTTCACGGGGACGTCCAGCTCCTTCAGGGCGGCGACCTTGGCGCTCTCCTGGGACTGGCTGAACTCCTCGGCGTTCTCCTGGGTGGACTGTTCCTCGGTCTTGCCGTCCGGGTACAGCGTGTCGTGCGGCACGACCTTGTTGTCGTGCGCGAGCCACCCGTACACGGCCTCGACGATGTTCATCTTGTAGTCGGCGCTGGTGACCCGGACGGTGGTCATGTTCAGATGCCCGCTCGTGGCGTACGTCTTCCGGCCGGAGATCTGGAGCACCGGCTCGCCGTCGTGATCGCCCAGGGTGTTCACCGTCGGCCCCGGGGACATCTCCGCGTACGGCACGGGGATCAACACACCCGCGCACAGGAGCGCGATCAGCATCAGGGTGGAGGCGAGCATCGTCGCGGTGCGGCGTGGCATGCCACGACAGTACGGGACGCCCCTGTCAGTGACCCGTCAGGGCTGCCTCAGGACTGTCTCAGGGTTGCTTCTCCATGGCCTTGCGGAACCGGGCGTACCCGTCCAGCTCGGGCCCGTCGCTGCGTGTACTGCGGGTCCGGTTGGCCCAACTGCCCCATAGACCTGCGCCGATCGCAGCCAAAAGCGGAATCAGCAACCAGGCGAGCGCCGCCATGCTGTCCTCCCAACCCCGGTGCGCGACCGCAACTGACTGATCAGCAGATTAACCATCCGCACTGACAACGCTCACGCCATGGGTGCGGTTACGCAACCGGAGAGGAGAGAAGGAAGGATTCAGCAGGCGCCGACCCGAGAGGCAGTGGGCTTCAGCAGGCGCCGACCCACTCCTCGGTGCCGTCGGAGAACTTCTGATGCTTCCAGATCGGCACTTCGTGCTTGAGGTCGTCGATCAGCTTCCGGCAGGCCTCGAAGGCCTCCCCGCGATGCGGACAGGACACGGCGACGACGACGGCGAGATCCCCGACGCTCAGATCCCCCACGCGATGCACCGCGGCCAGCGCCCGCACGGGGTACTCGGCGACGACCTTCTCCGCGATCCGCCGCATCTCCGCCTCGGCATTCGGGTGACACGAATACCCGAGTTCGTCGACGTCGGCTCCGCCGTCGTGATTGCGCACGGTCCCCACGAACAGCGCGGTCCCCCCGGCCGCGTCGTCCCCGACGGCCTTGAAGACCTCGTCCAGGGAGAGCGCGGTCTCGCGAATGGCGATGAGCTTGATCGCGTCCTGCGCGCCCCGCTCACCGGGGTGGTCGTCGATGGCTGCCATGCCCCCATCGTGCCCCATGTCTGTGACCACACGGAATAGCGTGATCGCCCGGCACGCGCGCGGGGGCGTTTGGAGTCTCCTACAGGGCTGAGCCTCCCGGCCTCAGATCCGCCGGCGAGCCTTCCGGGCCCGCCGCACCACGGCCGCCGCGCCCAGCAGCGCCACCGTCGCGCCCGCGGCACCCGCCGCCGTCGCGTCCTTGCGACCCAGTCGGCGTCCCACGACGGTGTGCCGTCCGGAGACCTCCTCCAGCAGCTCCGCGAGGACCTCCTCGTTGGTCCACTGCGGCCGCCATCCGGCGTCGTGGAGCCGGCTGCCGCTCACCACCCAGGGGTACATCGTGTAGGCGAGATCCCCGGCCGGAGACGGCGTGAGCCCGATCCGGTGCAGCCGGGCCGCCGCCCCCAGCGCCACGGCCGACGGCAGCTCCATCCGCCGGATCCCGCTGAGCTCCTCGACCTCCTCCTGCTCCAGCCATCCGTCACAGCCGACGGCGAGCTCGCCCTCGACCTTCTCCAGGACGGCGTACTCCAGAGCACTGCACAGATCCTCGACGTGGCAGAACTGCCAGGCGGGCCGGGAGCCGGCCACGACCAGCAGCCGCGGTGACTCGAAGTACCTGGTCAGCGCGGTGTCAGTGCCTCCGACGAGGACAGCGGGCCGCACCACGGTGACATTCAGCCCGGGGTGCGCCCGCGGAGCGCGCCGCGCGAGCCGCTCGACCTCCAGCAGATCCCCGACCCCGGTCGCCTCCGCGGTCGCCCGCAGCTCCGCGTCCTCGGACAGTGGCAGCTCGTTGTCCGGAAGGGCGCCGTAGACCATGGCGGAGGTGCACAGCACGACCCGGTGCACGCCGGCCGCGGCCGCGGCGGTCAGCACGGTCTGCGTACCGCGCACGTTGTAGGCCGTACGGGCGGCCCCGTCGGTCTCCAGATCGAGATCGAGCGCCAGGTGCACCACGACGTCCGCGCCCCGCAGCTTCTCCGCGATCGCCGGATCCCGCACATCCAGGATGTGCCACTGTGCCGCCGCGCACTCGCCTCGCCGCTCGTCGATGGCGATGACCTGCTTGATCTCCTCCGAAGCGGCGAGCCGCTCGGTGAGCAGCGCGCCGACACCGGCGGCGGCGCCGGTCACGGCGACGACGGGCCCGCGCAGGCCGGGATGGGTTGACTGGTTTCGCGCTGCGCGAACCTGTGGATCAGGGGAACTCACCGGGCGTCTCCCGCGGTTGTCTTCAGTACGGGCGCGAGTGACGCGTACGTACCAGGTGGCATCCATCCTGCCGCAGGCCGACAGTCGGCGGAGCACCGAGGCCCGATCCGCCCACGGTGTCTAGGCTGGGTGGTGTTATCGGGCAGTCGCGCCGTCGGAGAGAAACCGGCGGCCTTACCAGCCGAGGAATCCCGTGAGTGACACCCCATTCGGATTCGGCCTTCCGCCGGAGGAGCCGGACGACGGCGACGAGGGCAAGAAGAAGGACCAGCAGAGCGGTGGTGGTCAGGGCCCGGCCAACCCGTTCGGTTTCGGCGGGCTGCCCGGAGCAGGCGGCTTCGGTGCCCCTGGTGCCGACAACCCGTTCGCTGCCATGTTCGGTTCCCTGAACCCCAACGACCTGGGCGCCGCGTTCCAGCAGCTGGGCCAGATGCTCTCGTACGAGGGCGGCCCGGTGAACTGGGACATGGCCAAGCAGATCGCCCGCCAGACGGTCTCCCAGGGCACCGCCGACGGCACGAAGGACGCGAGCGTCGGCCCCGCCGAGCGCACCGCGGTCGAGGAGGCCGTCCGCCTGGCCGACCTGTGGCTCGACGACGCGACGTCCCTGCCGTCCGGCGCGGGCTCCGCCGTGGCGTGGTCCCGCGCGGAGTGGGTCGAGGCGACCCTGCCCGCGTGGAAGGAGCTCGTCGACCCGGTCGCCGAGCGCGTCGGCACCGCCATGGGCGACGTGCTGCCGGAGGAGATGCAGGCCATGGCCGGCCCGCTGATCGGCATGATGCGCTCGATGGGCGGCGCCATGTTCGGCACGCAGATCGGGCAGGCCGTCGGTGTGCTGGCGGGCGAGGTCGTCGGCTCGACCGACATCGGTCTGCCGCTGGGCCCGGCCGGCAAGGCCGCGCTGCTGCCGCTCAACATCGAGGCGTTCGGCAAGGACCTGGGCGTGGCGCAGGACGAGGTGCGGCTGTATCTCGCGCTGCGCGAGGCCGCCCACCAGCGTCTCTTCACGCACGTGCCGTGGCTGCGCTCGCATCTGTTCGGCGCGGTCGACGGGTATGCGCGCGGCATCAAGGTCGACACCGCCAAGCTCGAGGACGTGGTCGGCCAGTTCGACCCGCAGAACCCCGAGCAGCTGCAGGACGCTCTCCAGCAGGGCATGTTCCAGCCGGAGGACACGCCCGAGCAGAAGGCGGCCCTGGCCCGTCTGGAGACGGCTCTGGCGCTCGTCGAGGGCTGGGTGGACGCGGTGGTCCACGCGGCCGCGAAGCCGCGTCTGTCGTCCGCGGACGCGCTGCGCGAGACCCTGCGCCGCCGTCGCGCCTCGGGCGGCCCGGCCGAGCAGACCTTCGCCACGCTGATCGGCCTGGAGCTGCGCCCCCGCCGGCTGCGGGACGCCTCCCGTCTGTGGGCCTCACTCACGGACGCGCGCGGTGTCGACGGCCGGGACGGTCTGTGGGCCCACCCGGACATGCTCCCGACCGCCTCCGACCTGGACGACCCGGACGGCTTCGTGCACCGCGAGCAGCTGGACTTCTCCGAGCTGGACAAGATGCTCGGCGAGGCGGCCGGCGGCTCCGCCGAGAAGCCGAACCTGCACAAGGACGACTCCCAGGACAGCGAAAAGGGCGACGACACCGAGTGAGCCTTCACGACGACGCGGTCCTCGTCCTGAAGGGGTACGAGGACCAGGAGGAGCTGCGCCAGACCTACCTGGACCACTTGGCCGCACACCCGGACGGAATGTGGAAGGCCTGCCAAGCGGGTCATGTCACGGCGAGCGCGCTGGTGATCGACCCGTCGCGCGGGCGGGTGCTGCTCACACTCCACAGGAAGCTGCGGATGTGGCTCCAGATGGGCGGCCACTGCGAGCCGGGGGACATCTCCCTGGCGGCGGCGGCCCTGCGGGAGGCCACGGAGGAGTCGGGCATCACCGGGCTGACACGGCTCCCGGGCGGCCCGGTGCGGCTGGATCGCCATCCGATCCCGGCCCCCTGCCACTGGCACTTCGACGTCCAGTACGCGGCGCTGGCCCCGGCCGGGACCGTGGAGGTGATCAGCGACGAGTCCCTGGACCTGCGCTGGTTCTCCTACGCCGAAGTCGCGGACGTGGCGGACGACTCGGTCGTACGCCTGATGGAAGCAACGCGCGCGAGGCTGTGAACGGGTAAGGGGCGACCTCCATAGAAGGTCGCCCCTTACGTAAGCCGGTCGGTCGCGCCGCGCGGAGCGGTCAGCTCCAGGCGTTGCCCTGGTTCTGGCCGCGCGCCCCCTGCTGCCCCACCCCGTACTGCGCGGCGAGGCCGGAGCCGATCTGGGCGTTCTGCGGTGGCAGCAGCTCGCTGGGCTGGACGATCGCGTAACCGCTGCCCATGAAGCTGAGCTCCCAGCCCTCACCGGTGTTGCCCCGGCGCCTGAACACCCCGGAGGAATGCGTCTGGGCCTGCATCTGGACGCGCAGCGAGGTCGACCAGGCGACGATCGCGTCGGCGTCGCAGTTGACGTACTTGTCGGGCGTCACCTGCATCATCAGCGGAGCGCCGGAGGTCATGAGGGCGACCTTGCCGCGGCCGGTGATGTTGAGCTGGTACTTCCCGGAGCCGGAGATGCCGTAGAGGCTGTCGACGGCGATGACCTCGTGGTGCAGCGACGAGTCCATGGCGAGGACATAGTTGCTGTCGACGGTCAGCCCGTCCTGCTCCACATCCACCAGATGGACGTGCTGCTTGAGATTGGCGAGATAGACCGTGCCCTGCCCGTGGCAGCGCATGAGATCGAGGCCCTCGCCGGTCCGCGCACGCGCGCGTCCCTGCTGGTTGCTCTGGTACTCGGCGTCGAACTCCATCAGGCCCTGGTAGGCGACCATCGTGCCCTTGCGGGCGAGGATGTCGTCGTGGCCCTCCAGGGTGACGCGGAGCATCTGCTTGTTCTGCAGGCTCCAGCGGTCCTGGGTCTGCTGGTCGTTGTAGGCGAAAAGCGGACTCTGCATGACGTTCTGGCTCCCCCTCAGCCCCGGACCCGGAGGCGGTCGGTGCTGTCCTCGCTGGGCTGGACGACGACGATGCCCTGGCCCGAGAAGGCCATCTGATAGGCCTCACCGCTGCCCCGGCCGATGAGCGACTGCGCCTTGAAGCTGCGCTTGCCCTTCACCTTGAGGTTCGGGGACCAGGCGACGAGCGCGTCGGGGTCGACGTAGGTCTCGTCCTCGCCGCCGCCGCAGTCGACGACGATCGGCTTGCCCCGGGAGGTCAGAGCGACCCAGCCCTGCCCGGAGATCTTGGTGTTCCACAGTCCCTGCCCGGCGAACTTCGCCAGGCCCTTCACGCGCTCGACACCCCAGGTGAGGTGTGCGTCGAAGGCGAGCAGGTTGGTGGCGTTGACGGAGATGCCGTCGCCGTTGAGGTTGATGACGACCACGTTGGCGCCGTAGTCGGCGAGATAGAGCAGTCCGTCGCCGGTGCACTTCATCAGGGGCGCGCCCTCGCCGGTCATCCAGTCCTTGGCGATCTGGCGCACGGCCGGCGGGTTGGGCTCGTACTGGACGAACCCTTCGTAGGCGACCATCGAGCCCACGCGCGCGAAGAGGTCGTTCCCGGTCTGCATGGCGATCTTCGCCATGTGGTTGCCGTGGTTCTCCATGCGGGCCGAGACGGGTGCGGGAGCGAAGCCCGCGAGTGGCTGGTTCATGACGGACTCCCTCAGATCTCGTACGGCTGGACGACGATGAAGTTGCCGGGCGCGGCCCGGAACTGCAGGTTGACGCTTTCCCCGGTGTCGCCCGGGTAGGCGTTGCGCCGCATCCGGACCTGGCTGGAGACGACCACCTGGGCGGCGGACGACCAGGCGACCACGGCGTTGGCGTCGGCGAACGTCGTGGGCGTCACCGGCAGCACCACGGGCGTGCCGTGCGTCTTGAGGACGATCGTGCCGGTGCCCTGGAACAGCATCGTGAACAGCGCGCCGCCCGGGATGCCATGTCCTTCGATACGGCGGACCTCGTACTGGAGGCTCTCGTCGAAGGCGAGGACGTTCTCGGCGGAGACACAGATGCCGTCGCCCTGGAGTTCGATGGGGTGCAGCATCGTGGAGTTCTCGGCGAGGAAGACCTGACCCTGGCCGGTGCAGCGCATCAGCTGCATCTCCTGGCCGGTCGCGTTGCCGACGACCCGGCCGGCGAAGCCCGCGCCCTTGTAGCTGAAGTCGACCTTGCCCTGGTAGAGCACCATGCTGCCCTGCCGGGCCAGCACGGGGTGCCCGCCGACGCCGAGGTCGACGCGGACGAGCTTCTTGTTCTGCTGTGTCCAGCGCTGACCGGTGGGCGTCTCCTTGAACTGCTGGAGAGCGCCGGCGACCCCGGCGGCCTGGGGTGCGCCCTGCGGTACGCCCTGGGGCGCTCCGTAGGGGGCCTGCTGGCCCGGGACCTGGCCGTACGGAGGCTGCTGACCGTAGCCCGGGGGCGGGGTCGGCTGGCCGTAGCCGGGCGGCGGGCCAGGTGCCTGGGGCGCCTGCGGGGCCTGGGGCTGGGCGCCGTAGCCGGGCGGCGGGGCGGGCTGGCCGTACTGGGGCTGCTGCGGCTGGCCGTAGGGCGCGGGAGCCGGGGCCGGGGGCGGTACGGGGGCGCCGCCGGGCGG
>NZ_JXTE01000370.1 GCF_000972385.1 Streptomyces sp. WM6386
CGTCGTTGGGGACGTTGACGACGACCGCGTCCAGCTCGGTCGAGGCCAGCAGCTCACGGTGGTCGGTGAAGACCGGGATCGTGCCCCGGGGCGGGTCGAGGGTGGCCTCGTTCAGGTCGCACACCGCGGCCAGTTCGATCTCCGGCCCCTCGGTGGCCAGCGCGTCGACATAGAAGCGGGAGATGACGCCCAGGCCGATGATGCCGATACGGAGACGGGGCTGAGTGGTCATCGGGTCCCTCCAAGGGGGGTCGGAAAGGTCAGGGAGTGCTGGGCGGCGACCGTCTCCAGGTCGGCGAAGAGCGGGGCGGCCAGCGGGACGCCGTGCTCGTGGGCGTCGCGGGCGTGCTGCGCCTCGGGCCAGCCCGGGTAGCGCACGGGGGAGTCGGGGTCCAGGGCAGGGGCGTCGAGCAGGGCACCGAACAGCTCCTCGGACTGCTTGAGGAACGTGCCCTGGTCGCGCAACCTGCCCGGCGCGATGGCCAGGACGAAGAAGCCGATGTTGTCGTCACGACCCTTGGTGGACGTCGGGCCCATCTCGGCACCCGGCAGCAGCGCCGCCAGCGCCTCCACCATCAGCCTCAGCGCATAACCCTTGTACGAGC
>NZ_JXTE01000371.1 GCF_000972385.1 Streptomyces sp. WM6386
GGTCATAACAGAGGGCGATGTCGGGACCGGGAGACCAGTAGGCGATGTTGCCGATCTCGTAGCTGAACTGCGGCGTGCCTCCTGCGGTCAGAGACCGGGGCAAGGGACCGTACTTCTCGCGCGTGAGCAGGTCGTCCATCTGCAGCGTCAGCGGAAGCAGCGAGGCGAAGTCGCGTGCCGTCGCATTGTCGTCGAGGGTTGCGGTGAGGACGGTCTCTCGGGCGGTCAGTCGGATTCTCATATGGCTCCTGCTCTCTGGGGTGTTGCTGGCAGCGGGTACGGGAACTCATCGACGAGCGGCGCCTCCTGGAAGCCCGGCGCCTGCTGGCACGCGCCCGGTGGGATGCCCGGGCTGGGCCGTCTAGCAAGGACTTCTTGAACTCCTGTGCCAGTTCCTCGTACGGATGCTGTGGCCGGCCGTCGTCGAGCGTCAGGCATCGTGAGCGGTTGTTTGTCGCTTCTCAGTTGCCCAGGTCTCAGTCGCCCAGGACGACGACGTGCTTGCCCGGCGTGGTGCCTGACTCGACATCGGCCTGGGCGTCACGGACCTGTTCCAGGCCGTGGTAGATCTTCGCGACCGGGACTTTGAGGCTCCCTGTGGCGA
>NZ_JXTE01000372.1 GCF_000972385.1 Streptomyces sp. WM6386
GCCATCGGGTGGGGCGATGATGTCGTGGGGTCGGCGGGGGGCCGGGTCGGCATCGAAGACGCAGGCCAGGGGGGCCATCCTTTTGCGGTGCGGCTTCTCGCCCGGGGCGAGCCGGGTGCGCATCGCCCGCCGGGCTGCCCGGTGGGCTTTGAGGGTAGCGGGCCGCAGGGCCTCGGGCCTCATGACGATCCCCTTGCCGTCGAACTGCAGGACCAGCAGGGTCTCGGCGGTCGCCGGCAGCGGGATCCGACGCCGGTAAAAGGCGTCGATGTCCCGGGCCGCGGCGATGCTGAGGTTTTCGGCCTGGCGTTTGCCCAGCACCCTCCCGCACCGCTGGTCGATCGATGCTTTGGCCTGGTCGTAGGAGCCGCGGACGGCTTCGGCGACCGCGAGGCGGCGCAGGCCGTGCGAGTGCCGGCCGGCGGGCAGAGACAGGGCCCGGTCGGCGGGGCGAACGCTGGGCAGCCCCTTCTGTCGCCAGGCGCACCGCTCGACGGTGACCGTGCCGAACACGCAGGCCAGCTCGCGGTGATGGCCCGTCTCCCGATACGGACGCACCAGCCCGTCCGCCCCGGTCACCACCCCAGCCGCCGGTCGGGATTG
>NZ_JXTE01000373.1 GCF_000972385.1 Streptomyces sp. WM6386
CCCTTTTGCCGAGGAGTACCAAACAGCCCTCTTGTCGAACGATCTGAAGCGGCTTGAGCCCAACTCACCCACAAGTCTTGCCAATTACTCATCCGGCGGCGCCGGAATGACCTTTAGGGTGGGGCAATGGCCAGCCCCATGCGTCCCTTCCGTCACATGGGTCGCTCTCGCAGGCCGGTGTGGAGGACGCCGCCCCCGGGTGACGCTCAGTCGCCCACCGTCTCGCTGATGGAGGCTGACACTGCATGCACGAGCACAGGACCTTCGTCGAGCTCATGCGTACGAGGGCGGACGAGCACGGTGACCGCCCCGCCCTGATCTTCAGCCCGGATCCGCTCCGCGCCGAGGCCGACGAGACCATGACGTACGGGGAACTCGACCGTGCCGCCCGCCGGGTCGCCGCGCTGTTGCAGGAACGGTTCACTGTGGGCGACCGCCTGTTGGTACTGCATCCCTCCGGGCCGGGGTTCGCGCGGTCCCTCCTGGGTTGCATGTACGCGGGCATGGTCCCGGTGCCCGCGCCACCGCCCGACGGCCCGCAGCGCAAGCAGGCCGGCCGGCCCCCCCCGATCGCCCGGGACCCGGGAGCGGTCGGGGCCC
>NZ_JXTE01000374.1 GCF_000972385.1 Streptomyces sp. WM6386
CGCGTGACGCGACCGTCACCCCGACCGTCACCGACGCGGCCGGCAAGCTGGTGAAGCAGGCCCCGGTCAAGGTCGTCGACGGCAAGGCGACGTTCACCGTCCCCGCGCAGTCCGTGACCTCGTTCGCCGTCAAGGGCGTCTCCGGAGTCGCGCAGGACGCGAGCCTGTTCAGCAAGGGCAAGTCCTACACCCTGACCGGTGTGCAGAGCGGCAAGGCGGTGACCGTCGGCGCGAACGGCACGAGCCTGGTCATCAACTCGGCCAACGGCACGGTCGCGCAGGAGTGGCGACTGGAGGCGAAGTACGGCAAGAAGGGCAGCAACCGTGCGCGCTACGTCTTCGCCGACCCGGCCGAGGGCAAGCGGCTCGCCGTGCGGGACAACGTGCCGGTGATCGAGGCCGATACCGGTGAACGGGACCCGGCGACCGAGTGGATCCTGTCGACCACGGGCGACGGCACATGGACGCTGGTGAACCAGGCGACCGGGCGGCTTCTGGAGGTCGGCGGCCAGGCGACCAAGGAGGGCGCGGCCGTCACCACGTGGCAGGCCAACTCCGGTTCCAACCAGCGGTGGCGGATCACCGAGGTCAGCTGACC
>NZ_JXTE01000375.1 GCF_000972385.1 Streptomyces sp. WM6386
CGGGGCCCCCCCCCCCCGCCCCCCCGGGGGGTGTCGCGGCCCGGGCCGCCCCCCCGCCCCCCCTGCCGCAGGGGAAGGCCCGCCTCGACCACCGCCGACACCGACAGTCCGAGGGGACGCGCGCCCGCGGCCGCCAGTTCGTTGACCGCGCCGCACGCCGCGACATGGCCGATGTCGCCGTCGCCGTAGAACGGCGGATCGGTCACGTACGTCCCCGACAGCAGCAGGGGCCGGCCCTCGCCCAGCGGCGGGCACGGTCCCCGCGCGCCGTCGAGCGCGTCCCGCAGGAACGCCCGCAGCCCGCCCCCGGCCCGGCCGTCGAGGTCGTCCGGCAGCGCTACGTGCCCGGCCAGGGCCAGGGTGGACCTGGGGGAGAAGGCAGTACCGGCAGTCATGAGGGCTTGGCCCCTCTTCGTACGGTCGGCGGACAGGGGGGGGCCGGGGGCCGGGGTGGGGGGGCGATCCGCAGGGGGGGCGGCGGACGGCAGCCGTCGGGCCCGCGGTCGCCGCGTGCACGGGGTCGACGCCGAGTTCGTCGAGGGCCACGCGCACCTCGTAGTGCACCGGCAGCGCCACCTCCTCAACCCGCATGCCCAG
>NZ_JXTE01000376.1 GCF_000972385.1 Streptomyces sp. WM6386
CTGGGCATGCGGGTTGAGGAGGTGGCGCTGCCGGTGCACTACGAGGTGCGCGTGGCCCTCGACGAACTCGGCGTCGACCCCGTGCACGCGGCGACCGCGAGTTGTGTGTGCCTCGTCGTCGCCGCCGAGGCCTCGGACGACGTCCTGGCCGCGCTGCGCGCCCACCCGTACGGCCGTGATGCCGCCGTCGTCGGCGAGGTGACGCCGCCCGGCCGCCACCGGGTCGAGCTGGCACTCGCCGACGGACACACGACGCCCCTCGGGTCGGCGCCCGAGCCACCCGCCCGGCTGGCCTGACCCGAGCAGGCCCGGGAGCAGTTCCCGGGCCCGTAAGGTTGCCAGGCGACTGATTTCCATTCCGCGGGGGGTAATCGCAGGATGCCGGAAATATCCCTTTCTGACGCCGCTTTCGATGAGCTGGACGAAAGGGGGATAGCGGCGTACCGGGAAGCTGTCCACGCCGGTCGCTACGCGCCCGAGCACATCGCACAGGCGGTCGGCATCCCGCTCGAGCAGGCCGACTCCATCGGTCAACAGCTGGTGCATCTGTGCCTGTTGCGTCCGATGCCCGGCACACCGGACGTCCTCGTACCGGTG
>NZ_JXTE01000377.1 GCF_000972385.1 Streptomyces sp. WM6386
GGTCGGCCGGGTCGTCGCTCCGGCTCGCCTCCTGCAATTGCCGGTAGACGGCGAACATCTCCCGCTGCTCGTCGCCCAGGGGAAGGCTGTCCAGGAGCGGGAGCATCCGCTCCAGGTCCTCGGGGTCCGGGTCACCGCCGTTGATCAGATCCTGCAACTGCCCGTAGGCGGCGAACATCTCCTGATGCCGATCGTCCAAGGCGCCGACGGAGGCGAGCAGTTCGGTCGCCTCCATGGCCGCCTCCCGGTCCTCGCGCGCCGCGGCGAGGGCTGCGAGGGCCCGGCCGAGGGCGGTGACGACCTGGGGGTGCGCGGGGTGCACGGTGGGTGTGGCGGCCAGGGACGCGCGCAGCCGTCGTACGGCGCAGGCGACGCGGCCCAGGTCGTCCTCGGCGATACCGGCGTCGGTGATGGCCGCACCCACCCGCAGGTCGAACTCGCCGGGCCAGGTGACCGGCAGGGTGTGGAGGTGGCGCAGCTGGCCCAGCCCTTCGGCGGTCTCCGGCAGGAGGGCGCCCTGCGGGATTGCCGCGATCAGCTCTTCGACGACGGTGAGCGGGGGAGTGCCGAGCAGCCGGCAGGTGTCGACCAGGG
>NZ_JXTE01000378.1 GCF_000972385.1 Streptomyces sp. WM6386
CCAAGGAGCTGCTCGACGGCGTCGACAAGTCCCGGATGCTGATCGTGGACGGACTGTCGGACCGCTACACCACCGTCACGGACCGGGAGAACGACTGGGGCGGCACCCCGTACGCCTTCGGCAGCATATGGAACTTCGGCGGCCACACCCCGATCGGCGCCAACGCCCCGGACTGGGTGGAGCAGTACCCCAAGTGGCGTGACAAGAAGGGCAGTTCGCTCGCCGGAATCGCGGCGATGCCCGAGGGGGCGGACAACAACGCACCCGCCCTCGCCCTCCTCCCCGACCTGGCCTGGACGTCCGGCCCCGTCAACCTGGACGACTGGTTCGCCGCGTACGCCCTCTCCCGCTACGGCGGACCCGACCGGCACGCCGCCGCGGCCTGGCGGACGATCCGCGACACGGCGTACAACATGTCCCGCGCGGACGGCTGGAGCGAGGCACCCGACGGACTGTTCGGCGCCCGTCCGAGTCTGACGGCGAACAAGGCCGCCGCCTGGGGGCCGGAGAAGGACCGCTACGACACCACGGCCTTCGATGCCGCACTCACCGAACTCCTCGCGGTGCGAGCGGAGTTGAGGGACAGCTCCGCCT
>NZ_JXTE01000379.1 GCF_000972385.1 Streptomyces sp. WM6386
GACGGGAACCGAGCGGGCCTCAGGGGTGCGATGGGGGCCGGATCGGCGATGGCCGCGGTGGACTGCCCATCGGCGGGGAGCCGCTGCTGCCCCTGTGCCGCGGGCTCGGGCAGCGCCGGGCGCCCGCCCTTGGGCGGGGGCCGTTGTTTTCGGACCCCCCGCCCGGCAGCCTTCTGAAGACCATGTCCGTCCGGCTCACGGAGGCCCCCCTCGCCGCTCTCGAACAGCGGGTGCGCGCCGAACTCCAGCTGGGCCGGCACCAGGAAGTCCTCGGCGAACTCCAGTCGTTGACCACCGAGCTGCCCCTGCACGAGGACTTCCACGCGCACCTGATGGTGGCGCTGTACCGCACCGGCAGGCAGGCGGACGCGCTGCGCACCTTCGGCGAGTTGCGGCGCACGCTGGTCCGGGAACTGGCCATCGAGCCGGGCCGGCGGCTCCAGCAGTTGCACAGCCGTATCCTGACCGGCGACCCGGCGCTGCTCGAGCCCGCGGCACAGCGGCAGCAGCGGCTCACCGCCGATGGGCAGTCCACCGCGGCCATCGCCGATCCGGCCCCCATCGCACCCCTGAGGCCCGCTCGGTTCCCGTC
>NZ_JXTE01000038.1:0-128837 GCF_000972385.1 Streptomyces sp. WM6386
CCGTGCTGCTGGCCCGCCACTGGCTCGCCGCACGCGACTACGCACTCCTGTGCCTGGCCTCCGCCACCCCCACCGCCCAGTTCGTGGCCGCCAGCGCGTTTCAACGGCTGCTGGACCGTCTCGCGAGCGGCGCTCCCACCGCGGCTCTGCGTCCGCAGCTGCTGGTGACGGTCCGTGAGACCGTCCGTGCCTGGGCCGCGAACGACAAAACTTGCGCGGCCCTACCAGAACTGCGCAAACCCACCGGCGGCCGTGGTCTGCACACAGCCAAACCGGAACCTCCCACCAACCGAAAACTCGCCGAACGCGCCTTCGTGGCACTGTCGGATTTCTCCCAATGCCTTCTGTGGCACACAGAAGTCGAGTCGGAACCCATCGAGATACCCGCCTGCTTGCTGGGTATGGAAACCGTTGCCGCGAGAACTGCATTGAGTAAGGCCCGTGAGCAATTCCGGACCGGCCTGATGCGCGCTCACACGCAATTCGCCCCGTCCGAGGAGTGCCGGTTCTACAGCAGCCTTATCGACGTTCCCATTCGCCGGGGCGGCGCACTGCTCCCGGATGTCCAGCAACATCTGGCGCAGTGCCCCCATTGCCGGTCCACCGCCGACCAACTCGAATACTGCGAAGGCCGGTTGGGGCTTCTGCTGGCCGATGCCGTGCTCGGCTGGGGAGGCCGGCGTTACCTCGCCACGCGCCCCGGCCGCAGTACCCCCGAGGCGTGGCAGGCCGCACCGGAGCGCGAGCAGGCAGCCCCGGTCACAGACAGACGCCACCGCACCTCGGCCGCGAGAAGACATCGCGCGTTCGCCGCCGCGGCCCTGGCCTCTCTCGCTCTCCTGGCGGCCGTGCTGGCAGCCCGGAACTGGTCCGACGACAGCGACGTGCCCGCGCCGGACACACCGGCCTGGGGAGCTCCCGCCAACAGCTTCCCGAGCCCCGGCACCACCGGACGGACCGGCGCCGTTTCCTCCGCCTCACCGGGTATCTCCGGCACGCCCGTCCAGGGCAGGCTGCACAACCTGGCCACCGGAGAGTGCCTGGCCGTCGACAGCCGGGCCACACTCGGGGCGGCGATCCGGCTGGCAGCGTGTTCGTCGGCCGGATCCGAGCGGTGGTCCTACGAGTTCGACGGTCTGCTGCGCAGCGGCGCCGACCCCTCCCTCTGTCTGGCCGCCGACCCCCGGACCCGGAGCGTCCGACTCTCGCTGTGCGTCGCGCCCGCCGGCGAGGTGACCTACGTCCTCACGAGCCACGGGGAGCTCCTGCTGCGGCGACGTCAGGAGCTGGCCCTGGCGCCGGACTCGGACCCGGACGACAAACTCTCCGAGGTGGTCGTGGCCGAACGCGACGCATCCGGCGGCCAACGCTGGGCGCTCGAGACCGCTGAAACCGACACCACCGCGAAGTCCCATACGTAGAAGCACAGTTCGCCAGTGCGACGGGGGCAGGGGCAGGGGCGACAGTATCCAGTCGATCCGGTCAGCGACTTACCCCCGGCGAGGATCCGAACCGTCCACGTACGGCCGGCGACTCCTGTGAAAGAACGCCCGGAGTCTCGACAGACCCCGGGTAACCGGGGGTAACTTCAGCCCCGTCCCCACCGCAACCGCTTCCCTCCCCAGGAGCCACACCCCCATGCGCAGACTCCTCGCCTGCCTGACGACGGCCGCCGCCGTTCTCGGCGGGCTCACCACGGCCGCCCCCTCCGTGGCCGCCCCCTCCGCGGCGGCCACCGACTCGGGCACCTTCAGCGTCCTCAGCTACAACGTGGCCGGCCTGCCCGAGGCCATCTCCAGCGCCCCGACGCCCCGCGAGTCGGCCACCACGACGATCGGCGGGCGGATAGCGCCGTACGACATCGTCCACGCCCAGGAGGACTTCAACTATCACGCCCGCCTTTACGCGGCCGACACCGCCCACGCCTACCGCACCGCCACCAGCGGCGGCGCCGGTATCGGCAGCGGTCTCAACAGCCTGTCGAAGATCTCCTACGACGAGGACGACTTCGAGCGGGTGCGCTGGAACACCTGCACCTACGGTTCGGGCGACTGCCTGACCCCCAAGGGCTTCACCTTCATGCGCGAGCGGCTCGCCGAGGGGGTGTACGTCGACTTCTACAACCTGCACACCAACGCGGGCACCAACGCCGACGACCTCGCCGCCCGCGCCGACAACCTGAGCCAGCTCACCGACTTCATCGCCACCCACTCCGCCGGCAACGCGGTCGTGGTCATGGGCGACACCAACACCCGCTACACCCGCTCCGGTGACACCATCGCCGAGTTCGCCGCCGCCAACGGCCTCACCGACACCTGGGTCCAGCTGATCCGCGGCGGCAGCGCGCCCGCCAAGGGCAGCGACGCCCTGGTCTGCGATCAGACCGGGAGCACCGTCCCCAACACCTGCGAGGTCGTCGACAAGATCCTCTACCGGGGCAGCAAGCTGGTCTCGCTGAACGCCACGTCGTACAACAACGAGCACTCCGAGTTCCTCACCGACGACGGCCTGATGCTCTCCGACCACGACCCGATCACCGCCGGCTTCAGCTGGTCGCGCAACACCGCGTTCCGGCTCAGCGACCAGTTCGGCGGCCCGCACGGCGACTACTACAACGACATCGACAACGTGCCCGCCGGCGCCCGGGCCACCACCATCGCCCTGCGTGCCGGGTCCCGGGTCGACCAGGTGAGCCTCACCCTGGCGAACGGCACCACGCTCACCCACGGCGGGTCCGGCGGCACCGCGTCCTCCCTGACGCTCGGCAGCGGGGAGTACGTGACGACGGCGTACCTGTGCCAGGCTCAGAAGGACGATCACACGCGGATCTTCTACGCCAGGTTCACGACCAACCTCGGCAACACCCTGGCCGGCGGCACCACCACCTCCGACTGCGTGACCCGCACCGCGCCCTCCGGTTGGCAGATCGCCGGCTTCCACGGCAGGGCCGGCGACGAGGTCGACAAGGTCGGTTTCCTCTACACGCAGCGCTGATCCTCTTCCCGCCCCGGGGCGCGTCACTACCGTCCCGGGGCGCACAAGAATCACAAAGGCATGTCAGGACGATTGACGGGCGCATGCACAACCCCTACGTTCTGATCGATTTTCCGAACCGCGTTCGAAATCCCGGCCATTTCAGGTGCCCCCGTACGCCACCCTGGAGCCCAAGTGAGCAAGAACCCCCATCTGTCCCGTCGCGCTCTGCTCGGCATGACAGCCGCCGTCCCCGTCGCCCTGACCCTCGGCACGGGCACCGCCCACGCCGCCGACTCGGCATACGCGATGGTCTACTTCACCGAGTCGACGAACCTCGGCGACGGCACCGACTACGGCCTGCACCTGGCCGTCAGCCCCGACGGGCTGAACTGGACGCCGCTCAACCAGAACAACCCCCTGGTCACTCCCACCGCCGGCGCACTGGGCCTGCGCGACCCGTTCCTGATGCGCAAGCAGGACGGCACGTTCGTGGTGCTCGCCACCGACCTCAAGGGCACCGACTGGAACTACAACAGCCAGTACATCCACGTCTGGGACTCCGCCGACCTGCGCACCTTCACCGGCTACCGGCGCCTGAAGCTGCACGACATGACCACCCACAGCTGGGCGCCCGAGGCGTTCTGGGACGCCGGACGAGGCCAGTACGCGGTCATCTACTCCTCCGTGAACAGCAGCGGCCACAACGTCATCATGGTCAACTACACCAGCGACTTCGTCACGGCCTCGGCCCCGCAGGTGTTCTTCGACCCCGGCTACGACGTCATCGACGGCGACATGGCGGTCGGCGTGGACGGCTACAACTACCTCTACTTCAAGAAGAACCAGACGCTGGTGAGCGCCAGGTCCACCTCCCTCAACCCGGGCAGCTTCACCGAGTACAGCGCCGGTGTGGCACACGGCGGCACCGAGGCCCCCACGGTGGTCAAATCCCTCTCCTCCGGCAGCTGGTGGCTGTGGGGCGACACCTACACGCCCAACGGGGTCTTCTATGCCTGGCAGTCGAGCAGCCTCGCCTCCGGCACCTGGACGGCCCTGGACCAGAAGACCTACACCCAGCCGGTCAACTCCAAGCACTGCGGCATCGCGACGATCACCACGGCCGAGTACAACAACCTGCTCGCCAAGTGGGGCGCCCCGACCTGGAACCGGCTCAAGTCCTACAACTATCCGGCCCGTTACGTCCGCCACTCCAACTACGCGGGCCGGATCGACGAATACCCCGTCGAGCCGTACAAGGACTCCCTGTGGACCCTGGTCCCCGGGCTCGCCGACAGCTCCGGGGTCTCCTTCCAGTCGGTCAACTACCCCACCCGCTACCTGCGGCACTACAACTACGCGCTCCAGCTGGACACGAACGACGGCACCTCGACGTTCGCCGCGGACGCGACCTTCTACCGCACAGCGGGCCTCGCGGACGCGAGCTGGGCCTCCTTCCGGTCGTACAACAACCCGACGCGCTACATCCGCCACGCCAACTACGTCCTGCGCATCGACCCCGTCTCCACGACCACGGAGCGGCAGGACGCGACCTTCCGCGTCGGGTACTGACATGGAAGGCACCCGCGTGCCGAACACCTCCGCACCCGGCTGGGCCAGACGCGTCACCGTGCGCGTCCTGGCTCTCGCTCTCGCCGTGTCCGGTCTGACGGCCCTGGCCGACCACGATCCGTCGGCACCCCTGGCCGCCGAGCCGGCGGCGGTCAGCACCACGCAGGCCGCCGTCACCCCGCCGTCGATGGGCTGGGCGTCCTGGAACAGCTTCGCCAGCAGCATCGACTACAACGTGATCAAACAGCAGGCAGACGCCCTGGTCTCCTCCGGCATGGCGGCGGCCGGCTACAAGTACGTCAACCTCGACGACGGCTGGTGGCAGGGCGACCGGGACGCGAACGGCAACATCGCCGTCGACGAGGACCTGTTCCCCGGCGGCATGAAGGCCATGGCCGACTACATCCACAGCAAGGGGCTGAAGGCCGGCATCTACACGGACGCCGGCAAGCAGGGCTGCGGCTACTACTACCCCACCACCCGCCCCGCGGCCCCCAACACCGGCATGGAGGGCCACTACCAGCAGGACCTGGAGACCTTCCAGAGCTGGGGCTTCGACTACGTCAAGATCGACTGGTGCGGCGGCCGAGTGGAGGGCCTCGACCCGGAAACGACGTACAAGCAGATCACCGCCGCCAACGAGGCCGCGACCGCCGTCACCGGCCGCAAGCTCGTGCTGTCCTTCTGCGAGTGGGGCAGCGGACTGCCCTGGAACTGGGCCACCGGCTACGGCGACCTGTGGCGCACCAGCACCGACGTCATCTTCTGGGGCCAGACCCCGACCACCGCCATGATGCTCACCAATTTCGACCGGGGCCTGCACCCGGCCGCCCAGCACACCGGCTACTACAACGACCCCGACATGCTGATGACCGGGATGAGCGGCCTGAGCGCCGCCCAGAACCGGCTGCACATGGGCCTGTGGGCGATCTCGGGCGCCCCGCTGCTGGCCGGCAACAACCTGGCCACGATGAGCACCGCCACCCGCGACATCCTCACCAACCGCGAGATGATCGCCATCGACCAGGACCCGCGCGGGCTGCAGGGCGTCAAGGTCGCCGAGGACACCCGCAACCTGCAGGTGTACGGCAAGGTCCTCACCGGCACGGGCAAGCGCGCCGTGCTGCTGCTCAACCGCACGTCCTCGGCGGCATCCATGACCGTGCGCTGGGCCGACCTCGGCCTCACCTCGGCCACTGCGTCCGTGCGCAACGCCTGGACGGGCACCGACGCCGGGTCTTCCGCGACCAGTTACTCCACGACCGTCCCGGCGGGCGACGCCGTCCTGCTCACCGTCTCCGGCACGGAGGCCTCCGGGACGACATACGAGGACACCACCACGGCCACCACACCCGCCTTCAGCGCCGTCACGACCGGCGCCGCGGGCACCAAGCTGGTGGACATCACCTACGCCAACGGCGCCACCACGGCCCGTAAGGCGACCATCCAGGTCAACGGCCAGTACACGTCCGTGGTCGCCTTCCCGCCGACAGGCTCGGCCTCCACGTACCGGACCGTGTCCGTACTGGCGCACCTGGCCAAGGGCACCAACACCGTGCGCTTCGCGACGGTCTCCGGCGCCACCGCGCCCGACATCGACGCGATCCGTGTCCAGGGCATTCCCGGCACCAATGGCGTCGCCCTCGTCGGCGCCGCCTCCAACCGCTGCGCCGGACTGGAGAAGAACACCATCACCGACGGCTCCCAGGCCATCCTGTGGGACTGCTTCGGCGGCCGGAACGAGACCTTCACGCAGACCGCGCGCGGCGAGCTCGTCGTCTACGGCAACAAGTGCCTGGACGCCGACAACAACGGCACCGCCAACGGAACCAAGGTCATCATCTGGGACTGCACCGGCGGCACCAACCAGAAGTGGGCCGTCCACTCCGACGGCACGATCACCAACGACCTGTCGGGACTGTGCCTGGACGCCGCGGAAGCGGCGACCGCCAACGGCACCAAGCTGGTCCTGTGGACCTGCAACGGCCAGACCAACCAGCAGTGGGTCCTCAACTGACCTGAGGCGCACCGCCTGCACCGCCCGTCGCCGGGCCGGCCCTCGAGCCGGTCCCGGCGGCGGGCGGTGTCGTCCGCCGGGCGGGACCGCGGGCCGTCAGCGCGGGGGCGGGCCGGGCCAGATGGCCGAGGCGTCGTCGCGGTCCACGTCGGGCAGGCGGATCGGGCGGACGGGGACGGTGCGGGTGCGGCCCTCCGACACGACCGTCCAGGGGGCGGGATGGCCCGAGTAGCACAGGGTGGTGAGTACGAAGACGCCGTCGGCGTAGACCTCGACGTATTCGCCGATGGTGAGGATGCGCAGGGTGGTGGCGGGTTCGGTCAGTGTCGTCTCACCGAGCCGGTCCCCGTGGGGGCCGGTGACCCAGAGGTTCTTGCCGTCGCAGCCGACGAGCAGGGCCGGGCGGTCCCCGCCGGCGGTGTCGGTGCGCAGAGCGATCTCCACGCGGCCGGTGAGGGTGACGTCGCCGACCGCGTGCAGGGCGGGCTGTTCGGTCTCCTCGCCGAACCAGGCGTTCAGGCCGGGCCACCATTCCAGGCGAGGTGACTGGTCCGGGGCGGTCACCAGGAGTTTGGGCTGGGCGAGCATGCCGCGGCAGCGTTCGCCGGAGTCGGTGAGGTTCACGCGCCGGGGCGTGGTGTGCAGGACGACGCGGGAGCCGTCGGGAGCGGCGATGACGCGCGGGGCGTAGGAGCCGGTCGGGCCGAGCGGGCCGCGGCGGGTCCACGGCCCCCTCAACCGTGGCGCGGTCCACGCTTCGAAGCCGCGTGTGGCGCCGACGGATCCGATCAGCAGCCAGCTTCCGTCGTCGAGACGCTCCAGGACCGGGCACTCCAGCTCGTCGACGTCGCCGGGTGAGATGAGCGGCGGGTGGACGGTCCAGTGCTCCAGGTCGTCGGAGGTGGCCCAGGCGACGCAGCCGCCGACGTCGACGGGCAGGGTGGCGTCGGCGGCGCAGACCACCATGACCCAGCCGTCGGACTCGTCGTCGCGGACGACGAACGGGTCGCGCCAGCCCATGTGTTCGCCGGTACGGTACCAGTGCGCGTCCGCCTCGACGACGGGCCCGGTGCCGTGCCGGCGCCAGCCGGTGCCGTCGGTGCGGTCGGAGTAGGCGAGACCGACCGACTGCAGCGGCCAGCCACCCGGAGTGAGGCCGCAAACGCCGGTGTAGAACATGGCCATTCCGTCGCCGTCCCGGACGGGGTGCATGGTCCATACGGCCTGCTGGTCGAAGCGGCCGGGCAGGCCGTTGCCGAACGCGGTGCCCTGCGGCTTCCAGCGGACCAGGTCGGTGGAGGTGGCCCGGCCGTAGGACGTCTCCATTCTCAGGTGGTCGAACTCGGCCGTCCACGGGCCCTGCAGATGCAGCACGGCATAGGTGCCGTCATCGTCCCGCAGCAGGGCGAAGTCGTTCACACAGAGGCCGGGCGGGGCGTATCGCATGCGCAGTTCCTGTCGGCTCGGAGCGCCCAAACGCGTGCGCTGACCATTGACCTCGGAGGTATGGCTTAAGAATCGGCCCAAGTAAAACCCAACGCAAACGCTTGCGCAACAACGATGCCGGGTCTACGGTCACGTCACCCACAGATCACACCGACGTGAAACCAACGGGAGAAAAGCGCCGTGACCGTCAGCATCACCGATGTCGCCCGCGCCGCCGGCGTCTCGGCGTCCACCGTGTCCCGCGCACTGCGCGGTCAGCCGGGCGTCTCCGACGAGGTCCGCGCCCAGATCACGACCGTCGCCGCACAACTCGGCTATACGGCATCCCGTTCGGCCTCCAGCCTGGCCAGCGGACGCACCTACACCATCGGGGTCGTCGTCCCCTACATCGGCCGCTGGTTCTTCGGCACCGTCCTCGACGCCGCCGAGAAGGTGTTCAGCGCCGCCGGCTACGACGTGCTGCTCTACAACCTGAACTCACCGGAGGCACGCAAACGCTTCTTCACCAAGCTGCCAGTGCGCAAGCGGGTGGATGCCGTCCTCTCGCTGCTCATCCCCGACCTGGAGGAGGAGTCCGCACTGCGCTCCCTCGGAGTGCCGCTGGCCACCACCGTCGGCGGCCCCCGGGACGGCTTCACGGTGGTCGGCATCGACGACCACACCGGTGCCACCAGCGCCGTACGGCATCTGGTCAACCTCGGTCACCGGCGCATCGGCATGATCTCCGGAGCAAGCGAGCCGCTGCACTGGACCACTCCGATCGACCGCCGCCAGGCGTACCTGGACGTGCTGGCCGAGGCGGGTATCGCCCACGATCCGGCACTGGAGGCGGACGGCGGTTACACCGTCGACGGCGGCGAGCGGGCCATGACCGAGATCCTCGCCGTCTCCCGCCCCCCGACGGCGGTGTTCGCACAGTCCGACGAGATGGCGATGGGTGCGCTGCGCGCCCTGCGCCGACACCGCCTGAAAGTCCCGGACGACGTGTCCGTCGTCGGCTTCGACGACCACGAACTCGCCGAGGTCATCGGGCTGACCACCGTCGCTCAGCCGGTCCCCGAGCAGGGCGCGGAGGCCGCCCGCCTGCTGCTGCGCCGGCTCGACGAACCGGATGCCGAGCCCGTCGGCCAGGTACGGATGCCCATCCGCCTGATGCTGCGGGAGACCACGGCCCCGCCGAGCCCTCACAGACCCTCGTGACTCCCCGCTCCTCGTCGAGCCACCACCTTTCGAAGCCACCTCCCCACACCCCGAATCGTCGAGTACCAAAACCCTCACCCAGCACGGAGGCACCGTCCATGAACGCCGGAAGCAGAAGGTTCCGCCGCACGCTCTGCTCAAGTCTGACCCTCGCCCTGCCCCTGGTGGCGCTGGCCGCCTGCGGTGGAGGCGGCGGCAGCGACGCCTCCGCCGAGGCGGGCAGCGGCAAGGGCACGATCAGCGTCTGGGCCCACCAGGGTCAGGCGGGCGAGACCGCCGCGCTGCAGAACACGGTGAAGACCTTCAACTCCTCACAGAGCGACATCAAGGTCGAGCTGAAGCTCATCCCCGAGAACGACTACACCAAGACCATCACCGCCACCGGCGCCTCCGAGCTGCCGGACGTGATGGAGTTCGACGGTCCGACGATGGCGAACTTCGTCTACAACAAGAAGCTCGCGCAGATCGACTCGTACGTGTCCGCGAAGACGATGGTCAACGCCACCGACGCGATCAAGGCACAGGGCGAGATCGACGGCAAGCACTACGGCCTGGGCATGTTCGACTCCGGCCTCGGCGTGTGGGGCAACAGGAAGCTGCTGGACGCGGCGGGCGTGAAGTACCCGACGGGCGTGGACGACGCCTGGACGGCCGCGGAGTTCGACGCGGCACTCAAGGCGCTCAAGGCCAAGGACGCCGACGGCAAGGTCCTCGACGTCTCCGAGCAGTACGGCCTGGCCACCGAGTGGGGCACCTACGGCTTCTCCCCCGTCGTCTGGTCGGCCGGCGGTGCCCTGCTCAAGGACGGCAAGGCCGAGGGTGCCCTCGACAGCCCGAAAGTGGTCTCGGCGATGAAGACCTTCCAGTCCTGGAAGACATACGTCGACCCCAACACCGACGGCAACGCCTTCGCCAAGGGCAAGGTGGCACTGAGCTGGGTCGGCAACTGGACCTACCCCGGCTACGACAAGGCCCTCGGCGACGACCTTGTCGTCCTGCCGCTGCCCGACTTCGGCAACGGCTCCAAGACCGGCCAGGGATCGTGGGCCTGGGGCATCGGCGCGGACACCAAGAACGCCAAGGCCGCGGGCGCCTTCCTGGACCACCTCCTGAGCGACGACAGCGTCGGCGCGATGACGAAGGCCAACGGCTCGGTCCCGGGCACCGAGTCCGCGCTCGCCAAGAGCGAGCTGTACAGGCAGGGCGGCCCGCTCCAGCTCTTCGCCGACCAGCTCGCCAAGGCGTGCGGCGACAGCGACATCGACAAGTCCTGCGTCGCCGTCACCCGTCCCGTGACGGCCGGGTACCCCACGGTCACCGCCAAGTTCTCCCAGGCCCTCAACGCGATCTACGGGGGTGCGGACCCGAAGGAGACCCTGGAGAAGGCGGCCCGCTCCATCGACCAGGACTTCTCCGACAACGCCGGCTACGAGATCCCGTAGGCCCCCGCCGGGAAAAGGACCCACACCCGTGAAAACCGTGGAACCCGCGCACTCCGCGGCACCCGGCCGCTCCAAGCAGGCCTCCCCCGCCCCGTCCGTCAAACCCTCGAAAGCCGGGCGCAAGAACCAGGACCGGGTGCACGCCCTGCTCATGGTCGCCCCGGCCGTCGGCGGACTGATCGCCTTCGTCGGCATCCCCTTCGGCTACGCCGTCGTGCTCTCCTTCTACAACGTGCGGCTCGGCTCCCCGCTGGAACCGTCGTTCTTCGGCCTGGAGCACTACCGGCGCCTGTTCACCGACCCCGACCAGTCCGGCCCGTTCCTGCGGGCGCTGCTGAACAACTTCACCTTCGCCGCGGTCGTCGTACCGCTCCAGACAGGTCTCGCCCTCGGCCTGGCGATCCTCCTCAACCGCAAGCTCAAGGCCATCGGCCTGTTCCGGTCCCTGTTCTTCATGCCGGTGGTCTTCCCGATGGCCCTGGTCGCCGTGATCTGGCGGCTCATCCTGGCCCGCAGCGAGCAGGGCATGCTCAACTCCCTGCTGGACGCGGTGAGTCTCGGCAACTGGGGCGCCTTCGACTGGCTCGGCGACACGGCCACGGCGATGGGTTCGATCGTCGTGCTGTCGGTGTGGCAGGGCGTCGGCTTCCAGATGGTCATCCTGCTGGCCGGCCTGCAGCAGATTCCCGGTGAGCTGTACGAGGCCTCCGAGTTGGACCGCGCGAGCCGCTGGCAGCAGTTCCGCCATGTCACGCTGCCTGGCATCCGCGGCACGCTGGTCTTCGTCGCACTGCTGACCTCGGTGATGTCCTTCCGGATCTTCGACCAGGTGTACATCCTCATCCGCGGCGGAGGCCTGGACGAGGACGCCACCCGAACGGTCATGTACCAGGCCGTCACCACCGCCTTCGACCAGAACAACATCGGTCAGGCGTCCGCGATCACCGTCGTCTTCTTCCTGATCGTCCTCGTCCTGACGATCGTCCAGCGCCGCGTCGTCCGGCCCGACAACGAGGACTGACCTCCATGGCCATGACCCGCACCCCCGTCCGCCGCGTCCTCGACTACAGCGTCCTGAGCGTGCTGGCGTTCGTCTTCGTCCTGCCCGTCCTCTACCTCTTCCTGGGCAGCCTCAAGCCGTCCGACGAGGTCCTGAACGGACTGTCCGGCTTCCTGCCCACCCATCTGACCTTCGACAACTACTCCGCCGTCCTCGACAGCCTCAGTTCCGACAGCACCGGCTACTTCTGGCAGTTCATGGGCGTGTCGGTACTGGTGGCGTTCGTGGTGGTGACGGGCGGGCTGTTCGTCAACTCGATGGCGGCGTACGGCCTGTCCCGCCTGAAGTGGCGCGGCCGGCAAGCGGTCTTCACCCTCGTCCTGCTGCTGATGCTCATCCCGTTCGAGTCGGTGGCCGTCCCGCTCTTCTACATGTTCAACGGACAGCGCAACACGCTCTACATCCAGGCGGTGCCCTTCATCGCCAACGCCTTCGCCATCTACCAGTTCCACACGTTCTTCCGGAAGATCCCCACGAGCATCGAGGAAGCCGCCCGGCTGGACGGCGCGGGCCCCTGGCGCACCTTCTTCGCGATCATCATGCCGATGTCCAAGCCCGTGTTCGCCTCGGTCGCGATCCTGACCTTCCTCATCCAGTGGGGCTCCTTCCTGTGGCCGGTCCTGATGGTCTCCGACCCCTCGGTGCGCCCCCTCCCCCTGGAGATCAGCGTCTTCCAGGGCCAACAGCCCCCGGACTGGGGCCAGATCCTCGCCTTCGGCGTCCTCCTGGTCCTGCCTGTACTGGTGGTCTTCGCCTTCTTCCAGCGCTGGTTCGTCCAGGGCGTGGCCAGCTCCGCCGTCAAGGGCTGAGAGCTGGGGCGCCGGCCGTTTCGGCGGCTGAAGTCGCGACGAGAGCAACCTGTCAACGAGCACAGGATATTTCCCGCATACGGGCGCCCGCCGCCCAATTGAGACAGGCCTGAAGGCTCGCGCGTTGAGCTGTCAACAATATTGCTGATCACGTCGGGCCCGTAGCCGACGAACGTGGCGAGGCATAGCGGGCGTGGCCGCCGGTGTCGTCCTCGTCGGCGGCGGATTCGTGGCGGCCAACGCCGCGACGAGTTCCTCGCGGCCACCGGAGGACGGTGGGTCGGGCTGGCCGGCGCGCGCTTCGCGCTCGGCCGGATCGGCCGCATCACGCTCGCCTTCACCGCCGGGCACTCCGTCGCGCTGGCCGCGACCGCGCTCGGCCACCTGGACATCCCAGGTCGGCCCGTCGAGGCGTTCATCGCTTTGAGCATCCTCATCGGCGCCGTCCACGCGATCCACCCGCTGTTCCCAGGCCGTGAGGCGCTCGTGGCAGGGCTCTTCGGGCTCGGTCACGGCATGGCGTTCTCCTTCGTCCTGGCCGAGATGCACCTGTCCACCGGACAGCTCGTGACCAACCTCCTCGGCTTCAACCTCGGCATCGAGCTGGTCCAGCTCCTGCTGGTCTGCCTCGCCCTGCCCTCGCTGCTGGTCCTCGCACGCCTGCGCATCCAGCCCTTACTGCGGCTGGCCGGCGCCACGCTCACCGGCGCGGCGGCGCTCGGCTGGCTGGCCGACCGCCTACAGGCCTGGTTGGCGCACCCTGCGGACTGCGGCGCGGCTGCCAGGCCAGCGCCGATCAGTGAGCGTTCACCGAGGCCGGCGGACAGTCACGGCACCGGAGCCGGTGTTCCCCCTGACGGCCTTGGCGAACGTAGAAGGGCGTGCGCTGTGAGCGCGCGCCCCCTGAATGTCTCGAGCGCTCGCAGGTGAGTCGGCAACTCCGGTGTTGTCGCTGTGCCGGGTCCCTACTGTTGTGGCAACCGTGAGAGGGAAGGACACGCTCTCCTCCCTGACGACCTGACACGGCATCACTCATCAGTCAGCTCATCGCTCGAGTGCCGGGACGGTCTCCGGGCCGTACGACGGCGGTCGACGGTCCAAGACCGGTTCCCGGCCCGGAGCACGGACGTTCGGGGGGACAGAAATGGATCTCAACAAGAAGACGGACAGCGACAGGGAAGAGCGGCGGCGTCGACGTCGCTGGGGTGTCATCCCGCGCTGGCTGGAGGTCCTTGCCATCTGCATGGCGACCGTGGCGGCAGGCTTCTTCGGCGGCAGGGTCACGGTGGTTCAGGCCGACGCCCCCACGCCGACAGCCACCATCACAGCAACGGTCACGGCAACACCGGAACCCAAGGTGAGCGCCGGGGGCGAAGCGGATCCACCGGCCGACGATCCGACAACGCCCGAACCGAGCGCACCCGAGAACACCTCCAGCGTCTACCTCGCGGACCTCGACCCCGTAGAGGGGGACCGAAGCGTCCAGCCCATCACCGTCCACGGCCGGCACTACGCCAAGAGCATCACGCTCACCTGCAGCAGCAGTGGAACCAGCGTCGTCTACAGCACCAGCGGATACACACAACTCAAGGCAGAGGCCGCCATCGTGGCCGACTCGCCCAACGCGATCGGTTCCATGGGGACCATCAAGGTCACCAACGCGGCCGGAGACCCGATCGGCAAGGACGCCACCATCCAGTCCAGCAGGGCCACCGAACTCTCGGTCGACGTCACCGACCAGGACCAGATCCAGATCGCCTGCGTGATGACGAAATCCGGCGACGAGGAGGGCTGGTACTTCTACGGCGGCCTGGGCGATGCCACGCTGTCCTGAACAGCCCGGAACGATAGAGATTCCATGAGGCCACAGGCGCCCGGAGCGGACATCGTCGTCTTCAGCGCGCTCGGCAAGGAGTCGGCCGCGGTTATGGATCACCTCGAAGGACCGCTTGTCGAACACGAGGTCCGCGGAGCCCTGTTCGAACTCGGTGCATTCACCGGCGAGCACGCCACCTGGCGCGTGGCGTGCCATGAGACGGGAGAGGGAAACACCGCCGCCGCAGCCCTCGTCGAACGGGCGGTGACGGAGTTCGAGCCTCACCACATCTTCTTCGTGGGCATCGCGGGCGGTCTCAAGGACGTGCAGCTGTGCGATGTCGTCGCCGCCCGCCACATCTACGACTACGAGAGAGGCAAGGACGAGGAGGAGGGCTTCCAGGCCCGTATCACCACTCATCTGTCGACCTTCGCCCTCGTCCAGCGCGCCCAGTCGGTCGCCCGCTCGGACATCTGGCGGAACCGCATCAGGTCTCCGCTGCCCGACCGCACCCCGAAGGCCCACGTCAAACCCCTCGCCGCCGGCTCGAAGGTGGTGGCCAGTGAGCGCTCCGCCACGGCTCGGCTGCTCGCCCGGCACTGCGGTGACGCGCTCGCGGTGGAGATGGAGGGATACGGCTTCCTGCAGGCCGCGTACATCAACGCGGGCGTCGGCGCACTCGTCGTCCGGGGGATCTCCGACCTGCTGTCCGACAAGGGTGAGGACAACGACGACGTCTGGCAGCCCGCCGCCTCCAGGTGCGCCGCGGCCTTCACCTTCGAGGTGCTGTCCAAGCTGTCCGCTCCCCCGGGCCGCCGACGGGGACTGGGGAACTTCGTAGGCGAGTTACGCCGGACGCGGCTGCCCGGCGGTCAGGCCACGATCGGGTTCGGGCCGGATCACACGGCGGTCGTCATCGGTGGGGACGGATCGATCGAGCGGTGGGACCTGAAGTCGGGCGAGACTCTGGCCGGTGCCCCGGGCGAAGCCGAACTGCGCCTCGGCCACCAGGCCATCGCCTCCCCGTCCCGCCACAGTGTCGCCATCGCCCGCCGGACGCGCCTGGAACTCGTCCACTTCGTGGGCACGTCCGGCGAACACCGGCGGCGTACCGCGCCCCTGGCCCCGGACGAGTTCCTGGTCACCAGTGGCGGCACCGTTCTGGCGACCCATGACGGCCGCCGCCTGGCCGTGCGCGACTTCGACGACGGCCGGATTCTCCGCGAAGTGCCCTGCCCTCCGGGCCTCGCGGCATCCGCCATCAGCGCCGACGCCGCCGTTGCCGCCATGGCCACCTCGAACAAGGTCCACATCCACCAGCACCATCGTGGACCGGTCGAACTGGACATCCGCAACCGGCTGGAGATTCTCAAACCGGGCTGCTGGCTGAGCGTCTCCCCCTCCGGAAGGTACGTCGCGTGCGCCACCTTCCGCGAACTACGGGTCTGGCTGACGGCTGATCAAACCGTCGTCCTGCACCGGGAGTTCAGCAGGCATGAGAGCGTCGACAGCCTGGGAGCCCAGGGCATGCGTCTGCTCTGCACCGACGAGGGGAGGGTGCTGTGGCTTCGTCGGGGCCTGCTGTCCCAGGTGACCCGCCATCCCGAGATCCGCCATCTCGAACAGGCCGGCCGTTACGACGACTTCGCCGTTCACCCCGACGGAAACCTGCTGACGGCCGTCGGCATCAGCCTCGTACGGACCTGGGAATGGAACGGCTGAGGCCGACCAACCCGAACCCTTCAACGGGTGGGCGCGAAGCGGGTGTTCAGACGTAGGTTGTGCGATGAATGATCCATACCTCGGCTGAAGGACTGACGCGACTCATGACCGACCCTGTGACGACGCCCGATCCAGCGGAGCACCAGAAGATCGACACCTCTGTGCCGCACTCGGCCCGCATCTGGAACTACTGGCTGGGCGGCAAGGACAACTACCCCGTGGACGAGGCGGCCGGCGACGCCTACACCGCCGTCTTCCCCGGCATCGTCACCATCGCCCGCAGCAGCCGCGCCTTCCTGCGCCGCAACATCGCCCATCTGGTCTCCGAGGCGGGGATCCGGCAGTTCCTCGACGTCGGCACCGGCCTTCCGACCGCTCAGAACACCCACGAGGTCGCCCAGCAGCTCGCCCCCGAGGCACGGATCGTCTACGTCGACAACGACCCCATGGTCCTGGGCCACGCGCGTGCCCTGCTCTATTCCACCCGCGAGGGCGCGACCGCCTACATCGACTCCGACGTCACGGACCCGGACCGCATCCTCGCCGCGGCCGCGAAGACGCTGGACTTCGGTCGGCCCACCGCGCTCATCCTCAGCAACATCCTGGGACATGTCGCCGACCGCGATCAGGCCCACTCCATCGTCACGCGGCTCATGGACGCCCTGCCCTCGGGGAGTTACCTCTCCATCAACGACGGCTCACGCGGCATCGACCCGGTCTTCGAGCAGGCCCAGGACGCGTACAACGACAGCGGGGCGGTGCCGTACAACCTGCGCACTGTTGAGGAGATCACCGCGTTCTTCGACGGCTTGGAACTGGTCGAGCCGGGCGTCGTCTCGGTCACGCAGTGGCGTCCGGAGCCCGGTTCCACCAGTGCGGACGTCATCGCCGAGCACGGCGGTCTCGCCCGGAAGCCGTAAGCGGCAACCGGCTGTACAAACTCTGCTGTCGTCGCGGCACGACCCGGGTCCCGCGATCAAGCCGGTCGTGCGGGTCGGCAACCAGGAGGTATCCATGTCGCCGTCCCGCACGTTGCCACAACCCATCCGGCGACCTGGTCGGTCCGGCTGTGGGTGCGCGTGCCTACGGTCAGCAGCTGCCGTCCGACACCAGCAGACCCTTGCCGGCGCCTGCCGTCCGACTCACGATGCTCGGCACGCAGGCAGTCGCGTCGAGGCTGTGGGCGTAGGGGATGCTCACCGTGGTGTTGGACTTCGGGTCGGGGCCTGCGGGATGGTTCTCCGAACCGGGGCTGGACCAGGTCACGTTGTCGAAGATGTTGCCGCTGACCTGCCAGTATCCGGCCGCGTCCGTGTAGAAGGTGCCGAGGACGTCCTTGGAGTCCTCGAAGTAGTTGTTGTCCACCTTGGCCTTGGCGCCGGCTCGTGAGTTGATGCCGGACTCGTTCAGGCTCACGTAGTGGTTGTTGTACATGTGGGCCGTGCCGCCACGCAGCAGAGGTGCGCGGGAGTCGATGTTCTCGTACCGGTTGTGGTGGTAGGTGATGAAGCTGTTCGAGACGTCACTCTCACTCGACCCGACGAGGCCACCGCGGCCGGAGTTGCGCAGGATGCTGTAGGAGAGCGTCACGTACTGGGTGTTGTCCTTCATGTCGAAGAGACCGTCGAACCCCTGCGCCTCCCCACCCGACGCTTCCAGGGTGGTGTGATCGACCCAGATGTTGCGGACGTTGCGCTCCATGCCGATGGCGTCACCGCCGTTGGACGTGGGTGAGCCCGACTTCTTGACGTTCCGGACGGTCACGTTCTGAATGATGATGTTGCGGGCGTCGCGGATGTGGATGCCCAACTGGTCGAAGACAGCGCCGCTGCCGACCCCGATGATCGTGACGTTGCTGACCTCCTTGAGCTCGATCACGCCGGCGGCGGTGTTGCAACTGGCGCCCGACACCTTGGTGGTGTTGCCGTGGTTGATGGTCCCCTGAACCTCGATGGTGATCGGGGTGCTGCTACTGGCCCGGCCGCACAGGGCCGCATGGATCGCGGTTCCCGTGGTGGCCCGTACGGTCTGCCCGCCCGCGCCTCCAGTGGTCCCGCCGTTCTGGGTCGCGTAACCGCTGGCACTACCGGTCGCCGCCGACGCCTCGGGTATCGACAGAACCGCACCGGTCGCGGCCGTGAAAGCCATCGTGGCCAGGGCCGCATAGAGTCGCAGTGGGAGTGGTCGCTTCATCCTCGTCTCCTCGTCATTCTCGGCTCTTGGGCTGATAGGTCGACGCAGCTGCCTGGCAAGCGCTTTCTCGGACCGTAGGGACCTGTCACGACCACGTCAATAGTGTTGTACTGAATTTGTTCATGTAGGTGAACAGGCAGTGGCGCAGTACCTCACGCGATACGCCTCAAGTTTGCGAGCCACCGCCCTGGAGAGGCATGTCGGCCGTTACTGCCACGGCCCCAGTCCATCACGCCCCACGCTTGGGCGCGACAGAGACCATCGCACCTGTATTCACAGATACAGACAACGATCATGCACAGACACCTTGACGTGGCTATGACACGCTTCTTAACTTCTCCAGAAAGCGCTTTCCCGCCATCCGTGCAAGGCCTCGCTCTGGAGACGAATCATGCGCCTGAAGCACGTCGCCGCGTCCACCGCCCTCTCCGGACTGCTGGCCGGCTTCCTCACCTTGGGCTCCGCCGGAGGTGCGCATGCCGCGACCGACCGTACGTGGCGCCGAACGGCAGCGACAGCAACGCGGGGACGCTCGCCGCCCCGTTGAAGACCATCCAACGCGCCGTGGATCTGGCGCAGGCGGGGACCACCATCCAGGTCCGGGGCGGGACATACGCACCCAGCACGAACCTTCAGTTACTCAAGAGCGGCACGGCGAGCCAGCCCATCACCCTGCGCAACTACAACGGCGAACGCGTGGTCATCGACGGCGAGAACATGCCGTACACCCCCGGAGCGGTGGATTCGAGCATCCCCCGTCCCGAGCGCGGTGCCGTTCACATCGAGGGGGAGTACTGGCGGCTCGTCGGCCTGGAGATCATCCACGGCCCCTACGGCGTGTTCGGACTGGACACCAGCAGCAACGTCTTCGACCGCCTCGTCACCCGGGACAACTACGAGTCCGGGTTCCACCTCCAGGGCGCTTCCAGCAACAACCAGATCCTGAACCTGGACAGTTACGGAAACCGCGACCCCCGCAAAAACGGTGAGAGCGCCGACGGGATCGCCATCAAGGAAGGTGCCGGCAGCGGCAACGTGTTGCGCGGCGCCCGGCTGTGGAACAACGCCGACGACGGCCTGGACTTCTGGATGTTCGACAACTCGCCGATCCTCGTGGAGAACACGCTCGCGTGGGGCAACGGGTACAACCGGTGGAGCCTGCCTGACTACCAGGGCGACGGCAACGGCTTCAAGATGGGCGGCAACGGCGTGGCTGCCAACCACACCGTCCGCAACAGCATGGCGTGGGACAACTCCGCCGGCGGCTTCGTCGACAACAACAACCCGGGCCAGATGAAGATCGAACGCTGCACCGCGTGGGACAACGTGAAGACCGGCTTCAACTTCAACCGCTCCTCCAGCACGCTGACAAAGAACCTCGCGGTGGCCAACGGCACCGACGTATCGCTGGGATCGAACTCCACGGGCAGCGGCAACTCGTGGAACCTTGGCGGCAGTTGGTCACTCGCCAGCACCAATGCGAGCACCATCGCGGGGCCCCGGGCGGCAGACGGCTCCATCCCGTCCTCCACGTTCCTGCGCCCCAGCAACGGCGCGGATGTCGGGGCACGGTTCTAAGCGGGCGCGCCCGAAAAGCTCGTCAAGAACCTGACGGAGCGACGGCGCTCGCGTTGGCCGAGGCGACGACAGACATGACGCGCGCGTTCAACCGCGGCTCGGTCGTGGGCAGGGCGCCCCGTGCCGGATACTCGACCAGTGCTGCCGAACGGCACGACGGCCTTCGGCGACCAAGGCACAACCAGCGAAGCGAACCCGACCGGGAACCAGTCCGCGGGACAGCGAGGAGGGACACCGGATCGACCGGTGCCCCTCTTCGGCGCGCCCGCCGCTTCAGGTCTGGGAGGGCAGTTCGCCCGAGAAGGCGGCGGCCATCCGCAGCCAGGACGCCGCCTCGTCGCCACGCCCCTGGCGTTCCAGGGTGCGGCCCAGCATCAGGTGGGCGTAGTGCTCCACCGGATCGCGGTCGATTACCTGACGCAACTGCTCCTCGGCGCGCCCCAGTTGGGCCGAGTGGTAGTAAGCGCGGGCCAGCAGCAGCCGGGGACCGGTCTGCTCCGGAACCTCCTCGACGACGACGGCGAGGAGACGGGCAGCTCCGATGTAGTCCCGGGCCTCGAAGAGCAGTTGGGCCCTCTCCCAGCGTTCGAGGACGCTCTCTTCGTGCGGCACGCCGGCGCCGTTGTCGAACAGGTGGAGGGCGCTGGCCCAGCGGTCGGGCGCGACTCCGTCCTGCGCGGGTTAGTCGTTGAAGCTGTCGAAGTTGTCAGCCATCACTCTTCCCTTCCCGCCGACTCCCGGGCGTGGTCGGTGCCGCGGGCGGGGAGCAGCGAGGTGTGGGTGGGGGCGTCGGGCACGTCGGCCGGCCGGTCGACGGGAACTCCTTGCGCAAGACCGGGACCACCTCCGCACCGAGCATGTCGATCTGCTCCAGCGCCGTCTTGAGCGGGACTCCGCCGCCATCCACGACGAACAGCTGGCGCTGGTAGTCACCGGCGTAGTCGCGGAAGGACAGCGTCTTCTCGATGACCTGCTCCGGGGTGCCGACCGTCAGCGGAGTCTGCTCCATGTACTCCTCCATGGACATCCCGCCGCCCATCACCGGCGAGTGGTCGAAGACCGGGCGGAACTCGCGTATGGCGTCCTGGGAGTTGCGGCGCATGTAGACCTGGCCGCCGAGGCCGACGATCGCCTGCTCGGCACTGCCGTGGCCGTAGTGCGCGTACCGCTCCCGGTACAGGTCGATCATCTTCCTGGTGTGCTCCTTCGGCCAGAAGATGTTGTTGTGGAAGAACCCGTCGCCGTAGTACGCGGCCTGCTCGGCGATCTCCGGTGACCGAATGCTGCCGTGCCAGACGAACGGCGGTACGCCGTCCAGCGGCCGCGGCGTGGAGGTGAAGCCCTGGAGCGGCGTGCGGAACTTCCCTTCCCAGTCCACAACCTCCTCGCGCCACAGTCGCCGCAACAGTGCGTAGTTCTCGACGGCGAGGCTGATCCCGTCGCGGATGTCCTTGCCGAACCACGGATAGACGGGACCGGTGTTGCCGCGGCCCATCATCAGGTCGACCCGGCCGTCGGCGAGATGCTGGAGCATCGCGTAGTCCTCGGCGATCTTCACCGGGTCGTTCGTGGTGATCAGCGTGGTGGAGGTGGACAGGATGATGCGCTCGGTGCGGGCGGCGATCCAGCCCAGCATCGTGGTCGGGGACGACGGCACGAACGGCCGGTTGTGGTGCTCGCCGGTCGCGAAGACGTCCAGGCCCACTTCCTCGGCCTTCTGTGCGATGGCGACCATCGCCTTGATCCGCTCGTGCTCGGTCGGCGTACGGCCCGTGGCCGGGTCCGTGGCGACGTCACCAACGGTGAAGATGCCGAACTGCATCGTGATCAGCCTCTCATAATGTTGATACATCAACCACGGCATCGTAACGCGCCCAGGTGTATCCATATTCCAGCTGCACCCGCCAACCGCTCTCTGCTCTCACTGACACCCCACCTCCGTCACCCACCTAGTTGACACATCATCCGCGTTTCCCTATGTTCCTCATGCTGAACCCGTTGACGAAACAACCAAGAGGCCACGACCCCCGCCGGGACGGGCCACACCGGAGGGAATCCACCCCATGTACATCACCGCTGCGGTCCTCAGCGTGCTGCTCGCCCTTGTGTCGCTGGCCGCCGGCGTGCCGAAGGTGCTGCTGAAGGGAGACGTGCCCGCGGGGCTCCAGTCCCACATGGGTCTGAGCGCCGGGCTGGTCCGTTTCATAGGACTGGCCGAGGTCGCCACGTTCGTGGGCCTGGCCGTGGGGCTCTTCTGGCAGCCTCTGGGCATCGCCGCCGCCGTCGGCTTCGGGATCACGATGATCGGCGCGGTGGGCTTCCACGCCAAGACCGGCGACTACGCCGACCCCGCCACGCGCGGAAACGCCATGGCCCCCATCATCCTCGCGCTGGTCTCCGCGGCGACCGCCGTCACACTCGTCCTGGCTATGTGAGCCCGACCCTCGAGGCACCGGCCCGGCCGCCCCCGCAGCGGTCGGATACCGCGTCCCGGTCGACCGATCACCCAGGCAACGACCTACCACTGCGAGGAGCGGCTCCGGCCCCGGAAGCGCGGCGCGACCTGTCCTGCCCTGACTGTTCCGTGCCGCGCTTCCGGCCTTTCGGCAGATCCACGCTTGGGGATGTTCTCAGCCCGGCATCACCACGTACTTTCCCAGCGTCACACTGGCTTCCAGGTCGCGCACAACTGGTGGTCAAACACGTCGGCCGGCAAGCCGGAGGCGGCGCCGCCGTAGGCCGTCAGCCGCACCCCGTTCGGGATGTAGCCGAGGGGGCTGAAGTCCTGGATGGTCCACGTGTCCGACAGTGCGCCCGTGAAGCAGACGGTGCGCGGCGTCGACGCCTTCCGGGAAGATCTCCCGCACGGTCCGGGCGATCTCGCCGTCGTCGACGATCGGGTGGTCGACGCCGACGTCCCGCAGCGTCTCCTTGCGTTCGGCGCGGCGGGTCGTGGAGAGCACGGTGGCTCCCAGGTCCTTCGCCATGGCGGCAGCTGTCAGCCCGACCGCGCCGTGCCGCCGCGGATCAGCAGCGTCTGCCCAGAGCGCAGGTCGAATCCGGTGCCGAGGGAGCCGTTCCGCTGCCGGCTGGCGCTTCGTCGACGACGCCGACGCATTCGAGCCCGGCACGCATGGCAGCGTCACGTCGGGGCTGGACGGGCCTTTGCGTGTGGTGACTTCGGATTCGTTGACCCCGAAGGCCTTGACCCTGATTCGAACCCATCCGGGCCGGACCTTGGGCAAGGGCACGTCTTTGACGACGAGTTTCTCCACACCTCCGGGCTCGGCGACCACGACGGCCCGCATTGTTCCTGCCATGGCGACTCCTTGTTCGTACAGGTGTCTGTGCGCGCGGGTCGGCAATCATCAGTCGGCGGAGTCGGGGTGTTGCCCGCGCAGGACCGACCACCGGTCCAGTCGGCGGCGGATGTGCTCCTCGTAGCCGCTCCCGGTGGGGTGGTAGAAGGTCTCGCGGTCCATGCCCTCGGGGAAGTAGTCCGCGCCGGAAAACCCCTCCGGCGTGTCCGGGTCGTACTGGTAACCCTCGCCGTAACCGATGTTCTTCATGAGCCGGGTCGGCGCGTTCAGGATGTGCAGCGGAGGCATCAGGGAGCCGGTCCGGCGGGCGCGCTGCTGTGCGGCGCCGAACGCCCGGTAGACCGCGATGGACTTGGGGGCGGTCGCCAGATGGACCACGGCCTGTGCGATGGCCAACTCGCCTTCGGGTGAGCCAAGACGCTCGTACACGTCCCAGGCCGCCAGGGCCTGTTGCACCGCCTGCGGATCGGCCATTCCGATGTCCTCGTTGGCGAAGCGTACGAGCCGGCGGGCGATGTACAAGGGGTCCTCGCCGCCGTCGAGCATGCGGGCGAACCAGTACAGGGCCGCGTCGGGGTCGGAGCCGCGCATGGACTTGTGCAGCGCCGAAATCAGGTTGTAGTGGCCCTCCTGGGCCTTGTCGTACAGCGGAACCCGCCGCTGGATCTGCTGGGCGAGACCGGAGGTGTCCAGCGGCGGAGTGCCCTCGGGCAGCGCCTGGAGCTGCTCGGCCATGTTGAGCAGGAACCGGCCGTCGCCGTCCGCCATGGCCATCAGGGCCAGGCGGGCCTCGTCGTCCAACGGCAGTTCGCGCCCGGACAGCTCCTCGGCGCGTGCGATCAGGGTGCCCAGGGCCGTGTCGTCGAGGCGTTTGAGAACGAACACCCGGCAGCGGGAGAGCAGTGCCCCGTTCAGCTCGAAGCTGGGATTCTCGGTCGTGGCCCCGACGAGGGTGACCGTCCCGTCCTCCACGTAGGGCAGGAAGCTGTCCTGCTGGGCGCGGTTGAACCGGTGGACCTCGTCGACGAACAGCAGCGTTCCCTGACCGATCTCGCGCCTGCGCCGGGCCCCCTCGAAGACCTTCCTCAGGTCCGCGACACCGGAGAACGTGGCCGACAGCGGCTCGAAGGCCAGCTCGGTCCGCTGCGCCAGGAGCCGGGCGATGGTGGTCTTCCCGCATCCGGGCGGCCCCCACAGGATCGCCGACACCAGCCGCCCCTGCTCCACCATGCGCCCGAGCGGGGCGTCGGACGCGAGCAGGTGTTCCTGCCCGACGACGTCCTCCAGCGTGCGCGGCCGAAGCCGGTCGGCCAGCGGACGCTGCGTGACCTCGTCGAACAGCGGCAGCGCTTGTGCTTCGTGCTTCATGGGCAGGTCCTTGGCTCCTGGCCGCGCGGTGGATGTGGCGAGCGGCCGGGTGTTCGTCAGTCGGTGACGCCGCCGTGGGCGATGACCTTGGTGAGGTGCAGGCCGACGACGAGTTCACCGGGGACGGCGTTGCGCCTGCCGAACTCCTCGGCCTTGTCCGCACGCATGTACCGGGCACCGGCCCGGGTGGCGACGTCGAGGAGTTCGTCGAGGTCCTCGCTGAGCGTCACCTCGCCTCGCGCTTCGACGTAGGCGGACGGAGGCACGTCGTCGGCGACGCAGAGGGAGGCACGGGGGTCAGGCCGCAGGTTGCGGGCCTTGGCCGTCGCGCCACCCGTGGTGAACAGGAAGGCCTCGCCGTCGAGGACGTACCGGACGGGAGTGATGTTCAGGGTGCCGTCGGCCCCGAGGGTGCCGAACCGTCCGGTGGGCGCGCCGAGGGTGACGATGGCGTGCCATTCCTCGGTCGACATGCTGTGCATGGGATCAGACGAGGCGGCCGTAGGTGTGCGGATCAACAGGCTGCCGGGACTTCGGCAGCCGGCCGACGACCAGCCGGTAGGAGTCGGTCACCAGCTCCCTCACGACCTTCTCGTCGAGGGTGTTTCCGCCCTCCAGCGTGATCCACTCCAGGCCGGCCCCAGGCAGTCCTTCGGCGCAGTCGGCCGCGGCCTTCTGCAGTGCTTCTTCGTCCAAGGTCGTCCACTCCTCGATTCCTGTCCGTGCCCCGACCAGCGGGCCAGAGAACGAAGGGCCGTTCCCGCATGATCAGCGCGTGCGGCGGCACCGGCAACACGACGACGGCGAGCCCCGCGCTCACCATCCTTTCCTCGCGAACGACGATCCGCTCGGCAAATTGCGGACACATGATGGTCGACAGGCGACACGTGTCGGGAACGGAGCGGAGTTCCTCCGCCCTCTTCACCTCGCGGTCCGACTCCGCCGCACGCGCAGAGCCCGAGTCCGTCCCGCAAGTACGGCTCCCAGCCCCCGGTCGCACCCGTACGGACTGGAAGTGACCACCGCCGAGGACTTCCACGCCGACCACGACGACTGGCCGCCGTGGAACCCCGCCCCGCCAACGACGGCCGGCTGCTCGGCTGTTCCGTACGAACCCTCAGCCGAGCTTCCCAGGCCGTCACCGGCACCGGAGCACGGCAGGTCATCGACGAGCACCGCCTGTTCGAAGCACGCCGCCTCCTCGGTCACGCCCGGTGGACCGCCCGCGCGGTCGCCGACCCCCTCGGCTGCACCGACACGGCCGACTTCGGCCGCTTCTTCCGACACCACACCGGCCTCACACCAGCCGCCTACGCGGCTCGTCAGGCCACCCCGGCTCCCCGACACTCCCCCGCCGGTGGATATCCACCGTCACCCAGTCTCCTTCGCGAGGAGAGCCGTTGCCCCGAACCGGTGTCGCGAGCAGCGTTGTGCCGTCGCGACCACCGGTCGGGCTCAGGATGTCCCTCGGTCCTCACGCACGCCAGTGCGCTTTGAAGACCCACGCGTGCTGCCCCGCCCTGCGTGCGGCTTCGGGGACGTCGATGACCAGCGCCCCGTTGCTGACGGTCCACATCAGGGGTCGGCCGTGGCCGAGCATCGTCACCCTGTCGCCGGTGCGGATCGGGATCGGTGCTTCGACGGTGAGTTTGGTGCCCGGCCTCGCTAGGGAGTGGATGTAGAAGGCCTCGTCCGGGCGAACGGTGAACCGCAGGTCCTCGCCCAGTTGGGCCATCCGGGACCAGTACGTGGTGTCGTAGATCGCCTCTCCGTTGGTGCGGAGCCAGCGGCCTGTCTCACGCAGCCGGGTCTGCATGATCTCAGGGATGGTGCCGTCGGCACGCGGGCCGATGTCGAGCAGGAAGTTGCCGTTCTTGGAGACGATGTCGACGAGGCTGTGCACGACCTCCTCCGTCGTCATGTAGGCGCCGTCCGGGGTCGCCTGGTTGTATCCGTAGCTGAACGGGTCCAGGCCGCGGCTCGACTCCCACTTGGCGACGACCGTGTTGTCGTACGTCGTGTACTCGGGGGTCGTGAAGTCGTGGAAGCCGATGCCCGAACGGTCGTTGACGGTGACGTCGATGGGCCGGGCGCGGTTCTTCGCGTGGTTGAAGTACTCGGCCAGGACGTGGAGGCTGTCGTTGGCGCCGCCGATGTCGCACCAGATGAGCTCCGGGTCGTAGCCCTGGACCAACTCCAGCATCTGCGGAGCCTGGTAGTCCTTCACGAAGTCCTTGCCCCCGGTGTAACCCGTGTAGGGCACCGGCTCCAGGTTGTATGGATTGCGCGGGGCGTGACCCATCCAGGGGTTGTCCGGGTTGAACCACTCGGGCATGGAGAAGTAGAGCCCGCGGTGGAGTTCGGGGGCGTAGCGGCGGGACGCGTCGAAGAGTTCCTTGATGAGATCGCGCTTCGGGCCCATCTTCACGGAGTTGCGGTCGGAGACCTTCGTGTCCCACAGGGCGAAGCCTTCGTGGTGCTTCGAGGTCAGTACGTGGTATTCCGCGCCCGCGTCCCGGAACAGTTCGACCCAGGCGCGCGGGTCGAACTTCTCGGCCGTGAACATCGGGATGAAGTCGTCGTAGGCGAAGTTCTCGCCGTACGTCTCGCGGTGGTACCCGTAGACGGCGTTCGCCGGGTCCTGCATGTGGTTCCAGTACCACTCGGCGTACTGCTTTCCGACCGGCGACCAGGCCGGCACCGAGTAGATGCCCCAGTGGATGAAGATGCCGAACTTGGCTCCCTGGAACCAGTACGGCGCCTGGTGGCCGGAGAGAGAGGACGCGGTGGGCTGGTAGTCGGCCACTCCGAGGGTCAACCGGCTTTCCTGCGCGTCGACTTGGGTTCCGCGTCCGGTGACGGTCACCGAGCCGTCGCGGACCGTGCCGGGGGCGGTGCCCGCACGGTTGCGGATGCCCACGCGGATGCGGGCCTGCTCACCGGGGTCCAGGCGGCGGACACGGGCGGCCTCGACGGTCCGTGCTCCCGGAACCTCGACGCCCACCGACACGCCGTCCGCGGCCAGGACGGAGACCGTCCCCGCGTTGACGACGGTGGCTTCGATGCTCTGGGCGCCGGACGACTCCAGCAGCAAGTTCGTGGACCGGGCCCCGCGCAGGGCCAGCGCGCGTCCCTGTGCGGCAGGTTGCAGGGACAGTGCGAACACATGGAGCGACGCCTTGTTCGCCTGCGCCGGGTTCGTCACCGGGAGCGTGATCGCTACGGCGTCGCGCTGCGGGTCGAGCCACAACTCTGACGTGCCGATGCCCACACGGTGTTCGTCCTTGGTGCCGTCCGGTGTGTAGCGGTACGGCACCGACAGAGATCCACCCGTCGCGTACCAGTCGGATCCGCCGAGGGTGGCGGTCGTGGTCGAGCCGTCCGCGTAGTGGACCGTGGCCTTGCCGGAGGCGTTGCCGTAACTGCCCGCGGTGAGGAAGAGCGCCGAGAGGTAGCGGCCTTGGGGCAGTTCTACGCGCTGGCCGAGTGCAACGACATTGTTCTTCGCGCCCGTGTCCGAGGCCGGGAAGACAAAGGGCGTGCCGTCGACTTCGACACGGCCCGCTGGAAGATCCTCGCCCGGGAACGTGTAGCCCGAGCCGTCGAAGTCGCCGCCCCGTGCGGAGGCGGTGTCGATGCCGTCGTTGTCGTAGAGGGAGTCGAGTGGAACAGGCACTGGGTCGGGGACGGGGGCCCACGGCCCGGCGTACTCGGCGAGTGGTTCGACGGCGTGTGCGGCGGTGGGTGAGGCAAGGGGAAGGGCCGCAGCGGCGGCGACTCCGGCCGCGGTGCCCAGGACCTGACGTCTCGGATACGTACCCATGAGCGGCTCCAATTCATCGGATGTCTGATGATTGAATGGACTCATCACGCTGTCAACTGCCCTGACAGAGAGGAAGGTTGAGATATAGGTCGGATGAAAGGTGTTTGCTCGTCACCGCGCCCCTCCGGTGCGCGGCTCTCCGCAAGTCGATGCATGGGTCATTTGAGGCATGTGGGAAAATGGGCGGTCAGCCTCGTCCGGCCAGAGCGTCGAGCAGTTCGGCGGTCATGATGATCACCTGTGCGATCTACCCGCAGTCCGACGCAAGGGCCACGCCGACGTGTCGCAGACCCGGCACCGACGGCTCCGGCCACCCCACCCGAGTGACGGCGGCTCCTGAATAGGTTCGGGGGCGGAAGGCGGAGCGTCAGGACCGCACCCGCCCTGAGCTTCGCGGCTCGGCTGCCCGGCGCCACGGTCAGGCGGCGCGGAGAAGCATCGCAAGGGCGGCCGGGGCCGCGGCGCGAGCCGTGGTCGTGCGCACGGGACGGGCGGTGCGGACAGTGGTCGCGGTCTGCGAACGGTTCCGCGCGAAGACGACGAGGCGCAGCACCGCGAACCGCGCAACACCGGTGAGTGCGGAGGCCGACAGGTAGACGACCTGCTCCAGCACCGCACCGGGCGCCGCCACCAGCAGTTGCAGGACAAGCATCGCCACAGAGGTCGCCGCGTACGCGGCCGCCGCGGACCCGGCCGACTGCGCATGCTGGCTCCGGGTCGCGCGCCCGCCCGCGCCGAAGGTGAAGCGGGAGTGCAGCTCGGTGGCGAGGAGCGTGGAAGACACGGTAATCACGGCATTGGCCAGAGCCCAGGTAATCCAGGTGTCAAGGGCTGCCACGGCGAAACTGGAAGCGATCCCCACCCCACCACCGAAGAGCACGAAGCGGGCGAAGGCGGTGATGGCACCGGGTTCCGCCTGCTGGTGGCTCTGCACGATCTCCATGACCCAGGTCCCTTGATTGACGCATCATCTTTTATACGTGACACATCAACTAGCTGTCAACGGACGCCCGCCCTATGTCGATGACGTCCTCGGCAGCGGGCGGAAGGGACGGTCCGGCGCGAGCGAGGGCCGGTCGTCGACGGGCTGCCATATCCGCTCGGGAATGAGCCCGGCGCCGTAACCGGTCCGATCTGTGGTGCCGCTGCACGACGTCATCGCACTGCGCCCGACCCGACACTGTCGCGGCGGCAGCAGATACGGGCCTGATGGTCTACTTCTCGATGAAAAGTCCAGCCACCCTCCCGTGGCCGGATAACGGCACAACGGGGTCTGCGGCCGCCATGCGGATCAGAGCCCAGCCGTACGCCGCCCGGGTTTCGGGATGTCGGGCGCCCAGGAGGCTCTCAGGGAGCCTTTGCCGCCAGGTGGCGCTGCAATCGGTGATCAGGCGGGGTCCTCGTCCAGCTTCGCCACCACTCGTTCGGAGATGTCGGCCAGAGTCCGCAGCTCCGCCGGGGTGACATGGTCGAGGAACAGCTCTCGCACCGCCTCGACATGCAGCGGAGCCGCCGCCTCGATCGCCACCCGCCCGGCGTCCGTGATCACCACGAACGCTCCCCGCGCGTCCTCGGGGCACTCCTCGCGGATCACCAACCCCCGCCCGGCCATCCGAGCGATGTGGTGGGACATCCGGCTCTTCTCCCACTCGAGCGCCGCGGCCAGATCCTGGTAACGCTGCCGACCGTCCGGCACATCCGTCAGATTGACCAGCACGCCGAAATCCGCGGCCGAGAGCTTCGACTCACTCTGCAACATGCGCGACAGGCGCCCCCCCAGCCGCTCATGCAACCGGACAAAGCTCCGCCAGGCGCGCTGCTCCTCCGCCGTCAACCACCGCACGTCTTCATCCATACAAGCGAGTGTAGATGAGTTGATGGGTCACCCAGTTACCCGAAGGCCAATCCATCGGCCATGACATCTTCCGCGGTGGGTCGCACCTCGCCGTCCACTGCGTCGCCGAGATCGCAGCGCGCAGCTCAGCTTCCATGGCCTCGAACGCGACGCCGGCCTCGACCTCGGGCCATCGGCCAGCCTTTAGTTGACGCATCAATCAAAATAGCCCATTCTTGATACGTCAACCGTTGGTCCCATGGAGTCATCCCGCACGCGCAACCCTGCTCACGAAGGAACCCAGCCATGTCTGATCTCGTCTTCGGTCTGGACACGTTCGGCGATGTACCGGAGGACGACTCCGGCACCCCGGTGTCCGACGCACGGGCCATCCGGCAGGTCGTCGAGGAGGCCGTTCTCGCGGAGGAGACCGGCGTCGACGTCCTCGCCCTCGGCGAGCACCACCGCCCCGAGTTCGCGATCTCCAGCCCGGAGACCGTTCTCGCCGGCATCGCCACCCGCACCGAGCGGATCCGCCTCTCCTCCGGCGTGACGGTACTGAGCTCCGACGATCCGGTCCGGGTCTTCCAGCGCTTCTCGACCGTGGACGCGCTCTCGAACGGCCGGGCCGAAGTCATCCTCGGACGCGGCTCGTTCACCGAGTCGTTCCCCCTGTTCGGATACGACATGAGCGACTACGACGTGCTGTTCGAAGAGAAGATCGAGCTCTTCGCCAAGCTGCTGGAGGAGAAGCCGGTCACCTGGAGCGGCACCAAACGACCCGCGCTCGACAACGCCGACGTCTTCCCCAAGACCGAGTCCGGGCACCTGACCACCTGGGTCGGTGTCGGCGGCTCGCCGCAGTCGGTCATCCGCACCGCGCGCTACGGCTTCCCGCTCATGATCGCCATCATCGGCGGCAGCCCGGAGCGTTTCGCGCCCTACATCGACCTCTACCAGCGTGCCACCGATCAGTTCGGTACGACCGCCCACCCGGTCGGCATGCACTCGCCCGGCTTCATCGCCGACACGGACGAGGAGGCCCGGGAGCTGCACTGGCCGCACTACAAGGTCATCCGCGACCGCATCGGCGCGCTGCGCGGCTGGCCGCCGGTCCGCAAGGAGGAGTACGCGCACGAGATCGAGCACGGCTCCCTGTACATCGGCTCGCCCGAGACGGTGGCCCGCAAGATGGCCGCCGCCATCAAGGCCCTCGGTGTCGGCCGGTTCGACCTCATCTACACCACCGGCGCACAGCCGATCAGCGCCCGGCTGCGCGCCGTTGAGCTGTACGGCACGAAGGTCCTCCCGATGGTCCGCGACCTCCTCGCCGACTGACCCGACCGACACCGAACGGAGCGGAAATGGCCACCACCGACATGGCGACCATCGGCATCCTGGGCGCGGGAAAGGTCGGCACCGTGCTCGCGCGGCTGGCACGCGCGGCCGGCTACCGCGTGCTCATCGCCGGATCGGGCGACCCCGCCAAGATCGCCCTCACCGTCGAAGTCCTCACGCCCGGCGCGACCCCGGTCACGGCGGCTCAGGCGGCGGCGAAGGCGGACGTCGTCGTCCTGGCCCTCCCCCTGGGCAAGTACCGGAGCATTCCGGTGGAGGCACTGGAGGGCAAGCTCGTCATCGACGCGATGAACTACTGGTGGGAGGTCGACGGGGTCCGCGAGGACCTCACCGACCCGCACACTTCCTCCAGCGAGATCGTGCAGCGGTTCCTGTCCGGCGCGCGCGTGGTCAAGGCCTTCAACCACATGGGCTACCACGACCTCGAGGACGGGGCCCGGCCCGCCGGAACCCGTGGCCGCAAGGCCATCGCCATCGCCGGTGACGGGCCTGACGACCTGAGTCTCGTCGCGCGCCTCGTCGACGACTTCGGCTTCGATCCCCTCGTCGCGGGACCACTCGCCGCAGGAGTACGGCTCGAACCGGGCACGGAGCCGTTCGGCGCCAACGTCGACGCCGAGGAGCTGCGCGCGATGCTCAGCCGCTTCCCCGAGTCGGAGCGCGGACGGGCCGTCGCCGCCGCACGGGCCGCTCTTTCGGCACCGGCCCGCGAGCCGTCGTAGGCATCGGAACGCCACCGAATTCGGCGGCGGCCTGGACGGTCACGTCCCGTGGCCGGCTGGATCACTGACGCCGTTCTGGGGAGCCGTAGTGGACGTGTCCACCGTTGGGAGCAGCCGGTATCGGGACGGACCGGTCAGCTACGGGATGTCCTGACCAGCTCCCGTACGGCGGGCGCGACTTCCTCGCCGAACTGCTGGATCGCGGTGGGGTCGTCGCCGCCAAGGATGTAGCCGGAGATGCCGTGTTCGAGGGTGGCCTCGGCGAGTTGCTCGGCCCACCCGCGACGTGGTAGTGGGTGCCGTCCATGCGCACTCCGCCACGCCTTTCGGGGTGCCAGATCTCACGGATGATCGTGATGGCCTCTTCGAGGGCGTCGACGGACTCGCCGGGTGCCAGCCGCCGGCCGCCGATCGCTTCGATGGCGTCCCAGAATGCGCCCGTTCCCAGCGCCAGTTCGACGCGACCGCCACTGAGTAGATCCAGTGTCGCGGCGCTGCGGGCAATGACCACGGGCTGGCGCATCGGCAGGTTCATCACGTTGGGCGCCAGCTTGATACGGCTCGTCGCCGCCGCTAGGTACGAGATCAGCGTCCAGGAGTCCAGCAACCGTGGTTGGTAGGGGTGGTCCTGGAACGTGGCGAGGCCGAGCCCGGCCCACTCCGAGAGCCGGGCCTGGATAGCTGCTGCCCTTGCGGTTGGGGAGGCTCGGCCGCCACGTCCGGCGACGACAAGTCAGCCGAGGTGCGCCTCAAGCCACCGCAGGACCTCAGGGGTCACGGGGTCGGTGATGTCGGCGAACTCGTCATGCCGCTTCAGGAACTTGGCCACGTAGGGGCAGACAGGGACTATCCGCTTCTCGGAGGCGCGCGTGTCGGTGAGGGCCTGCCGCACCAGCTGTGCGGCCAGGCCCTGCCCGGCGTAGGCGTCGTCGACCTCCGTATGGAAGAACACGCGCTGCTCACCGCGGTCGCGGTACTCGGTCATGCCGGCGCGCTTGCCGTCGACCACGATCTCGTACCGATGGTGTGCGTCCACGCGCTCGACGACCGGGGCGGCATGGTCGGCAGAAGGCTGGCTCATGGGGGGGCCTTTCCGAGGGAGGTCAGCGACGCGGAGGGTTGCGGCGCGGCTTGATGGTGGCGTTGGGCAGGGCGGGTGCGGGGAGACGGCCGCCGGGAAAGCTCTCGATGGTGCCGAAGCGGTCGGAGGAGGTTTCCCAGTCCTCGCGGGCCTTGACGATGTCCTCGTGGGTGCGGCCGATGAAGTTCCACCACATGACGAGCTCCTCCTCGAACGGAGTGCCGCCGAGCAGAATCGTCCGCGCCGGACCGTCCGACTCGTTCGTGAGCGTCAAGGTGCCTGCACCCGGCGGGACATAGCCCAGTTCCGCCCTGTGCAGCAGGGTGTCGGCCACACGGACGTCCCCGCTGTCCACGAGAACGCCGTGCTCGAACCCGGCGTCCATGGGGAGGGTGACCGTCATGCGCGGTTCGAGGATGATCTCGGCTCCGAGCAGCGGCGTGAACGTCCGCACCGGGGAGACCTCACCGGCGAGCGAGCCGAGAAAGACCCTGATCTCGGCCCCCTCCATCCGCACCGGCTCGGGCGCGTAGTGCTGGAACTCCCGTTCGGCGTTGCGGTGCTCCTCCGGTAGCGCCACCCACAGCTGGACGCCGTGGACGACGGTCGTGCGCGGGGTGGAGACCTCCGAGTGGGCGATGCCGTACCCGCCCGTCATGAGGTTGATCTCCCCGGGGCGCACCAAGGCGTGGGTGCCGAGCGTGTCGCGGTGCTCCACCTCTCCGCTGAACAGCCAGGTCACCGTCTGCAGGCCGGTGTGCGGGTGCGGGGGGAGCGTCATGCCGCCCCTGTCGGTGACCGCGTCGGGACCGTAATGGTCGGCGAAGCACCAGGCGCCGATCAGTGGCCGGTCCCGCTGCGGCAGCGTCCGCCGCACCGTCATCGAGCGCGGTCCGCCCAGTGGCACCTCCCGCGCGGGGAGAACGTCGACCCGGGGCACCCCGGTCGGCCGTACGTCGTCGACCGGCGACCCGCATGCCATCACCGCCGGCTCGGCTTCTGCATTGCTCACCGAGACCACCTCTCCTGGAATCTAGTTGTTGCATCAACTATGATGTCATGATCATAGAGCGAAGGCCACAGCAAGCAGACAACGAGCGGGAGACATGCGGATCTTCATCGACAAACAGAGCCCCAAGGCCTTCCACGCCCTTCGGCAGACGGCAGAAGCGGTACGGACGGCGGCCGCCGAAGCGGGGCTCGACCGCACCGCTGTGGAACTGATCAATCTCCGCGTGTCGCAGATCAACGGCTGCGCCTACTGCCTCGACACCCACACCAGGGCAGCCCTGCGCGCGGGCGAGTCGACGCAGCGGCTGGGAGTGCTGGCCGCCTGGCGGGACACCGAGGTGTTCTCCCCCACGGAGCGTGCGGCCCTCGAACTGGCCGAGGCCACGACCGACCCCACCGATTACGTCGGACAGCAATCCGCCTACGAGACGGCTCGGCAGGTGCTCACCGACGACCAGATCTCCGCTGCGATCTGGGTGGCGGTCACCATCAACGCGTTCAACCGGGTCTCGATCATGAGCAAGCACCCGGTACGGGCGGATCGAGGGGAGAACGGTGCCACAGTGTCCGATGGGTGACGCGTCTCCCGCGCGGCGCGGGTGGGGTGAGCGTCATACAGCCGTACGTGCCTCGGGGCGCCGGCCCGCCACCTCCTTCCCGACGCGTACCGTCGGCCAAGGAGGCAGCGGTCGGTGCGTGCGCCTTCGTCTTGCGCGAGCCGCACCAATGCCGCGGCTCGCGCCGGGGCTCAGTCAGTTCGACTCGAACTTCGAGGCGTTCTCGGCCAGCCAGTCGTCGAAGCTCTTCAGCGCCGGGTTGATCTCCCGCACCCGGGTCAGATCACGGGCGCCGGTGAACTCGCGGTCGAAGTCGCCGTAGTACTGGAACATGTTGCCGAGCTCCTCGGCCAACGGAATCTCGAGGGTACGGAAGTAGTCGTAGGGCACGGACTGGAAGCGGACCGGCTCGCCCAGCGTCCCTGCCAGCTTCTCCGCGTACTGCGCACCGGTCAGATGGTCGCCGGCCAGGCCGACCGTCTGGCCGATGAAGCTCGCGCCGCCCTTGAGAATGGCGAAGGCCGTCCGGCCGATGTCCGCCACGTCCACCCCGGACAGGAGCTTGCCGTCCTCCAGGGGCAGGTTCAGCGCCAGTACGCCGTCCTCGCCGCGCTGGGGGCCGAGGCCCTGCAGGAAGCCCTGGAAGTAGAAGGTCGTATTGAGGAAGGTGGTCGGCACTCCGGCCTTCCTGAACAGCTCATTGCCCTCACCCTTGATATCGAAGTGCGGCACGTTGTACTGCTCCTGCAGCACCGGCATACGGCCGTCCTCCAGCGGCAGCAGCACGCGGGTGTCCTCCAGCGTCGACCAGACCACGTGCCGCAGTCCGGTGGCCGCAGCGGCCCGAGCCAGAACCTGGATCTCCGCCAACTCCTGCGCCGCCGAACCGTGCGCCCAGAAGTTGGTGACGAGGAAGGCACCGTAGGCACCCTCGAACGCCTTGTGCACCGTCGACTCGTCACCGAAGTCCGCCCGCACGACCTCGGCCCCGAGCGCCGCGAGTTCCCTGGCCGCGGGCGAGTCGGGATCCCGGGTGAGCGCGCGCACCGTGAAGCCCGACTCCGGATCGGCCAGGATCGCTCGAGCGGCCCCGCCACCCTGCGCACCCGTTGCTCCGGCGACTGCGATGACCTTCTTGTTGCTCATGAGGGGGTCCTTGTCAGAAGAGGCTGGTTGTTGATGCGTCAACAACGCTAGCGCACCTCTGTTGACACATCAACCCGAGGGTCAAAATCGAACCACGATCGTCTCGGCTGGCCGGCAAGGCCTTCACCCGCACGCCGAGGTTCGGCGGAAAAGAAGGACGGAGAGGCGGCTCCGGTCACCGCCGCCGTCCCGCTCGCTCGCTCGCACCAAGGCATTGGGCGACCCCCCATGAACGACAGCCCGCCGATGCCGCAACGACGAGAGTCAGGCTCTTCCTGAACAGTGGGCGCATGATCCATCGGCTATGGAAGGTCATGACATCAGGGCGGATCCATCTCCAGCCGACCGAGGATGCGTTCGCAGAGAACCGTGAGCGTGTCGAGCTCTTCGGGGCTGAGAGGGTCGATGACCAGCCTGCGCACGGTGGCGACGTGGTGAGGGGCGGCCGTCTCGATGACCGCGCGGCCGTCGGGGGTGACGACCACATGGACGCCGCGCCCGTCCTTGGGGCAGTACTCCTGGGTCACCAGGCCACGCTTGGCCATGCGGCGGAGGTGGTGGGACATGCGGCTCCGCTCCCACTCCACCGTGTTGGCCAGGTCCTGGAAGTGCCGCAGCCCGTCGGGCGCGTCGGTGAGGGCCACAAGAACGACGTAGTCCGCGACGGACAGATTGCCGCAGCCCTGCAGTGCGCGCGCCAGCCTGCCGGGGAGCTTCTGATGCACACCGATGAAGGCGCGCCAGGCACGCTGTTCGGGCGGGGTGAGCCAGCCTGATTTCTGCTTCATGCAAAGCCACTCTAGTCGATGGTTGACACGTCACCCTCGTAGCATAATAGTTGATGCATCACATACATGTGACCTGCGAAACGCCCTGCCACGTTTCCACGCACTGGAAGGAGATCCCGTGAGCGAGCCCCCCGAACACCGGCCTGGACACCCTGTTGCCCCGAGGAAAACGTCCAGCTACTGATCGACCACCAGCTGTTCCAATGGCCGTCCTCGCCGAGTTGCAGCACGACTGGGCCCGCACGGACCTCGTCGCACCCGAGGACCTGGCGGCGCTCATGGGGTACTCCGGCGGCTCCGGTGTGGCATTCGCCTGGGAGATGCAGCTCCTCGACACGCCCCTCCCCAACGAGACCGCCCCCGGGATGTAAGGGGCGGACCGACTCAACGGGGCGGCGCGAGTGCCGGTGCCGCGGCCGGGGATCGGAGTGAGGCACCCGTGTCCGCAGGGCGGCAAACCACACCTGTTCAGTCCGTCGATCCCGAAGGGTGCCCCCCATGGCAACCGCCCCTGCCGTGCCTCCCTTTGTCCCTCTCGTCCCTCCGAAACTGATCGCGACGGACCTTGACGGCACGCTGCTGCGCAGCGACGGAACGCTGTCGGACCGCACCCGGGCAGCCCTGACGACAGCCGAGCAGGCCGGGATCCGCGTGGCGCTGGTCACGGGCCGCCCGCCGCGCTCCGTACCGGAGTTGCTGGCCACCATCGGACCGCATTTCGTCATCGCCGCCAACGGCGCGGCCGTCTACGCCCCTGCCGGAACCCTGGCGCATGTGTCCCCGATCCGGCCCCTGGCGGCCACCCGGCTCATCTCGCGCGTGCGCTGGGCACTGCCCGGGACCACTTTCGCCGTCGAGTACGACGGGGGGTTCGGCCGCGAACCGGGCTATCCGTCCTGGTCGTTCGGTGACGAGGACGCCGATCCGGTCGGCACCGCCGGGGAACTCCTCACCCGTATCGCGGGCAGGCCGGTACTGAAGATCCTCGCCCATCATCCGACGCTGCCCCTCGACGACTTCTACGAGCAGGCTCGACGCACCGCTGGCAGCAACGCCGAGACCACCTACTCCACCGGCCTGTCTCTGGTGGAGTTCAGCGCAAGGCCCGGAGCAAGGTCAGCGACTGACCCGGCCGGCCGGGCGAAGACACCGTGAGGGAGACCGGCATGAGCGACACACCCCAGATGAAGGCGTACAAGGCGCCGGAGATCACCGTGACCTTCGAGTCGAGGCGCTGCCTGCACGCCGCCCGGTGCATCAACGGCCTGCCCGAGGTCTTCGACACGAGCGCCCGTCCGTGGATCCGGCCCGATCGCGCCCCGGCCGACCAACTGGCCGAGGTGGTGCGCCGCTGCCCCTCGGGTGCGCTGCGGTACGAACTGCCAGATGGCGGGAGAGAGACTCCGGACGGCCCCACCCGTATCACCCGGACCCCCGGCGGACAGCTGGTCGTGCGCGGCGACCTGTCGCTGGACACGCAGGAAGGGACGCACCACGAGACCAGGGCCGTGCTGTGCGGCTGCGCGAACAGCCAGATGCAGCCGTACTGCGACCACTCCGGCCGCTGCGGCCAGTAGTACCGGCGGTGACCACCCACCCCACCCGTCCCCGAACCGTCTTCGCGGCTGCGTCCAAGGCGGCCGCGATGGCGTCGGTGAGGGTTGGGTCCGGGCTGGCGTCAGCGCTGCGACGGTGCCCGTGCGGGTTCGGCGTCTCGCGTGTGGGGCGAGGCGGTGCGCTGGGCGAGGACCCGGGCTGTGCGGGGTGCGCGGCTGACGGCGAGGGCGACCAGCGGAACGAGTGTGAGGACCACGGAGACGGTGCCGACCAGGGGCGGTCCGGTCAGGCCGAGCGAGGAGTCCATGGCCCTGCCGGCGATGGCCGACCCGGCGGCGATGCCGGTGTTGTAGGCGGAAGTGGTCAGCGCTGAGGTGAGGGTGGGGGCGTCGCCGGCGTAGCGGACGGCGAGCGAAGTGACGACCGGGTTGACGGTGAACCCGGTCAGGGCCATGAGGAAGACCAGAAGCGTGGCCGTGACGGGGTTGGCCGACAGCGGGATCAGCAGAAACAGGCTCAGGGCGGTGGCCGAGGCGGCGGTGAGGGTGGTGGCCATCGGACGGTGGTCGCCCAGGCGACCACCGATGACGGGGCCGCCCACGGCACCGATACACGGCGCCTGCCGGGATGCCGGGTCGCGGCCAGCACCAGAGCGACGGCCGGGAGGGCGAGGGCGGTCGGGATCACGGCATCGTCCAGGGGATGTCAGTCGGGCAGGGGCTCGGCGTAGTGGCGGAAGCCGTCGCGCTCGCGGTGGATGGCGTACAGCCGCTGGGCCAGAGCGTCGGGGCTGCTGTGTTCGGCGTCGGGCCGGATGGCGCCGGGGATGATCAGCTGGGCGGCGTGGATGTTCTGCGGGGCGAGGGCGTCGTGGAGCATGCGCGCGTAGGCGCTCTCGGCGGCGAAGGCGATGGATGTGCCGGCCCGGTCGGGGTGGGGTCGCACGGCGCTGCCGCCGTTGACGAACAGCAGGGTGCCGCGGCCGAGTTCGCGCATACCGGGCAGGACGGCGTTCACCGCGGTGACGGGGCCCTTGACGGAGAAGGACAGGGGTGCGTCGAGGTCGTCGGCGCCGGTGTCGAGGACCGGCTTCATGAAGTCGGCGCGGGGCACGGGGCTGTACTGGAGGATCTCGATGGGCCCCCATGCCGCAGCGGCCGCGGTGGCATGCGCGAAAAGTGGAGAAACCCATCCAGGGAGGGATTCGTCCTGGGAGGAAAATCTCCCCGCTTTCCCCGGTGCCTTCGGTGTCATGCTGGGAAGCATGACCAGCAATATTCCCCTTAATGAGCTGGGAGAATTCCTCAAAAAGCGCCGCGCCGAGCTGAGCCCGCGCACGGTCGGACTGCCCGAGAGCGACAGGCCCCGCCGGGTCGCCGGGCTGCGCCGCGAGGAGGTCGCCCAGCTCGCCAGCATCAGCACCGACTACTACATGCGCCTCGAACAGGGTCGAATGCAGGCATCGGCCCCGGTCCTGGACACCCTGGCCCGGGTACTCCATCTGGACGACGACGAGCGAGGCTATCTCTTCCAACTCGCAGGCAAGACCACCACCCGCGCCCAGCGCCGCGGCCGCCAGAAGGTCCAGCCACAGCTCCAGCGGGTCCTGGACGACCTCACCGCCACACCGGCGATCGTGCAGGGCCGACGCGGGGACATTCTGGCCTGGAACCCGTTGGCCACCGCGCTGGTCATCGATTTCTCCCGCATCCCGGAAAAGCACCGCAACTATCCCCGGATCCAGTTCACCGAACCGGCCATGCGCACCCTGTACGCCGACTGGGAGACCTCGGCGCAGATCTCCGTGGCGCAGCTACGGATGGAGGCCGCGAAGTTTCCCGAGGACCCCCGGCTGATCGAGCTGGTCGGTGAACTGTCCACGCGGGACCAGCAGTTCGCCAAGTGGTGGGGCGACCACCGCGTCGCGGCCCGCACCGTGGGCACGAAGACCCTCAACCACCCGGTCGTCGGGGAACTCGTCCTGGACTGGGACACCCTCACCGCCAGCACCGACCCCGACCAGCACCTGACCGTCTGGACCGCCGCGCCCGGCTCGCCCACCCACGAACGGCTGAGCATCCTCGCCTCCTGGGCCGCCGACCAGGACCTGCCCGCGTCCCGGCCGCTCACCTGACGGTTCAACACGGCTGCTGACGACATGGACCGCGCCGGCCGCGGTCCATGTGGTCGAGAAAACCAAGGGGGGACAAAACTCTCCCAGTCACAGCCGCTACCCGTGATGCCAGACTTCCCGCATCGACAGCCGCACCAAGGCCTGCGGTCGCCAGGTCCGCGGCGACGACGATCCCCCACTCCTGCCGTGCTGCTCTGCATGGCCTATCCGTCCGTGATGCGAAGGCATGCCTATGTCTCTTGACCTCCCTGAATCCGCTGTTCCTCCCGTTCCGGCACACTGACCGGAGCAGTGCGACGGGAAGTCGGCGCACAGGCGTGGGCCCTGCTGCGAGCCGGAAGCACGGCCCGGGCGGAGGTCGGCGGGGACGGCGACACCTGCCCGGAACGACTGTCCGCGCTGGTCCACGTGCACGCGCCCCGTCCCCGCATGCTGATCTTCGGTGCGGTCGACTTCGCCGCCGCGCTCAGCCAAGCCGGCCGCTTCCTGGGCTACCGGGTCACCGTCTGCGACGCCCGACCCGTCTTCGCCACCACGGCACGCTTCCCGCACGCGGACGAGGTCGTGGCCGACTGGCCCCACCGCTACCTGGAACACACCGAGGTGGACGCCCGGACGGCCATCTGCGTCCTCATCCACGACGCCGAGTTCGACATCCCCCTCCTGCGCCTGGCCCTGGACCTCCCCGTCGGCTATGTCGGCGCGATGGGATCCCGCCGCACCCACGACGAACGCCTGCGCCTGCTGGGAGAAGCCGGCGTCCGGGACGAACAGCCGGCCCTGCTGCACTCGCCCATCGGGCTCGATCTCGGCGCCCGCACGGCACAGGAGACGGCGGTGTCCATCACCGCGGAGATCATCGCGCACACCCATCACGGCAGCGGACTGCCTCTGTCCGGGCGAACAGGGCCCATTCACCGGGAACCGGTCGTGCAGCTGTCATGAAGGCGGCGTCTCGCGCGCATCGTGGGTCGTCCCGGTCCGATGCGGCCTCTGCTTCTTACGGAGTCATGACGTGCGGGCGCGGCCCCGCTCTCCCGCGCGCCACCGGGCCTAGCGTGGCCGTATGCGTGTACTGGTCACCGGCGGTGCCGGGTTCATCGGGTCCCATGTCGTCGAGGCGCTGGCGGCGCACGGGCACGAGCCGATCGTGTACGACGTCCGGGCGGACCCCGGCGCCGACGTACGCGATCCGGCCGCGGTCGCCCGCGCGCTCGCCGGTGTGGACGCCGTCTGCCACCAGGCGGCCATGGTCGGACTCGGCAACGGGGTCGCCGACGCGGCACAGTACGTCGCGCACAACGACCTCGGTACCGCCGTGCTGCTCGCCGCCATGGCGGAGGCCGGCATCGGGCGCCTTGTGCTCGCCGGGTCGATGGTGGTCTACGGTGAGGGCGCTACGAGTGCCCGCGGCACGGTGTCGTACGGCCCGGGCCGCGTACCGTCGCCGACCTGGACGCCGGGCGGTTCGATCCGCCGTGTCCGGTGTGCGGGGCGGATCTCTCCCCCGGTCTGGTCGGCGAGGACACCGCGGCCGACCCACGGAACGTGTACGCGACGACCAAGCTGGCCCAGGAGCATCTGGCCGCCGCCTGGGCCCGCTGCACCGGCGGTTCGGCGGTGTCGTTGCGCTATCACAACGTGTACGGGCCGGGCATGCCGAGGGATACGCCGTACGCCGGGGTGGCCTCGTTCTTCCGGTCCGCGCTCGCCCGTGGTGAGGGGCCGCGGGTGTTCGAGGACGGGACGCAGCGCCGGGACTTCGTGCATGTGCGGGACGTGGCGGCGGCCAACGTGGCGGCGCTGGAGGCATCGTCGGCCGCGGGCGTGCTGACGGCGTACAACACGGGCAGCGGTGAACCGCACACCGTGGGCGAGATGGCGCGGGCCCTGGCCGCCGCGTACGGCGGGCCCGAGCCGGTCGTCACGGGCGAGTACCGGCTCGGGGACGTGCGGCACATCACCGCCGATTCCGCGCGGCTGCGGGACGGGTTGGGGTGGAAGCCGGGGGTCGGGTTCGCGGACGGTATGGCGGAGTTCGCGCGGGCCGGGATGCGCACCGTGTAGAACTGCGGTGCCACAGACCGGTGGTGCTGCCCGCATCAGGAAGCGGCGGCGGGCAGCACCACCTCGAAGCGGCAGCCGCCGGGGATGTTGCGTACGGTGGCCCGCCCCTGGTGCGCCTCGACGATCCCCCGGACGATGGCGAGCCCGAGGCCCGCTCCGGCCGGCGGTGTGCGGGCGTGTGTGCCACGCCAGCCGGTGTCGAAGACGCGGGAGAGGTCCTCGTCGGGGATGCCGCCGCAGCCGTCCGTCACCGACACCACCACTCCCTCGGGCGAGCGCTCGGCGGCGACGGCGACCGTGCCGTCGGCCGGGGTCCGGCGGATGGCGTTGACCAGCAGGTTGCCCAGGACCCGGCTCATCTCCTTGGCGTCCACCTCGACCGGCAGCATCTCGACATGGCCGCCCACCAGCCGCACTCCGTGTTCGCGGGCGAGCGGGTCGGCTCCCGCCAGCGCGTCGCCGATCAGGTCGTAGAGCGAGATCCGGGCGTACGACAGCGGCAGCGTGCCGGCGTGGATACGGGAGAGTTCGAAGAGGTCGCCGACCATGTCGTTGAGGCGTTCCACCTCGGTGCGCATCTGCCGGAGGTAGCGGGTGGGGTCGGCGGCGACGCCGTCCTCCAGCGCCTCCGACATGGCGCGAAGACCGGCCAGCGGGGTGCGCAGATCGTGCGAGATCCAGGCGACGAGTTCGCGCCGGGACGTCTCCAACGCCCTTTCCCGTTCCCGGGATTCGGCGAGTCTGGCGCTGGTGGCCGCCAACTCCCGGCTCAGCTGTTCCAGTTCGGCGGTCGCGGGGATGTCGGGGGCGGCGAAGTCCCCGCCGTCGCCGAAGGAGCGGGCCGCCACGGCGAGTTCACGGCTGCGCGCGACCACCCAGCGGCCCAGGAGAAGAGCGGTGGCCAGCGAGACCACGGCCGCCATCGCCACGACCGTCGTGACGACGGTCAGGTCGTGCGGGGACAGGAACATCGCCCAGGCCACGGCCAGCGTGCCCGCCAGCATGGCGACGACCCCGACGGCCGCCACCACCGCCAGGGACGCGGTCAGTGAGCGGCGCCGGACCACGCGCAGTACGGCCGCTCCGGCCAGCCCGGTGGCGGCGGCGCCGGCGAAGGCGTACAGGGCTATCAGCAGCGTGTCGTTCACGATCCGCTCTCCTCTCCCGTGGATCCCGTGGGATCGAAGCGGTAGCCCACGCCCCAGACCGTCTGGATCAGGCGGGGGCGGGCCGGGTCGTCCTCGACCTTGCCGCGCAGGCGGCGGACGTGGACGGTGACGGTCGACAGGTCGCCGAAGTCCCAGCCCCACACCTCGCGCATCAGGTCCTCGCGGCTGAACGCCCGTCCCGGATGCCGCAGGAAGTAGGAGAGCAGGTCGAACTCCCGGAGAGTGAGGGCGAGTTCGGTGTCGTTCTTGGCGGCCCGGCGGGCCGCGGGGTCGACGGTCAGGCCCGCCGCGCCCAGCCGTGCGCCGGTGGTGGCGGGCCTGCTGCGGCGCAGTACCGACTCCACGCGCAGCACCAGTTCGCGGGGGCTGAACGGCTTGGTGACGTAGTCGTCGGCGCCCACTTCCAGGCCCAGGATGCGGTCGTCCTCGTCGCCGCGGGCGGTGAGCATGATGACCGGGACCGGCCCGTGTCCGCGCATCCGGCGGCAGACCTCCAGGCCGTCCATGCCGGGCAGCATGAGGTCGAGCACGACCAGGTCGGGCCAGTGCGCGGCGGCACGGCCGAGGGCCGTCGGGCCGTCGTCGGCGCGGTCGACGACGTACCCGGCGCGGTCCAGGTACCCGGCGACGACCTCGGCGACGGTGGGGTCGTCGTCGACCACGAGGATCCGCGTGGGACCGCTCGCGCTCTCTTCGTGCTGGTAGGGCTGCTGCATGCCTCCAGCCTGGCACCACGCCGCCGCCGTCGGCGTGCCCGGGCGCCTCCCCGGGCTTCGATGTCCGCGTTTCGTAAGGAGCGGATGTCCGCTATGCCCGATTCTTGTTCGTAGGGTGAAACGGTGACAACGACACCTTCTGACGTCGACGTGGTGCTGCCCTGCCTGAACGAGGCCAAGGCCCTGCCCTGGGTGCTGGAACGGATCCCGCCGGGCTGGCGCGCCCTCGTCGTCGACAACGGTTCCACCGACGGCTCCGCCCACATCGCCGACGCGCTCGGCGCCACCGTCGTCCACGAGCCGCGCCGGGGCTTCGGTGCCGCCTGCCACGCCGGGCTGGTCGCCGCCACCGCCGACGTGGTGTGCTTCTGCGACTGCGACGCCTCCCTGGACCCCTCGCTCCTCGTGCCCTTCGTCGGCGAGATCCTCAGCGGCGACGCCGACCTGGTCCTCGGCCGGCGCCGTCCGCAGGGCCGGGGCGCATGGCCCACGCACGCCCGCGCCGGCAACCTCGCGCTCGCCCGCATGATGCGCCGCCGCACCGGGCTGCGCCTGCACGACCTCGGCCCGCTGCGTGCCGCCCGCCGGGAGCCGCTGCTCGCCCTCGACCTCACCGACCGGCGCAGCGGCTACCCCCTCCAGATGGTCGTCCGCGCCGCCGACGCCGGCTGGCGGATCACCGAACACGACGTGCCCTACCTGCCGCGCACCGGAGCCTCGAAGGTAACCGGCACCTGGCGCGGCACCTGGCAGGCCGTACGGGACATGAGCCGTGTGCTGGCCGACGGGAGGGCCGCACGGTGACCACACTCCTCGTCATCGCCAAGGAACCCCTGCCGGGGCGGGTGAAGACCCGGCTGACCCCGCCGTTCACGCCGCACCAGGCGGCGGCTCTGGCCGAGGCGTCTCTCACGGACACCCTGCACGCCGTGGCGGCCACACCCGCTTCCCGTCGCCTTCTCGTCCTCGACGGAAGGCCCGGCCCCTGGCTGCCGCCCGGCTTCGACGTCGTACGGCAGTGCGCGGGCCCTCTGGACGAGCGGCTGGCGGACGCCTTCGCGCACTGTGCGGGCCCGGCCCTGCTCATCGGCATGGACACGCCTCAGGTGACCCCCGCGCTGCTCGACGTGGACTTCGCCGACTGCGACGCCGTTTTCGGTCCGGCCGAGGACGGCGGCTTCTGGGCGCTGGGACTGGCCGAACCCGACCCCGACCTGCTGCGGGGCGTGCCCATGTCGACCCCGGTGACCGGGGCGGTGCAGCGCGAGCGGCTCATCGCGGCCGGACTGCGCGTGCGGGACCTGCCCCGGCTGCGGGACGTGGACATCGCAGCCGACGCCGAGGCGGTCGCCGCCCTCGCCCCGCACGGACGGTTCGCGGCTCGGCTGGCCCGGTGCGCGCCGGCCGCTGCGGGGCCCGGGTCACCGTCGGGCACCGGGTCCGCTGCGCGTTCGGGCCCCCGCCGATGAGCAGCCCGCCCGTCACGGCTCGCGCCTGGGCGAGTGCCGATCCCTACGCCGCGGCCCTGCGCACCGGACGCGGCCCGCTGTTCCTGCGCCGCGACGACGGCTGGCTGCTGCCGCTGGAGGTGGAACGCTGGTGCGCCCGCGCCGATGAGGTGGACCGGGACGTGCTCGACCGGTGCGAGGGCAACGTGCTGGACGTGGGCTGCGGCCCCGGACGGCTGGTGGCGGAACTCGCCGTCCGGGGCCGGGCCGTCCTCGGCATCGACGTCAGCCAGGCCGCTGTCGAGCACACCGTGCGCCTGGGCGGTCAGGCACTGCGGCGCTCGGTCTTCGAGCCGCTGCCCGGCGAGGGCCGTTGGGACACCGTCCTGCTCATGGACGGCAACGTCGGTATCGGCGGTGACCCGCGCGCCCTGCTGGACCGGGTGGCCGCCCTCCTCAGGCCCGGCGGCCTGCTGATCGCCGAGACCGCACCGGTGGAGGTCGACGAGCGCGTGCAGGTGGCGGTCGTCGGCCTCATCGACAGCGGTGCGGCCGACCTCCCCTTCCCCTGGGCCCGGCTCGGCACGCGGGCCCTGCTCGCGCACGCACAGGACTGGCGGCGGGCCGGTCAGTGGACCGCGGGCGGACGGTGCTTCGCCGCGCTGCGCAGCCGTAGCGCCAGCAACAGCGCCGACCCCGCGAACAGCACGGCGGTGATCAGCAGCCAACGCGCCGTGAAGCCGTCCGGCGACAGACCGGTGGCGGATCGGTAGCGCCGGTCCACCATCCCGCTGATCAGCGGGAACCACACCAGCAGAAGCAGCCCGGACAGCGCGGCCGGCACCCGCACGTACATCACCCACTCGCGGCGGCCGGCCGCGCCGAGCCCGCGGACCACGGCCCGGTCGAGCACCGCGTAGACCGGAAGCAGCACCAGGTCGTGCAGCAGGGCCGCCCCCACCAACCACAGCGTCACCCCGAACCAGTCGCCATCGAGGAGGCGCACGCCCGCATAAGCGGCGAGTGCGAACGAGCAAGCCAGCAGCAGGAGTTGAAAGGGACTTCCGACAGGAATCCGCGGTCGGCGCATCACAGGTCTCCGAACGTCAGCCGGGCCACCCACTTGGTGTTCAGGACACCGGGCGCGGCGGGCACGATGATCCGGGCCGGGTGGCCGTGGTCGGGGGACAGCTCCTCGCCGTTGACGTACAGGGCGAGCAGGGAGCGCGGATCGGCCACCTGGTTGGCGCGCAGGGCCGCCTTGCGGAACGATCCGCGCTGCTGGAGGGATTCGACGAAGACGTCCGGCGGGTCGTCCTCGTAACCGACGAGCGCCGCCAGGTCGCACAGCCGCACCCCGCGCCACCACTGGTCCGAGGTCGACCAGCCCTCCACGCAGGCGATGGGCAACGCGGCGCTGTGCAGGGGCAGTTCGGCGAGCTGTGCCCGGCTGAGACGGACGGTGCCCGTGCGCCCCGTGACGACGAGCCGCCACGCGTCCTCGCCCGTCTGTGCCGGGGTGATCCCGGCGTACGCGGCGGTCTTGTTGATCTGGAAGCCGTTCGGGCCGCTGCCGGGCTCGCCGGCGCCGTGCGGGGCGAGGAGGGCGGTGCGGCGCAGGACGTCGAAGTTCTGCCCCACCGTCGTGGCGAACAGCAGCAGCGAGCCGCCCCCGACGAACCACAGGTCGTTGCGCTCCTCCCGCAGCTGCCGCAGGTTCCGCAGCGCCATCGGCAGTTTCAGCACCGCGTGCGCGGCGAACGCGGCGAAGAACACCCAGGCGCCGTAGAAGTGCAGCCGGTAGAAGGAGCCCGGGAAGACGTAGTTCAGCTGGACGTTGAAAACACCGGTCACGAACTCGAACAGTCCTCCCCCGACCAGGAGCAGCAGGGAGATCCGCTCCAGGGCGCGGACGAGGGAGCGGGCCGGCGGCAGGGTGAACAGCCTGGGCACCACCGACCACAGCTTGGCCAGCAGTACGGGGATCAGGGTGACGCCGAGGGTGACATGGACGCCCTGGTTGAGCCGGTACAGCCAGTGCGGGTCGGTCGGCCAGGAGAAGAGGTAGAAGCCGAGGACCCCCTTGTCCGGGGTCTTGTCGTTCACAGGTGACAGGTCCGGGTTGTAGGCGGCGTAGGAGACCAGGCCCGTCACGAACAGCACCGTGATGCCGACGAGCAGGACCAGACCCAGCACCGAGGTGAACCAGGGACCGCGCAGCGCACTGCGCCAGAAACCGGGCGAGGACGGCAGCCGTGGGTCCGCTCGCAGGGAAAGGCGTGGGATGTCGGGGTCGCGCATGGCCCGACCGTAGGCCCGGACCACCCCATGAAAGGGTGCGCAACCCATGACGAAACGCTGACGTCCGGCCCGGGAGACGGCAAACGGCCGACCGGCCCGCCTAGCGTTCTCCGCGTGACCCGCTCCCTTCGCCGTGACCTGTACGCCGCCGCGGCCGCCGCAGCGCTGGTGACCGCCGCCGTGCTCATCGGCCGGCACATCCAGCACACGCGCCACACCCTGTTCGTCGACTGGCCCCCGCTCCTGGCGTTCTGGGACCCCCATCTGGGCCCCGGCACCCCGGCCGCCGTACTCGTGGCGACCGCCACCGTGGTGTACGGCCCCGCCCTCGCCGCCTGCCTCCCCTTCCGTGCCCTGCTCACGCTGGCCTGGGCCACGGCCATGGCGTGGATCTGGTCCCTCGCCCTGGTCGACGGCTGGCACCGGGGCATCGCGCGCAGGCTCACCACCCGCTACGAGTACCTCCAGGTCATCGACCGCTTCCACGACATCCCCGCCGCCCTGCGGGACTTCACCCACCACATCCTGCTCGGCTCCCCCGACCACTGGCCCGCCCACGTCGCCGGCCATCCGCCCGGCGCGACGCTCACCTTCGTCCTGCTGGACCGGATCGGGCTGCGGGGCGGGGGCTGGGCCGGGGCGTGGTGCATCACGGTCGGGGCGGCCGCCTGCGTGGCCGTACTGGTCACGATCCGTGCACTGGCCGACGAGCAACGGGCACGGCACGCCGCACCCTTCCTGGTCCTGGCGCCGGCCGCCGTGTGGATGGGCACCTCGGCCGACGCGTACTTCGCGGCGGTGGCCGCCTGGGCGGTGGCGCTGCTCGCCCTGGCGATCACCCGGCAGTCCCTGTGGTGGGCGGGAGGTTCGGGGCTGCTGTTCGGCCTGACCTGCTATCTGTCCTACGGCCTGACACTCGTCGCGCTGATCGGGGCCGCGGTACTGGTGCTCGGCAGGCGGGAACTGCGGGAGCGCCCGGCCGTGTTGGTGCCGCTGCTCGCCGGAGCGGCCGTGGTGCCGACGGCGTTCACTCTCGCCGGGTTCGACTGGTGGGAGGCGTACCACCTGCTGGTCACGCGCTACTACCAGGGTGCGGGCGGCATCCGCCCCTACGGCTACTGGGTGTGGGCCAACCTGGCGTGCGTGGTGCTGGTCACCGGCCTGGCGACGGCGGCGGGGCTGCGGCGGACGGGCGCGCTCCTGCTGCGGCATCGCACCGGCAGCCGAGCCGACGTCCGCCTCGGCGTTCTCGTGGCCGCCGCCCTTCTCGCCCTGCTGGTCGCCGACCTGTCCGGCATGAGCAAGGCGGAGACGGAACGCATCTGGCTGCCCTTCGCACTGTGGCTGTACCCGGCGTGCGCGCTCCTCCCCCGGCCCCGTGCCTGGCTCGCCGCCCAGGCGCTGCTCGCCCTGCTCCTCAACCATCTGCTGCGCACCGGGTGGTGACCACTGCCCAGGACGCGGAACTCCCGGCGAGGCGCCCGGAGGTGGCACCGGACGTTGTCAGTGCCGGATGACACCATCCGGACATGAGTGGTGAGGCTTTCGACTGGCACGAGTTCCTGGGGCGTTGGCAGAAGGAGTGGGTTCCGCGCGACGACGTGGACGAAGAAGAGGACGAGGACGGCGGACAGACCGCGGGCCCGAGCCGGCCCGGGGCGGACGAGGCGGTGATCGGCGCGGCCGAGGAGCGGCTGGGGCGGCGACTGCCCGCCTCGTACCGGGAGTTCCTTGCCGTGAGCGACGGGTGGCACGTGGACCAGACGGCCGGGGTCTATCAGCTCGGCGGCGCCGCGGACATCGACTGGTTCCGCGACCCGTACGACATGACCCCGCTGTACGAGGAGAACCTGGGCGACAACCCACGCAAGGAGGATGTCCTGCTGGCCGGGATGTGGCGACGGGCGCTCCGCCTGGAGACGGACTCCGACATGTCGAACGCGCTGCTCGACCCGGGCGACACCGACGAGGACGGCGAGTGGGCGCTCTATGTCTACCAGGGCTGGGGCGGTGAACTGCCGGTCCGTTACCCGTCGTTCCGCGCGTACATGGAGGCCATGTACCGCGGCTTCCACTCCGACCGGGCGCAGAGATCCGACTTCGTGAACGCGACCACGCGCGTCCAGGACGCCCACGTGGCAGACGCCTACCTGCTGGCCCTGCGGGGACGGTACGAGGTGGCACTGTCCCTGCTCGAGGAGGCGCGGTCCTTCGGACGGCCACGCAGCGCCGTCCTGCTGAACCAGCTCCGGCACCTGCTGGCTCCGCGCAGCCCCCGGGATTACGGCCGCCTGGTCGACGACCCGCGCTACCTGGCCGAGATTCTGCCCGTGGAGGCCATGACGCCGGCACGCGGCGAATGGCGGTTGGGTGGGGACGACCACTGGCTCGGGATGATGGCCGCGCGCGGGGCAGCCCGGCAGACCGCCGCGACCGTACTGGGCGCGCTGCGGGACGGCACCCATCACTACGCGCCTCCCGGTCCCTGGGGGCGGGCCGTCGCCGAGGCCCGGGAGACGGCCCGTTGGGGGGCGACCGACGCCGCGTGGCGGGCGCTGCGGGAGGCGCTTCCCCAGTGGGAGACGCCCGGGCCCTCACTGCTCGCCCCGATCGGCCTGCTCGCCGATCCGGTCCTGGGTCCGCTGGTCACACCGGAGCGTGGGCGGGAAATCCTCGCGACACCGCGGGCCGGGCAGACGGGACCCGTTCCGGAGCCGGTGCCCGATCTCGACCCGCCGGGCCTCGCGTGGCTGACTGAGACCACGGCGAACCGGCAGCCGCTGGACGGATACCGCTGTGTCTGGGTCGAGGGGATCGACCCCGCCGACCTGCCCGCCCTGATCGGTGAGGAAGGCGCCGCACTGAGCGGGCCCACGGATCCGCGCAGGGCATCATGGCAGGCGCCCAAGCCGCATGAGCGGGAAGGCGTGGAACTCTGGGAGGACCGGCCCGTGGTCGCCGTCGGCCGCACCGCCGAAGGGTGGGCCTTCGCCTTCGACGGCCACTCCCACCACCATCTGCACAAGCTGTTCCTGTCCCCCGCTCAGGCCGCCTCCTCGGCCGGCCGCGCGGTCGTGGTGTGGCGCGACCCGAGGCACTCGTCCCCGGGTGAGCGCTCGGCCGCGTTTCATCTGTCGGTGGCCGAACAGGGCGAGGAGCTCTACGCGTTCACCGTGCGGGGCACCGAGATCCGCTGCTCCGGCGCGATACCCGACGCGCTGGATCCCGCGCGGCTGTTCCGCCCGGACGACACCGAGCTGGACTGCGAACTGCGTGCGCTGGAAGCCCTGCACACCGAACTCGGGCTCTCACTCCCTCGATTCGCGCTGACCCACGGCAGCCTTCACACCTTCACCACCCGCTCCTGGACCCGGGCGCCACGCGAGGGCGAGGGGTTCGCGTACGTCACCCTCGGACGGCCCCGGCACTGACCGCGGGCGGGGCCCGCCCCCGTGGAAGGGCCGTTCGGCCCTGCTTCCCGCCCGCACGGCCCGTAGGACCCTCCGGCTGGCCCGGAAGATCATGCCGAAGATGAGGTGGGCCGGCCACCGCACGCCCCTGCGGGGCCGGCCACGTCAGCACAACTGCCCCGCCCGGGCCAGAGCCGCCCAGCCGCCCAGGCACCCGACTAGGCGAGACGTATCGTCTTGTTATTCTCTTCGTCGTGCCGTACCGTCCTCCACATGGGTTCCCTGTGAGACAGCCCGGCGCCACCCGCGTAGAGCACCGCTCCGCGGTCGCGCGCCTCGCGTGCAGTCATCCACCCCGATCCCGCCCCGGGTTGAATCCCGCGCGGCCAGGAGGGACCCGATCGTGCACACCTCACAACTCACCCTTGACCACGTCACCAAGCGCTACCCCGGCCGCACCGTCCTCGACCAGGTCTCCTTCACGCTGAAGCCGGGCGAGAAGGCCGGGCTCATCGGGGACAACGGCGCCGGCAAGTCCACCCTCCTCCGGCTCATCGCAGGTCAGGAGAGTCCGGACAGTGGCGAGTTGACCGTGATCGCCGCCGACGGCATCGGCTATCTGCCACAGAGCCTCCCCCTGCCCCCGACCGCCACCGTCCAGGACGCCGTCGACCTGGCCCTTGCCGACCTGCGTGCCCTGGAGGCGGAACTGCGCCGGGCCGAACAGGCCCTGGGCGACGGCGCGGGCCCGGCGGACCTCGCCACGTACGCCGTACTCCTCGGACGCTACGAGACCCGGGGCGGCTACGACGCGGACCACCGCGTGGACATCGCCCTGCACCACCTCGGCCTGCCCGCCCTCCGCCGTGAGCGCCCACTCGGCACCCTGTCCGGCGGCGAACGCTCCCGCCTTGCCCTGGCCGGCGTCCTCGCCGGCCGCCCGGAACTGCTGCTCCTGGACGAGCCGACGAACGACCTGGACGATCAGGCCGTCGAGTGGCTGGAGGCACAACTGCGGGCGCACCACGGCACAGTGCTCGCGGTCACCCACGACCGTGTCTTCCTGGAACGCCTGACGACCACGGTCCTGGAGGCCGAGGCGGGGAAGGTCACCCGTTACGGCGACGGCTACGCCGGCTACCGCACGGCGAAAGCGGCGGAGCGCCACCGCCGGCTCCAGGAGTACGGGCGATGGCGGGACGAGCTGGCCCGCAACGAGCGGCGGGCCGCCGGTCACGCCATCGGCCTCGACGCCATTCCGCGCAAGGCACCGCTGGCCAACTTCGGCCACGGCGGCTTCCGCGCCCGCGGCCGGGCCCACGGCGCGATGGCCCGTATCCGCAACGCCCGCGAGCGGGTCGAGAGGCTGACCGCGAACCCAGTGGCGCCGCCGCCGGACCCGCTGGTCTTCCGAGCGCAGATGGGAACGACAGAGCATGCCACGGAGCTCCCCGCCGTCGAGCTGTCGGACGTACGCGTCAGAGACCGCCTCCACCTGGATTCCCTCACCCTCGGCCGCAGCGGCCGGCTTCTGGTCACGGGCCCCAACGCCGCCGGCAAGACCACACTGCTGCGGCTCCTCGCCGGTGAGCTGCGAGCGGACGAGGGCTCGGTGCGGGTGCCGGGCCGGGTGGGTCATCTGCGTCAGGACGAGACACCGTGGCCCCCGGGCCTGACGGTGACCGAGGCATTCGCGCTGGGGCGCGCAGGCTCCGCCGACGAGCACGCGGACGCCCTGCTGGCCCTCGGCCTCTTCGACCCGGCCCAACTGAGCTTGCGCATGGGCGAGTTGTCGTACGGCCAGCGCCGCCGCGTGGATCTGGCGCGGCTGGTCTCGCAGCCCGCCGAGCTCCTGATGCTCGACGAGCCGACGAACCACCTCTCCCCGGCGCTGGTCGAGGAACTTCAGGAGGCACTCACCGGCTATCCGGGGGCGATCGTGCTGGTCACCCACGACCGCGCACTACGGACGCGGTTCCAGGGCGAGCATCTGCACCTGTCCGGCTCTTGTCCCCCATCGGCTGAGGGCTCTCCCGCGTCCTCGACCAAGCACAGGGATCGATAGGCCACACCTATACGGGGCATCGATTTTTGGTCGTGGACCCCCCGCGCCGGACCCGGGTTCACTGTGGCCCAAAGCTGGCGCGGACCGATGGGGCTCGGTGTCGCGCGATCAGGGAGGTTGCAATGACGCATACCCCGGGCAACGGACGAGCCGAGCAGGCCGCGCGTATCGCGGCGAAGCCGTGGTATCGCCAGTTGTACGTCCAGGTGCTGGTGGCGATTGTGATCGGTGTCGTGCTGGGCTGGAAGTGGCCTGATCTGGCCACCGACATGGAGCCGATCGGCACGACGTTCATCACCGCGATGAAGATGCTGATCGGACCGATCGTCTTCCTGACGATCATCGGCGGCATCGCCGGCGTCGCGGACCTGAAGAAGGTCGGCCGCACCGGGATCAAGGCGCTGACCTACTTCCAGGTGGGCACGATCGTGGCCCTGCTGACGGGTCTGGTGGCGATCAACATCTTCCGGCTCGGAGACGGTGTGCACGCCGACCCCTCGACGCTCCAGACCTCGGGCGACGCGAGCCAGTACGTTGAGCAGGGCGAGCACCAGCACTGGTGGGAGTTCCTCACCAACATCGTGCCGGACAGTGTCTTCGGCCCGTTCGTCGAAGGGAAGATCCTCCAGGTGATCTTCCTGGCCGTGGTCTTCGGCATCGCGATCAAGCTGGTGGGCAAGACCGGCGAGCCGATCATCGCGGCCGTGGGACGCCTGACCGAGGTCGTCTTCAAGGTCCTGTCCTTCGTGATGAAGGCCGCGCCGCTGGGCGCCTTCGGCGCGATGTCGTACGCCATCGGGAAGTTCGGCCTGTCCACGCTCACCAGCCTCGGCTCGCTGATCCTCCTCTTCTACGTCACCTCGGCCCTGTTCGTCGTGGTCGTGCTCGGCGGAGTGCTCGCCCTGTACGTGCGGCTGAACATCTTCCAGCTCTTCCGCTACTTCAAGGAGGAGTTCTGGCTGATCCTCGGCACCTCCACCGCCGAGCCCGCGCTGCCCGGACTGATGCGCAAGCTCCACTTCATGGGCGCCGAGCGGTCCACGGTCGGCCTCGTCGTGCCGACCGGCTACAGCTTCAACCTCGACGGCGCGGCGATCTACCTCTCCCTGGCCACGCTGTACATCGCCCAGGCCACCGACACCTCCCTCTCCCTGGGGCAGCAACTCGGTCTGCTGGCCGTCATGTTGCTGACCTCCAAGGGCGCGGCGGGTGTGGCCGGCGGCGGATTCATCGCGCTCACCGCCACGCTGTCGACGGTCGGATCCGTCCCGGCCGCGGGCATCATGCTCATCTTCGGCATCGACAAGTTCATGTCGGAGTGCCGGGCCCTGGTGAACTTCTTCGGCAACGCCGTAGCCACCTTGTTCGTCGCCAAGTGGGAGAACGGCCTGGATCTGGAACGGGCCCGGGCGGTGCTGGCCGGCAAGGCGGGAGAGCCCTCGCTCGCCGCAGAGCCCGAGGCGGAAGCCGAGCCGCGCGTCATGCTCGACAAACAGCGCCCAGCCGCCGTACACCCCGCCGAGGTGGCCCCCTGATGGCGTCCGTCCTGATCGGCCCCGGACAAGTTCAAGGGCTCCCTCACCGCCGACGCCGTGGCCCGTGCCGTGGCCGACGGGATCCTGGCGGCCTCCCCGCACACCCGCGTCACCCGGCTCGCCCTGGCCGACGGGGGTGAGGGCAGCGTCGCTGCCGCCTGCACGGCCGCTTCCGTGCCGAGACGGTCATCGTGGCGGGGCCCACCGGGCGGCCCGTCACGGCCTCCGTCGCGGTCGAAGGCCGTACCGTCCTCGTCGAGGCCTCCGCGATCTGCGGCCTCGGCGTGCTGCCGGACGGACGCACGGCACCGCTGACTGCCACCAGCCGCGGCATCGGCCAGGCAATCCGGTACGCGCTGGCGGGCGAGGCCGACACCATCGTCCTCGCCCTCGGCCGGGTCGCCACCACCGACGGCGGCGCGGGCCTGCTCCAGTCCCTCGGCGCCGTACTCGCCCGCGCGGACGGCACCCCCATCGGCCCCGGCGGCCGCGGGCTCGCCGCCCTCCACACCGTCGACCCCGGCGAGGCCCGCGCCGCGCTCGCGGGAGTCGACCTGGTCCTCGCCACCAACGTGGACAACCCTCTGCTCGAAGCACGGGGTACCGCCGCCGTCTACGGCCCCCAGAAGGGGGCGACCGACAACGACGTCCGCGAGTTGGACGCGGCGCTGACGGGGTTCGTACGACGACTGGAGGCGGCCGGCGTCCCGGACGCGGCCGGCCTCGCCCGTACCGCCGGAGCCGGAGCGGCCGGCGGGCTCGGATACGCCGGGATGCTGCTGGGCGGCCGGGGGTGCTCGGGGGCCGACTGCTTCCTGACCCTGCTCGGTGCCGACGAACTGCTCGCGGACGCCGACTTCGTGGTCACCGGGGAGGGCAGCCTCGACGAGCAGTCACTGTCGGGCAAGCTGCCGGTCGCCCTGGCGAGGCGTGCCCAGCAGGGCGTTCCCGAGCACGCCGTGGCGGGCCGCCGCACCCTGCCTCCGGAACGGACCGCCGCCCACTTCCGCTCCGTGCAGGCCTTGACGGACCTCACCGACCAGGACTGCGCCACCGACAGCGCACTGTCCGCGCAGCTGCTCACGCGGTACGGCCGTGCTCTCGCCGACCGCTGGATCGGCGGCTCCGGGGAGGAGGCGGTGTCGGCGGCTAGGTTGACCCTGACCTAGGACGAATCGATCGGCGGAGGCACCGTGGACGCGCGCCAGCTGGAGTACTTCCTGGCCATCGTGGAACACGGCGGCTTCAGCAGGGCCGCCGCCGCGCTCCACGTGGCCCAGCCGTCGCTGTCGCAGGCCATGGCGAACCTCGAGGCCGACCTCGGAGTCGCCCTCTTCCACCGCGTGGGCCGAGGTGTCGTCCTCAGCGAAGCCGGCACGGAACTGCTGGAACCCAGCCGCCGCGTCCTGCGCGACCTGGCCGCCGTCCGCGACACCGCCGCCGCACTCGCCGGGCTGCACGGCGGCACGGTCGAGCTGGCCACCATGCCCTCGCCCGGCATCGAGCCACTGACCACCCTCGTCCACCGCTTCGCCGAGCTGCACCCATCCGTGACGGTCAGCACCCAGGCCGCGTTCACCCCCGACGAGGTCGTCTCCCTGGTCCGCAGCGGGGCCTGCGAGCTGGGTCTGCTGGGTTCCTCGAGCCCCGTCAACCCCTCGGGGCTCGACGTCCTGCACGTCGAGGACCAGCCCTTCGTGGTCGTCGCCGCGCCCGGCGGGGCGATCGAGGACGACGTCACCATCCGGCCCGAGGAACTGGCCGGACAGAAACTCATCGCCTCGCGCACGGGCAGCCTGATGCGCACCATCGTCGACGACATCACGGCGGGCGGCACCGGCACGGAGATCGTGACCATCGTCGACCACCGCACCTCGATCCTGCCGCTCGTCCTGACGGGCGTGGGCGTCGCCGTGCTGCCCTCGTCGTGGACCCGCCTGGCCCGCCGGTGCGGAGCCGTGGTGGCGCCCATCGAGCCGACCGCCCACCTCCATGTGGCGATGGTCAGTCTGCCCGCGCACCTCACCCCGGCCGCGCGCGCTTTCCTGGCCCTCACCAAGTCGCTCGCTCAGCGACGGGTTCGCGGCACCTGACGCACAACCGGTCGGACGCACAACCGATCGGACGCACAACCGATCGGCCGCGCCTATACGTCGTATCGAATCCACGTCTTGGACGTGTCGCGTGGGCGCTGTGTTGACTCGGAGCAACCGCAAAGACAGCCAGCCGGAGGCACCTCATGACCACCGCACCCCGCACGTTCCGCATCGCCGCCATCCCCGCCGACGGCGTGGGCAAGGAGGTCGTCGCCGCAGGACGCGCCGTCCTCGACGCCCTGGCCGAGGACTCCGGCGGTGCCTTCGCCTTCGACTGGCAGGAGTTCCCCTGGGGCTGCGAGTACTACGAGCGCACCGGCACGATGATGGACGAGGACGGGCTCGACCAGCTCAAGGACTTCGATGCGATCTACTTCGGCGCCGTCGGCTGGCCGAACGTCCCCGACCACATCAGCCTGTGGGGCCTGCGCCTGAAGATCTGCCAGAACTTCGACCAGTGGGCCAACGTCCGCCCCGTACACTTCCTGCCCGGCGTGCAGAGCCCGCTGCGCAAGGCCGACGACACCGAGCTGGACTGGGTCGTCGTCCGCGAGAACAGCGAGGGCGAGTACGCCGGGCTGGGCGGCCGCAACCTCGGCGGCCGCGGCCCCGGCGGTGAAGTCGCCGTCCAGTCCGCCCTGTTCACCGAGGTGGGCTGCGAGCGGATCATGCGGTTCGCCTTCGACCTCGCCCGTACCCGCAGCCGCCGCAAGGTCTCGTCGGTGACGAAGAGCAACGCGCAGCAGTACGGCATGGTCCTGTGGGACGACGTGTTCAAGCGCGTCGCTCTCGACTACCCGGACGTGGAGACGGAGAGCGTCCTGGTCGACGCGATGTCCGCGAAGTTCGTGCTGAAGCCGGAGGACCTCTCGGTCGTCGTCGCCTCCAACCTCAACGCCGACATCCTCTCCGATCTCGGCAGCGCGCTGGCCGGCAGCCTGGGCCTCGCCGCCAGCGCCAACCTCAACCCCGAACGCCGCTTCCCCAGCATGTTCGAGCCGGTCCACGGCTCCGCGCCGGACATCGCCGGGCAGGGCCTGGCCAACCCGATCGGTGCGGTCGGCAGCGCCGCCCTGATGCTGGAGCACTTCGGCCTGCCCGACCAGGCGGCCCGACTGCAGAAGGCGATCGAGACGACGACGGGCGCGGGCATCCTCACCCGCGACGTCGGCGGCACCGCCTCCACGGAGGACGTCATCAAGGCGCTCATCGACGCACTCAACGCCTGACCCCGCTCCCGTCGGACACGGGGCCGGATCCCACCGGACGGGCTCGTCGCGGTCTAAAGCGCAACGCGCCGTCGACGACGCGTGCGGCGACCTGTCCGGCACCGCCGGATGCCGACTTGGAGCACACACACCCTTCAGGCTCGAGACCATGGTCGTACGCATGACGCGCAAGCAAAGGCACGAGGATGGGGCGTGGATTCCGTCCCATGCCCGCGTCGGTGCTCTCAGCTCGGGAGGAAACCATGCTCCGAGCCGCTGCTCTGACTGCTTCCGGTCGCATCGGGAGGCCTCGCCCCGGACGCTGAGATTCTCCGCCGTTCCCCGGCGGGTCGGGAGCCAGTACAGCTCCCGGAGCCGCAGGCGGCGCCGATGCGGACGGCAGGCGCGGGGAGCTGTTCCGTCAGGAACGAGTCTTCCGATGGCCCAGGAAGGCGAAGACCGCCAGAACCACTCCGCTGACTGCAGCGATCGCTCCGAGCAGGGTCGGCACAGCATCGCCCGTAAGAATTCCTGCGACGCACGCACACATCCCTCCCGCGATCAAGACCGCGGAGAACGCTCGCACTCCTCTTAACGCGTCATCCATCGCTCCACCCCTGCGCCGCATTGCACCACCGCTCTCTACGCACTCGGAGAAAAGCCGTTGGACAGGGAAAGAATTGCCGACCTACAGCGATCCACACGGCCGTACTACCCTGTTCCAGCCATTCCTCACGCGTCCTCGACATACAGGCCAGGGAATCCATGGAGGAATCCCGATGAGCAACCAACAGCCGCTCACCGGACCGACGGTGAGGTGAACGCCGTGGAGAAACCGGTTTGAGTGCCCGCATAGACATTGGATAAACCAAGTAAATCGACCGTGTGTTCCTGAATTCGCCGGGCACTAGCAGCTACGGAGGTTGATAACTATGGTTCCCCTGCTTCTCGTTCTTCTGCTGGCTCTGATCCTCTTCGGTGCGGGTTTCGCACTGAAGGCACTGTGGTGGATCGCCGTCATCGTGCTGGCCGTCTGGCTGCTGGGCTTCGTCATGCGCTCCGCGGACACAGGCGGCCGCAAGGGCCGCTGGTATCGCTGGTAACCCCCCACTCAGTAGCGTGCCGGTGGGCTCCGGATACATCCGGAGCCCACCGGCACGCCTGCACCGCACGATTCCGGGAAGCGGAACGGCAACCTGCACCGGCCGCGCCACTCCCACCGGGGTCTCCAGCGTGTCTTTTACATGTCCACACTGATGAGCGTGCGCAACGCCCCCAACTCCCGGACGTATGACGACCGCAAGCGCGCCGAGGGCAAACGCCACTCCCAGGCCGTAATCGCCCTCGCCCGGCGCAGAGTCAACGTCTTGTGGGCCCTGATCCGGGGCGGCGATCCGGGGACGGCCGCCTCTACGAAGTCCCCGCGCCTCAGCCCACCGGTCAGTCCGGGTGATCGCCCGACCGCCACAACCAGCGCAGGGCATCGGGAAGCAGGACGCCGCCGTGGTTGGGGCTGTGGCCGCCATCGCCCAGGACAAGACGGAAGTCATAGCCGGCCTCTGCGAGCGCGGCCGCGACCCGCAGATTACTGGCGAGCCAGTTCGCCTCGGGCTCGTTCCAGTGCAGGTCACGATGGCCCGCTTGCATGAAGATGCGCAGCGGCTTGCGAGGGACGCGGGGGATGAGTTCCGGGTATGGGTTGCCGCCTGGCATCTGCGTGAAGCTGGACAAGTACCCGATCACCCGGCGGAATTTGTCCGGGCGCAGCCACGCCGCGGTAAAGGCGCAGTTGCCGCCGCTACTGCCACCACAGATGCCCCACCGATCGGGGTCCTCGGCAATCGAGCAGTGCTTCGTGACCTCAGGGATGATCTCTGTCAGGAGAAGGCTGACGTAGCGATCGTCGTAGGCGTCGTACTCGGTGTTGCGGTTCTTCGGATCCTCAGCGTCCGGGAAGACACCCGGGTCGACGAACACGCCGACGGTGACCGGGATGTCACCGCGGTGGACGAGATTGTCCAGCACGATCGCGCCCCGGACCTCCCCTTCAGGGTCCAGGTACCACCATCCGTCCTGGAACACCATCAGCGACGCCGGCTCCGACGGGTCGTACCGCGCGGGCACATGCACCCAGAACTTCCGTGACGTTCCCGGGTAGATCGCGCTGTCGCTCCAGTCGAACTCGATCGTCTCGCCGGCCGGCACGCCGGGCTGCACGGCGGAGTCGGGGCCATGGGCGTAGCGCACATCCGACTGATGAATCGGAAGCGGCTGGTAAGGCACCTCGATCGTCACGCGGGCCAACCTAGGAGAGATCACGAACGGTCTCAACGGGGTTTATCCGTCGGTCGCGAAGGCGTGAGCCGCGAAGCGCTTGCCCATGGCGACGATATGCGGCGGCGGTGGGGTGAAGGCCGTCGGCCAGGTCATCTGTCTCGTCCGGGCCGAGCAGCTCGCGTCCGTCGAGATAGTGGAGATGAGGATCGGACGCCTGTCGTGCCGCGGCTGTCCGGGCCGGCTCGGCACGGACGACCGCCAGCGACAATGCCCCGCCTGCCACATCGGCCGGGTCACCCAGGGCAGCGAGTCTCCCCTCCCCAGGTCCAGCACCACCGTGACCCCACCGGCCCGCCCACCAGTGGAACCGCCCGCAGCGCCGCCGTCACCGCTCCTGTCCCCGGTCGATACGTTCCGGAGACGACATCGACCCGGTGCCTCCGCGGCTCATCGGCGCCCGCCGAACTCCCAGTCGTGGACCTCGACGGCCGCGTACCGCCCCGGAGTCAGGACGGCGCGTGCCGTGTCCGGGCCCGGTGCCCTGAGCAGCACCGCCGTACCCAGCCAGGTGTCGCCGTCGTCGGACAGCAGCGGCCCGTACGCGACCAGCTCGTCGCGGTCCGGCTGCGGGTCGAGGTCGGCGGCCGGGCCCTCGCCGAGACCGAGCACCAGGTACCGGTTGCCATCGGTCCGGCCACCGGGGAAATCCCACATGGTGCGCCCCAGCACGTTGTGCCACCGGCGCACCAGCACGTCCCGGTACGCACCGGCCTGGTAGTTGGGCTCTTCGAAGGCGAACGCCCGGGCGGCGGCAGGATCGGGCAGGTCGACGATGTGCACGCTGCCGGTGGGCGTTTCACCGTCATCGGCGAAGGTCGGGCCGCGAGCGATCAGTTCCTTCGCGTACCGGTCCATGTAGGACCAGTGCTCCTCCAGCAACTCCTCGCGCAACGCGAGGGAGCCCGGCCGATCACGGTGATAGCAGAAGAACTCCATGACCACAGACCCTTCCCCATCAAGGGAGCCGGCTCAACCGGCTTTTGGCGACCATGACTTCGCGCTCCACAGAGACAGCATTCCATCGGACGGAATGGCTGCCTCGGCCGTGCGGTCTGTCGGCAGCCGGCGCAGGGGTGCCGATGGACACTTCTGGGTGACTGACCACGGGGAAGATGAGTAATGGCAGTCACCCGTCGGAAGAAATGGGACAGCAACCGGTCTGGCACGAGGGAGGCGCTCATGGCTGTATCTGGCGGAGGTGGCCCGATCGCCCAGGAGCCGCGCCGGTTCTACGACGGTGGCATCGACGCTTCAGCGGGACAACCGGAAGTCCTGCCCGACCCCGGCTCCGATGCCCGAATCGAGCTCAAGCGGGTCATCGTGGGCCGCCACGAGTACTTCATGATGCAGCGCCGCATCGCGTACCGCGACCGGCACCTGGGTGAGCTCCTGGTGCCGCGGGAGACCGGCACTTTCTGCACCGACCTGACCTCGGTTCCCGCGTTTCTCACCTGGCTCGTGCCGAAGACCGGCGAGCATCTCCCGGCCACGTTGCTGCACGACGGACTGAGCCACCCGGAGGGTGTCCCGGAGTACACCTCGACCGAGGGCAAGGTCGTGCGGCGTGCGGAAGCCGACCGCGTACTGCGCGATGCGCTGGCGGACGCCGGCACTGCGCTGATCAGGCGCTGGCTGATCTGGTCGGCGGTGGCGATGGCGACCATGTGGCGCGGCGAGGGAACGGACTGGCCGACGTGGCTCCAGTGGCGCTACCGCCTGATCGTGGGCCTGACGGGCTTGGGAATCCTGGTGCTCGGCACCTGGGCGACCATCGACCTTTTCGACGTCGAGATCTCCTGGCTCGGCAATCTGTGGTGGATGGGGAAGCGGCCGTGGTGGGAGGAACTCCTCGGCGGGCTGACGGCGGCGATCGTGTTGTCGGTGGGCTGGGCGGTGACCTGGGGGCGCTTCTGGAGGGCCGGCGCGGTCGTCGGGGTAAGCCTTGCGGTGCTGTTGCACGTCACGGCGGCGCTACTCCTCATCTCCGCGACGTACCAGGTGGCGGAGCGCTTCACGAAGAAGGCTCCGAAGGCGGCATGCGTGCTGGCATGGCTCGGGCTGCTGGCGGCACTGGCCGGATTCATCGCAGTGCTGGCGACTCCATGAGGCGGGACCACTGAGTCTCTCGATGGCGCCATCCACCGCCCGCACTCTCTCCTGGCGCGGTCACACCCCGATCGTTCAACTCCGTGGGCACATTGGAAAGTTCACTGTCGACAGGCAATGCGGGTAGCCTGCCGACAGTGGGCACGGAGTCGATCTGAGCAACGACGTTGGGCACCAGGGAGCGGCTCTGCCGAGTAGGACCGACATGGGGATGAAGCGTGGATCCAAGTACTGTCGCGAGCCTGGCAGGATCGGCGTTGGTGGCGGCTATGGCCACAGATGCCTGGCAGCAGGCCCGTGATGCAGTTACAGCGTTGTGGCGCCGTGACCACCCCGATCGGGCGGAGGCCATGGAAGGCGAACTGACCGCTGCCCGTACTCTCCTCTTGAGGGACGACAGTGCAGCCGCAGCTGCCACCCTGACGCAGCTTTGGCAGTTTCGGCTGCAAGAGTTGCTGCTCTCCGACGAGCGCCGTACCGAGGCCCTGACCCGCGAACTGCATCGCGTGGCACAGGAGCTGGCCCGTGACATCGCGCAGACCGCACAACCGGGCATCGGCTCGGTGAGCATGAACGCCCGTGCGACTGATGGCGGTCGGGTCTACCAGTCGGCCGGTGATATGCGCATCACCGAACGTTGACGCGCCGTCAGTGACCGTGGAAGAAGGGCAGGCACTCCTTGCCGCCCGCCAGTCCGCTTCGGCCGCCTCGGGCGGCAAGGTTCTCCAGGCTGGTCGCGACCTGGTAGTGAATGACGTGCATCACCACATGGGATCCGCAGACAAAGTCGTCCTGGTGGAGCGCGTCCTTCCGGCTGAAGAGACAGTCACGGAGGTATTCGTCGGCCGCGACACCGAGGTGGATGCGGTGCTCGCGATCCTGGATCCGGAGAAGGATGCGTCCGGGTTGGTGGTGGTCTCGGCCGTGGCCGGGCTGGCCGGTATCGGCAAGACGGCGCTTGCCCGAGTGGCCGCCGCGGAGGCGGTCTCACGTGGCTGGTTTCCGGGTGGCGCCGTTTTCGTGGATCTCGACGGGTACGCTCCGAACCCGGACGATCGGATCCGCCCGCAGCTCGTGTATACGCCCATGCTTCATGCTCTGGACAGGGAACAATCCGTCCAGGCGGGACCCGAGGCACAGGCAACGCAATATCATCGGCTTCTGGCGGATCGAGCCATGGAGGACCGCGCTGTTCTCCTCGTGCTGGACAACGCGTCCACAACGGACCAGATAGCCGATCTGTTACCGCGCTCCCGCAAGCACCGCGTGCTGGTCACCTCACGCCACACCCTGACGGTGCGGGGTTCACATGCGCTGGATCTCGGAATCCTCGCGCAGGACGATGCGATGGCCCTGATCGATCGTCAACTGAATTTGGTGTCCGCGCGGGACACGCGCATCAGCGATGCTCCGGAAGCCACCCGGCGACTGTGCCAACTCTGCGGACGTCTTCCGTTGGCTCTGCACATTGTCGCCGCCCTCCTGGCGGGCGACCTCTTCCTGTCGCCCGCCCAACTCGCCGACGATCTGGCAAAGGCATACAGCAGACTCGACTTGCTGGACGACGGGGAGCGCGCTGTACGCGCCGCATTCGACCTGTCGTACCTCCGTCTGACCGAGGATCAGGCCCGGCTCTTCCGGCTTCTGCCAGTCAATCCCGGTCCGCACTTCAGCGTCGAAACTGCCGCACAGCTTCTGGGCGTTGCCACACATCAGGCCAGGCCATTGATCTACGAGTTGGCGCGCGCACATGTGATCGAGCACGCAGGCGGGAGTAAGTGGCGGCAGCACGACTTGATCCGCGCCTACGCGCTTGACCTCTTGGTGAAATGGGCTGACGATCAGGCCGCGCCAGCCAATCGGATTGTGGCTCACTACACGTTCAAAGGGGCGGACGCCGGCGAGGCCCTGCGCGTCCCATCCGCGAGCCGCGACGCTGTGCAGCGCGCCCTGGAGTGGTTCGACCAGGAGCAACCCAACCTGCAGGCGGCAATCGCGATGGCGCTCACCTTCGATGACAGCAAGAGCGCTCTGCGGATGCTGGAAGCGCTTATGAGGCTGCAGCGCTACCGCAACCAGACCGCGGAACTGTTGGAAACATCCACCAGGGTTGTGGCTGCCTCCGGAAGCCTTTACGGCACCGACAGAAATCCGTGGGCGCTGGCGGGCCTGGCCTGGTCCCTGGGAGCAACGGGCCGCCAACAGGCAGGGCGCGAGACCACAGAGTTCGAACGCCTCTTGGACTTCGGCGTAGAACCGTTCAGAAGATATCCGCCGCCCAGCCCGGCTTGGGAATGCGCAACGCTGAGAGAGCTACTCAAAGTCACCCAGGGTGCCGTCGAGTTGTTGAGTCCCGCATCTCGGATCACCGCAATTCCATTGCTCCATGAAATATACCGAGTGTTCTCAGGAACGAACTCGCACGAACTGACAGGTTCAGAAGCTCTCCGAGAAGCCGCCATAATCTGCAGTCACGGCGGCGACGCTCGGTTACAAGCGCTTTCCTGGGCCCTACGGGGAAGAGAAATGATCCGGCTGGGCCGGCCTGGCTCCTCCGTCAGATCACTTGAGGCCGCGCTGAACGCCTTCCCGCAGCAGAACGCGCCGCATTCTCCTGACTGGAATAATGTGTGTGCGATGCTGCTTTCGGTGGCTGAGGAGATCCCCGTAGCAGCACCCGGACTCAAAACTCCTGAGCACTATGACATGGAACGCGCCTATCTATTTGCCATGGAAGCCGCCGCACGCATCGGAGACCGCCTGACCGAGGCAAAGAGCGCGAGTGGTATCGGCACGAAATATCACGACATGGGCAATTATCCGTCAGCCGTTGCCAACTACCAAAAGGCAGTGGCCATCCTCACCGAACTCAACAGACCACATGAACTGGGCCTAGCACTCACTAACCTTGCCTGGTCGCACACCGCCATAGGAGATCACGAGGATGCAGTAAGCGCGGCGCAGCAGGCCTATTTCCTTCTCGCAGAAGAGGGAGAACCACACACTTTGATCCGAGCGTTGGAAATGTTGATGCACATTTTCATCCGCCTGCAGCAAACAGACAACGTAATCGCCGTATCCAGAAGAGCCGAGCGGGTGATAACTTCCACGAATCGCCCGAACGATCACATTTCATCGATTCTCTCACTGGCTCAGGCTCTCCTCAATGCGGGATTGCTCACGGATTCGGCACGCACTGTCCAACGTGCAATGAAATCGGCCAAAGAGACAGATGATCCAACCCTGTACTTCATCGCTCGCACCTGGCTTGAAAACAGAGGGCTGCCGATTGGCTGACCGACGGCCACCGGACCGGACACGCGGATCACGCAACGCCCTTCCCATGAAGCACTTCGCGTAGGCACTCGGCCAGACGTCAGCCCGCTCACGTCACGGGCATGAACTCGGGCAGGGTGAGGGCGGAATGGGCCGGTCGGCCCCTGACCGGACGGCATGACGCTGAGGCTGCGCAGCATGTCGTTGCGCTGTGCCAGGGCCCCGAGCGGTGGAGGGGACGAGCGTGGCATCGCCCTCGCCCACCTGATCCTGGTTCATCGGCACGAACTCACGGATGGTGTACTCGTAGGCGGCAAGGCCTGCGGTGTGGTTCCGGTCGACCAGGGAGTCGGCGAAAATGTAGGCGCCGACGAGCGCGGCGAAGACCGCGGCGACCAGGTCCCGTTGGGCTTGCGGGTTGCGGAACGCGTCGTACGGCGGTTGTGGATGGGCGAAGTTCAGGAAGGCGTGCACGTCGTCGTTGTCCCTCACCGCGTAGAGTGCCGCGGCCCTGCGCCGGCGATGGCGAAGCCGGGCACGAAGGCCGATTCGGCCGGACATCCGACCCGGGGGGTGGCGGCGGTGAGGATCGCGCCGCCGGCCTGGACACCCACGGCGAAGCCGAGCACGCGAGTCACCAGGACCAGGCTGGTGACGATGGCGGTGTCACCTCGGTCGACGGACGTGGCGATGCTGGCGTTGGCCAGTGCGATCAGGCCGGCAGCCTTCAGTAGAACTACGCAATCCTCTACGGGCTTTCACCGCAAGAGGCACGCGGTGCGTGCGAGGGGCGGCGGCGCGTGTGACGCTGTGGCAGGCAGCATGGTCGATTGCTTGTGAGCACACGGCTCCGTTCCCGAACCGACTCGCTGGTGGACCTCCTCATCCGGCTCCGCAGGTCCGCCCGGTGAGGGAAGCAGTCTCGAAGCAGGCGGGGGAACCCATGAGAAGCGCACGCACGTTCTTCATACCGGCCGCTGGCGTGGCAGCGCTGCTCGCAGTCTCGGGGTGTTCGGAGGACAAGCCGACCGCCCAGGCAACTCGAAGCGCTTCCCCGTCCGAGCTCGCTCACTACACGGCCGCTCCCGACCCGACCACTCCGATGCCGAGCCCGACGACGGACGCGCCCGCGAAGTGCGTGAAGACCACCGGCATGAGCGTCGAAAAGCTGACCGCGTATCTCAAGGAACTGCCCAGCAGCAGCGGCGCATACCAGTCCAAGGGTTTGACCCTGGACTCCTCCGGCCTGAACTTCACCCCGGAGGCGATCCAGAGGCCTTGCAGGGCGGTCACGGTAAAGCTCGCCCGCTACTGGGTCGAGTTCGAGAGGACGAGGGAGGCGACTGTCGTCAGCCCGGCCTTCTACGAGTACGACTACACGCCGATCGGCGTGACCTCCCTCAAGGCCGGCCTGCAGGACGGCCGAGTCCCCGACACCGCGCCGCCGGGGGGCTCCGACTGCCAGGGCTCACTTTCGGTCCTCTACCTCGGCGAAGATATTCCTCCGCGACTCCTGCCGAGCGACTTGGAGCTCACGGATACGACAACCCCCGTCCCGACCGAGGTGGCCGGAGACGGAGTGCTGTCCGCGCTCTACGTCCCGCCCATCAGCGTGGTGTCCTGCTGACCGCCGATGTGAGCGGCGGTACCACGGGGAGTACACCTGTCGGCTGATCCCGCTGTACCAGCATCATGGTGTGGCTGCTGTGCTCACGGTGTCGGCGCTGTCCTGGACAGGCCCCCGGCAGCGGATGGTGCAGTCCCCTGGCGGGGCGGCCGCCCTGCCTGGGGCCAGGGCATGCTCGCCACGTCAGTCGCCGCCCCCGAAGTCACCGCCCCCGAAGTCGCCTCCGTCACCGCCGCTGTGCGTGTCCACGTCCGCCAGATCGCCGAGGTCGTCGTCGACGTCTGCCGGTCCCTTGCGGGAGCGGGGTGACTGCGAGGGCCTGCGGCGGCCCGCACCGGACTTCCCCTTGCGCCGACCGGGCGCAGAGAACACGGCCCGCGAGACCCTGAAACTGGTCTCCCAGCTCTCGTGCGCCAGCGCCTGCGAGACGGCGGCGCGACAGCGGCGGGTGAAGCGGGGCCAGGGTCGGGACATCTCCGGCGGCCACAGCCCCGCGAGAGACGCCAGGACGGCCCACACCGCCATCCACACGGTCGTCCACCACCCCGGGTCCTGGTCGGGCAGCCCCGGCACCCCGTGGCGCGCGATCATCGCGTGCATGGACATGCCGAACGCCACCGTGAAGGCAGCGGTCACAGCAGGCACGCGGTATCTGCCGAACCGTTCCCGCAGGGGCGCGCGACGCGTCTCCAGGACCGTCCGGAACCTCTTGAAGCGCGGATCGGTGCGGAGCTGCAGGACCGTGGCGCTCCCGTGCCGGCGCAGGCCGGCCACGAGTGCCGCGAGAACCGGGTCCGCGAGTGTTCGGGACCGCCCGGGTGTCGGGGTGACCCGACCCTCTTTGTCGACCTCGGCGTCTCCGGCCGCGATCAGCAGGCGTACGGCCACCGCGGCGGCGTACGGCTCCTGCTGTGCCGGCGCGTTCTCCCAGGAGGCGCCGAGCCACCAGGCCGCCTGGATCGGGTCCACCTCCGCGCCCTCGCCCTCCTTGAGGAACAGCCGCTCGGACCGCGTGCGCTTCCGGAGGGACACGAACAGCGCCGCGTTGAACCCGGCGAACGCGAGCAGCCAGCCGCCGGCGATCCACGCCATCCCCTCGCTCATATCAGCCGCCCCGTTCCCCGCCCAGCAACCCCCGACGGCTCGGCTCGACTCGTGAGACAGCCTCCGCGGAGGGCGTCCAACCGGTCGTTGGGCTGGTGTACTTGCCGGTCATTCCCCGCTTGGAACACGGCCAACTCCTCTACGACGGGGCGTCCGCCGCGCTGCGACTGGGTGTCCGCGGCCGGTTCGGGTTCGGGGGCGTCTTCCCAGGTCAAGCGGGCGCTCAACGATCGCCGGGCCGCGGTCAGGTGCCCGCGACGCGACCGGGCCCCGAGCTGACGGGGCAGACGCCGGCATGCGTCACGGAGGCGACGCCGTACGGGGAACTGGTGGCCGGGACGGCCTGGGTGCCGCTGTCGTGGTCGGCCGACGGCGGTGTGAAGGCGACGTCGAGGCGGGTGAGTCCGCGGAAGTTGAGGCTGCGTTGCCACTGTGGGGCGGCGCCGTCGAGCCGCAGGTCGGGGAGCCGGGTCAGGAGTGCTTCCAGGACGATCGCGCCTTCCAGCCGGGCCAGGGCCGCGCCGAGGCAGAAGTGCGGACCGTGTCCGAACGCCATGTGCCGTCCGCCGGGCCGTTCGAAGTCCAGCAGATGGGGATCGGGAAACACCGCCGGATCCCGGTTCGCGGCGCCGCCCACCAGGAGCACCGTCTGTCCTTCGGCGATGGTGCGGCCGGCCAACTCCAGGTCGCGGCGCGCCCGGCGCAGCATCAGCTGTACCGGGGCGTCGTAGCGCAGGAGTTCCTCGACCGCGGCGGGCATCAGATCGGGCCGGCCGCGCAGTTGGTCGGCCGCGTGCGGGTGGCGGAGCAGGGCGAGGGTGGCGTTGCCGATGAAGTGGGTGGTGGTCTCGTGGCCGGCGATCAGGAGCAGGGCGCAGTTGGCGAGGAGTTCGTCGAGGTCCTGGTCGGTGGTCTCGGCCTGTGCGCCCACCAGGGCGCGCAGGGTGTGGGGGGCCGGCGGGGCGTCGTGGCGGATGAGGAGTTCGCGGAAGTAGGCGAGCATGTCCGTCATGCTCTGCGAGGCCTCGCGGTTGCGGTCGGCATCCAGCCGGGAGTTGCCTATGGCCTCGGCGATCGGCTCGGACCAGGAGGCGAGGGCCGCGCGATCCTGCTGCGGTACGTCGAGGAGGTCGCAGATGATGGTGAGAGGCAGAGGGCGGGCGAGGTCCGCGACGATGTCCATCCGCCCGGTAGGCGCCGCATGGGTGATGATCCGGTCGACGGCTTCGACGATCCGGCCGCGCAGTGTCTGCACTGCCCGAGGAGAGAAGGCCTTGCTGATCAGTGCCCGTAGCCGGGGGTGGTCGGGAGCGTCGTTGTAGAGCATCTGCCGGCTCAGAACCCTGGCCAGAGGCCGCAGTTCCTCCGGGACGGCCTCGATGTCGGGATAGCGCACCGAGGAGAGCCCCGGGTCACCGGCCGCCTTACTGACCACGGCGTGCCCGGTCGCCACCCACGCACGCAGGGTGCGGTCCCAGTACAGGTCGTCGGCGTTCCGCAGCTCTTCGTAGAAGTCGTAGAGGCGCTCTTGGACTTGAGGCCGAAAGGCCCGCAACAGCGAGGTGGGAGTGCTCACCGGCCCAGGCTAGACGGTCTGCGGATCCGGGCCGGGTGCAAGGAGTCCCCAGCTCACGAGTTAGGTAGGCGATTGCGTACTTTCACCGAAGTCCTCGGACCGAGCGTGCGGAAGCGTTGCCACCGGGCCCCGGACGCCTCCGGGGTGACCGAGTGGAGAGAACGCGGGTGAACGGTGCGGGTACGGTGCGCTGCGGCGGCTGTGTGGGGGCTTTCGTTGACGGTGCTGAGCGCGTGTGGCGGTGGGAGCGAGGCCTCCGGCGTCACGACGGAGGAAACGGGCTCCCAGGCTGCCGTGTCGACTTCCGCAGCTGCGGAGGGTGAGAAGCCCCGGGCGTCGGCTGAGCCCCAGGCGTCGGCCAAGGCGCTGAGCGACGCTCAGTTGCAGTCCGCTGTCCTGGTCGATGCGGATCTGAGCGAGTTTCAGATGTCTGAGGAGATGGCGGGTATGCCCGCTCCCGAGGGCGCTGCGAAGAGGATTTCCCCGGCCAAGTGCCAGCCGCTGTTGAACATCGCCGTGGGCAAGCTCGCACCGCGGGCGAAGGCGTTCCGGTACAGCGTTGCCGTGGGGTCTTCGCCAGCGGGACAGTCCGGCGACCAGATCGGCGTGGAGATCAAACTCTTCGCCCTTGAGCAGGCCGGTGCCGAGCGCGTCCTCGCGCAGCTGAGAACAGCGGCGAAGGATTGCGCGGGGTATGAGAACGGCGGGTACCACGCCGTCGCGGCGGCCGACGCACCGGACGCGGGCGACGAGGCGGTGGCGTACAAGACGTCCGCGGCGGGCTCGATCCCGATCTGGACCACGGTGGTAAGCAGCGGAGCCACCGTGGTGGCCTTCGGCCACTACACGGCCGAGCTGCCTGATGAAGTGCTGTCCGCTCAGATCTCCAAGGTCGAGGCGGCCGCAGGCTGAGTGTCCGGCGTTCACTTTCTTTGATCATGTGCGGTTTGGGGGGTCTGTGCGCCGTCGTCGTGAGCAGTCATGTCTTCTGACAGTTGCGCTCCTGTTCAAGTGGTACCTGGTCGGATACCTCCTCCTGGTTCCGGTCGTCGTTCCCGGGCTCATGGCCGCGCAGTCGCCTCCGCAGCACGTCGAGGGAGCTGTGCTACCGATCCTGGCGGGGATATCCCTGCTGACCGCGGTCGTTGTGGCCTGGGTGGCCGGCCGCGGCCAGTCCTTCCGGTGGTGGCTGCTTCTTGCCCGTACCGCCGTGCTGCTCGGTCTCTGCGCGGCAGCGGTGGCTCTGATCCGGTCCCAGGTGGAGCCCGGGGCGTTGCGCGCCACGATGGAGGAGCCGGCGGATCCCTACGCGAAGTGGATGGTCACCTCGATGCTGGAGGTCCCGGCGGCGGGGCTCACGGCCATGGTGTTCTTCCTCGTCGTGCGGTGGTGGGGCCGCAGGCGTCCGGCCCTGCCACCCCGGGGCCGGCAGTCCGCGGACAGGCCCGGCAGTGCGGGCCGGCCGACCATGCCGGAGCCGGGCGAGATATGGCTGGCCATGGTCCCGTACCGCGAAGGAACCGGGGAGGAATCCCAGCACTACTGCATCGTGGTGACCTGCCACGAGCACCATGCCGGCGTCCTGCAGATCACCAGCCAGAACAAGGACGCGCGACGCGACCACATCCGGATGCCCAACGTCGGATGGGACGAAGTCTCCGGCAAGGACCACTGGACGGAGATCGGCGTCCCTCTGCGCGAGGTGCCGTACGAAAAGTTCCTGACAGTCAGTCCCCAGGGTCAGTGCCCCGCGACGACATGGGACCAAATCCGGGCAGCGCACCCGACGGAGTTCGCAGACCAGCCTTCAAGCGGGGACGCGGACGCCGGGGCTTCCCGGGGCGAGTCGAGGGTTGATCAGTGAAACCACGCAACCGGATACCTAACCTTCGCCGCCGGCGTCATCACCGGCCCGGATCGTCGTAGTCCTCGGCTACGGTCCTGGCCATGACGGGAACGGACGACGACCTCTTTCGCGCGGTCAGGCCTGCGCACGGCGCTCGGCCTCTGGAGCAGGTTGCGAGGATCCGCGCCCTGCTGGCCGAGGGCGCCGAGGTGTCAGCGCCTGATGAGCAGGGGGCCACCCCCTTGCACCGGGCGGTCCAAGCCCCTTACCAGGACAGGGACCCGCTGCCGTCGCTGGAAGTGGTGCGTGCTCTGCTGGAGTCGGGTGCGGATGTGCACGCCCGCGACCGGATCGGGGTCACGCCCGCCGCCCGGGCCGTGCTGCTCAACAGCACCGCGCCGCAAGCCGCCGTCGACCGGTCGGTGGCGGTACTGGATCTCCTGGTCGAGCACGGCGCCCTTCTCGACGGACCCTGCGGGGACGTCATGGGCGGTTCGTTCGCGCACCACAGCACCACCGCCACCCCGGTCTACGCCTTCCTCCTCGATCACGGCGCACCGACGGCGGACACCGACAGGCTCGGCAACACCCCCCTGCACGCCACCGTGAGCTCGGCCCAGCCTCAACTGGTGGAACTCCTGCTCCAGCGCGGCGCCGACACCGCTGCCGTCAACCAACTCGGACAGACCCCGCTGGGTATCGCACTGCGCCTGGACCATCACAACGACCATCAACGACGTGCCCGGTCGCAGATCGTGCCCATGCTGGAAGCGGCAGGGGCACCCGCGCACGTCCGCTACCCCCGCACCGAGGGCGGACCACTGCCCATCGACATGCACGCGGTACGCCGGGCCGCAGCGGAACTGCGCGCCGAAGGCGAGGACAACCCCGGGCTGCAACGGCACGTGGACGAGACATACGACAGCTACCAGCACTTCGTCGACGTGCTGAAACGCAACTGCGGCCCCGACGGTTTCGTGTGGGTACTGGAGCTCTGCCGCAGAGTCCTCGGCGCCACGGGCACAGCCCGGACCCTGGTGGGCGAGCAGGAAGTGCGTACTCCCTTCTTCCACCACGGCGACCTCGTCGTCGAGGGAAACCTTCAGGTGATGCGCTCCTTCGTGGTCACCGGCTCCCTGACGGTCGAGGGCTGTCTGGCGGACTCGCGCCCGGCCTCGGGCATCGTCGTCGGCGGAGACGTGACGGCCCAGGCGGTGTACACCGATGGCGACATGCATGTCAGCGGCGACATCGAGGCGGACATCGTCTACGGCTGCTACAACGACCACACCCTGGAGGCACGCACCATCCGGGGACGCCTGGTCATCTCGGACGACCACGATGTACAGGCCCATGTGGAAGCGGAGCATCACTTCGACAACGACGACTACCAGCAGGGGTACGGCGAGGGCGTGCAGGAGTACCTGCGCACCCTCCTGGTGGACGAGGTGTTCACCAAGGACGACGATGACGAAGCATCGCTGAACCCGGGCGAACTCTTCTCTCGCCTGTGGGAAGGAGAAGCCGTCTTCCGTACCTCTGACTGACCGGCCATCAAGACGTTGACGGAGAAGATCAGGTGGGCCCGGTGGTTCCGGTCGTCGTGTCGCGCAGCTCGAGCCTGGTCTGGAGGACGGCGAGGGCGGCTCGTGAAGTGACGCCGGTCTTGCGGTAGATGCGGCTGAGGTGAGACTCGACTGTGCGGGGGCTGAGGAAGAGTCGGGCGGCGATGGCTGGGGTGGTCAGACCGTCGGCGACCAGCGCGGCGATCTCGCGTTCGCGGGCGGACAGGCCCGGGTCCGGGGCCGGAGGCCGGGCCGGGGGCACGTCGTGCACGAGGGGGTGGAACGCGTCGGCCAGGCCGGTCAGTTGACGTGCACCACCGGTCTCGGCGAGCTGTCGGGCGCGTGTCCACATGGCGCGGGCGCGGTCCGGATTGCCGGCGGCGATCAGGGGTGCGCCGAACAGCAGGCTGAACGCTTCCCACAGCACCGCTCCCCCGCGGGCCGCCTTGTCCACGGCCTCCTCGAACAGTTCGGCGGCCGCTGCCGTGTCGCCGCCGGCAGCCAGACAGTGGGCGGTGCTGCGCAGCGCCGAGGCCTGCTGCGACGGCAGGTTGAGCTGCTCCGCCTCCTTGCGGGCCCGCTCCGCCCAGGTCGCGGCGGCTGCCGTGTCGCCGGTCATGATGGCCGAGTTGACGAGGATCTCCAGGATGAGCGGGCGCATGGACGGGTGGAGCGCGTTCAGGTCGTCGCCTCCGCCACGCAGGACCGCGGCCCGGGCGCGCTGCGGATCACCCGCGTGCATCGCCGCCTGGGCGAGCACGCACCAGGCGATGGACGCCCACCAGTTGGTACGCGTACCTGAAGCGGCGACGGCTTCCTCGGCCACCGCCAGTGCGGCCTGGTCGCCGGGCACGAGGGCGAACATCTGGGTATAGGCCTTGTTGGTGAGGACGAAGGCCAGCAGTTCGTCGCTGCCGATGCCACGGGCGATCGTCTCGGCCTCGTCCGCGAGTTCCCTGGCCGAGTCCAGGCGCAGGGTCTGGAGTTGAACATATGCCTTGCACAGCAGCAGGTGCGGCAGGACGTAGAGCCGGCCGCCGCGCCGGGCGATGGCCAGGCCGCGATCGGCGTGCCGTTCGGCATCGGCGTACCGCTCCAGGAACGCCTCGGCCCAGCCGAGCCGGGCCAGCGGCTCGCACAGTCCCGCGAGGTCGTGATCGGTAAGGGCGTCGACCAGGGCGGCGGCCCGATCGCTTGTCTCCCGCGCGGCACCCATGTTGCCTTCGTACGTCTCCCCGAGAGCCGCAACCCCGAGGGCGCCCGCCTGGGCGACCTCATCGCCCAGCGCCCGAGCCAGGTCGAGGGTGCCGGCCAGGTCGGCACGCACCTGGGGGTAGGCGGTGGCATGCGGCGCGGACGATCCGAGTTCCAGGCCGAGTTCTACCGTGTCGGCGTCGGACGGGCCCGGTGTCCGGGCGAGCTCGCGGCGCAGCAGGGCAACCGCCTCGGCGTACCGCCCCAGGTAACGCTCCATCACCGCGCACAGTGCCACGGCAGAGGCCCGCACGCTTCGTGGTGCCCCCGCCTCGTCGGGCGGTGACATGGCGATCACCTCATGCAGCAGGTCCCGGCTCTCCCGCAGTCCTCCGCATACTCCGAGGGCACGGGCCCGTCGCAGCATCAGATCGCGGCGCAGCGTGGCGTGTTGGGGCTGGTCGGGCAGGTGGGTGAGGGCGACGCCGAGCCAGTGGGCGCTGCTCGCGGGTGCGGTGGCGGCGGAGCGCTCGGCCGCTTCGGACAGTACGGCGACGGCCTGCGGGTCCCAGCCGGTCAGTGACTGCTCGACGTGGTGGGCGCGTTCGCTTGCGGGAGCTCCCGCGGCGGCCAGCGCGTCCGCGGCGAGGCGGTGCATGCGCACACGTTCCAGGGGGTGGGTGCTCTCGTGCACGACAGCTCGTAGCACGGGGTGGCGCAGTGCCCACCGCCCGCCCGGCCCGGGGCGCAGGAGGTCACGGTCGGTCAGTGCTCCCAGGTCCGCGGTGACTTCGGCCTCGTCCCGGCCGGTCACCATGGTGAGCAGGGCGGTGCTGCCACGGTCGCCGAGGACGGCCACCGCCTCGGCGGTACGGCGCTCTGACGCGGTCAGCGGGGTCAGTTCGTCCAGCAGGACGGAGCCGAGTCCGGCTGAGTGCGGTGGTGTGTCCTGCCCCGCGTCGCGTCCTGCTTGTCCGGCCTGGAGGAGGGCGAGGAAGTACAGCGGATTGCCGTCGCTGGCGGCGTACAGCTCGGCGGCCCGGCCAGGCTGCATGCCGGGTGCCAGTCCGGGGGCCAGGACCTCGACGCACGCCCGCTCGGCGAGGGGGCCGAGGTTCAGCCGCAGCACCGTACCCATGTCGATGCCCCGGGTGAGCGCGGCGTCCAGGGAGGCCGTGGTCTGGCGGTCGCGACGGGCCACGACGATCACGACGGGGGCGTTCGGGGGGTGGCGGACGACGTGGTCGAGGAGCTCCAGGGATGCCGGGTCCGCCCAGTGCAGATCGTCCAACGCCACGACGAGACCGGGGCCGGGGCCGGACCGGGCGATCCGTACGAGCAGCTTCGCGATGGAGCGCTGCAGACCGAACCGGTCGCCGCGCGCGTCCTTGGCACCCGGATCCGTCAGCTCCATGTCGTGGTCGGCGAGTGCGTCGCTGAACGGCTGGTAAGGGATGTGCTGTTCGTACTCGGTGGCCCGGCCGCGCAGTACCGTCATCCCCCGGGCCTGCGCCCGCCGGCAGAACTCGGCCATCAACCGGCTCTTGCCGATGCCTGCGGTCCCGGCGAGGTCCACGACGGAGCAACCGCCGTCCTCGCCGAGTGTCCGGTCGAGCACCGAGTCCAGAAGTTCCAGTTCTGTCGCCCGGCTCACCAGCGGAGTCACATCGCCACCTAACTCCCCATGACCACGCGGCCGTCGGGGACATTTCCGTGACGATCTTACGTAATCCGTGCCCGGCCCGGCCCGGCCGAACCGGCCGGACCCCTCGACGCAAGGGTGTTGAGGGGCGCTCTGCGTGGGCGTGGCCATCACGCCCGTTCGGTGTGGTGCTGCGGTCGCCATGTCGTGGTGGTGCCGGCCGTCAAGGTGGTCAGGTCCCCGTCCGGCCACTCGATCCGTGCTGTGGTGCCGGTGGGCACCGTGGTGTGCACCTCCATGCCCGAGGCGTGCAGCTCCCAGCGGATGGCCACGCGTCCGTACGGGGACTCGTGGGCGGCGTCGGCCCAGGTGATGCCGCCGCCCGGTCGTGGACGGAAGACGATGTCGCGGTAGCCGGGTGCGGCGGCGGTCAGGCCGGCGACCGTGGTGTGCAGCCACTGGGCGACCGCGCCGAGGGCGTAGTGGTTGAAGGAGGTCATCTCGCCCGGGTTGACGGTGCCGTCGGGGAGCATGCTGTCCCAGCGTTCCCAGATGGTCGTGGCGTCGTGCTTCAGCGCGTACAGCCAGGAGGGGCAGTCCTGTTGGAGGAGCAGGGTGTAGGCGGTGTCGGTGTGGTGGGTGGCGCTGAGTGCGGGTGTGACGAGGGGGGTGCCGATGAAGCCGGTCTGGATGGTGTGTCCTCCTGCGGCGACCAGTTCGGCCAGGCGGTCTCCTGCCGTGGTGCGGGCTGCCGGGTCGGGAAGCAGGTCGAACTGGAGGGCGATGGCGTAGGCGGTCTGGGTGTCGCTGGTCATCAGGCCGGAGGGCAGTACGTAGGCGTCGATGAAGGCCCGGCGCACCCGGTGAGCGAGCTCCTCGTAGCGTTGACGGTCCTCGTCGAGGCCGAGGACGCCGGCGGTCCACGCCGTGTGCCGCGCGGACCAGGCGTAGTAGGCGGTGGCGATGAGGTGGCGGTCGGTGCGGCCGGCGCCGGGGTCCTCCGGGGGTGCGGACGGGTCGAGCCAGTCGCCGAGCTGGTAGCTGTCGTTCCACAGGTCCGAGGGGCCCGCGAGCTCGGAGAGGAGGTCGACCCAGCGGCGTGCGCTGTCGTACTGGGCGGCCAGCAGCCCGGTGTCGCCGGAGTCCTGGTAGAGCGCCCACGGGGTCAGTGTCACCACGTCGCCCCAGCCCGCACCGGGTCGGGCGGGTGTCCACTGCGGGCCGCCGGGGATGGCCGGTACGTACCAGGGCACGGTGCCGTCTTCGTGTTGCTCCACGGCGACGTCGCGCAGCCAGGAAGCGAGCATCCCGTGGCAGTCGTACAGGAAGGCGGCGGTGGGCGCGAAGACCTGGATGTCGCCGGTCCAGCCGAGCCGTTCGTCACGTTGCGGGCAGTCGGTGGGCAGGTCGACGAAGTTGCCGCGCAGACTCCACACGATGTTCTCGTGGAGCCGGTTCACCTGGTCGTTGGAGCAGGCGAACCAGCCGGTCCTGGCCATGTCGGTGTGGTGGACGCGGGCCACGATGTCACGGCGGGGGTCGCCGCCGCGCCAGCCGGTGATCTCGGCGTAGCGGAATCCGTGGATGGTGAAGCGCGGCTCCCACGTCTCCCGGTCCCCGCCCCGCAGGACGTAGCGGTCGGTGGAGAGGGCGTCGCGCAGGGGGCGGACGCACAGCTCTCCGTTCTGGAGCACCTCGGCATGACGGATGACGACCGTGTGTCCGGCCGGGCCGGTCACGCTGATACGGATCCTGCCGACGAGGTTCTGTCCGAAGTCCACCAGGAGACGGTCGGCGTCCAGGACGGTCACCTGGGCCGGTGCGATCTCCTCGGTGCAGCGCACCGGCGGTCCGGTGGGGGCGACCAGCGTGCGTGGATCGCGGGGGACGATGTCGACCGGTGCCCAGTCGCCGGCGCCGAATCCGGGACTGGACCAGCCCGGCTGTTCGTCCCGGGCGTCGTACGTCTCGCCATCGAGCAGGCCGGAGGACACGATCGGGCCGTGGGCCGCTCGCCACGAGCTGTCGGTGTTGATGGTGGTGCGGGTTCCGTCGCGGTGGACGATCTCGAGTTGGGCGATGAGGGCGAGTCGGTCGCCGTAGAGATCGCGATGGCCGCCGCCGAAGCCCAGCCGTCCGCGGTACCAGCCGTCGGCCAGCCATGCGCCGATGGTGTTGTCGCCGGCGCGCAGGTGTTCCGTGACGTCGTGGGTCTGGTAGCGCAGCCGGTGGTCGTAGCTGGTCCAGCCGGGGGCGAGCGTGTGGTCGCCGACCCGGCGGCCGTTGATCTCGATCTCGTACAGGCCGTGGGCGGTGACGTACAGCCGCGCGCGCTCCACCTCCGCGCCGGTCTGGAAGTCCTTGCGCAGCAGCGGTGGGCGCCGCTCGCCGTCGAGCCGCTCCAGTGGCCGGCGTTGCGGGGAGACGGCGTGCGCGCTCCAGTCCGCCGGCTCCAGCAGTCCCGTCTCCAGACGCAGGGCCGGGCTCCAGTCGCCGGCGGTGGCGTCGTCTCCTCGGACCCGGACGCGTATCTCGGCGGGCTCGCGCGACGTCAGTGGCCGGTCCGGCCAGTCGACGAGGACGGAGTCTGCGGAGACGATCCAGTCGGTGAGGTGCGTGCCGTCGGCGCGCGCGATCTCGATCTGATACGCCTGCTGGCTCCAGCCGGCCGGCGCGATGGTCTTCCACGAGATCCGCGGTTGTGACTCACCGATGCCGAACGGCTCCCGGTGATGTTCCGCGGTCGGTGTCGCGACCACTGGACTCGACGCGTGGTTCATCCCTTCACCGCCCCGGCGGTCAGGCCCTTGATGATGCGCTGGTTGATGAGGAGGTACAGGAACAGGGCGCCGACCACGTTGATGCTGATCGCGGCGAACAGCGGTCCGTAGGCCGTCTCGCCGTACTGCCCGGTGAAGTTGAGCAGGCCGACCTGGATGGTGCGCAGGTCGTCGTCGGTGGTGAAGGTGAGTGAGATGAGCAGGTCGTTCCAGATGAAGAAGAACTGCACGAGCCCCACGGTGAAGACGGCGTTGCGGACCATCGGGAAGGCGATCCGCCAGAAGGCTCCAAGGATGCTCGCCCCGTCCAGGGTGGCGGCTTCGAACACCTCGCGCGGGATCGAGCGGAAGTAGGTGGCCATCATGAAGACGGTCAGCGGAAGACCGGCCGCGGTGTAGGTGAGGATGAGCGGCCACAGTGTCCCGGACAGTCCCGCCTGGAAGTAGATCCGGAACAGCGGCAGCAGGATCATCTGGCTCGGCACCATGATGCCGAGGAGGAAGGCCAGCAGGACCTTTTGGCGTCCGCGCCAGACCATCACCTCCAGGGCGAAGCCGGCGGCGACGCCGAGCAGGATGATGAGCGCGAGGGAGGGCACAGTGGCCAGGAGGCTGTTGCGGATGTACAGGGCGACGTGTCCGGTCGACCACGCCTCGGTGTAGTTGTGCAGGCCCCAGCTCTCGGGGAGCGACCAGGCGGGGTCGTTGACGAACTCGGACTGGGTCTTGAAGGAGCTCAGCAGCAGCCACAGCAGCGGTGCCACCTCGATCACCAGCAGCAGGGCCACGAGTGCGTTGCGCACCAGACGCCGGGCGTGGCGGCGTCTGGGGAGGGAGGTCTTCGGCGGGCGGGTCAGGCGTCCCCGCGGCGGCGCTGTCAGGGTGTCGGTCATGGGGGTTCAGCCCTTGGTCAGGTCGCGTCGCGAGAAGCGGAAGATGATGAGGGACACGCCCAGGCAGACGACGGTGAGCAGCGAGGCGATGGTGCTGCCGTAGCCGTAGTCGCCGTAGGAGAACGCGGTGCGGAACATGTACAGCGTCAGGGGTGTCGTGTCGCTGCCCGGCCCGCCGTTGGTCAGGGCCAGGACCGAGTCGAACACCTTGAGCGTGCCGTTGATGCTGAACACGGCTGACGCCAGCACCACCGGCCAGGACAGCGGCAGGACGATGTGCCGGATCAGCCGCCATCCCGTGGCGCCGTCCAGCCGCGCCGACTCGAGGGTCTCCTCGGGGATGTCGAGCAGTCCCGCGTAGATCAGCACGCCGTAGAAGCCCATGGAGCGCCACACATCCATGACCACCAGGACGAGGAAGGCCCCGCCGCCGCCGGCGAACCAGTCCCCGTGGTGGATGCCCAGCGCTTCGATGGCGGTGTTGGCCAGGCCGTTCTGCGGCGCGACGGCGAAGAGTTTCTGGAACATCAGGGCCACGGCGACCGTGGGAAGGATGACCGGGAAGAACACCAGGGTGCGGATGAGCGCGGACGACTTGCGCAGGACGAACACGTAGAGCAGGGCGAGCAGGTAGCCGCAGAGCACCTGCCCGACGCTGACGACGACCCCGTACTTGAAGGTGAACCACAGCGCCGAGTGCGCCTGCGGATCGTGCCACAGCTTCTCGAAGTTGCCGAAGCCGTCGAAGGTGAACCCCTCGATGACGTTCCCTTTGAAGAAGGTGTATCCCAGGGACCAGCCCATCGGCACCAGCATCACCAGTGTGTAGACGAGCAAGGCCGGTCCCAGCAGGATGGCGAGGGCGCGGCGATCTCCCAGAACTGAACGCATGACGGCTCTTTCGAAGGGGTCGGTACGGCTGATGGCGGCGGTGGTTCGGACGGGTCAGCCGTTGTCGAGGTCCGCCTGGACCTTGGCCATGAAGTCCTTCGCGGAGAGGGATCCGGTGACCAGTGGCGCGGCGTTGGTCTGGCTGGTCGCGGTCGCCTTGGTGTTGAACAGTGCCTCGAACCACAGGGTGCTGGTCGTGGTCTTCGTGATGGTGTCCTGGACCGTCTGTGTGAGCGCCGGCAGTGTGCCGGTGTCGCCGTTGGGCTTGAACCCGGAGACCGTGCCCTGCTCCTTGAGCGAGGCGGCGCCGTAGTTCTTGGCGGTGCAGGCGAGCCAGTCGCCGACCTCGGAGTTGTACGCCTTGGCCGAGACGGCGACCGGGAGGCCGACGTTGGCCGGGATCTGGTCCGCGGACCCCTTGCCGCCGGACACGGTCGGGAACGGCATGAAGCCGACGTTGGCGGCTCCGACCTTGTTCTTGGTCTTGTCGTTGAGGTCGCCCAGCGCCCAGCTGCCCATGTAGAACATGGCGGCCTTGCCGGTCAGGAACTGCTGCGCCGCGGTGTCGTAGTCGATCGATCCGACGCCCTTGCCGAAGTAGCCCGCCTTGCCGAGGTCGGCGATGGCCTGGGCGGCCTTGACGTACGCGGGATCGGTCAGCTTGGCCTTGCCGTCCGCGACCGCCTGCAGGGCGTCGGGGCCCAGTTCACGGTAGAGGTAGCTGCTGACGAGACGAGTGAGGGGCCAGCCCTCCTTGCCGGCGGCGGAGAAGGGGATGACGTCTGCCTTCTTCAGCTTCGCCGCCGCCGCGACCAGTTCGTCGTACGTGGTCGGGACAGCGATGTCGTGGGCGGCGAGGAGCTTCTTGTTGAACCAGATGCCCTCGATGTTGAACTGGTACGGCATCACGTTGAACTTGCCGTACAGGTTCTCCACCGTCTTGACGGCGGCCGGCTGGATGTCGTCCCACACCCCGAGATCCTTGAGCGTCTTCTCCAGGTCGAGGACCTGCCCTGCCTTGTCCAGGGTCTTGGTCAGCGCCGGAGTGCCGCCGGCCGCGAACTGCACCGGCAGCGCGTTCTGGCCGGCGAGAAGCTGCACCTTCTGGTCGACGTTGCTGATCGGCAGCGTCTGGATCTTCAGCGGCAGAGCCGTGTTCTGCGTCTTGCAGGCGCCGGTGCTCAGGGACTTGAGCTCCTGCTGCACGATGTGGTTGTCGTCGTTGATGGTGAGCGAGTATTCCGTGGCGCCGCTGCTCGACGAGTTCGTGCCACCGCAGGCGCTCAGCAGAAGACCGGCGGAGGTGGTGGTTGCCAGGACGGCAAGGGTGCGGGGCTTGAGGGTGTGGTGCACGGGGTTGCTCCTCGCGGTGCACAGCGCATTGAAGCGCTTCAATGTTGCCCCGGAACCTACGGCCCACTACGCGGCCATGTCAAGGATGATTCGCCGGTATTTCCGAATCGCGATGTGTGCACAACGCCGGGAATCGGGCACGCCGGAGGCGAGCCCGTCAGAGGCGGTGACGGCTGCGGACTACGGACTCAGCGCGGCGTGCTGGCGCGGACGACCAACTCGGGTTCGAGTACGACGGTGGCATGCCGGTGCTGCGCGCCCGAGGCCACCTCGTCCATCAGCAACCGCATCGCTTCCCGGCCCATCGCCCGCCCCGGCAGGTCCACCGCGGTCAGGGGCACGGCCGCGGAACCGGCCGTCCGGTTGTTCTCGCACCCGACGACAGCCACCTGGTCGGGTACGCCGATCCCCGCCACCGTGTGCAGTTCGTGGATGATGCCGTTGGCCAGTTCGTCGGCGACGACGACGAGGCCGTCGGGCAGGTCGCCGGGCTCCCGCCCGGCGAGCGCCTTGCCGACCAGGTGCCCGTGCGCCGTGGTCAGGCCGACGCTGTCGATCTCCTCCAGCGTCACGCGGGCACCGGCCTCCTCGACCGCCGCGTGCACCCCTCTGCGCCGGTCACGCACGGGCTGGTAGTCGTCGTGCGCGACCACGTACGCCAGCCTGGTGCGTCCGGTGTCGATGAGGTGGCGCGCCGCGAGATATCCCACGTGCTCGTTGTTGACCAGCACCGAGCAGCAAGTGCCCGGTTTCGGAGAGAAGTTGAGGAGCACGATCTGGCGTCCGTGCGAGCGCATCCGGGCGATGCCGTCGGTGGAGTCCTCCATGGGGGCCAGCAGCACGCCGGTCACCCGGGCCTCGTCGAAAACGTCCAGGTACTCGTCCTGGAGCCCCATGTCGCATGTCGTGTTCGCGAGCAACAGGTTGAGGCCGGCCCTGCGGGCGGCCTCCTGCGCTCCGTGTGCCATGTCGATGAACAGGGAGTTCTCGATGTCCGCGAGCACCATGCCGACGCTGTCGTTCGACCCCGAGGCCAGCGACCGGGCCGCATCGTTGCGCACGAATCCCAGCCGGCTGATGGCGTCGCGCACTCGCTGCGCCGTCACGGGGCTGACCTTGGCCGGATGGTTCAGGACGTTGGAAACCGTGCCGAGGGAGACGCCCGCCGCCTTCGCGACGTCCTGCATGCTCGGACCGGCGTGTCCATTTGCTCGCGGACCTGCGGCTGCCACGACGCTCCTCGGCCTTTGGGTCTCGTTCGGCCCGGCCGGGGGCCGGGCCGGTTTGAACAGACGCAGGATACACGTTTGCGTTAAAGCGCTCCAACGCCGCTGTCCGACGCGCCCTCAAACCCGCTGGACACCCATACGTATATGCAGGTCACGGCAGTTCGCCGCTGCCCTCCACGCACTGCCGCGCTCCTCGGGCAGGCCCGCTCGCCGGGCCTCCCTCCAGAAGCGACGCCCGGCACGGGACCCGCTGCCGCCTGCGGGATAAGCGTGCGAGCCCTTGACGTTCCGCCCGGAGAATGCCAGCCTCTCACCGCTGAAGTGATTGAAGCGTATCAATCTGCCTTCCAGCTCTTGCATGCCGACCCACGCGGCGACCTCCCCACAGCCGCACCCGGCCATGCAGAGGCCTGACCATGTGCTCCGGTTCTGCGCCGGAACACACGGTCGGCTCCCGCGCCGCAGACCCCGCCCGCCGTCCTTCTCTCACCGTCGAGGGAGTCGCGAAGTCATGACAGCCGGCCCCGGCGCCCCACGCCGGGACCGTTTACCGACGCCACAGCCGCTCCTCCGGACAACTGTCGTCCGGGCACCCCCAAGCCCGGGCGGCGGTGCAGGGACGGGTACGCACCGGGCCGCACAGGGCGGCGGGCCTCCGCGGGCCGACGGCCGAACACCGGCCGGCCGCTCGCACCCACGCATCAGCGAAACAAAGGAGTCTCGTATGGTCAGCCACCACATCGGAGGCGCATACCCCGGAATCCGCAGACGGCGTATCTCTCCCACGCTTGCCGCGATCCTGGCCGCCCTCGTGACCGTCATCGCCCTGGTCACCGCCGGCCAGGCGAAGGCACTCAGCGGAGACGTCCGGATGCACGACCCGAGCCTCATCAAGGTCGGCAGCTGCTACTACGGCTTCTCCACCGGGTTCGAGAACGACTCGCTCAATCCCAGCGGATCCATCACCATCCGCAAGACGTGCGCCGGCACCGCGGCGACCGGCTGGACAAAGGTGGGCAACGTCTGGGGGACGACCCCGTCCTGGATCACCAGCAAGCTCGGCTCGACCCCGCCGAACATCTGGGCCCCCGACATCAAGTACTTCAACGGCAAGTACCACCTGTACTACGCCGGCTCGCTCTGGGGCACGAACTACGCGGTGATGGGCCTGGCCACGGCCACGAACATCGAGGGCCCGTGGACGGACCAGGGCATGGTCACGGACGTCAACTACCCGATAGACCCCAACGTCGACTGGGGCCCCGACGGCCGGCTGTACATCTCCTGGGGTTCCTGGACCGGCAGTGGCACCTATATGCACGTCCTGGACACCGCCACCGGCAAACTGTCCACCAGCGACAACAACCTCTGGCACATCGCCATCGACATCGAGAACCCGACGATCATCCTCAACGGTGGCTACTACTACCTCTTCGGCTCCAAGGGCCTGTGCTGCAGCGGGACCAGCAGCACCTACTACACCGTGGTCGGACGGTCCACCAGCATCACCGGCCCCTACCTCGACCAGAGCGGCACGAACATGGCCTCCGGCGGCGGAACCACCATCCTCACCGGCGCCTACCCCAGGGTGGCCGCGGGCGGCGCCGACGCCTACGACGACGGCACGTCCAAGTTCCTCGCCTACCACTACTACAACGGCGACAACTCCGGGCAGGAGACCCTCGACATCCGTCAGGTGACCTTCGCGGGCGGCTGGCCCGTCCTCGCGAGTCCCCTCGGAGCCGCCAACAATCACCTGCTCAACCGCAACAGCGGCAAGTGCGCGGACGTCTGGTCCCTGAGCACGGCGGACGGCGCGGCGGTCAACTCCGGCAACTGCAATTCCGGCGCCAACCAGCAGTGGGTACCCACCGCCGTGGGCTCCAACTACGAGCTGGTCAACGTCAACAGCGGCAAGTGCCTGCAGATCGCCGGCGCCTCCACCGCCAACGGCGCGGTGGCCGTCCAGTCGACGTGCACCGGTGCCTCGCACCAGCTGTGGACGAAGACACCGGTGATCGGCGGCTATGTCACCTTCACCAACGTCAACAGCGGTAAGTGCCTGGAGGTCGCCGGGGCGTCCACCGCCAACGGCGCGGCCCTGGACCAGTCGACCTGCGCCACCGGCGCGAACCACCAGTGGATGGTCGTCTGACGGCTCGGCTCCGGCAAACAGCGTCCCGCCGACGGCACGACACCGTTCGAGGAGATGCGCACCCGGGCGGCGCGGACAAGGTTCCGCCCGCCCGGGTTGCTGCCCAGCAGGTCGACGAAGCAGGCCCGATCGCTGTCGGGTTCGCCTGACCGCGAGACGGCTCTGGAACAGCCGCCACAGCAGGGGATCGTCGTCCGGCACCAGCGGCGATCCCCTGTTCAGCGAGATCGCCCACGCCCCGACCGACTCAGCCTCAGTTCGAACAAGGCACCTCCACCGGGAGCGTCACTGACTGTCAATGTGCCTCCGTGGCGTACGGCGATGTCCTTCGCGATGGCGAGGCCCAGGCCGGCGCCGCCGTCGTCCCGGGCTCGGGACTCGTCGAGACGGACGAACCGCTCAAAGATGCGGTCGCGGTCGGCGAGGGGGACGCCCGAGCCGTCGTCGGCGACCTGGAGGACCACCTGGTCGGCGGCCGTGCGCAGGGTGACGGCGACGCGATCGCGGGCGTGCCGACGGGCGTTGTCCAGGAGATTGCCGAGGACACGGCAGATCTGGCTGCGGGAGCCGTGCACCTCCACGGACGCGACGCTGTCGAGGGTCACCCCGTCCCGGGAGGACACTTCCTGCGCCACCACCGCCGCCAGGTCGAAGCGAGCGTCCGGTGGGGGCCGCTCCCCCGCGTCCAGGCGGGCGAGCAGCAACAGGTCGGCAGCGAGGCTCTGCAGTCGTACGGTGTCCTCGACAGCCCCGTCCAGGTCCAGCAACTCCCGGTGCGCGGCGCCCACTTCGAGCTGGGTGCGCAAGGACGCGATGGGGCTCCGCAACTCGTGCGAGGCGTCGGCGACGAACGCGCGCTGTCGCGCGACCGAGGTCTCCAGGGCGGCAAGGGTCTCGTTCGTCGTGCGGGCCAGACGGGCGATCTCGTCGTGGGTGCGCGGCTCGGGGACCCGCCGTGACAGGTCCTCGGAGGCCATGATGGCGGCCATCTCGGCACGGATGCCCTCGACCGGGCGCAGCGCCCGTCTCGTGACGACGTACGTCATCCCGCTGACCGTCAGCAGCAGCAGCGGCAGCCCGATGAGCATCGTCGTCAACGCGACGTCGACGGCCTCCTCCTGGATGGACAGCGGGGCGCCCGCGTAGACGGTGAGCAGGACACCTCCCGACGTGATCACGTCGACCGCGGCGAACCGGTACTTCGCCGTCATCCCCTCGACGGTCGCGGTGCCCTCGCCGTACCAGGTCTCGTCGGTGACCTCCCCGGTGGCGAGCGCGTCGTTGTCCTCCGTGTCCCGATCACCCTCCGCCTTGTCGTCGGCGTCGTCATTGGTCTCGGAGTTCAGCCGGTCCGAGGCGGCGGCGGTCACGTTCATGCCCTCGACGTCCTCGCCGACCGCGACGGGCTTCTCGTCCCGGTCCAGGACCTCGACGGGGTTCTCGTCGCCGTCCGGCAGGTTCAGCTGGTCGTACGCGAACCCGTTCGCCAGCGCCGAGGCGGCGTTACGAGCGACGGAGTCGGCCTCGGCATCCGCCTTGTCGGTGAGGGTGAACCGCAGCGAGAGCACTACGGCGGTGCCCGCCGCGACCAGGGCGATGGCGACGACGACCGTCGCGGCGAGGGTGGCGCGCGCCCTGACCGAGCGGAGCCGGCGCTTCACGGCCGGACCTCCAGCCTGTATCCGGCCCCACGTACCGTCTTGATGAGCGCTGGACCGAGCTTGCGGCGCAGCGTGCTGATGTAGACCTCGACGATGTTCGGGTCGCCCTCGTACGCGAAATCCCAGACGTGCTCCAGGATGTCGGGCTTCGAGACGACCTCACCGGCTCTCATCACGAGCTGCTCGAGGACGGAGAACTCCTTTGTGGTCAGGGTGATCTCGTCCTCGGCGAGGAAGACCCGTCGGGCCGCGGTGTCGACCTTCAGGTCGCCGACCGTGTGCACGGGTGAGGCTCCGCCCGTCGGCCCGCGCCGCCTGAGCAGCGCCTTCACCCGGGCGACGAGGACGACGTAGGAGAACGGCTTGGTGAGGTAGTCGTCGGCACCCGTGTCCAGGCCCTCCGCCTCGTCGTACTCGCCGTCCTTGGCGGTGAGCATCAGGATCGGCACGTCGTGGCCGCCGGCCCGCAGGGCGGCGCAGACACGGTAGCCGTTCATGCCCGGCAGCATGATGTCGAGGATCACCAGGTCGTAGGCCCCCTCGCTCGCCCGGTGCAGGCCCTCGATCCCGTCGTGGACGACGTCCACGGCATACCCCTCGGCCGTCAGACCCTTGGCCAGCGACAGCGCGAGCCGCTTCTCATCTTCCACGATCAACAGACGCATGCGCTCAGCTTGGCAAACCGAACCTGAAGCGGCCTTCAAGGGGCTTCAGCTCCGCTTCAGAGTCGGTCGGCCAGATTGAGTCCCGTCGAAGCAGTCGTTCGCAGTCTGGAGGAAGCCATGAAGCGCAAGACCGTCATCGCCACCGTCGCGGCCGTCGCCCTGATCGGCGGCGGCACCGCGGCCGCCCTCGTGGGCTCGGGTGACGACGAAGGGCCGGCGAAGAAGACCGTGGCGGTGACGAACGACGTCAACGACACCGATGGCACCGCCCAGGACGGGGCAGGGGACCGGTCCGCCCGCCCCACGGACGAGGCCTCCGAGGACAAGGCCGAGAACACCGCCGCGGCGAAGGCCGGACAGATCACGGCCGCGGACGCGATCAGGGCGGCGCTGCGGCACACGACCGGTACGGCGGTCTCGGCCGACCTGGACGACGAGGGCACGGCCCACGTGTGGGAGGTCGATGTGCTGGCCAACGGGTCTACCTGGCACAGCATTCAGGTGGACCCCGCCGACGGCAAGGTCCTCGGCTCGCACACGGAGAAGAACGACGACGGTGACGACGCCGCCGAGACCGCGCAGATCCGTGCCGCCCTGAACGACACCTCCGTGAGCGCCGCGGAGGCCGCCGAGGCCGCCGCCGCCAAGGGCACGGTGACCTCCGTCGACCTCGATGAGGAGAGCAGGGACGATGCCTGGGACGTCGACACCACCGCCGCCGACGGCACCGGCAGCGAATGGCATGTGAACCCCGACTCCGGCAAGGTCACCGCCGACCGCTCGAACGACTGACCAAGGCGCACGCAGTCAGGCTCGTAGTCGCCGCGGTTCTCGTCGACTCCGTGGATCGTCCCCCGCTCGGCGGCGATCTCCTCGTCCAACAGGTCGAGGGCCTCTTGGACCTGGCCGTCCAACTCCAGTGCCGTCACCAAGGCGTTGCGGATGGAACGGGTTACAGGGCGCGCAGCAGGCGTACCGCTTCGGCCGGTTCGCCACTCTCGGCGAGGAACTGGGCAAGGATCGACCGGCAGCGATGGGGTCGGCGGCGCAGGCAGGCGGCAATCACGCCAGGAGCGAGGCCTTCCCGAGTGGAGCGGTCGCCCTGGGGGCGTCATCGCGCCGAGTCCACCGCGTCCGAGCCCAACCGGAGGAGAACGGCGGTGTTCTCACGCGGCAGTGAGACGGTGAGCAGCCCCGCGTCCGCGTCCCACTTCACGGCGGCGTCGGCTGTCGTGGGATGCAGCACCGTGGGCTGCACGTGAGCGCCTCGCAGATGGGGGATGGTGAGGGTGCGGTCGGTGTCGGCGGATCCGTTCCGGTCGGGGCCGTTGGAGTCGGGCGTTCCGGCGTTGCCCGGTTCCCTCCTCCAGACAGTGAGGAACGTGGCGCCTTGACCTCGTAGTCCATGGGCGATCCAGGCGTCCTCCCAGGCGGGAAGCCCCAGAGGCCAGAACGGGTGCGCGCCGCCGAGCTCCGGCCGGAGCTCTTTGTAGACGGAGATGGCCGAGCGGACGAGGCCGGCCTGCTCTTCGCTCATCAGATTGATGAAGCCGGAGAGGTGGACGCGGCCGAGCAGCGCCCCGGTGAGGGTGAAGGCGATCTCGTCGAGGGTGTGGTCCGGCTGGGGGTAGGCCCAGACCGCGGCCTGCTCCGGCGTCACGGCGGTGGCGGCCGCGGCGGCGATGGGCGGGTAGCGCAGGAGGTCCTGCTGGTCGCTGGTGGACTGCAGCTGAGCCACGGCCAACTGCGCGTAATCCATGCGCAGACCGCCCGACCCGCAGTTCTCCAGGACGAGATCGGGATGGCGGTCGAGGAGCGAGGCCATCCAGTCGAGGTGGGCGCGGTGGTGCCCGAGCAGACCGGCACCCGGGCTCTCGGAGCCGTTCTCCGTGCCGGGGCCGATGTTGATGTTGTAGTCGAGCTTCAGGTAGCCGACGCCCCACTCACCGACCAGCCGGTCCACGACCTCGTCGAGATGAGCGCGGGCGGCCGGGTGACGCAGGTCCAGGTGGTGCCGCCCGTGTTCGGTGACGCGCAGACCGCCGCGCCGGAAGAACGCCTCGGGCGGCAGCGTGCCGGCCAGGGGGCTGCGGACGCCGACGACCTCGGGTTCGAGCCAGAGCCCCGGGGTCATCCCGTGCGCTCTGATGGCGTCCAGGACCTCCTGCAGACCGCCCGGGAAACGGCGGGCGGCGGGTTCCCACGCGCCGACGGCGTCCCACCAGCCCTGGGCGTCGTCGTCGTACCAGCCCGCGTCGATCACGAACACCTCGGCACCGGCCGCACCCGCCGCCTCGATCAGCGGCAGGAGGCGTTCCGTGGTGGGGTCGCCCATCAGGGTGTTCATGTAGTCGTTGTAGATCACCGGCAGCGCGCGGTGGTCGGGGTGAGCGCGGCGGATGCTGCGGCGGTAGTCGGTCAGTTCACCGAACGCCGCGTCCAGTCCGCCGGTCTCCGTGTGGACGAGGACGGCCGGGACGGTGTGGAACTCCTCGCCGGGGGCCAGGGTGTGGTGCCACTGGTGGTGGGCGTCGTCGGGGCCGAACAGTGCCACGTAGGCGGCGCCCTCGCGCTCACCGGTCTCGAAGCGCCAGCCTGCGCTGGACTCGATCTGCCACAGCCAGGCGCGGCCCTCGCTGTCGGTGAGGCCGGCCACGGGGAGGTGGCGGCCGGTGGACCAGCTTCCCTGCGAGTACCGCTCGAAGCAGCCCCGGCCTTCGTGGCCGTGGGCGGACCGGCTCAGCGGGACCACTCGCTTGCGGAAGGCGTCCTGGCGCCACCGGCATTCGGCGAGCCAGTCGTTGTCCGCCCAGTGCAGAGTCAGGTCGTCGAGACCGCCGCCCGCGTCGACGATGCCGCCGAGGGTCAGCGTGGAGACGCTCTCCAGCCGGAGCGCCGAGCCGCCCTCGTTGGCCAGGCGCACCCGGGCCCGTAGGAAACGGCTGCCCGGACGTGCTTCCAGGGTGACGTCGGCGGCCAGACCGGTCGCGGAGTCCGCCAGCCGGATCGTCGTACGCTCCCGGCCGCGGTCCTGGACCGTCTCATGGCTCAGATAGGTCAGGCGGTCACCGATGGCCGTCTCGATGAAGCGTTCTCCCGACCACATGCGTCCGTGGCCGGTGGCGGTGACCTCGACCAGGGGGACCAGGCCGGCCCAGTCCTGGCCGGGTCTGCCCAGTCTCACCGCTCCGTTGGCATCCATGACGGCGTGCAGGCCGAGTTCCGGATGCGACCAGACCCGGGACACCTCGGCAGCTTCGACGGCAGCGGTCAACGCGATTCCCCTTCCGGGATGTTCGGTCCTGCGGTTGGTTGTCGTGGAGCTGATCTGCGGATTCACCCTCGGGGCGGTGAGGATGTGCCGCGCCGCGAATGTACCGGGGCGATAACCCCCCGGTTACGGTCTCTTGACGCCCACGTTGTGACCGCTCACAATCCTCGCATGTCTGTGACCGGTCACACAAGGTCGGGCGGCCGCGCCGACCCCCCACAGGGGCAGCAGAAAGCTGCCAGCATTCGCGATGTCGCCCAGGCGGCGGGCGTCTCCTACCAGACCGTTTCGAGGGTCATCAACGGCCACCCGAACGTCCGGGAGGAGACGCGCCGGCGGGTGCAGGAAGCCATCGCCACCCTGGGCTTCAGGCGCAACGCCACCGCGTTCGCGCTGGCCAGTGGCGTGACCCGGTCGGTCACCGTCCTCACGTCGAACACGCTTCTCTACGGTTACGCAGCCACCCTGCAGGGCCTGGAGGAGGCGTCCCGTGCCGCGGGCTACACCCTTGGCGTGCGCGTCCTGACCCCCGAGGACGACCTGGACCGCACGATCGCCTCGGCCGCCGACGCCGGTGGCGGGCTGGTGGTCATCGGCTTCGACCGGCTCGGCGCAGCGGCCCTGGAGCGCGTACCGGCCCACATGCCGTGCGCGGCGGTGGTGGAAGCGCCACCCCAGGGACAGTCACCCGGACTTCCCGCCGTGTGGGCCGACGACCGTGAGGCGGCCCGTGCCGCCACCGAGCACCTCCTCTCACTCGGGCACGACACCGTCCACTATGTGGCGATTCCCACCTCGACCGGGACCCCGGGCTCGGTGGGACCGCGCGCGGAAGGCTGGCGCCAGGCCCTGGAAGCGGCCGGCGTCACGGCCCCCGAGCCGTCCGGCAAGGGGTGGGACGCCCAGGCCGGATACGAGGCCGGGAAGAAGCTCGCCGGGAACCGGGACGTCACCGCGATTCTCTGCGGCAACGACGACCTGGCGCTGGGTGTCCTGCGAGCCCTGCACCACGCGGGCCGGCGGGTTCCCGAGGACGTCAGCGTCATCGGATTCGACGACGCTCCGCACTCCGCATTCGTCACACCGTCCCTCACCACGGTCCGCATGGACTTCCAGGGGCTGGGCCGCACCGCGTTCGGGCTGCTGCGCACCCAGCTCGACACCGAACAGCAGGCACCCGCGCCGGTGCCGGCCGAACCCACCCTCGTCCTCCGGGAGAGTTCGGGTTCCCGAGAGACATAAGCCGCACCGGAAGCTCTCGTTCGCCCTCTCCCCAGGTCACCGTCCCGCAGCCGGCCCCCGCCTGGGCAGCACCGCTCCGCCTCCTTCCCCCTGAAGACCAAGGATCCCGCCATGAGAAGAGCCGTCTCCGTCCTTGTCACCGCCTGTCTGCTCGGGCTGACCGCCACCGCCTGCAGCGACAGCACCGCCGGCGGCACCGGCGCCGCACCCGAGGGAACGGTCGACCCCACCGCGAACCTCAAGGGCGTCGAGCTCACCATGTGGACGGCCCAGAACAGCGTCGGACAGCCCAAGCAGGCCATCGAGGCGTTCGAGAAGGCCACCGGCGCCAAGATCAACACCGAGGTGATCCCCGACCCCTACGAGTCGAACGTCCCGACCAAGCTCGCCTCGGGCGTCAAGCCGGACCTGATGTTCTGGCAGCCCACGGGCAGCACACTGCCGTTCATCCAGCCGCAGCAGAACCTGCTCCAGCTCGACAACGAGGACTGGGTCCCCAAGCTCGGCAAGACGGAGAAGGGACTCGGCCAGGTCGACGGCCACCGCTACGCGGCCATCGTGACCAGCCCCGCGGTCCTCGGCATCTACTACAACAAGGACGTCTTCAAGGAGGCCGGCATCACCTCGATGCCCAAGAGCTACGACGACCTCCTCGCCACCGCCCAGAAGATCAAGTCCAAGACGGGCACCGCCCCGTTCTTCGAGGTCGGCGGCGACAAGTGGCCCCTGCAGTGGCAGGTCCAGGTGCAGATGACCGACCTGCCGCAGACGTTCTGGGACAACCTGAACAAGAACAAGGACAGCTGGACCAACAAGGCCATCGTCGAGGCCATCACCAAGTACAAGACGAAGGTCCTCGACGGCGGCCTGGCGCAGAAGAACTACAAGACCGCCACGTTCGTCGACCAGGGCAAGGCGATCATGGACGGCAGCGCCGCGATGGCCCTCAACGTCACCTCGCTCCAGTCCCAGATACAGGCCACCTCCAGCACGGAGGAGATGGACAAGAAGCTGGGCTGGTTCCCCATCGCCAACAGCGCCGCCGGCGCCGAGTACTCGCCCGACCAGACCAACGGCGTCGTCGCCTTCAAGACCGGCGACACCAAGCGTCAGAACGCCGCCCGGCAGTTCCTGTCCTACTGGCTCGGCCAGGACTACCCGGACTACATCAAGGCGAACAAGCTCGTGTCGGTGCAGCCGTCGGTGCCCAACCCCGACGGGCTGCCGCAGACCGCGATCGCCCAGGCCGAGGCGCTGTCCACCGCCACCGGCGTCTTCCAGGTCAAGGCACTCACCGCGCCCGACATGCATCTCGCCCTCGCCGACATGATCTACGGCAAGAAGACCCCCCAGCAGGTCGCCCAGGCCGCCCAGGACCAGTTCCAGCAGGTCCTCAAGGCGCGTGGTGTCTCCGGCTTCTGACCGGCGTCCCTTCGCCAGCCCGTTCCCCGGGCCGCCCGTCGGCGGCGCGCCCGGGGCCCGTAACCGGAGGTAGGAAAGTGGTGGACACCGCCGCCAGGGGCGTCATAGAGCCCACGCGCGTGAAGGACCGGAGCGGCCCGCCCCGTCGCGGCCGGCGCACCCGGAAGAAGGCCAACCAGCCGTGGTGGTTCGCGCTTCCCGCGCTCGCCGTGTTCGGCGTGTTCTTCCTGCTGCCGAACCTGCTCAACTTCGTCTACCCGTTCACCGACTGGTCGGCGTTCCACCCGCAGATCAGTTTCGTGGGCCTGGACAACCTCAAGACCATCCTCGACGACGGATCGATGCTGCGGGACATCCGCATCACCCTGGTGTACGCGGTCCTCGTGGCCCTCTTCCAGAACGGCTTCGGTCTCGGCCTCGCCCTGCTGCTGGAGCGGGACACCCGTTTCAACCGCTTCTTCCGCGCGGTCTTCTTCCTGCCCGTGCTGATCTCCGCCCTGGCCGTCGGCTACATCTTCAAGGCCCTGCTGGAGCAGGACGGGGCGCTCAACGGCGTGCTGTCCTCCCTCGCGGGACACCAGGTCGACACCCCCTGGCTGGGATCGACCACCTGGACCCTGGTCGTGGTGACCCTCATCCACGGCTGGAAATGGATGGGCCTGGCCATGCTCATCTACCTGGCGGGACTCAAGAGCATGCCCGACGACGTGCTGGAGGCCGCCCGCATCGACGGGGCCGGCGCCTGGCGCACCTTCTGGTCGATCCGGTTCCCGCTGCTGGCGCCCGCGGTGACGTTCAACGTGACCACCGCGCTGATCGGCTCCATGAACACCTTCGACATCGTCCAGGCCACCACCGCGGGCGGTCCCGGCAGCGAGACCGAAGTGTTCAACATCTACATGTTCCGCATCTTCGGCCAGGGTCTGTACGCCCAGGCGTCCGCGATGAGCCTGGTCCTCTTCCTCATCGTCGTCGTCCTCGCCGTACCCGTCATCGTCGGCCTGCGGCGGAGGGAGAACAACCAGTGACCGCCATGCCCGCGCTCGCCCCCGTACGCCGACGCCCCGTGCGATGGATCCAGCCCTTCGTCACCCTGGTCGTCGCGGCCGTCACCATCGGCATCCCGCTCTGGCTCGTCGCGGTGACCTCCGTGAAGCCGCAGGCCGAGGCGATCAAACCCAACCTCTCGCTGCCGCACCACATGCAGGCCGCCGAGAACTACCAGCAGACCTTCGACGAGGGCAAGATCGTCCAGGGGTTCGTCAACAGCGTGCTGGTCGTCGTCCCCTCCGTCGTGCTCGTCCTGCTGCTGGGCGCCGGCGCCGCATGGGTCTTCGCCCGCCGCAAGGGGCGCCTGGTCGGCACGCTGTACGCGCTGAGCATCAGCGGCCTGCTGCTCCCGCCCGCCGTCATCACCATCGTCATGGAGCTGCGCCAACTCGGCCTGGCGGGCACCCAGCTCGGCATGATCGCCGTCTACACCGGGATGTACCTCTCCACGTCGATCTTCTTCATGACCGGCTTCATCCGAAACCTCCCGGAGGAACTGGAGGAAGCCGCGCGCATGGACGGCGCGAGCCCGGCCCGGGTCTTCTTCCAGGTGATCCTGCCACTGCTGCGCCCGGTCATCGCCACCGCGACGATCATGGTGATGCTCTTCGCCTGGAGCGACATCTTCTACGCCTTCTTCGTGCTCGGCGGCGGGGAGAAGGCCACGCTCCCGCTCAACCTCTACCAGGTCGCCAACGCCCAGCTGTACCTGAACAACTGGCACCTCGTCTTCGCCTACGTCGTGATGATGAGCCTGCCGATGGTGGCGGTCTTCGTCATCGCGCAGCGCCGGATCGTCGCCGGCATCACCAGCGGCGCCGTCAAGTAGCCCACTCCCCTGATCTCCGGGGCGTGACTCCCCGCGCGCCCCGGCCCCCACATCCGGGCCACCCGGTCCACCCGGGTCCCCGGGCCCACTCACGATCCTCCCGCAACGACGCGGGAGGCGGAGGACACACATGCCGCGAACCGAGCACGGATCACGCCACACCGCGCGTCTCATGGGGGCGATCGCCTTCACCGCCGCGCTGATCGGCACAGCCGTGACCGTTCCGTCCGCCCAGGCGGCCACCACGCAGGTCACCGTCGACCTGGGCAGAACCACCGGCGACGTGATGCACGGAGCCAACGGAACGCTGTACGGGCTCAGTGACGACGGCGTCCCCGGTGACGAGCTGGTCGCACCGCTGCACATGACCACCGTCATACAGAAGGCTCCCGACGGCGCTCAGCACCCCAACGGCGACGCTCTCGCGATCAAGAAGGGCTACGACCGCAACGGCGGCGGCGAGGTCCACATCTACATGCAGGACGTCTACGCACAGTGGCCGTACGAGAACCTCGGTCTGAGCGACTACCTGGCCAAGGTCGACACCATGGTCCGCAAGGTCGCGGCACGCCCCGACGCGGACGATTTCGTGTGGGTGCCGTTCAACGAACCCAACGGCAACTGGTACCCGGATCTGGGCAGTTCCGACACCACCAAGTACGCGAGCGCCCTGAGCAGGTTCCAGAGCGACTGGACCACCGTCTACCGGAAGATCCGCTCGATCATCCCCGACGCCCGGATAGCCGGCCCCAACGAGACCCACTACGACGCCAAGCTCATGGGCGACTTCTACCCATGGGCCAAGGCCAACGGCGTACTCCCGGACATCACGACCTGGCACGAACTGGGCCCGGACTCCCTCAAGGACTTCGAGTCCCACCTCGCCGACTACCGGGCCATCGAGAAGAAGGCCCAGATCACCGAGCGGCCGGTCAGCATCAACGAGTACGGCAACCGGCGTGACCAGTCCGTGCCCGGACAAATGGTCCAGTGGATGTCGATGTTCGAGCGCAACAAGGTCTACGCCGACCAGGCGTACTGGAACATCGCCGGAAACCTCAACGACAACGCCGCCCAGACCAACATCCCCAACGGCACCTGGTGGCTGCTGCGCTGGTACGCGGGCCTGACCGGCAAGACCGTCGAGCTGGACCCACCGCAGCCCAACACGATCGACACCGTCCAGGGCATCGCCTCACTGGACACCTCTCGCAAGCAGGCCCAGGTACTGCTCGGCGGCACCTCCGGCGACGTGAACACCGTGATCCGCAACGTCCCCGAGCGCTTCGGCAAGAAAGTCAACGTCACCGTCGAGCGCATCGGCTGGAGCGGCTACGAGGGCGCCGCCGCGCCCAGCGTGGTGTCCCGCACCACCACCAAGGTCGCCCAGGACGGCAGCATCAACGTCCCGCTGACCGACCTGGACGCCATGTCGGCCTACCGCGTCACCGTCAACCCGGCCGGCAGCGGCTCGCCCACCGCGGCGAGCCTGCCCTGGTCCACGTCGTACGAGGCGGAGAACGCCACGATCACCAGCGGCAGGGTCTACTCCCAGGGCTCGCTGACCAACCCCTACGGCTTCGCCACCTCGGGCACCAAGGACGTCGGCAGCCTGAACCAGTCCGACAGCAGGGTCGCCTTCACCGTCGACGTCCCGAAGACCGGCACGTACGACCTGGACGTCTTCTACGGCAACCAGTCCGGCGGGCCCGCCACCCAGACCCTCACAGTGGACGGCGGCTCACCCCGGACCCTCACCTACGGGTCCACCCTGAACTGGACCTACCGCGCCACGGCGAGCACGCCCGTGTCCCTGACGGCCGGCACGCACACCCTGACCCTGTCCAAGGGCACGAACGAGGTCACCCTCGACAAGATCGACCTCACCGCGTCCAGGACCCCGGAATCCGTCTACCCCGCGGCCTACGCCGACATCAGCGGCTCCCCGACGTACGACTACAGCGCCTCCGGCATCAGCGGCGCCGGCGCCCTGGTGCTGGACCGCCGCGACAAGGCCGCCTTCGACGTCTACGCCCCGGCCGACGGCTACTACACCGTGCACGCCCACTACGCCGCCACCGGCGACGCCACCCTGAGCATGGACGGCGCCGACGCCGTCGTCCTGTCCTCCACCCGGGGGCGCGTGAAGGACAAGGCCCTGCGGCTGTACCTGTCGGCGGGCAACAACCGCATCACCGCCGCCGTCCCGGGCAAGGGCAGTCTCACCCTGCGCGACCTGCGCGTCACCGGCGTGGTCAGCACCTCGGGGACCGAGGTCTACGAGGCCGAGGACGCCACCCCCGCCGGCACCGCGTCCGTCTCCGGCAACTCCTGGGCCTCCGGCGACAAATACGTCGGCCACATCGGCCTGGGTGCCGGCAACACCCTCACCTTCAAGGTGAACGCCCCCTCGGCCGGGCGCTACGTGATGAACGTGCGCTACGCCAACAACGAGACCGCCGGGTCCGGGAACTACAACACCAACGTCGTCTCCCGGGCCGCGGGCATCACCGTCAACGACACCTCCCAGACGGTCGTGTTCCGCAACTCCTACAGCTGGTCCAACTTCTGGGACCTGCCGGTCCCGGTGACCCTCAAGGCCGGCGTCAACACCATCACCTTCGCCAACTCCGCGGCATACGCACCGGACATCGACAAGGTGACCGTCGCACCGCTGAACGGCTGACGGCACCGCCGGTTGTCGTCGGGGAGGGGCGGTCATGCCACGCCCCTCCCCCGGCCTAGGACACGCCGTCGAGCGGCCGGAGGAAACGGCGTTCGTACCGCTTGATGCAACGCGTGCGACGAGCCAGTTCGAACGCCTCCTGGCACTCGGGATCGGACACGCTGTCCGTGCGGTACTGCTCGTAGGCGGCGAGGCTGGGAAACGAGAAGAGGGCGTAGGCGATGTCACTGTCGCCCTCGCTCGGCAGGAAGTAGCCGTGGTGTGTCCCGCCGAAACGGTCGACGAGCCGGACCCAGCGACGGCCGTATTCCTCGAAGTCCGCCAACTTGTCCGCGTCGATCTCGTACTTCAGGTGAATGGTGATCATCCGTACATGATGCAGCGAGCCGATGCGGGCTCGAAGGGCGGCTGCCGCGGACCCGGTTCGTAATTCACTTGCTCTGGACACAGGTCAACGCTGCACTGATCCCGGGCACCACGACTCGTGGTGCCGGTATTGCGAGGAGGCAGCGGCGCCGATGGAGATTCGTTCCACGACCGATGAGGACTTCGACGTCTTCGTCGACACCCTCTATGCCGCGTTCGGGAGCTTCCCGGAAACCCCCGTCGAGGGCGGCGGCCTCTGGTGGTCGGCGCTCGAAAAAAACCGCTGCCTGCTCGCCCTGACGGCGGACGGACGGCCTGTCGGCACCGCCGCCACGCACTCCTTCGAGCTCACCCTGCCCGGTGAGACCCTCGTCCCGGCCCCCGGGGTGACCGCCGTCGGCGTCCTGCCCTCGCACCGGCGCCAGGGCGTGCTCAACGCGATGATGCGGCATCAGCTCGCCGAACTGCGGGCCGGCGGGGAGTTCCTCTCCGTGCTGCTGTCCTCCGAGGCCACCATCTACGGCAGATTCGGCTACGGACCGGCGACCCACACCGCGCAGCTGACGGTGGAGCGCCACCGGTCCGCCCTCGCCCTCCCCCGGGCGCATGGAGCGGCCGAGGCCCGCGCGGCCGGCTCGGTCGAGGTGCTGCGGCGTGCCGAATGCGGCGAGATCCTGGAAGAGGTCTACGACCGGTACCGCCGCGCCCAGCCCGGCGCGCTGTCCCGGCCGCACCGCTGGTGGGCCTTGCGCGCGGGGCAGCCCCCGATCTCGCCGGCGCCACGCTACGTCGCCGTTCACCGGGACGCCGACGGTGTCCCGGACGGGTACGCCAGCTACTCGACCGAGTCCGGCACCCTCACGGTCGACGAGACCATCACCACCGACGACGCCGTCTTCACGGCCCTGGCCCGGTTCGTTCTCGAACACGACCTCGTCTCTCAGGTCGTGTTCAAGCACGTCCCGCCCGAGCACCCGCTGCGCCGGCAGCTCGCGGACCTCCGCGCCGGCCAGGTGAGCGGCCAGATGGACTGGCTCTGGGTACGGATCCTGGACGTCCCGGCCGCTCTGACCGCGCGCGGCTGGTTCATGGACGGCGAACTCGTCCTCGACGTCGCCGACCCGTTCCTCGGCGAGCACGACCGCTGTCTGCTGACCGTCCGGGACGGCAAGGCCGACTGCGTCCCCACGGACCGGAAGCCCGACCTGTCCCTGGACATCAGGGACCTGGGCTCGATCTACCTCGGCGGCACCGCCCCGAGCACGCTCGTGCGTGCCGGACACATCCAAGCCCACCACCCGGGCGCAGCCACCCTCGCCGACGCCCTCTTCCGCACCGACCGCTCCCCGCACTGCCTGCACTGGTTCTGACCGCACTCGCAGACCCTGCACAGGTCTCGTTCGTCCGCGCAGGGAACCAGCCCTCCGAGCCCCACGGCAATGTGCTGTGGGGCCCGGAGTCACAACCCCCGCGCCACAGCGTCCTATTCGGTGCGCAGCGCCGTGGCGGTTCGGGCTCGGGCGGCCCAGCCGGCGGGCAGGAGGGCGCCCAGAGTGGCGATGAGCAGGCCACCGAGGGTGAGCGGGAACAGTTCGGCCGCGTGGTAGACGGCGGTGACGGATCCGGGGAGGCGAAGCCCCACGCTGTCGCCCATCGCGGGGATGACCCAGCCGTGCAGGGCCACACCGAGGGGTACGCCCAGCGCGCCCGCGACCAGTCCCATCACGACGACAGAGGTGAGGACCATCGCGACGGTCTGTCGGGGGGTCATGCCGAGCGCCTTGTGGACGCCGATCTCCCGGACGCGTTCACGGGTGTCGAGGAGCACGCCGTTCAGTACGCCGAGCGCGGCGACGGCGACGAGCATCAGGGTGAGGATCGCGGACAGTGCGTTGAGTGTGACAACCATGTCGCTGCCTGAGTTGCGCCCGCCGGCCCGGGCGCCGGCACCGAGTGGTGTCAGGTCCTTGTTCAGCGCGTCGGTGTAGGCGGTGGCGTCGGTGCCTGGGGTGACCGCGATGTGATGGCTCGTCTCCGTCAGGTCGGGATGCGCGTCCTTGAGCGTTGCGGCGTCGGTGAAGACCTGCATGCCGTCGTTGCGGGTGTCGAAGACCTCGCCGACGATCCGGACGGTGACCGGCTGGGCCAAACCGTTGAGGGTGACGGTGTCGCCGACGCGGGTGCTGGTGGCGGTCAGGAAGGGGGTGGGGACCACGGCCTCGCCGGTGCGCTCGATCCAGCGGCCCGAGACCATCGTGTAGCCGCCCCAGGAGGCGTCGCCGGTGAAGGAGTTCACCTCGATGGTCCCGGTCAGAGCGGACACGGTCGCCCGTACCCTCGTGGCCCTGTAGTACCTCCCGGTCCCGGGTGCGGCCTCGATGGCCGCGGCGACCGCGGAGGGATCGACGTCGGGCTTCTTCTCCGAGCCGGGGCTCCGGGGTCCGAAGTCCGGCACGGGCGCGGGGACGACGACATCGGCCGCGTTGTGGGCCCTTGCTGTCATCACCTGGCCGAGCGAGGCGCCCATCCCCACGGTGAACGTGACGGCGATGGTGCCGAACAGGATGGCGGTGCCCATGGCCAGCGCACGGGCGGGCCGTGCGAAGGGCCGGGCCAGGCCCAGAGCGACGGGTCGCGGCAGCGGCAGCCGTCCGGCGAGGCGGGCCGCCCACCGGCCGCGCCCCTCCGAATCGGAACGCCCGACGGCGAGCGCGTCGACGGTACGCAGACGGCCGGCCCGCAAGGCACTCGCCCAGGCGGTCGCCACCACCAGGCCGAGCACCCCTGCGAGCACCGTCAGGTCGACCCAGGGGGCGACGGTCAGCGACGAGGTGCCGTAGACGTCCTGGGCCTCGGCCAGTACGGGGACGGCGAGCAGGTGCCCGGCGAGGACTCCGAGGGTCGCGCCGACGGCGGCCGGGATCAACGCCTGGCCCACGTAGGCCCGGACGACCTGGGCCGGGGTGAAGCCGACGGCTTTGAGGACCCCGATCCGGCGCGTTCCCGTGCCGACGGCCGACGCGACGACGTTGCCGACGATGAGCACCGACATGACCAGACCCAGGGCGCCGAAGGCCATGAGGAAGGGAACGTAGAGGGCGGTGTCACGCTCGACGGTCTTCTTGACGGTGAGCCAGGACTGTTCGCCGACGGCGGCTCCCTGCGGCAGGGATTTCGTCACGACCTTGCCGCCCGCGGTGATCTGCGCGGCGGTGCCCGCGTCGGTGAAGCGGTAGAGCATCTGGTAGCCGCCGCTACCGGGCACGGTGAGCGCCGCCATCTGGGACGGAACCACCCAGGCGTCAGCGGTCTGCGTGACCGAGCGGGCCACACCGACCACCGTCAGTGTCGGATCGCCGGACAGATCAGGGAAGGTGATCTTCATGCCCATGGTCGGGATGAGCGCGGAGTTGGCGGACAGCACGATCTCGCCGGAGCGCGTGGGCCACCGTCCATCGAGCAGCGCCGCCTCGTCCACGTCCCGGCCGGGACCACCCCGGCCGACCACAGTCATCGGCCACCCGGGGTTGTCCCGGCCGTCCGACCGCGGGGTGACCGTCGCCGTACGGAACGGCCCAGCCGCACTGCTCACCCCGTCGGCGTCCTTGGACTTCGACAGCTGCCCGGCACTCACCTTGCCCGCGTCGAACTGCACGGACAGATGCGCGCCGTGCTGCCTGGCGAAGGCGTCGTCGAAGGGCCCGCCGGAAACCACGAGCAGCGTTCCGCCGAGGACGGAGGCGGCCACCGCCATCATCGTGGCGAGCCCGACCACCAGCGTCTGCACCCGGCGTCGTCCCACCCCCGAGCGCACCACCGTGCCGAGAGCGCTCATCGGACGGCCTCCGGGGCGACGGCCTGCGACCGGACGTCTTCGGTGATCCGGCCGTCGGCGATGCGGACCGTACGGTTCGTGCAGGACCGGGCCAGAGCCAGGTCGTGGGTGACCACCACGATGGTCTGGCCCTCGGCGTTGAGGCCGGTGAGCAGCTCGCTGACGTCCTGTCCGGCGGCCGTGTCCAGAGCCCCGGTCGGCTCGTCGGCCAGTAGCAGCGCGGGCCGGTTCATCAACGCCCGGGCGACCGCGACGCGTTGCCGTTCGCCACCGGACAGCCGTCCCGGGTAGGCGCGGGCGTGCCGGTCGATGCCCAGCACTTCCAGAAGTTCTGCCGCCCGGCGGCCCGCCTCGCCCCGTGCCACGCCGGTGAGGCGCGCGGGCAGCTCGACATTGTCGGTGACGGTCAGATCGTCGAGCAGGTTGAAGAACTGGAAGACCATGCCGATCCTCGAGCGCCGGTAGAGCGCCGCACCCGCCTCACCGAGCCGGTCCACCCGCACCCCGTCCACGGTGACGGTCCCCGCATCGGGCCGGTCCAGGCCCGCGATCAGATTGAGCAGCGTGGACTTGCCGCTGCCGGAAGGGCCCAGGATCGCGACGGCCTCGCCGGGTTGCACGGTCAGCGACGCCTCGTGCAGAGCGGGCGGGCCGTCGTCGTATCGGCGGCTCACCTCGCGCAGTTCGATCACCGGCATGGTCATGAAAGGCTCCTCGGGTAAGGGCAGTTGGCTGCGTGAACGCTAGGAGCGGGCCCGGCCGGCACGCGTCGCCCGCTCGAACCCCTTGCGGTACCGAGCTGGGATGAGCCCCGCAGACGTCATCCCTGCGATGTAGGCGGGTGATGTATCCGGTACGGCGGAAATGACCACGGGGGCGGACTCCGCGGGTCCGTGCGGCGGCGAGAATGATCCGGTGACGGATGTACGTACGACTCTGGAGCGGGTCCGGGGAGCCGCCCGTAGGGTGGTCCGCGACGCCAGGGTTCCGAGCGGTCCGCCGCTGCGGCCCACCCTGCGCGCCTGGCAGTTCGACGCACTGGTCGCGCTGGTGATCGGCATCTCCACCGTCTACTACGGCATCGACAACGTCGACGTCGTCGTGGTGCGGGAGATCGCACCCGGCGTGGCGTACACCGTGGCGCGCCCGTCCGGCCCCGGTGGGCTGGCCTTCATGGTGAGCCTCGCGGTCGTCGCCTCGGGCGCCCTGGCGCTGCGCCGCCGCTATCCGCTCGCCGTGCTGTGCGTCGTGACGGCGGCGACACTGGCGACACCACAGAGCGTGCTGCGGCTGACCTTCTACGCGTTCATCATCGCCGTCTACAGCGCCGCCGTGTACAGCCCGTACCGGGTGGCGGCCCTGGCGGCGCTGCCGGTGTCGGTCGTCCTGGTCGGCACCTCGGGGGACTCGGTGACACCGATCGTCCCCAACGACTACATCGCCCTGCTGATCCTGGCCCCGATGGCCGTGGCCGCCATCGGCCTGCGCACCTGGAAGCTCCGGACCGACGAGGGCCGTACCCGGATCTCCACCCTGGAAAGGGAACGGACCGAGGAGCTGCGCCGGGCCGTCGAGCACGAGCGGGCCAGGATCGCCCGCGAACTGCACGACGTCGTCACGCACAACGTCAGCGTGATGATCATCCAGGCGGGTGCCGCCCGCAAGATCATGGAAACCTCCCCCGAGGAGGCCGGCGAGGCACTGCTCGCCGTTGAGGCGGGTGGGCGGGCGGCCATGACCGAACTGCGCCACGTCATGGGACTGCTCACCATGGCCGACGAGGACGAGGGGACGTCCAGCGATGCGGACCTGACCCGCACGGCGGAGGAGCTGACCCCGCAACCCGGCCTGGACCAGCTGGAATCGCTGGTGGGGCGGGTGCGGGACACCGGACTGCCCGTCGACCTCACCGTGACCGGGCCGCCCCGGCCCCTCCCGCCCGGCCTCGAACTCGCCGCCTACCGCGTGGTCCAGGAAGCCCTCACCAACACCGTGAAGCACGCGTCCGGCGCCAGGGCCGCCGTGACCGTCGACTACGGCCCGGACCGGCTCCGGGTGGAAGTCACCGACACCGGTGGGCACTCGGGCGGGGCCGTCGGAAGCGGCCGGGGACTGATCGGACTGCGCGAGCGCCTCGCCGTCCACGACGGAACCCTCAACACCGGCCGGCGCCTGACCGGCGGCTACCGTGTGGAAGCCCTGATCCCCCTGGAGGGACCGTGACCGAGCCGCTGCGTGTGCTCCTCGCCGACGATCAGACCCTGGTCCGCACCGGATTCCGGTTGATCCTCCGCGCCGACGGCATCGATGTCGTCGCCGAGGCGACCAACGGGAGCGAAGCCGTCGCGGCGGTCCGCCGTACCCGGCCCGACGTGGTCCTGATGGACATCCGGATGCCCGAGATGGACGGCCTGGAGGCCACCCGCCGCATCCTCACCGGGGCCGCCGACGCGCCCCGCGTCATCATCCTCACCACGTTCGACCTCGACCGGTATGTGTACGCCGCCCTGTCCGCCGGGGCCAGCGGCTTCCTCCTCAAGGACGTCACCCCCGAGCAGCTGACCGCGGCCGTCCGCACGGCCCGTAGCGGCGACGCGCTCCTCGCGCCCACCATCACCCGCCGTCTCGTGCAGCGGTTCGCGCACCAGGGCAGCGACTCCGCCGCCCTCCACCGCGACCTCGCCTCGCTCACGCCCCGCGAACTGGAAGTCCTCGGCCTGCTGGCCCGGGGACTGAGCAACGCCGAACTCGCCACTCGTCTCCACCTGGCCGAGGCGACCGTCAAGACACATGTCGCCCGCATCCTCGCCAAACTCGGACTCCGCGACCGTGTCCAGGCCGTCATCGTCGCCTACGAGACAGGGCTGGTCAGCGTCGGCGCGGGCGGGGCAGCTCAGCAGCCGACCGAGCAGACGTAGAGCGGAGCCGAGACCTGGCACCGGCAGGCGGAACCTGCGTCTGTCAGTCTCGTCGCGTCCGCGAGGAGCGCCAACCGCCCGGTCGGCACACCGAGTTGGTCGAGTCCCGCCCCGGATGTCGGGTAATTCCCTGCCCGGCCGCGGAGATTCGGGGATCCTGGGTGGCCGTGACCGAGAAACTGAGCGACATCACTCCGAGCCATGAGGTCAAGGCGCTTCTTGGAGTCCTGCATGGGCAACGGCGCCACGTGGTGGACATCCTCGACGGGCTCGATGCGCAGGATCTACGACGGCCCGTGCTGCCGTCCGGATGGCACTGCCTGGGGCTGGTCCAGCACCTCACGCTGGACGTCGAGCGGTTCTGGTTCCGCGCGGTCGTCGCCGGGGACCAGCAGGTCATCCGCGGCCTGACGAGCGACGACGAAGCCTGGAAGGTGTCCCCGGAAGTGGCGGCCGTCGACGTGCTCGACCGATACCGGCAGGAGGCGGCGTTCGCCGACGACGTCATCACCGCCACTCCTGCCGACGCCGCGTTGGCCTGGTGGCCCCACGACGTGTTCGGCGAACCACATCTGCACACCCTGCGCGACGTGCTGCTGCACGTCATCACCGAGACCGCGTGCCACGCCGGGCACCTCGACGCGGCCCGGGAGCTGATCGACGGCCGCCGCTGGCTGGTCCTGACCTGACTGCCCCAGGAGGAAGAGTGCCAGAAATGAGAATATTCTCCGTATATGCCACCTACGCGTGCGCGACCCATCGCCTTGGCGGTCATCCTCGGTCTCGTGGCAGTGCTCGGGATCGTCTGGCTGGTCAGATCCGCCACCATTGATGGGCAGAATGCCGCTGATGAAGGCCCGGTCAGCTCCGTGACCGGCTCAAACGGCACCGATCCCAACGCCGGCACCGACCCCGACGCCGACCCTGGCACCGGCACCGGTCGCTCGGATGACGGAGACTCCAACTCCCCGTCCACCTCGCAGGGCTCATCGACCGCAGGGAACAGCACGCCGGGCGGCGAGACACGCAAGAGCGATCGACGATCCATTCATGTCAACGGCGTGCGCCTCGACGGCAACCGCAACGGTCCCGGCTGTCTGACCATCATCAACAAGACCGCCACTGCCGGCACCATCGACAGTGTCTCCTTCACTGCCACCGGCCCGGCTACTCCGGCGATCCGCTCCGACGACGCCGCGCACTGCTCGCCCACCGGTGACCCTGCGTGTCGCGGAATCAACCTGACCGAGGGAGACCAGTGCGTGGCGGGCGCTGTCCTTCCGTCGGACGCCCCAGCAGGTGTGTACACGGTCACCGCAGTAGTCCACTTCACGTACCTGTGCGACAACGCCGAGAACTCCCCGTGCAACGAAGTGCCGCACTGGGGCGGTTCGCCACCGACGTCGCAGAATCCGGTGCAGATAAGTGGTTCAAGTTCCAACCACGTTCCCACACTGACGATGACTGTCGGAGGGGCGGCGGAAGACACCCCGCCGGAGGAGTTCTCCCCGCCGTCGCCCGACACCGACTCCCCCGAGGAGTTCCAGCCCCCGCCCGACGAGCCGCTGACCGGGGAGCAAGGCTGATGGCCACGGTTCCCCCACCCGAACCGCCATCCACGCCCCCAGTCTCGGAACCAGCCCGAGAACCCGAACCCTCCACCGACCAGCAGCCCGTCTCGGCCCGCATCCGCCAACTGGCCGAGGCCATCGGCCCGACAACGCTGGCCACCGCGCTGCTTGTCTACTTCGGCTACGTCGCCACCCGCGCCCGCTATCAGTACTTCGGCGTTCCCCTGGACATGACGGGCCTGTCCAATCAGGACTTGATGCTGCAGGGCCTCGAAGTGGTGTACGTCCCGGCGGCCTTGATGTTCCTCGGCGTTCTGACGTGCGTCGCAATCCATGCCTTCGTCAAGTGGCTGCTCGCTCGCGACACGGGCGACGACACCGCCACCACCCATGCCCTACTGGCGTACCTCATCATGCTCGTCGGGGTCCTTCTCATTGCCAGAGCGATCATCGGCATGTTCGTCCAGGACTCCGACACCAGCGTCATCATCGGTGCCACACCGCTGTCGCTGGCGATCGGACCGGCGGCGGTGGCATACGGCATCTGGGTCTACACGCAGCAGCGCGGGCGGACCCCGCTGTCGCGGCGCCTGGCACGCAATGGCGCGCTGTGCGCCGTGGGGCTGTTCATCGCCGGGCTGTTCTGGGCCTCGACCCAGCTGGCCTGGGCGTACGGCACAGGGCGAGGCGAGGAGGACGCATCCAGGCTGGACCTCCGACCGGAAGTCGTCATCGACACCAAGGAACCACTCGACGGCTTGCCCACCGGGGTCACGGCAACCCGGCTCGACGGTTTTGAAAAGGAGGCAACGGCGTACCGCCACCGTTACGCGGGCTTCCGACTGTTGCTGTCATCCGGCGGGCGACTGTTCCTGGTCACCCCGGACTGGGAGCTCGGTCGGGACCGGACGATCGTTCTCCCCTATGGAGATGACATCCGGGTACAGCTCATGCCCCAACCCTGAGCTCCCCTCCCGGTCGACTCCGAGCCGGAGGAGGAGGACGCTGAGCAAACAGCCTTCGACACCTTCGCCCAGCAATGCGGCAAGGTGTCGGGCCCACGTACACAAGACGTGAGGGAGCGGGGCGATGGACCTGTTGCCGGTCGAGATCAAGGTCAATATCGAGAGCGATGTGGCGGCGGCGCTGTCGCTCCTCGGCGCGGCGCACGGCGAGATGACCACGCGACAGATCTGGTTCGCCGAGGACCGGGACGGCGCCGCCGCGGGCCGGGTACCACTGCTGGACGCCGGCCTGATCGTGCGGTTCCGGATCGGTGGCGGTGCGGACGACCTGACCGTCAAGTTGCGTCCGTGCGACCTGAAGCAGTTGGTCGGCCGGTTCTCCGCCCCGTTCGACGCGGAGCCGTTCACCTACAGGATCGAGGAGGACTGGTCGGTGAACGGCCAGGTGCCGGCCGCCTCCCTGGTGCACAGTCACCCACCGGAGGCGCTGTTGGGCACGGTGGCCCCCGGAGCCGATCCCGCCGCACCGATCGATGCGCTGCAGGACCAGTTCCTGCACGCCTGCGCTCCCGCCGTCCAGCTCAATGGGCTGGTCGCGCTGGGGCCGATCCTCGCGACCAAGGTCGACGACGTTGCGCTGGACGACCTGAAGGTGAACCTGGAGGCATGGTCGGTCGCCGGTATGGAGTTCCTGGAGGCCTCGATCCGGGTGAAGCCCAAGGACGAGGACGACGCCAAGGAGTTCACCAAGCGGGCCGAGCGCAAGCAGCGAAAACTCCAGGAGACGGTGCGGGAGCGCGGGGTGGCGCTCTCCGAGCACCCGGAGAACAAGACCCGACGCGTCCTCACCGCCCTGGTGGCGGCCGGGCGGCGCTGAGGCGGTCAGAAGCCGCTGCGCCGCAGTGCGTCAGCGACCATCAACGCCGGGATCACCTGATGGACCTGGCCACTGTTGGCGTACGGCACGCTGCCGTGCAGCCGCTGGGCCACGCTCTGCCAGGCGGCCGCCGGCAGGGACGTGACCGACTTGCGGCCGTCCGCCGTCTCGGCGTGGAACGGGGCGACGCCGGCCGTCACTCCCAGTCCGGCGAGCAACGGCCCCAGCTGGCCGAGATCGTGCTGCGTGTACAGGCGGGCGATTTTCGTCCCGGCCGAGTCACGTGCGGCCCATGCGGCCACGTGGGTCAACGCATCAGCCGTCACTCCTGCCTGGTCTCCATGCGGGTCGAAGAGGTAGACCTCCTGGAGCGTGTCCAGGAACAGCGGGTGCGTCTGGTTTGCAGCCCTTGTCAGGAAACAGCTCATCAGCGCGTGGCCACTGCTGAACGATCCCATCCCGAGTCGGCCGATGGGACCGAAGGAGAAGTTCCCGGCTCGCCGGAACATGAAGGCCTGGATCTCCTCCAGATACTCCTGGAGGAAGACGGCGTCGGCGAACGACGTGATCTCGTCACACGGTTGGCCTGCGACCCGCGGGAGCGGCAGCACCAGGACCACGTTCCGACCGGAGGCCTGGACCTGATACGGCAGACCTTTGCCGAAGGGGTCGGCCAGGAGCGGATCCTCCATGTATCGCAAGGGCCGGAGCAGGCCGAAGAACTGGTAGTCCCAGCCCCACGGATAGGTGTCGCCGGTCATGGGGTCGTGGCGGTCCAGGGCATTCGTGAAGAAGCCGTCCGCCACGTTCTGAGCCATGGTCGGGCGGAAGAACACGAGGAACGGCGCAGGTGGGGCGCCGGGCCCGCGTGGCACGGCGCCGGGCCAGTAGACGGCCACGAGTTGGGGTGCTCCCACGCCGGGGAGACGTAGCACGAGCAGGTCACCGAAGGGTGTCACGGTGCGACTCTCCACCTGGATCGCGTGGTCGCTGATGGGTGGTGAGGCGACGAAACTGGTGTCGGTGGCTTGCGGCAACGGGGAGTACAGCGTGGGCGGCAGCGGCACCGGGGAGGAACGGAAACTCATGTTGCCCGGCGGCGGGGCGCCCGGATAGTCGGTGCCCGTCCGCTCCAGGCTCACGCGCGCCTGCTCGGTGGCGTCACGCAGGGGCGAGAAGTGGACGACCATGACGGCAGTCGGGCCGAGGACCGACGGCAGGACGGTCAGTGGCTCCCAGTTGGCCGACAGAAAGGCGGCCTGGATGCTGCCGAACGCGTCGATCTCCAGCCGGGCGACGACGGTCCCGTACTTGATCGGTTCGAAGGAGTTGGCCTGGATCTCGATCTGCGCCGAGGCATCGGGAATGGTGAAGATCGACTGATCCAGCACAACGGCCGTGGGTGTGGCGGGACTGCCGCCGTTCACCGTCATCGTGAACTCGCACTGGGTCGTGGCTTCACCGCGGATGCGAGCGCTGAGGACCAGCTGGCCCATGGTGTGCCTCCCGCCTCGGTTGACGGACTGTCATCACGGCCACGGCTCCGTGGGCCGCACGGTGTCGAAGGCCAGCCCGCTGGAGCTCTCCCCGGTACCGGGCGCCTTCTCCCGGCGTACCCAGCTGTGCCAGGAGCCGTCGAACCAGCGGGCCAGCACCGGGCGCCGGGTGACGAACACGCCGTCGCGCGGCACCTCTTCCTCGTGCATCCACAGTCCGGGGGTGATCAGCCGGCCCTCCGGGTGTGAGTCAAGGCCGGGGCCGGTGAGCCTGGCCAGCCGGAAACGGATCTGCTCGGTGCCGACCGCTTCCGGGACGAGGGGGAACCAGTAGTCCGGCACGATGCTCTGCACAGCGTACGCGGGCAGTTCGCCGGCCATTGCGGGCTCGGGGGGTGTGGTGCGGGCCCAGCGGTCCCGGCGGTCGACCTGCTCGCCCCGGCCGTCGGTGTAGTGGTGCTGGACTGCCCACGCCAGGTTCGCCAGTTCGTCACGGGCCAGCACCACGCGCTCCAGCGGCTGCCCCGTCTGACCGCGTTCGGTGGGCAGGACCAGCAGTCCGGAGGCCGCCGGGTGGTCCGGCTCCGGGCTGCTCAGGGTGAACATCGACCAGGCCGGATCATCCTGGCCCGCGCGCCGGACCAGATGGTGGCGGCCGAAGACGTCACGCACGAGGAGTTGGTCCAGGACGGTCAGGGAAGCCGTCGGCACCTCCAGCGGCACCAGGAACCAGTCGTTTCCGAAGACCGTGGCGAAGGAGATCAGCAGCAGCCGGCCCGTGTCCAGCGTGGACACGTCCGCCGCCCCGAGGTCGACGCGCGCGTCCTCCATCTCCCAGAACCGGTCGGCCGGCAGTCCGCCGTAGCGGATCGTCGAGGGCAGGCCCTCCTCGGTGAAGGTGCTGCGTTCGCCCTGCGGTGCCGCCTCGGCGTCGGGGTCGGGGTGCACATCCAGGCTGTACCAGTCGAGGCCGTCGCCCTGGTACTCCTCGGCGCGCAGCACGGTTCCGGCGGTGGACAGTTCGGCGCCGTACTCGAAGCGGTGCGGGTCGAAGCAGTCGGGGCCGCGCTCGGCGAGCTGTCCTGCCCACCAGGTCCGCCACCGGGCAACGACCTCGCCGAGTCGCGCGTCGGGTCCGCTGTCGAAGGTGCCTGCGTCCAGTGCTGCCGCCACCGACTGGGCGTCGGGCAGCCGGCCGCCGAGCAAGCCGATCAGGCTCGTGTCCGCCTGGCCGGACTGCAGCCGGTGCGGTGCCAGTGCCGCGAGGGCGGCGGCGAGCAGCCCGGCGTCGTCGGTCATCCGCAGCAGGGCGGCACCGCCTTCGGCGCGCAGCCGTTCGTCGGCCTGTACGGGCTCGTCCTCGACGTGGCTGTCCAAGGGCCCCAGGCGCGGATCGTAGGGCACCCAGTCCGTGCTCCCGCCCGGCCGCCAGGCGTCGATGGGCGAGCTGCCGCCGGCCATGCGGACCACCGCGGGGGAACCGGCGTCCTGGGCGGCGAACTCCCCGAACTGCCACTGCCGGGTGAGCAGCCACAGCGGGTCGTGCACACGGGCTGCCAGTCCCGTTTCGACGTCGGAGGTGCGATGGCGGGGCTCCAGCATGAAGGGGCCCTCCGGGTCGGTGCCCGGCCGGGGGGTCTCGATCCTGGACAGGGCCTGGCCGGTCGCGCCGTGGGGGGAGATGCGGATGCCGGGGATCAGATCGTCCAGTTCCGGCAGGTCGTCGAGGTCGACGGCGCGCAGCTTGGCCAGTTCGAGGGTCTCGCGCACCACCTGCGCCAGGCCGTCGGAGGTCCAGCCGCGCTCCAGGTTCGGGGGCACCGCGATGAGCACGCTGTGCGGGGCCTTGGCGTCCGGGCGGTCGTAGTGGAAGGCGACTCCGGTCAGTTCGGTCTGCGGCGCGGCCGCGTCCGACGGGGGCAGCTGATCGGAGCCAGGGAGCAGTTCGATCCATTCGTCCAGTACGAGGCCGGTGATGCCCGCGCCGGGGACGGTGTCGGCCGGTGCGTGCCAGACCAGGTGGGTGGTGGCGGTCGGCCGCTGCCCGGCGGGGAAGGTGCCGCCGATCCAGGCGTCGGCCGCGCTCGTCGGGTGCTGTGCCGCACGCAACCGCTCGACCCGGTCGGCGCCCGCCGCGGCCAGCAGCAGTGTCTCGTGCAGGGTGCGCACCATCGGCCGTACGGCCGCGTTGCGCCGTAGCCAGTCCTCCAGGTCGGCGCCGGGCAGGTCGGTGCGGCCGGCCGGGGGCGGGGTCGCAGAGGTGAGGTCGGGCAGGAGCGGGATGTCCGCGCCGAGCACCTCGGCCAGTGCCGTCCGGGCCCGGGAGAGCCAGGCCTCGGCGGCTTCCGGTGTGACCTGTTCCGCCGCCAGGGCACGCAGCGGGTCCCCGGCCGGGCCGCTCTCGGCGAAGGCGGCGAGGCGCGTTCGCAGCTTGGTCGTGTCGACGGTTCGGGCAGCCGGGTCCTCGGGGAGGTGGGTGGGCAGCAGTGGCTGGGCGGTGGACAGCAGCGAACGGATCCGGACCGCGCGGCCCCGCAGTCCGCTCCAGCCGGGCCCGGTGAAGGTGATGGGGGTGTCCGGCGTGACGCCCTTGGCGTTCTGTACCGCGCGGCGCAGCCCGGCCGGTTCGACGGAGGCGGTGTCCAGTACGGTGCGCAGCGCGCCCAACTGCAAGCTGTCGACGGTGAGTTCGAACGGCTCCTGGCCCACTGTCCCGATCAGCGTCCAGCCTGCCGCCGGGCCCAGCAGATGCGCGACCCAGGCCTCCAGGGCGGGTTGCAGCGTGGCGAGCCGATCGGCGGGCCAGCCGGCCGGGGTGGCGGCGGCGGGCAGCAGCGTGGCGACCCGGTGGGTCAGTGCGCGGGCCCGGTGTGGGGTGCGCAGGACGCGGAAGGTGTCCGGTACGTCCTCGCCACGTCCCAGGATGTCGGCGGTCAGGCCCGCGCGGATGGGATTGCCGCCCACCAGCTGGTGCACGCTCTCGGCCAGTACCAGATCACCCACCGCGTCCAGGGCGTCGGCGAGGTCCTCCAACAGCGGTGTCACCGCCGCGAGGTCGTCGTCCGGGACACCGGCCAGAGCGGGAGCACCGGCTCCGGCCCGCACGAGGGCCATGCCGTCGACGACATTGCGTGCCGAGATCGCCTCCGCGCTGCGCGCCCACAGGTCCGCCTCGGGCTGCTCGACCTGCGGTTCGGGTACGACCGGCAGGGGGAAGCGGCGGCGGAAGCGTTCTACGAGGTGGTCCAGCTGGGCGTCGTGCAGGGCCCGTTCGAACCGGTAGCCCAGCAGGGAGCCCAGGTTCTGGCCCTGGCGTACGCCGCCGAGCAGCCAGCGGGCGATGCGGGCACGGCGGGAGGTGAGGTTGACGGCGTAGGTCTGCTCGTCGGGGTCGCTGAGGAAGCCGGAGCGCAGTACGGCCGCCGTCGCCGCGTGCTGGAGCGAGGGCGCGTGGATGTAGCCGTCCTTGTCGGAGACCTCGACGGTGGTGTCCATGTCGTCCAGCACGATGTCGATCTGTTCCCGCTGCACCGGCGGACGCAGATCCTCCACCCAGCCGTAGCAGCCGAACCGTACGCCTTCCACGCCGGACTTGCGCAGCGTGGCCAGGCGTCGCGACGCGAGCGAGGTGATCCAGGCGTCCAGCCGGTGCGAGTGGACGTCGATGACCTCCAGCAGGAGTTCGGGCAGCCGGGTCACCGGGACGCCGGCCAGGGTCCGCAGGGCTTGTTCCAGGCGGGGCAGCTCGGCGGCGGCCCGGGTGGCGGTGGCGACCCGTTCGGCGCGCTCCTGCTCGCTCAGTCCTTCCAGTACGTCGGCCACCAGTTGGTCCACGTCGCCGGTGACGGCCAGTGCCTGGCGCAGGGGGTCGTCCGTGCCCTCGTCGTCGCCTTGGAAGAAGGCCCAGTTGGGGAGGAACAGCAGGGCGTCGAGCAGCCCGCGGGCGTCCGGTTCGGGTTCCGGCTCCCCGTCGTCCGGTGGCGGTACCTCGCCGTCCTCGGGCGGCTCCTCGCCTTCGCCGCCAGGCTCCTCGCCTCCGTCGGCAGGCGCAGGCTCCTCCTGGCCGCCGGGCAGGTCGAAGAACGTGCCCCGCCGCGGCGGGGTCTCCCGCCCGGTCGACAACTCCACCGGCCACGCCGCGTCGTAGCCCTCGGCGTTCAGCTCGCCCGCCAGGAAGGCGCGCACCGCGCCCAGGTAGTCCGCGGTGGCCGCCGCCCGGGCCGGGAAGGCGTCCGGGTCAGGGGCGAGCCGGGCGACGAACTCGGGGACGCCGGACTTCTCGTCCAGGCTCCCGCCGAAGGAGGTGAAGCCGTCGCCTCGTGTGGTCCAGCGCAGCATCGCATGGGGTGGCAGACCGGGCAGGCCCAGCCGTGTGGGGGGCTCCGTACGGTCGGTCCTCCCCACGGCCACCGCCGGGCTGTCCATACGCCACATGGACAGGCCGGTCGCCACGGGCAGCCGCTGCAACGCGTTCACCGCGACCTCGTCGACCGGCATGCCCGGCTGGACTCGGGGGATGGGGTCGATGGCGGTCTCCCCCTTCACCGCCGCCCGCCAGCGTTCCCTGAGATGCTCCAGCCAGGGCGCGATCAACGCGTCCACGTCACCGACGCGTTCGGCGCGCCAGTCGTCCAGCGCGGTGGCGGGCAGGATTCCGTACGGCTGGCGCCCGACCCGCAGCATCGGCAGCGGCCCGCGACCGCGCACATGCTCGGCGAGGTGCTCCCTGACCGCACGCCACGGCCCACCGGGGGCCACACCCGTGACCTGCCGGGTGCCCAGGTCGAGGGTGCTCAGGGCGGCCTCGGCGAAACCCTTGCCGAGCGTCGGCCAGGTGAGCAGGGTCAGCGCGGCGAGGGCCGAGGGTTCCGGGTCGGCGGCGCCGGAGCAGCCGCGCAGGAAGTCGGCGTCGGGCAGACCCAGGCCTGTCGCGAGCGCGTCGGCGACCGGCCGCTCCCCCGGCTTCGGGTCGGGGTCGGGGCCCGGGTAGGCGGGCGCCGAGGACCAGCCGGAGCGGCTGCGGGGGGTGTTGTTGGTCGCGGTGCCGGACGGCAGCAGGCCGAGACCGCCGCCGAACCTGTGGCCGTGCAGGAGGTCGCGCAGCCGCGTCGCGCCGTCCGCCGCCGAGTCGTCGCGCACCCCGACGACGAGCAGCTCGTCCAGTTGCTCGGTGCTCTCGGGCGGGAAGACCAGTTCGATGCCCATGCCGGCCTTGACGGCCTCGAACCAGTCGGTCTCCCAGCCCTCCTCCTCGGCGCGCAGCAGGCCGATGGGCAGCGGGTCGGGCACCGGGCGGCCGAGTGTGTCCACCACCACCTGGCCGTCGAGGAGGCCCACAAAGCGCCAGCGTTTCGGCATCGCGACCGTCTGAGGCCGGTGCTGCGCGGGGTCGTCGGTGCGGATCGTCGGTGGCGGTGCGCCGGGGCGGGCGGCTCGGACCGCCCAGGACGCGCGGGCCGGGCGCAGCTTGGTGAGCACCTGCTGCCAGGCCTCGGGGCCGGGGTTCTGCCAGTATCCGGCGGCGACCGCCGCTTCGGCGGGGGTCAGTCGGGGGTCGAAGGCCGTGAGCAGGATGTCGTCCGGGTAGATCCGTACCCGCAGGGTGCGCGGTTCCCACCAGATGGTCTCCACCCGCACCGGCAGCAGGGCGATCGGGGCGGTGTTGTCGTCGGGGAACAGGGCCGTGCCCTCGCCCAGGGCGCGGGTGAGTTCCTCCTCCGCGCCCCTCGCCAAGGCGTTCAGCTCCTCGGCTCTGCGTTGGAGCTCCAGCAGGGCCGCCTCGGCCTCGGCGAGCAGTTCGGGGCTGGGGCGCTGGCCTTGGATGTGCAGGGGGTCCGGCAGGCCGGCCCGGATGTGGTCCTGGAGGCGCTGCACCACGGCATGCTGCTCGTCCGCGAGGGCCTGCGCGGCGTCCGCCTCGGTGCGGGCCCGGTCCACCTGTGCGCGAGCGGCGAACGCGTCGTTCATGGCGGGGGTGCTCCTGTCCTCGGTGCGGTGCTCAGCCGCCCAGCAACGTGGTGGCACTGAAGGCGAGTTGGAAGGGCCGTTGGAAGGCGATACGGGCCATGTCGGCCGCGTCCCGGCCCCACACCGCGAGATCGGGCGGCGGTGGGGTGGGGGTGGCGGGGGCCCGGCCCAGAAGGACGAACGCACCGCCCGCCACGTGGACGCCGTCCCAGGTGAGATCCGCCCAGGACTCCATCTGGGCGGGCTGGGCGCCGGTGTCGAAGCCGAACTGGGTGCCGCGCATCGGTTCGCGGAACACGAAGAAGAAGTCCTCGGTGCGGGCTCGTGCCGCGTCGAGGCCGGGGAACAGGTAGAGCACGGTGGACTCGTCCAGCGCGAGCGGGGTGGCCGGCACTCCGTCGAACGCGTCCGGCAGCTTGCCCGCCACGCCGCGTACGGCGAGCAGGGCGGTGCCCGGGAAGCGGTGCAGCAGTTCCCCGCGCACCAGCAGCACCAGGTTGCCCGCGCCGCCGGTGCGCAACTGGCTGCCCAGCGGGGCCTCGCGCGGCCACTGGGCGATCTCCTCGACATCCGCATCGTCGCTCGGCCAGAACCGGGCGAAGGGGGTGCCGCGCTGGTCGGTGGGGAACTCCCGCCACAGCAGCTCCCGGTTGAACTCGTGGTTCAGCCCGACCAGCAGCGCGGCGATGAACTCGGGGTTGGTCTCCAGCAGGGTCACCGAGTCCGGGGGCAGTGCGCTGATGCCGGGCAGCGCCCACTCCGGCCAGCGGGCCAGGAGCTCCTCGGCGATCGGCACGGTGAACTTCGGATGGGCCATGATCGGCCGCAGCGGGCGGGCGTCGTCCTGGTTGCGGTCCGCCCAGAAGTCGCCGGGGACGCGGTCGGTCATCCGCAGTATCTGGAGCCGTGTGGGGCTGATCCGCTCGCGCAGTTCGCCCGACAGTCCTTCGACGTCCATGTCCTCCATGTCCTGAAGGCCCCGCAGGAGGACCGGATCGGGCTGCTCGTCGGGGACCTCGCCGTCCACCCCGCGCTGGGCACGCCGGGCCAGCGCCCCGCCCGAGCGGATCAGCCGTGCGAACGAGGTGCTGGCCGCTCCCGTGGGCACCTTGTCGCTCGCGGCCAGCATCGCGGACAGGGTCTTCGCGTCTGCTCCGGCGACGGCCAGCGGCACGCGTCCGCTCACCGGCGCCATGAGGGTGACGAGATCGGCCACCCCCAGCGCGTCGAGGTGCTTGTGCTGGGCCCGCTCGGCCGCGGCGGCGGCCAGCTCACCGGCGGCCAGCAGACGGTTGGCCTGCCGGATCTCGCCGACCTGTTCCCAGGCGCGGGCCATCAGGAACTCCTGCTCCAGCTGCACGTACCGGGTGCCGAGCGCGGCGGCCACCCGTCGGCGGACCTCCAGGTTGAGCGTGCTCAGCCAGCTCTCCGGCTCGGCGGGCACGGTCTGTTCCCCGGTGTGGTGGCTGCCGTAGAGGGGCGGTCCCACGGCGACGATGTCCTGGTCGTCGACGGCTTCCTCGCGCTGGCGGGCGGGTGCGTCCACGCGTTCGCGCAGCAGGCCCCGGAACCGCTCCTGGACGGCGGGGTCGCTCCAGGTCTCGGGGGCCGCGGTGCCGGGCGCCCGCAGCGCACCGTCCATGGGCACGGTGGCAGGACCGGGGGATTCCTCGGCGGGCCAGGGCTTGCCGACATCGATGATCCGGCTGCCGAGTCCGGCCTCCGCGGCGGGCCGAAAGCGCAGTCGGCGGGCCAGCTCCTCGAAGGTGCCCGCCTGCCCGGTGCGAAAGGTCCACCAGTGGTAGACGGGCAGGTCGACGGTGTCCCGGCCGGGAATCGGCCAGGCGTCCGCCGTGGCCGCGCCCGCCGGTGTCACCTTCAGGCCCGCGTCCCGTCCCGCGGCGGTGGCGGGGACCACGGCGGCGATCCAGCCACGGTTCGGGAGCAGCCGACGCGGGCACATCAGCCGTGCGACGACATCGGCCGAGTGGTTGCGCGCCCCCTGCTCGACAAGGCGCTTCGCGCCGGGGCCGTCCGTGACGGTGTCGGGGAGGCGTGCCTCCACATGCGCCCACGCCCAGCGCTCGGCCAGCGGGGGCAGCGCGGCGACCGGGGCGGTGAGCACCGGCAGCGGATGGGACTCGCGCGGTGGGGCCGCCTCGTCCTCGGCCAGCACGATCAGCACGACCCAGGGCTGCGGTGTGGGTCCGCTCCCGGTGGGTGCCGTTCCCGGGGACAGCAACCAGGGCAGGTCGGCGTGGGCCAGTTCGACGGTGGCCAGCACGTTCTCCGCGGCATCGGACGTACCGGGCGGCGGTTCCTCCCGCAGGACCATGCTGCGGTCGAAGCCGAACACATCTCCGGGGCCGACCAGCGACAGCGTCGGCCCCGACACCGGTGGCGGCTCCTCGCGGCGGCCCTCGATGTCACGGTTGAACCGGACCGACGTGGGCAGTGCCTGCCCCGTGGCCGAGGCACCGGCGCCGACCTGTGCCGAGGAGAAGAACCAGCGCGTGCTCACGACCGTAGCTCCCAGGTCTCGACGAGCCGCAACGCGTCCTGCGGTTCGGCAAGTTGTCCGCGTACGGCGTCCCAGGCGTCCGTCGTGGCGTTGACCAGGGTGACGTCGTCCAGCAGCGGGCTGAGGGTCTCGGCGGCGGCCACGCTCAGCGTGGGCGGGCGTATCCTGACGGCCGCCTCGGGGGTGCGCCACCTCTCCAGCCGCTCGGCGGCGCTGACCGCGAAGACGGCCTCGCGCCGGAAGAATCCCAACCACGTCGTGAACTGCCGCTCAGGCAGCGGTGGTTCGTACTTCGTCTCATAGGTGTCGTCGACCCGGTGGCCCTCGCCGACCCGGACGCCGTCGGTACGCGCCCGCAGCCCGCCCGCGTGGCTGACGAACGCGGGCTCGGTGAGCTGTTGGTCCTCGGTGAGGTCGAAGAACTCGCCGGGCACGAATCGTTCGGGCAGCGAGGTGAGTTGGTCGGCCGCCTGGGGCGTACCGAGGGTGACCTCTTTGACCGTCCAGGTCTGCGCCGGTACCGGCCGCCGTTCGAACCGGGAGATCGGCACGCCCAGCGGTACCACGCGCTGGGTCAGGCGCAGGGTGGCGTCGGGGTGCACCAGGCTCCCCTGGTTCAGCTTCTCGTTGGCCTCGGGGGTGAACACCAGCGCGGTACGTTCGGCGGCGGGCCGCTCCGCCGACCAGGCCGTCGTCTTCGCCAGTTCGGGGGTGAGCGCGTCGAGCGGACTGCGTCCGGGTTCCTGCCGGATCGCCTGCGCCGATCCCCAGCGGACGTCGAAGTCCAGCTCGACGTCCCAGAACAGCACCGAGATGCTGCCAGTGCCGAAGGCGTGCCAGGGGGCCGGGCCCTCCAGGGTGAAGTCCAGCCCGATGCCCGCCAGTCGGCGCCCGAACGCGCGCACTGCCACCCCGGCCCGTACATGGACCGAGAACGCGAACACCGGGTCGAAGACGAACAGCGCGTCCAGACCGAGAAAGCCCTGCACCCCGCAGCCGGCGATCGACGCGTCCAGCTGTACCTGGCCGCCGAACATCACCGCGTTGGAGGTGATGGCGAAGTACGCCTCCATCCGCAGTCCGAAGCCGTTGCCCGGGGCCAGGTCGACCTGGAGCCGGCTCAGCGCCGGCACCCCGGCGGGGCGGGTGTAGCGGGGGTGGAAGCCGCCGGCGGACAGGACGAACTGCGGCTGCTCGCCGCCGCGCACGAGGAGATACATCTCCCCGCGCACCGCGAGCCCGACGATCCACGAGCCGGACAGCGACACCAGCAGTTCGACGAGGGGGACGGCCGGTTCGACACGGCCGAGCACACTCGCCTGGAGGCGGATGAGCGGCACCACCGGGTCGGGCAGCCCGACCAGCAGCCGTCCCACCAGCACCGCACGGGCCGGGGCGGGCAGCTCCAGGATCAGCGCGCCGGACAGGGACACCATCCGGCCGCCCCACGTGATGCGGACCATCGGCCCGACCAGAACACGCCCGGCGGCCACCGGGAACGCCGAGCCCAGGGATCCGATGATCTCCGCGGCGCGCTCGACCGCGCGGTCCGGGAACAGCACATGGTCGGCGTTGCCGTCGCCCACCAACTGCTGAAGTGCGGTGATGTCGACGCGCCGGTTGACGCCGACCAGCCCGCCGACGGCGTCCAGCGCGAAGCCCAGACCCAGTTGGATGCCGGGGGGCGGGAACTGCGCGGCGAGCAGCACCATGAAGCTGGTCGGGGCGCCGTTTCCGTCCGGCGGCCGGAACAGGGCGACGGCCTGGAGCCGCAGCACGCCCAGGTCGATCGAGATCAGGCCCCCGTAGCCCTGGTCGGGGGTGCGCCGGACCAGGCCGCCGCCGGAGATGGGTGGCACCTTGAGCTCGGTTCCGATGCCGTCCGGGAACAGTTCGCGCAGCCGGTTCGGGTCCAGGCCCGGCCGGGTGCCCGGGGACAGGGCGATCGGCAGGTCGATCCCGGCCCGCTCCAGATGGACGCGGAGCGGCAGACCCGGCAGCCCGGCGCTGGCCGACAGGGACAGGGCCAGGCGTGGCTCGCCGCCGTCGGAGGTGAGCTCCAGGGCGGCGCCCCGAGTGGACACGAGCGGGGCGTTCAGCCGCATGGGGAGGGGGACGCGCAGGGCGCCGGTGCCGGCGAAACGCAGACCCTCGGCCCGGTCGGCGCGCAGGATGACGGGCGGGGGCGGGCCGGACATGGGGCTGGCCCCACCGATGCCGAGCAGCCTGGCGAGGGCGGCCGGCAGAAGGGCGGCATTTAAGCCCTGCAACTCCAGCTCCACTGCGGCGGGCGTGCCGGGGCTCGCCGTAACGGTCAGTGCGATGCCGTCGACACTGACCCCCGGCCCGTCCGTCATTCCGGCGGCGAGCCGGCCGGTGCGCCGCAGCCGGATCGTCGCGGTGCCGCCGGGCGGAGCGGGCGGCAGGCCGGGGCCGAAGGCGGCGTCCCAGCCCTGCGGGGCGGCGATGTTCGCCTCCGCACTCCAGGGCGCCCGGCCGGCCGCAGGCGCGTTCAGGGTCGTCCCCGGGGTGACCACCACGTCGAACACGGGCCCGTCCGGGGTCACTCCGAGCACGGCACGCCCGGCGGCCGGTCCGGCCGGGTCGGTCAGTACGAGTGCCACGCCTAGCGGGGCGCCGGGGGCCCGCCGCCAGCCGTGCAGGCGTACGGGGGACGCGGAGTCCAGCTCGCCGAGCATCTCGCGTACGAGATCCACCAGCGAATTCCCGGCCGGCAGCCGGTCGTGCACGGCGAGCAGCCGGCCCGCGAGGACGGTGCCGGCGGCGGACGGATCCTCACCGAGTTCGGGCAGTGAACGGACCAGCCCGTCCACGGCGTCCCGGGTGAGCGCCCGCAGTTGGGCTGCTACCTGGTCAAGGAGCTCGTGGGAATCCATGGCGGCTCACCTCTGACTCGTCTGGTTCGCTTCGCCGTTGTCGATGACCAGCGCGTCGTTCATGGTGCCCAGGCCCAGCCAGCGGCCGTTCGGGCTGAACCGCAGGGTCAGCACCTCGTCGGTGGTGACGGCGTACAACTCCTTGCCGTCGATGTTGAACAGCCGTACGACGTTGTCGATCGAGGCGCTGGCCGCCAGCTTGCCGTTGGGACTGAACGCCACATGCGTGACGGCGCCGAACCCGGGGTCCGGGGCACCGGGGGTCAGCTTCGGCGCCCGGCCCCGCTCGACCCCGGTCTCCGCGTCCAGGATCCGGGCAAACCCGTCGGCACCGCCGACCACGGTCCACTTGCCCTTCGGGTCGTACGCCAGACAGCTGGGGGCCGTGACCTGCTCGTCGACGTCCTCCGGGGTCGGCCACACCTGTGCTCCGTCCTGCGCCTGGAACATCCGGGTGGTGTCGTCGGCGGCGCAGCACAGCACCAGCTTGCCGTCCGGGCTGAACGCGACCGCGAACACGGCGTTGCCGGGGGTCAGCCGGCTGATCTGGGTGCCGGTGGCCAGGTCCATCACCCGCGCGGACCCGGCGAGATGGTGGTCGCCGCCGTGCCGTTCGTCCACGGCCAGCGCGACCCGGGTGCCGTCCCGACTCAGGTCGACACCGGCGATCAGGGGCCGTTCGACAGTGATCCGCCGGGTGATCGTCCCGGTGGCCTGATCGAGTACGGCGACCAGGGTGTCGGTGGCCGCGATCAACTGCCCGTTGGGACCGAACTGCACGGTGTTCACCGAGTTGCCCGGGTCGAGCGGCCCTTCCCAGACGGCGGAGCCGGTCGAGCTGTCCCGCAGGGAGATCTTCTCGAGGTCGGCCACAGCGAACTTGCTGCCGTCGGGGCTGAAGGCGATGCCGGTGACGGATCCGTCGACGGCCACGTCCAACGCGGCGCCGATACCGACCGCGCGCACCCGCAGCAACGCATCGCTGCCGCCGCCGGCGAAGCGGGTGCTGTCCGGGCTGAAGGCTAGCGCCTGGACCGATCCCTCGTGCTTGACCCGGAGCGCCACGGTACCCGGCTCGCTCATTGCGGCACCTCCCTGTGCCTGGCCGACAGATGGGCACACCCAGAAGTCACCGGCGATGGAGGCGTGGCGATGGCCGTAGCCCAGGCCGGGAGGAGTTCGCGTTGGCGAACATGGCTGTATGTCGAATGCGCTGCCACAGCACACATCAGGCTGCGTGAGTTTGCTACAACTCACCAGCGTAGCCGGAATATCAACGCGCGCCACATCGACGTGCTCCGGTGCGGCCAGGAGCACCTCGCGTGGCGAGCTCCCCTGTGCGGTGCCAGCATTGGTAGTGGTGCTCTGTACCGCTCCGCGCTCTCGCGAGGAGGGATGATCATGGCCAAGCGTCTGGTCGTGTGCTGCGACGGCACCTGGAACTTCGCCGACCAGCCGAGCAAGACGAACGTCGCCAAGGTCGCCCTGGCCCTGCGCCCGGGATCCGCCGGCGGGAAGGAACAACGCGTCTACTACCACAGCGGCGTTGGCACCCAGCGGCGGGAGCGGCTGCGTGGCGGCGCGCTCGGCGTGGGGCTCTCCCGGAACGTCGTCGCCGCCTACCAGTTCCTCGTCGAGACGTACGAACCCGACGACGAGCTGTTCCTCTTCGGCTTCAGCCGGGGCGCGTTCACCGCTCGCAGCCTGGTCGGACTGCTCCGCAACTGCGGTGTGCTGCGGCGGGACCACGCCGACCGGATCCCGGAGGCCTGGGCGCTGTACCGGGACCGGATCGAGCAACCCAACGGCGCGGCGGCCACGTTGTTCCGCCGCTCGTACGCGCGCGAGACGGAGATCCGCTTCATCGGGGTGTGGGACACGGTGGGCGCCCTCGGCATCCCGGTCCCGGACCTTGCCTGGCTGCGTCCGGCGGCGGACCGGTTCAACCGCCGTTGGGCCTTCCACAACACCGAGTTGAGCAGCTGGGTCAGGTCCGCCTTCCACGCTCTGTCCGTCGACGAGCAGCGCTCGGCGTTCCGGCCGGCCCTGTGGCATCAGCAGCCCGGAGCGGACCGGGAGGGGCAGGAGCTCAAGCAGGTCTGGTTCGCCGGGGTGCACTGTGATGTCGGGGGCAGCTACAAGGAGGCGGGCCTTTCCGACGTCGCCCTGTTGTGGATGGTCGATCAGGCCCGCAGGTACGGCCTTGAATTCGACACCGACGTGCTCGGTCAGACCGGGCCGAAAGTGATGAAGCCGCAGGAGAGCATCGACTTCCGGGTACGGCCCGACGGTGCGGGCATGCTGCATACGTCCCGTACGGGCATGTACAAACTGTCCAAGCCGCTGTACCGGCCCCTGGGGGCGGCGGTCAACGACAATGGCGAGCCCGACGGGAACGAGTTCCTCGCGGTCCCCGCCAAGGAGCGCTACGACCGGGACACGGGTTATCGGCCGCGGGAACTGGAGCGCTACCTCGCCGCTCAGGACCGGGTACGGCTGGAGCCGGTGCTGCTGCCCGATCTCGCCGCGGGCCTGCCGCCGATCCCGCCGGGGGCGCCGGCCGATACGTCCAAGGGATTCCACCGGGCCCCGTGACCTCATGGTCCGGGCCGTCCGAGCGTGAAGGAGCCGCGCGATGCTCACCTCCGCACTCTTCGCCGGCGATCCGGTGCTGGAAGCCATCGCACAGGACCAGGACCGTATCTCGCGGTCCCACCACCGCACCGATCCGGCAGTGCGAAAGGTGCAGATCGCCCTCCTGGACTGGGATCCCGACTGTCTGCCCCAGTTCGGGGCCGACGGCGACTACGGCAACGAGACAGCCGGTGCGGTGGCCCGGTTCAAGGCCGAGGTGCTCGGGGTTCCCCCCGCCGAGATCATCGACGACGTAGGGCCTTTGACGGTCCAGAAGCTGGACGAGATCCGCGCGGCCGTCGAACGCCCGCCCGCCCCGAGCCTCGCTCCCGAGGAGTGGCTGCTGACCGACGCCGAGATGGGCGGCTTCCGCTCCCCCGCCTTCACCCTGGACAACCTGATCCTGTTCTTCGTCGACGGCGAGGCCTACTACAACACCCTGGCCACTCGCCTCGACGCTCTGACCGCCGGAGACCGGGTGCTGTTCGCGGGCTGGCGGTTCTCGCCCGAGCAGAAGCTGCTTCCCGCGGTCGCCGGCGCACCGGGAATCCTCGACCGGCTCCTCAAGCTCCGCGCCGACGGCGTCGTGGTCCGTGCGCTGCTGTACGGCTCGCAGTTCTCCACGCTGCCGGTGCGCAGACCGCGGATTCCGACCCTGCCGTCCAAGGACAACTTCGACTTCCGCACCGGTCTGGTCGATGCCGGGGCGCAGGCCGTCCTCGACGCCCGGGTGGGCGACTTCGGCTCCCACCACCAGAAGTGCGCCGTGGTACAGGGCGCCACCGAGGGGCCCTGCGCGTTCCTTGGCGGCATCGACATCTGCCTCGACCGCTGGGACAACGCCGCCCACATCGATCCGCCCGTACGACAGCGGGAGCCGGACTTCCTCGGACAGAAGATCTCTCTGCCCGGCTGGCACGACGTGCAGTGCGCGGTGTTCGGGCCCGCCGTCGGCCAGATCTGGCAGAGTCTGGTCCAGCGCTGGAACGACCCCACACGCCCCAGCCGTATCGACGCGACGCCCGCGCCGATCCCTCAGTCGGAGGCCCCCGGACCGCCGACCACCTCGGGCACCCAGGCCGTGCAGGTGCTGCGCACCCTCACCTGCAAGGGTGTCTACTCCTTCCTGCCTGGCGGCGAGTTCACCGTCGTGGCCGGCTACCGCAAGGCCATCCGCCGGGCCCGGCACTTCATCTACATCGAGGACCAGTATCTGTGGCCCTCGCTCGTCGTCGACGACCTGCGCGACGCCGCCGCCCGGGGCGTCCAGATCATCCTGGTCACCGCACGCGACTTCGACGCGCCGGGCCTCAAGGACGTCCACAAGGCGCTGCGGGCCGAGGCCCTGCAGCGCATCTCCTCCGCCGCTCCCGCGAACGTCCACTGCTTCCATCTGGAGCAGGCGGCGACCAGCCTTCAGGTCTACGTCCACGCCAAGCTGTTGATCGCCGACGACCAGTACGTCGCCGCGGGCAGCGCCAACCTGAACTTCCGCTCCCACACCACGGATTCGGAGCTCCAGCTCGGCATCTTCGACACGGAACTGATCGACAGCGCGATCGGGGGCGCACCGCATCCGGCCGGCAAGTCGGTCCGTGAACTGCGCACGCAGATCTGGGGAGAGCACCTCAACGAGGATCCGTCCCTGCACGAGGACCCGCTGGTGGGTCTGGGACGCATGCCGACGGCCGGAGGCAAGATCGGCCATCTGGTCAACTTCCCCGTTCCCCCGCAGGTTCCCGCCGTGGACTGGCGTGAGACGGTACGCGAACTGCTGCGCTCCCTCCAGGAGATGGAGAACTGGCAGCTCCTGGCGCCCATCGTGCTCGGCCCGCTGTCCCTCCCCCTCACACTGGTCCCGGGCATGGACCTCGGCGCCCTCGCGGACCTCATCCCCGACCCCGAGTCCTTCCTGCGCAACCTGCTCAACCCGCACACCGTCTGCTGAGACGGTTGAGACGCTCAGCCGCCGAACACGGTGAATCCGAGGCCGGCGAGCTGTGCGGCGAGCGCGGACACGGTGTCCGGATCGTTGAACGCCCCGTTCCCGGCCAGGCCGTTGGCCGACTGGAACTCCTTGACCTTGCCCTGGGTGAGGGGGCCGTCCACACCGTCCTGAGACAGCGGCTTGAAGCCCAGGGCGAGCAGCGCTCCTTGCACGCCGAACACGTCCGACACATCCAGTGCGACCTGTTCGAGGGGCAGGGCCTGGTCCTCCACGGCACGGGCCAGCAGAAAGTGGGCCCGGTCGAGCTTGTTGCGGATTCTGATCGTGCCCACGTCCGGGGTGAAGTGGGATTCGTCGGCCGCGCCCACCCAGTTCCGGGTTCCCACATGCCCCTGGAACTTGGGGAAACGGAACTTCGGACCCATCGCCCAGCTCATGCTCAACGCGCCGAGTTGGGCGTTGGCCGGCCAGAAGGCGAAGTCATGGAAGCCGTCGCGAGAAACGAGTACCGACTCCATCTCGTCGAGTTTTTCGAAGACATGGCGGTCGATTTCGGCGTCGTCGACGTGCAGGCGGGTGAATTGCTGGAATTTCCCGTGCAGCCCTTGCGGCGCCAGCTCCAGATGCGTTTTCACCGCGTCCCAGTCCAGCGCGATCTCTTCGGGCGAGGCCTCCGTATTCACGTCGTTGACGAGCCAGCGCAGCCTGTTGGCCGCGGCCAGGGACGCGGCCCGTTCCGCCGCGGTCGGTGCGGAGTTGTCCCGGGCCGTTTCGTCGATCTTGTTGCCTATGCCGGTGCTCACATACCCCTTGACGTCCAGGTACATGAAGTGGACTCGCCCTTCGAGGGGGTCGTTGAAGGTGATCCAGTAGTCGCGGACGCTCTGGTGCATGATGCCGCCTTCCTGGCTCTGTCTCGTGGACGCTCGGGAAGCATCCTGGCGAACCGAGGCGAGGGCTCCACGCCGAGCTCCTCGTCCAGCAACCGGCAGAACGCGTCGTAGTGACGCACCGCCTCGACGACGTTCCCCTCCGCGAGATGCGCCGACACCACAGCCCGGTGCGCGCTCTCCCGCAGCGGCTCCGCGCGCACGCTCGCCCAGGCCGCCTCCATCGCCAGCGCCGGTCTGCCCTGCCGCATCAGGGCCTCGGCCAGCGCGTCGAGGGCGTGCAGCCGCAGTTGCCGCAGCCGCTCCCGCTCCAGCAGCACCCAGTCCTCGTCCCAGCCCGGCAGCAGGTCCTCGCCGGTCAGGAGGCCCAGCGCAGGTCCTACCCGGGGGCCATCGCCCTGTACGACGCACAGGGCCGTCCGCGTGAAGGCGTGGACATCGACCCGGAGAGCGGGGGTCACCTGCAGGGCGTCCCCCCTGCAGCCGATCAGGGGCGGCTCGCCCGGCGGCAGCTTCCACAGGGTGGTGCGCAGGCTCCCCCGGGCGTGCCCCTCGGTGACCTCGGGCCACAGGGTGCCGGCCAGGACCGTCCGGGACACGCGCCCGCGCAGTCCCAGGTACGCGAGGAGGCGCTGGCCGTTGCGGCCCAGCTCGACGCTCCCGGTGTCCAGTTCCAGCCGGAACTGGCCGAGCAGTCTCAGCCGGGGAGGAGCAGAAACCACGTGCATCGCCTTCTCCGACGGGCGTGTCGTTTCCATTTTCGGCCCCGCTGTCACACCGTGCAATTCAGCACCGGTGACGCCATGATGACGCCCAGGTGACACCCGTTTCCGTACCTTCGGACAAACGCGGACCCTCGCGAAACCCGAAGGAGTGACTCATGGTCGCTCTGTCGAACGTCCAGTTCGGGAAGCGGAACGAGGACGTACGCACCGTACAGAAAGCCCTGATCAAACGCGGACACAAACTCCCCGACGGCGCCACCGGCTTCTTCGGCGAACAGACCAAG
>NZ_JXTE01000038.1:128862-129572 GCF_000972385.1 Streptomyces sp. WM6386
AACAACGCAAACAGGGCTTCAAAGGAACCGACGCCGACGGCATACCGGGCCCCACCTCCCTGACCGCCCTCGGCCGCCTCACCGGATTCTCCGTCACCGGCGCGAGCGCTCCGGCTGTCCCCAAGGGACGTCTCGCCCCTGCCCAGGTCACCTTCCGCGACCCCGGCAACGACTCCGGAGCGCCGGCGATGCAGCGCTATGCGCGCAAGGCATGCGAACTGACCGGCATGGACCCGAAGTTCGGTGTCCCGGCCCTCGCCACCATCGCCAAGCGCGAATCCGCCTCCAACCATCCGAAATTCCGGGTGAACAAGACGGACTCCAACGCGCACGGCCCCCGTGCCGCCGACGGCCACCCGCTGAACTGTTCCCGGGGCGCCACACAGTGCGTTCCGACCACGTTCGCCCACCACCACCAGGCGGGCACCGCGACCACGCCCTACGACGTGGTCGCCTGCATGTGCGCCACGGTCAACTACGTACGCGACCGCTACGACGTGAACCAGTCCGGTTCGAACTTCGCCGCCCGCGTCCAGCAGGCCGATCCGAACCGGGCACCCCACTGGTACTAGGAGCCTCCGATGGTCGCACTGTCCAACGTCCAGTTCGGCAAGCGGAACGAGGACGTACGCACCGTACAGAAAGCCCTGATCAAACGCGGACACAAACTCCCCGACGGCGCCACCGGCTTCTTCGGCGAACAGACCAAG
>NZ_JXTE01000380.1 GCF_000972385.1 Streptomyces sp. WM6386
TCCGTACACCCGGCCATGCCCCTTGCTCTCCTCGACCCTGTCTTCGCTGCTGAAGCGGAAAGCACGACCCAGCAGGGGTGGACGCTGACGATTCAGCGTGCCCGCATTTCCATGGAGCAGGTTCAAGTGGTCCGCCGCCAAGCACTCGATGTGCTGTTTGCAGAGTATGCCCAGCAAGACCAGCGCCGCTCGGCGCGAGCCGCCGTCTGCTTTGAAGCAGCCCTGCGCAGCACCCACCAGGCCGGTGACACGCACGTGACCAGCCTGCTGCAGGAGCTGCGCGACCACACGCGCCGGATCGCACCGGGTCCCGTGGCCGCTCTCGGCGTCCGGCGCGCAGTGGACTGGAACGTCACCTACGGCTGCGATGACAATCGGCAGGCAGCCGGGGAAGTTCTCGATGCCCTGCCCGCCTCGATGGCCCATGACTTGGCCATCGCACTGCACACCAGCTGGTGGACCCCTATGCGCAGCCTCCGCGAAGGTGAGGACCACGAGGCGGGGGCCCCTTCATGGGACCCGCAGGGGCGCAGGCCCCCGGGGGGAACCCGAACCCACCAACGGCGAAACGTCTGGGGCGAGATTCCGGGG
>NZ_JXTE01000381.1 GCF_000972385.1 Streptomyces sp. WM6386
CGGGACGGCCGCCGAATCCGCCGACACGAACGGATCCGCCGGCTGCTCCGGATCCACCTGGACCCGACATCCGCCTCCCGTTCCGCCCCGGCCTCCGGCAAGGCGACGGCGCTGCACATGAGGTGAGCGCCCGCACCACCGCAGACCGCCCGCCCGTGACGCCTCCCGGGCGGGCTTCTTCGTGGCACCGTGGCGTGATCTTTCCTACGAGGCAGCCGCCCAGGTCCGCGGCGGGCGAAGCAGGACCACGCCACGCGGCGTCCTCCGGCACATCGCCGTCCACGCGGCCTCCTTCGGGGCCTGAATCCGCAGGCCGCAGACACCGTCGGCCCCGGCCCGTACGACTGTCCGCGAACCACCTCGCCATGCCTGCCGGCCGTCCCGTGGATCCTCCGGGCGGGCAGGAAGGCCGCCGAGAACGAGCGCAATTTTCTGAGTGCCGGTGGCGTGAACCGATCTATAGCCTGGCCGTATTGACTCATCAGGACAAAGGGGTTGGCTCGATGGCTCGCCACGCTGAAGGTATCCACAGGCGGAACTTCCTCACCGGGGGCGCGGCTGCCGGAGGAGCCGCCCTCCTGACGGGAACG
>NZ_JXTE01000382.1 GCF_000972385.1 Streptomyces sp. WM6386
GACCCGAACCTGGTCTGGGACCACCCCACGATCGCCGCCATCGTCGACCATCTGACACCGCGTCTGACGACTCAGGGCATGGACCTGAACCCGTAGCCACGTCGCCCTGGCCCCGCACAACCGAAACAGCGCGCGTCCGCCGGCACACCGGCGCACGCGCGCTGTTCGTCACCACGGCTCAGGCACTGAGGACGGGCGCCCCCTCGACCACCGGGTGGTCGCTGCCCAACGGGCCCGTCGCACTCGCGCCCCCCGGCGAGCCGACCGTCTCGAACACCTCGGCGTTGGCCGGGCCGAACGCACTCCACTGCTCGGGCAGATCGTCCTCGTAGAAGATCGCCTCGACCGGGCAGACCGGCTCGCACGCCCCGCAGTCCACGCATTCGTCCGGGTGGATGTAGAGCATGCGCGGGCCCTCGTAGATGCAGTCCACGGGACATTCGTCGATGCAGGCCTTGTCCTTCACCTCGACGCAGGGCTGAGCGATGACGTACGTCATGAGGGGACTCCTCGGAAAAGGAAAAGAAGGAAGAGAACGGGGCAGGGGCGGGGCGGGGAGGGGCGGGATTACGCGCCGACGGTCCAGGTG
>NZ_JXTE01000383.1 GCF_000972385.1 Streptomyces sp. WM6386
GGCCGATGCGACCGGTACGGGCGTACTCGGCGACCAGCAGCCGGGTGATGACGAAACCGCTGAGGGTGAAGAAGACGTCGACGCCCACTGATCCTCCGGGCACCAGGTCCGGCTCCACGTGATAGACGATCACCAGCACCACGGCGACCGTCCGCAGTCCGTCCAGCCCTGCCACCCGCCCACCACGCAGCGCCGACGAGAAGCCCCGCCCCGCAGGTCTGCGCGGTTGCGCCGATGAGGGGGCGAGCACAGGCGCCGCTCGCACACCCGGGTTCTGCTCCGTGGCCTCGTCCACCGTGCTCGCATGGGGGGTGCTCATAACGGCGGCGTCGGCCCAGGCGCAGCGGGCTCACACAATTTCTCATCCTCCCCTCATGGTCGGGGCGCCGTCCGGTCGTAAGGCGGCGTGGGTGAGACTTGCCCGGTGGCACGCACAGACGAGATCGCTCAGGGCGCACCGAACGCATCTGCATCCGACACGGCGCCGAACCCCCCGCCTCCACCCGGTCAAGCCCCTGGACCGGTTGCGCGTATGCCGCGCTGGCTGCCGCGCGCCATGGTGCTCGCACTCGCCCTTGTCGCCGTGTTC
>NZ_JXTE01000384.1 GCF_000972385.1 Streptomyces sp. WM6386
GTTGGAGTGACCCCGGAAATTCCGACACCTGGACGCTGGATGTTTCGTCATCCAGGGGAAGTGATCCATGGTGGCAAAGCGGAAGAATTACCCCCCGGAGTTCAAGCGGGACGCGCTGGATCTGGTGCACTCCTCGAAGGACCGGTCCCTCACGGACATTGTCCGGAGTCTGGGCATCCATCTTGAGACGCTGCGCAATTGGGTCCGCGACGACAAGGCCCGTCGCGAAGCAGCGGACGGCGGAAGTGATGCCGGCATGACCCCCGCCGACCAGGACGAGCTCAAACGCCTGCGGCGGGAGAACGCGCGGCTGAGGGAGGACCACGAGGTCCTCCGGAAAGCCGCCGCCTATTTCGCGCGGGAGACGACACGGTGATCCCCTTCCGTTTCGTCGACGAGCACCGGAACGCCCACGGCGTGAAGCGGATGTGCGACGTCGGGACCGCTCCGGCTACTACGCCTGGCACGGAAACAAGGAGGCACGGCAGGAGAAGGCCGACGCGGAAGAGGACCTGGCCCGCCGCATCCGGGACATCCGCACCGGCTCCCGGGGCGCCTACGGCGCCCGCAGGATCACGCTTCAGGA
>NZ_JXTE01000385.1 GCF_000972385.1 Streptomyces sp. WM6386
CGCCGCTCTCACGGACCGCGGTGCACGATGGCGTGGCCAGGTTCATCGGTCAACTCCTCACTTCCGCCCGGCTCGTGGCACCGCCTGTCCGGGCAGGCCGTCAGCCGGCCAGCGGCAGGTTGTAGAGGTCGAAGCCGTGCGGATCACGGAACCTGGTCAGCACCTCCCGGTGCACCCGGGAAAGGCACTCCTCGGGCAGGTCGACGTCCCTGATGCCGAGGCGCCCGGCGATGCGGTGCAGCGCCGCCGCCGCCCAGGCGGGATCGGCCAGGAACGGGTCGCTGAGCGCGTCGCTGTGGCGCCACACCCCCAGCACCGCAGCCGCGGCCAGTACCAGGACATACCGGTCGGTGAGCGCGAACCACGCCGGGCTGACGGTGCCCTGCGGGCCGGGCGGCTCCAGCGCGAGCACCCGGCCGCGCAGGTCCCGCAGTTCGTCGACCATCCGCTCGCCCAGGGTGCGCAGGACGCGCTGTACCGGATCGCCCGCGGGCAGCTGGGCCACGGCGGCCGGCAACGAGGCGCTCAGGCTGTCGCGTCCGTCGGTCAGCATGAGCCTGTCGTAGACGAACGGCGGTAAGGGGGC
>NZ_JXTE01000386.1 GCF_000972385.1 Streptomyces sp. WM6386
CCCACCAGTCGTTCGCACCGAAGATCATGCCCTTGTACGTGTACGGGCCGAGCGGGTCGGTGCCGGTGCTCTCCAGCACGTGCACGCGCTGGTCCTCGATGTCGCCCGTACCGGCGGAGTAGTAGATGTACCAGCGTTTGCCGTTGGGGCCGTCGAGCAGGTGCATCTCCGGCGCCCATATGTAGTGGTCGCGGCCGGCGGCGTGGGCACTGAACACCGGCACCGGCGCCGCTGCCTTCAGCGCTTCGATCGTGGGCGCTTTCCGCATCGTCAACGGCCCGCTGTACGGGGTCGTCATCAGGTAGAAGTTGCCGTTGTAGTAGGTCATGTACGGGTCCGCGCCGGAGCTGTTGAGCGGGTTCGTGAACGTCGCCGTGGCCGCCTGCGCGGCGGGTGCGGTCACCACCGTGCCGAACGTCAGGCCCCCGACGAGGGCAGCGACGGCCGTCGCCGTGCTGCACAGCTGCCGGAGAAGAGAAGAGCTTTTCCGCACTCGAATATTTGAATTGCCCATGACAGAAACATCCTCGTTCGCGTCGGGGAGCGTAAGTGCGGTGTTCTTTCAAAACGCGTTGTCGTGCCGGGC
>NZ_JXTE01000387.1 GCF_000972385.1 Streptomyces sp. WM6386
GGTCTGCACCGGCCCGCGTGCCTCGAACCGCTCCGCCACCGCCGAGGCGAGTGTGCTGGGCGAGAACGCCCGGTGCAGATGCGGGCCGGACTCCCGGTGGTCCACGTCCCAGCGCTTGCCGCGCTCGCTGACCAGTACGTAGTCGTTCTCCAGCCGGGTGGGGCCGCCGACCGCGGTGCCCAGGGAGACCCCGACACGCCACGGGTTCTCCACCGCGAGGTCGAGCCCGGAGTCCCGTACGGCCTCCTCCCCGGCGACCAGGGCGAACTGGATGTACCGGTCGCACCGTGCGATCTGCTCCGCGTCCAGCCCGTGGGCCACCGGGTCGAAGTCGCACTCGGCGGCGATCCGCGAACGCAGCCCGGACGGGTCGAAGAACGTGATGCCCCGTGTCGCCGTCCGCCCGTTGGACAGGAGATCCCAGAACGCCGGTATGCCGATGCCGTCCGGAGCGACGATGCCCAGGCCGGTGACCGCCACGCGCCTCGTCATGAACGGACCTGAGATGGCTCGGCCGTCCGCCCCGCACCCCCGTGGGCCGCCTCCACCACGATCGGTACGCCGTCGGCGTCCTCGGTGTCGACA
>NZ_JXTE01000388.1 GCF_000972385.1 Streptomyces sp. WM6386
TCGCGGAAGAGGGCCAGGAGAGCGGGCGCCTGAGGGGCGCCCGCGTCGAAAAACTGCGTGGCCAGTGCGGGTGGCACGGCGGTTCCATGCATGCGGACTTCATGGCAGCTGAAGCAGAACGCCGCCTCGAACAGCGCCAGGTCGAGAGTGTCCGCGTACGCCCGGACGCTCCAGCCCGGCGAGAAGCCGCAGCGGTGCTGCTCGCTGGCGGGCAAGCTCTCGATCAAGGCCAGGGCTTCGGCTGCCTCGCTCCCTATCCAGTGGGCGCCCGCCCTGCCGGGATACGGGGCGCCCCGCGTTGTCGGGAGTTCGGAGATTCTTACGACCTCCAGCAACACAGCGGCGGCTACGGCGTCGGCGGGGAGCTGCATGTGCGTAGTCTGCCCGCACCCTGTACCGGGGCGGTGCACCTGCCGGAAACCGCGCTCAATAGACGGCTGCCTCACGGGCCGGCAGAAACGCTCAGTCGCAGGGTTGGTGGCCAGCGGGTGTGTCCGATGTCGGTGTCAAGGAGGTCGAGGAGGTGGAGTTGAACGCCGCGGGTGATCCGGACGGTGGGCGGGTCGGTGACATGGCCGATC
>NZ_JXTE01000389.1 GCF_000972385.1 Streptomyces sp. WM6386
GCAGCACACACCACCCTGCATCCGCAACGGCTCCTGATGACCCCTCAACCACGCTGACTTCCCACACGCACGCCCCCGACAGCCGTTGCCGCCCCCAGGCCAGCGGGTCCGGTCGCTCGCACACCCCGCCTGGCCGCTTGCACAACCGACCAGCCGCTGTCGCACCCCGGCCGTCCCCTTCCGAGTCCCTGCCGCCCGCTCATGCGCCCGGGGCGTCCCCTCGCGTGCCCCGGCAGAGCGATTCCGCGCCCGATCAGCTGACGCCGTATACCCGACCAGCCGAGGAGGGCCGTCATGCCGGCCCCGACGACACCCCCACGGACCGTCGAACTCACCTCCCAGGCCTGGACCGAGGCCCGCTCCATGGCGGGCGACGGCCCGGACCACGGCCGGTGCCCGCCGGGCGACCGGCTGGTGGCCGCCGCGCTGCGGGCACACAGCACGCTGTCGGCCGGCCTCGGACATCCCCTACGGCGCCGGCGCCCCCGCGGTCGTCGCGGAACCCTTCGCCTGGAAGGAACCCGAGACCCTCATCGGGGCCGTGACCGGCGACTGACAGCTCACCCACCCGGCCGGGAC
>NZ_JXTE01000039.1 GCF_000972385.1 Streptomyces sp. WM6386
TTCCCGCCGGGGCCCAGGGGCCGGGCTCGCCGTACGGCGGGGTGCTGTACGGGTCGGGATCGTGCAGAGGCTTGGGAGAAGGATCTGCCGTGCCCTCCTCCACCGCCGGGGCGGTGCGCGCGAGGGGCAGGCTCAGCTCGAAGTCACCCTCACCCTGGGCCCCGGCGGGAACCCGGTCCTCGGGCCTGGACCCTGGCTCGGGTCCAAGCCCGGACGGACCGTCCTCGCGGACGGCATCCCGCGGCGACCTCAGCTCGAAGTCGCCCCCGGCATCAGCCATGTCGGCCGCACCCTGAGGCTGCCTCAGCTCGTAGTCACCGTCGGCGGTGGGACCCGGCACCGGAGGTGCCCCCTCGGTCCCCATGCTGTACTCGCCGGGCGCGGCCGGAGCCCCCTCCGCCTGGTCCGCAGTGCCCTGCGGACGCGGTCGGCTCCACCACTTCGCCTTCGTGGGCTTCCCCTCGTTCATGCTCTCCCCACAGCCGGGGCCTGGCCGGCACGTCGGCCCCGCTCACCTGCGCCTGTCAGGCACGCTGCCGCCATCACGGCCTGGTCTGCCGGACAGGCACGGGCACGGCTCTCCCTGGATTCAACCAGGTTCGGGCGCCGACGCGCAGAGGCCGGGTCAGCGGGTGGTGCCGGAGGGGGAGGAGGTCGCGTGGGGGACGGGTGCGGCGAGCAGGTCCGGCGGGGTGAGGTCCGCGGCCGTGGACCAGGAGGTCAGGGTGAGCGGCGGGGTCGAGCTGAGCGGACGTATCAACGGGGACATGGCTGCCGCGCCTGCCACCACGGGTGCCGTCAGCGTGGCCTCCTGCGCCTGTGTGCCGGGAACCAGGGGCGCGGACGCCTCGGTCGGGGCGACCGGGCCGTCGATCCGGGACTGGTCCTGGGCGAACAGCGGACCCATCGCACGGCGACGCTGGCTGTCGGGTGTCGCGGCGCCCGTGCCGCCCTGTGTGCGGGCCGGGGTGACATTGCTGCCTCCCGAGCCGCCACGGGCGTCCGTGTCGGTCGGCGCGATCGTGGTGACGCCGCCCAGTGCGATGGCGGCCAGCGACACCGCCCCGCCCACGACGAACGCGAACCGCATACCGCGCGACGCCGACCGCTCGGCCTCGTGCCGGCTGACGTCATGGATGCGAAAACCGCCGTTGGAGGGGGTGAGCGCGGAGGTGTGCGGTGTCGCGGGGGCGTAGTCGAACTCGAAACGCTCGCCGCGCTTCACGCCGAAGACTCCGGCGGTGCCGGGTCGTCCGGAGAAGCCGTCGGGGAATCCTCCCCCGAACGGCGAGCCGCCGTCCGAGTCACCTCCGCCGGGCAGCCCCTGGAGGCGGGCCAGGAAGCTCTCGGAGGGGGGCGGGGGCGCGGCCTCCGCGAACACGTTCTTCAGTCGGCGCTGGGCGTCGGCCTCGGCCTTGCATCTGGCGCAGGTGGCAAGGTGAGCGAGGACACGCTCGCGCGTCTCATGACCGAGCTCGCCATCGACCAGCGCGGCGAGTCGGTCTCCCAGGTGCTGCTCCGCAAACCGCCCTTCGGCGGGATTGGGCCGTGATCCACTCACGCGGTCGCGCCCCCTCCCCCCAGAGCGGCGACGCGGGGCACGAAGGAGCGACGCTCGGCCCGCGCCTCCGGCGACCGGTGCGCGAGTGCCTTGCGCAGCTGGGAACGGCCGCGGTGGATACGCGAGCGGACCGTGCCGAGCTTGACGCCCAGGGTCGCGGCGATCTCCTCGTACGACAGTCCTTCGATGTCGCACAGGACGACCGCGGCGCGGAACTCGGGCGCCAGAGTGTCGAGAGCCTGCTGGACGTCGGCGTCGAAGTGCGCGTCGTTGAAGACCTGTTGCGGCGATGGCTCACGGCTGGGCAGGCGCTCCGCCGCGTCCTCGCCGAGGGCGTCGAAGCGGATGCGCTGCTTGCGCCGGACCATGTCCAGGAACAGGTTGGTGGTGATGCGGTGGAGCCAGCCCTCGAAGGTGCCGGGCGTGTAGGTCGACAAGGAGCGGAAGACGCGGACGAAGACTTCCTGAGTGAGGTCCTCGGCGTCGTGCTGGTTGCCCGTCAGGCGGTAGGCGAGCCGGTAGACCCGGCCGCTGTGCGTGCTGACGATCTCCTCCCACGTCGGAGGAGTCCAGGCCTGCCCGTCCGCGTCGGTGGAGAAGGTCGCGGTGGCGTAGTCGCCGTGGCTGTGGTCAGCAGCGGTGTCGTTCACGGATTTCGGCCTACCCGCCGATCCGAGGAAGCGCCGCAGCACTCCTCCCCGATCCACAGGTGCGGCCGCACCTCCCCTGTCGGCTCTGGTGGTGTCCAGTGGAGCCCCTACCCCAGTGGAGCCCCTACCATAGCCACCTCGCCCGTTAGCTCCGGATAAGCGGTTTTACGAGAATTTGATCTGGGCTGATACCGCTCGTGCGGCTGCGTCACCGCCCGCTCGGGCCCCTGCTCGGCATCGTGATCCAACTGTGTCCCCCCGGGTGCGTCTCCACCCCTCTAAACGCCCGGTCCCATCTGCGGGTTCCCGGGCCCAACGGATACAGTCACGCCCAGGCAACCACGGGGACAGGAGAGGGTCATTACCGCCAACCGGCAGACGAGCTGGGCGTTCGCCGACGCCTACGTCGCCGAGGACGAAGTGCTGCGCTGGGCCCGTGACCGGGCCCGTGAAGCGGGCCTGCGCTCGGTGTCGCCCGGCGCGGGCGCAGCCCTGCGGTTGCTGGCGGCCTCCGTCGACGCGAAGGCGGTCGCCGAGATCGGCACCGGCACCGGTGTCTCCGGTATCCATCTGCTGCACGGCATGCGGCCTGACGGCGTGCTCACCACGGTCGACCCCGAGCCGGAGCACCAGCAGTTCGCCCGGCAGGCCTTCCGCGCCTCCGGGTTCGCCAGCAACCGGGCCCGCTTCATCCCGGGCCGTGCCCTGGACGTCCTGCCCCGCCTCACCGACGCCGGCTACGACCTCGTCTTCTGCGACGGCGACCGGCAGGAGGTCATGGACTACCTCGCTGAATCGTTGCGCCTGCTGCGACAGGGGGGCCTGGTCGTCTTCGAGGGTGTCTTCGCGCACGGCCGGACAATGGACTCCGGTCCGCAGCCCACCGAGGTGCTGCGGCTGCGCGAGTTGCTGCGCGCGGTGCGGGAGAGCCAGGAGCTCGTGCCGTCGCTGCTGCCGGTGGGCGACGGGCTGCTGTGCGCGGTCAAGCGCTGACCCTCGCACCGCCCGGACCTGGGCAAACACCTGCCCCGGCACCGATAACGATGCCGGGGCAGCTGAAGGGGTATGGTCGCTTCCGCGTCAGCCGACGACCTTCTTGAGGGCGTCACCGAGCGCGTCGGCCTCGTCAGGGGTCAGCTCGACGACGAGCCGACCGCCGCCTTCGAGCGGAACGCGCATGACAATGCCCCGCCCCTCCTTTGTCACCTCGAGCGGGCCATCGCCCGTCCGCGGCTTCATGGCCGCCATGCTCGTTCCCCTTCCTGAAACCAGCTCATCGTCAAAGCCGACGGCCCTGGGAGGGCACGCGTGTCGTGCGTGGGCACGCGACACCGGCATCGAACACATTGCTTCCAGGCCATTATCCCGCATCTCAGGACCCGATGACCAACATCAGTCGGCATCGCTTGGGCAACGCGCGCGAGCAAAACCACTCAATTCGGCGATGTGACTGCGATACTGCGCGGCCGCACACGTATCCGGCGACCTCTTTCGGTCGCACATTCTTTGACGCAGGTCACACGTCCGTTCCGGTCGTTCGACGGTGATCTCCGCCATGCTGTCCTTCGAAACCCGCAAGTAACCCGCTGGGACGCAGGAGGGGACAGACCATGGCCGACACCGTGCTCTACGAGGTGAGCGACGGGCTCGCGACAATCACGATCAACCGTCCCGAGGCGATGAACGCGCTCGACATCGCGACGAAGGTCGAGCTGCGGGAGGCGGTGGAATCCGCGGCCGGTGACGGAGCCGTACGGGCGGTACTGCTGACCTCCACCGGGGAGCGGGCGTTCTGTGTGGGACAGGACCTCAAAGAACACATCGGGCTGCTGGCCGAGGGCTCGACGAAGGTCATGAGCACGGTCGCGGAGCACTACAACCCGATCGTGCGGGCGCTGACGCAGATGCCGAAGCCGGTGGTGGCCGGGGTGAACGGCGTCGCGGCCGGCGCCGGGTTCGGACTGGCCCTGGCGGCGGACTACCGAGTGGTGGCGGACACGGCGGGGTTCAACACGTCGTTCGCGGGGGTCGCGCTGACGGCGGACTCCGGGGTCTCGTGGACCCTCCCGCGCGTGGTCGGGCCGGGGCGCGCCGCCGATCTGCTGCTCTTCCCGCGGACGATCAAGGCTCAGGAGGCGTACGAGCTGGGTATCGCGAACCGTCTCGTGCCGTCCACCGAGCTGCCGGGCGAGGCCGAGAAGATCGCGCGGGCATTGGCCGAGGGGCCGACGGTGGCCTACGCGGCGATCAAGGAAGCCGTCGCGTACGGGTTCTCGCACTCCCTGGCCGAGACGCTGGACAAGGAGGACGAGCTGCAGACGCGGGCGGGATCCTCACAGGACCATGCGATCGCCGTGCAGGCCTTCGTGAACAAGGCGGAGCCCAAGTACCTGGGTCGCTGAGCCTCAGCTCTGCCTGACCACGCACGCGGCCAGATGATCGTCCACCAGGCCGCACGCCTGCATCAGCGCGTACGCCGTGGTCGGGCCGACGAAGCGGAGGCCCTTCTTCTTCAGGGCCTTCGACAGGGCCGTGGACTCGGGAGTGATCGCCGGGACGTCCCCCAACACCTTGGGGGCCGGGCCCGGTGTCCTCGGGGCGTGGGACCAGATGAAGTCATCGAGCTCACCCGGCGCCCACTCGGCCAGCACGCGTGCGTTGGCGAGCGTCGCCTCGATCTTGGCCCTGTTGCGGATGATGCCCTCGTCGAGGAGAAGGCGGTCCCGGTCGGCGTCCGTGAACAGGGCGACCTTGGCGATCTCGAAGCCCGCGAAAGCCGCGCGGAAGCCTTCTCGGCGACGCAGGATCGTGATCCAGGAGAGGCCGGACTGGAAGGCCTCCAGGCTCAGGCGCTCGTACAGGGCGTCGTCGCCGTGGACCGGGCGGCCCCACTCCTCGTCGTGGTACGCGACGTAGTCCTCGGTGGACAGCGCCCAGGGGCAGCGCAGGACGCCGTCCGGGCCGGCGAGGGCGGCGCCGTCGGTCACTGCTGCTCCCCCGGACCCTCGGCGGGCTTCTCCATGGACACATGCGAGACGGGCGCGCCGTGTGTGACGGCCTGGGCGCCGGCCAGGGCGGACTCCAGGTCGGCGATACGGGCGTCGCGCTCGGCGAGTTCGGCGCCGAGGCGGCTGAGGGCGTCGTCCACGTCGCCCATGCGGTAGCCGCGGGCGGCGAGCGGGAAGCGGAGGGCCTCGACATCGGCGCGGTTGACCGGGCGCTCCAGCGGGAGGGGGTCCTGGAGCCGCTCCGGGGCGGCCTCGGGCAGGGGTCCCGTCTCGCCGCCGCCCACCACGGCGAGCGTCACCGCGGCGACCACGACGGCGAGCGCGACGACGAGGAACAAGAACATAACCATCGCTGAAGGTCCCCATGCTCGGTGAAGGTGCTCGGAGTCGAATGTGTCAGAGTCCGATCGTGCCATGCGAGTCTGACAGTTAGGGTCGCAGGCGGCCGAGGAAGCGGCCGTACCCAGGTCGTACTACGAGAGGTCACAGCGGATGCTCAGGCTGGGCAGGCGGGAATTCGGACCGCACGAGCCGGTGATCATGGCGATCGTGAACCGGACCCCGGACTCCTTCTACGACCAGGGCGCGACCTTCCGTGACGAACCGGCCCTCGCGCGCGTGGAGCAGGCGGTGGCCGAGGGCGCCGCGATCATCGATATCGGCGGGGTCAAGGCCGGGCCGGGTGAGGAAGTCTCCGCCGAGGAGGAGGCGCGGCGGACGGTCGGGTTCGTGGCGGAGGTGCGGCGGCGGTTCCCGGATGTCGTGATCAGCGTGGACACCTGGCGGGCGTCGGTCGGTGCGGCCGTGTGCGAGGCGGGGGCGGATCTGCTGAACGATGCGTGGGGCGGGGTCGATCCGGGGCTCGCGGAGGTCGCTGCGCGGTACGGGGTCGGGCTGGTGTGTACGCATGCGGGGGAATCGGAGCCTCGTACGCGGCCGCATCGGGTTTCCTACGACGACGTCATGGCCGACATCCTGCGGGTGACCCTGGGGCTGGCCGAGCGGGCGGTTTCGCTGGGGGTGCCTCGGGAGTCGGTGCTGATCGATCCGGGGCACGACTTCGGGAAGAACACGCGGCACAGTCTTGAGGCGACGCGGCGGTTGGGGGAGATGGTGTCCAGCGGGTGGCCCGTGCTGGTGTCGCTGTCCAACAAGGACTTCGTCGGGGAGACGTTGGACAAGCCGGTGAAGGAGCGGGTGGTGGGGACGTTGGCGACCACCGCGGTGTCGGCGTGGCTGGGGGCGCAGGTGTACCGCGTGCACGAGGTCGCGGAGACCCGGCAGGTGCTGGACATGGTGGCGTCCATCGCGGGCCACCGGCCTCCGGCGGTCGCCAGGCGGGGGCTGGCGTAGGGCCCCGCGGCGAAGCCGCTGATGGATGCAGTCGCCCCCGCCGCCCCTACCCGTCCCGTCCCTGGGGGCTGCGCCCCCAGACCCCCGCTTCGGCCCTGAACGGGCCTCGTCCTCAAACGCCGGACGGGCTGAGAAACCAGCCTGCCCGGCGTCCGCGGGGGCTTCTAGCGGCCCGCCTCCTTCGAGACCAGGGCAACCGCCTCGTCCACGTCGTCCGTCACGTGGAAGAGGAGCAGGTCCTTTTCCGACGCCTTGCCCTGGGCGATGAGGGTGTTGGTGATCCAGTCCACCAGGCCGCCCCAGTACTCGGTGCCGAAGAGGACGATCGGGAAGCGGGTGACCTTCTGGGTCTGGACCAGGGTCAACGCCTCGAAAAGCTCGTCCAGGGTGCCCAGGCCGCCGGGCAGGACCACGAAGCCTTGCGCGTACTTCACGAACATCATCTTGCGGACGAAGAAGTACCGGAAGTTGAGGCCGATGTCGACGTAGGGGTTGAGCCCCTGCTCGAAGGGGAGCTCGATGCCGAGGCCGACGGAGATGCCCTTCGCCTCGCAGGCACCCTTGTTGGCCGCCTCCATGGCCCCGGGACCGCCACCGGTGATGACGGCGAAACCGGCCTCCACCAGGCCCCGCCCGAGCTGCACGCCCGCCTCGTACTCCGGTGAGTCCGCCGCCGTCCGCGCCGACCCGAACACACTGATCGCGGGCGGGAGTTCGGCGAGCGTGCCGAAGCCCTCGATGAACTCCGACTGGATGCGCAGGACCCGCCAGGGGTCGGTGTGGACCCAGTCGGACGGGCCGCCCGCGTCCAGGAGGCGCTGGTCGGTCGTGCTCGCCGTCACCTGGCCCCGCCTTCGGAGGACCGGTCCCAGGCGCTGCTCCGACGGTGGCTGCTTCTTCCCCTCGGGGTTGCCGGTAGCCATGTGCGCTCCCTCCACTTGCGGGTGTTTCCACCTCAGCGTAGATCTACGCGGGTTACAGAGGGGGGACATGCGGATGTCCGACCGGCACGAGGCTCACCTCACGCCGCCAGCCAGGACTTCAGCTGCTCCTCCGCCTCGGGGATCAGCGACACCTTGACCCGCTCGTCCACCTTGTGGGCCAGGAGGGGGTTGCCCGGGCTGTAGTTCACCGCGGGCACACCGAGCGCGCTGAAGCGGGCCACGTCCGTCCAGCCGAACTTGGGGTGGACCTCGCCGCCGACGGCCTCCACGAAGGCCGCCGCCGACGGGTGGTTCAGGCCGGGACGCGCACCGCCCGTGTGGTCGTCCACCACGAACTCGTCCACCCCGCAGTCGGCGAAGTACTCACGGACGAACGCCTCCGCCTCCTCCTCGCTGCGGTCGGGCGCGTAGCGGAAGTTGACGGTGACCGTGCAGGTGTCGGGGATGACGTTGGTGGCCACCCCGCCCTCGATACGGACCGCGTTGAGGCCTTCGTGGTACTCCAGACCGTCCACCATCGGCTTGCGCGGCTCGTACGCCGCCAGCTTCGCCAGCACCGGCGCCGCGGCGTGGATCGCGTTCGAGCCCATCCACGCGCGCGCGGAGTGCGCCCGTTCCCCCTTGAACTTGAGCAGTACCCGGAGCGTGCCCTGGCAGCCGCCCTCGACCTGGCCGTTCGTCGGCTCCAGCAGCACGGCGAAGTCGCCGGCCAGCCACTCCGGGTGGGCCTCGGAGACGTGCTTGAGGCCGTTGAACTCGGCGGCGATCTCCTCGTTGTCGTAGAAGACGAAGGTGAGGTCGCGGTTGGGGGCCGGGACCGTCGCCGCGATACGGAGCTGGACCGCCACCCCGGACTTCATGTCACAGGTGCCGCAGCCCCACAGGTAGCCGTCCTCGTCGAGGCGCGAGGGCACGTTGTCCGCGATCGGGACCGTGTCGATGTGGCCGGCGAGGATCACCCGCTCCGCGCGGCCCAGGTTCGTACGGGCCACGACGTTGTTGCCGTACCGGTCGACCGTCAGGTGCGGAAGCGCGCGCAGCGCGGTCTCGATCGCGTCCGCGAGCGGCTTCTCGGTGCCGCTGACGGAGGGGAAGTCGACGAGCCGCGCGGTGAGCTGCGCGGCATCCAGCGTGAGGTCAAGCGGGGTATCGGCCATGCCGTCGACCCTAACGCGCCGGGCTCCGCCCGCTCTGTCCACACCCGGCTCGGACACCACAGGGGCCTCCGCTACCTTGTACGGATGCCAGCGCAGTCCCGCCCTCAACAGCGTCGTCGTGGCCGCTTCTTCCGTGGTCTGGCGGCCTTCGTGATTTTGTGTGCCGTCGCCGGATATCTGGTGGTTCAGTACATCACCGCGGGCACGGGTGCGCCGGGCTGCAAGGTCGTCTCGGGCAGAGATGACGGGGTGGCGTACGAGTTCACGCCGGAGCAGGCGGTGAACGCGGCGACGATCACGGCCGTCGGCACCGGGCGCGGGCTGCCCGAGCGGGCGGTGGCGATCGCGCTGGCGACCGCGCTCCAGGAGTCGGGCCTGCGCAACATCACCCATGGCGACCGGGACTCTCTCGGCCTCTTCCAGCAGCGGCCCTCGCAGGGCTGGGGCACGGAGAAGCAGATCATGGACCCGACGTACGCGGCCGGGGAGTTCTACGAGCATCTGGTCAAGGTGGACGGCTACACGAAGCTGCCGCTCACCGAGGCAGCCCAGCGTGTGCAGCGCAGCGGCTACCCGGAGGCGTACGCCAAGCACGAGCCGGACGCGACGGTGCTCGCCGCCGCCCTCACCGGGGCCTCGGCGGCCGCGCTGACCTGCGACGGCCGCTCGGGGGAGGCCCTCGCGGCGGGTCCGGAAGGGGTGCGCGAGGCGCTCGTACGGGACTTCGGCGGGGACGCGCTGGACACCACCGCCAAGGAGGTGGGGGCCGCCGAGGCGACGCCCGCTCCGCAGGCCACGGTGTCCGGACGGACCGTGACCGTGCCCGTGACCGGCGCCGGCAAGGGCCGCAGCGGCCAGGAGCGCGGCTGGCAGCTCGCGCACTGGGCGGTGGCCAACGCTTCCGCGCTGCACATCGAGCGGGTCACGTACGCCGGGCGGGAGTGGACCGCGGGGAACACCCGGAGCGAGTGGCGGGCGATGTCGTCGGAGGGAACCGGCGGGGCGGAGAAGGGCACGGGAGCCGTGCGGATCCTGACTGCTCAGTAGTACGGACGATCACCCGCAGGGGTTACGCATGGCCGCCACGGACGGCGGTGTGCGCAGGTTTTCGCGCAGTCACCCTCGCATTCGCCAAAACCCTTGAGAACAAAGGGCTGTAAGGATTCGGCACACTTTCCGACCGGACACCTTTTGACCGTTTTTATCCGCAGCCGATAATGCGACGCATTGCCAACTCTTTACGTTGGGCCGCCGCAACCTTCGCGGGCTTCGAGCGGTAGTCACTGCGTCCGAGCCCGGTGATCAACTGCCGGACACGGTCGGACACTTCCATGTTCTCTCCCGTCAAAGGAGCATCATGTCCCTCCCCCTGACCCGCAGGATCGCCCGTGCCGCGCTGCTCGTCGCTGCGGGAGCGGCAGCCGGGGTCGGTGCGGCCGGCTCCGCCAGTGCGGCCCCCGCCGAACTGCCCACCTCGAACCTCGGCGGGCTGACCGCCCTGGACGGGGCGAGCGTCGGCAACACCGTCGACGGCGCGGCGCAGAACGCCACCGGGCTCGCGGGCAACACCGGTGGCAACGCGGTCAAGAAGGCGGTTCCGACCGCCGGCAAGACCAGTGGCAAGGTCGCGAAGAAGGCGGCCCCGGCCGCGCAGCAGACGGCAGGCGACGCGGCGGGCTCCGCCGGGGACATCCTGGGTGACACGACGTCCACCGCGACGAAGGGCGGTCTGCCGACGGACTCCCTCACCAAGGGTGGCCTGCCGACCGAGTCCCTTCCGGTGAAGAGCCTCCCGCTCGGCTGACGTCCGGCTGATACGGCGATGGGGCCCAGGGTTGTCTCCCTGGGCCCCATCGCCGTATGCGCAACGGTTACGCGAGCCGCTCCACGGCCGCCCGCACCCGTTCGTCCGTCGCCGTGAGGGCCACGCGGACGAACTGCTCGCCAGCCGCGCCGTAGAAGTCACCCGGGGCCACGAGGATGCCCAGGTCGGCCAGGTGGGCGACCGTGGTCCAGCAGGACTCGCCACGGGTGGCCCAGAGGTAGAGGCTGGCCTCGCTGTGCTCGATGCGGAAGCCGTGGGCCTCCAGGGCCCCGCGCAGGGCCTTGCGACGGGCCGTGTAGCGCTCGCGCTGGACGCGGACGTGTTCGTCGTCGCCGAGGGCCGCCACCACCGCCGCCTGGGTCGGCGCCGCCGTCATCATGCCGCCGTGCTTGCGGATCTCCAGGAGGGGGCCCAGGACCGCCGGGTCGCCGGCCAGGAACGCGGCGCGGTAACCCGCCAGGTTCGAGCGCTTCGACAGGGAGTGGACCGCGACGATGCCGTCGTAGGAGCCGCCGTTGACGTCCGGGTGCAGGACCGAGACCGGGTCGGCCTCCCAGCCGAGCTCCAGGTAGCACTCGTCGGAGAAGACGAGCACCCCGTGCTCGCGGGCCCAGGCCACGATCCGGGTGAGCTCTTCCTTGCCCAGCACCTTGCCCGTCGGATTCGACGGGGAGTTGAGCCACAGGAGCTTCAGGCCCTCGGGGTCCAGCTGTGTCGGGTCGTCGTAGACCTCGTACTCGGCGCGCGCCAGACGGGCGCCGACCTCGTACGTCGGGTAGGCCAGGCGCGGATAGGCGACACGGTCGCCGGGGCCGAGGCCCAGCTGCGTGGGGAGCCAGGCGACCAGTTCCTTGGAGCCGACGATGGGCAGGACGTGCTTGTGCGTCACCTCGCGGGCGCCCAGGCGACGCTCCACCCAGCCCGTGATCGCGTCACGCAGCGCCGGCGTGCCCCAGACCGTCGGATAGCCCGGTGAGTCCGCCGCGTCGACGAGCGCCTTCTGGATCAGGTCGGGAACCGGGTCGACCGGGGTGCCGACGGACAGGTCGACGATGCCGCCGGGGTGCGCGAGAGCCGTCTTCTTGTACGGCTCGAGCTTGTCCCAGGGGAAGGTGGGGAGACGGTCGGAGACTGCGGACACGGTGTCTGGCTCACTTTCTGGTACAGCACTCGTACGGCAAACGCCTCGGTCCCGCACAGCGATCAGAGGTGATCGAGCCGTACGGGACCGAGGCGGCGCGCGGGTGCGGGCCGCTCTTACTGGTTCTGCGGCGGCAGTCCGGCCACGAAGGGGTGGTCGCGCTCGATCAGGCCCAGCTTGCTGGCACCGCCCGGGGAGCCGAGCTCGTCGAAGAACTCGACGTTCGCCTTGTAGTAGTCCTTCCACTCCTCCGGAGTGTCGTCTTCGTAGAAGATCGCCTCGACCGGGCAGACCGGCTCACAGGCACCACAGTCGACGCATTCGTCCGGGTGGATGTACAAGGACCTGGAGCCCTCGTAGATGCAGTCGACCGGGCACTCTTCGATGCACGCCTTGTCCTTCACGTCGACACAAGGCTGCGCGATGACGTAGGTCACGCTGTCGTTCCTCCTCGATAGGGCGCTGGCGGGCCTCCTCAGGCCCTGCCGCCTGGCGCGCGGGAGCGCGGCGTCGTCGATGCCCGCCCCTAGTATCTCCGTTCTTGGGCATGATCCGAACAGGAGGGGTGAACTGACCTGTGGAAATCTCTGCGACGGGGCGCCTTGAGGTCCGTATCACCGCTGCTGACGTGGGTAAACGGGTCTCGGTACGCCGCATGAACGATCCTGCGGTTCCGGGTGAGAAGTTCACCGACACGGTGGGTGTTCTCGCATCCTGGGACAACGGTGTGCTGCTGATCACACGGAAGAGTGGCGAGACCGTCCACATCGCGGAATCCTCGCTGGTCGCGGGCAAGGTGGTGCCGAGCGCCCCGGCCCGCCGCCGGGGACCCTCCGCCTCCTACCAGGAACTCGCGCATGTCTCCACGCGCGCGTGGCGGCCGGTGGAGAGCGAGCGGCTGGGCGAGTGGGAGCTGCGGGCCGCGTCGGGGTTCACCCGGCGGGCCAACTCGGTGCTTCCGATCGGCGACCCGGGGATACCGCTGGACGGGGCGCTGGAGGCCGTACGGCGCTGGTACGGCGAGCGTGGGCTGCCGGCGTACATCCAGACCGCCACCGGCGCCGAGGGCACGCAGGAGCTGCTGTGCGCGGAGCTGGAGCGGCGGGGGTGGGAGCGCGAGGTGACCGCCGAGCTGTGGATCGGCGCGCTGGCCCCGGTCGCCGACCGGGCCGAGGCGGACGAGGTTCTGCTGGCCCGCGACGCGGACGAGGCCTGGCTCGCCCGGTATCAGCGCAAGGGGGTGAGCGAGGTGGCGCTGAAGGTGCTGGGGAGCGGTCCTTCGGTGTGGTTCGCCACTGTGCCGGGTTCCTCCGACGGGGCGGCTCCCGCCGCCATCGGGCGGTGTGTCGTCGACGGGCGGTGGGCCTCCTTCTCCGCCGTCGAGGTGGATCCCGAACAGCGGCGGCGCGGGCTGGCCACCACGGTGATGGCCGCGCTGGCCCGGCGGGCGCTCGACGAGGGCGCGTCCGCCGCATGGCTCCAGGTCGAGTCGGACAACACGGGCGCGCGGGCGCTGTACGCCGGGATGGGCTTCGCGGCGCATCACGCGTACCACCACTACCGGGAACCGGCGGGTCCCGGCAGCGGCCGGTACGGATCATCGTGACCGGGCACGAGCCAGCTATGCGTCCCCTCTACCCCCCACCCCCGGAACGCTCCGCCGAACTGCGCCGGCGGTTCGCCGAAGAGGCGCGGTCCGAGCGGCCCGATCTGTCGTTGCTGTGTCTGCTGGTGGGCGCGGAGGCGGACGGGACGCTGGACGAGGCGGGCATGGACGCGGCGCAGATCGAACTGGACCGGCTGGCGGGGCAGCTGCCCTTCCGGCCCGGCGGGCCGCGGTCCTGGGCGGTGTCCCTGCGGGAGCTGCTCGGGGAGCGGTTCGGTTTCCGTGGCTCCCCCGGCGACTATCAGCGGCTGGAGTCCTCGCTGCTGCACTCGGTGCTGCTGCGGAGGCGGGGGCTGCCCATCCTGCTGTCCGTGGTGTGGATGGAGGTGGCTCGGCGGGCGGGGGCTCATGTGTACGGGGTCGCGCTGCCGGGGCATTTCGTCGTCGGGTTCGGGGCGGAGGAGGAGCAGGTGCTCGCCGATCCGTTCGACGGGGGGCGGGTGTTGAGCGGGCCCGACGCGGAGTTGTTGGTGGCGGGGGCGACGGGGGCTCCGCTGCAGCCGTCGATGTTGACGCCGGCTGATCCTCTCGATGTGGTGCTGCGGATTCTGAACAACGTGCGGGCGTGGGCGGTGGCTCGGCCGGAGCGGTCGGATGTGGCGTTGTGGGCGGTGGAGTTGGGGCTGCTGTTGCCTTCGCATCCGGCACGGCTTCGGTATGAGCGGGCTCAGTTGTTGGTACAGCGCGGGGATTTTCTCACCGGGGCCACGGAGTTGGACGCGTACGCGGATGTGGTGGAGGCCGTGGATGAGTCCGCTGCGCATCGTGTTCGACAGCAGGCGCATGCCGCGCGAGCAATGTTGAACTGATGGTCGTGAAGCGGCTGCGGGTGCTTCGTGGCTTGTCGCGCAGTTCCCCGCGCCCCTGAAGGGGCGCTACAGCCAGCCTTTTTCTCTTGCCAGGCGTGCTGCTTCCGCCCTGTTGCGTACCGCCAGTTTCTGGATCGCCGTCGAGAGGTAGTTGCGGACCGTCCCCTGGGACAGGTGGAGCTTGGTCGCCAACTCGGCGTTCGTCGAGCCGTCCTCCGCCGCCCTCAGAACCTCACGCTCGCGATCGGTCAACGGGTTCGCGCCGTCCGCCAGAGCCGCTGCCGCCAGCGTCGCGTCGATGACCCTCTCCCCCGCCAGGACCTTCCGTACCGCCTGCGCGAGTTGGGCCGCGGGGGCGTCCTTGACCAGGAACGCGTCGGCGCCGGCCTCCATCGCGCTGCGGAGGTAGCCGGGGCGGCCGAAGGTGGTGAGGACGACCAGCTTGACCGCCGGGAATTCCTTGTGGACCTGGGCCGCCGCCTCGATGCCCGTGGCGCCCGGCATCTCGATGTCCAGGAGGGCCACGTCGACGTCGTGGGCGCGGACCGCGGCCAGCACCTCGTCGCCGCGGGCCACCTGGGCGACGACCTCGATGTCGTCCTCCAGACCGAGGAGGGCGGCGAGTGCCTCGCGGACCATCGACTGGTCCTCGGCGAGGAGGACCTTGATCGTAGGGCTCATGCGCCGGATCCTACGGGCGCCGACGCGGCGGCGAGGACTCGGGCGACCAGGCGGAACCCGTGCTTCGTACGGCCCGCCTCCAGGGTGCCGCCCGCCTTCTCCAGGCGTTCGGTCAGGCCCGTCAGACCGTTGCCGGGGCCCTTGCCCGAGCCTCCCGAGCCGTTGTCCTCGACGGAGAGTTCCAGCACCGGTCCGTCGAGGGTCTGGCGCCGCAGGACCTCGATCGTGCAGCGGGTCGCGCCGCTGTGCCGTACGACGTTGGTGACCGCCTCGCGCAGCGCCCAGGCGAGGGCGGCCTCGCTGTCCTCGGGGACGCCGTCGAGGTCGGGTTCGGCGGGCACTTCCGCGGTGACGTCGGCCGCGGTCAAGGCGACCTGTGCGCCGGCGAGTTCGTCTGACAGGCGGGCGCGCCGGTAGCCGGAGACGGCCGCGCGGACGTCGACCAGGGCCTGGCGGCTGACCTGTTCGATGTCGGCGACCTGCTGGGCCGCCTTGTCGGGGTGGGCGGGGAGCATCCGGCCCGCGAGCTCGCTCTTGAGGGTGATCAGCGAGAGCGAGTGGCCGAGGAGGTCGTGCAGGTCCCTGGCCAGGCGCAACCGCTCCTCGTTCGCGGCCAGTTGGGCCACCGTCGCGCGGGCCTTGCGCAACTCTACGGTCGTCCGCACCAGTTGCTTCACGCCCATCATCGCGAAGCCCAGGAGCAGCACCACCAGGATCAGGCTCCAGTCGTCCGAGCCCACGTGCAGGCCGACCAGGACCATCGCGAGGGTGTTCGCTCCGACCGCCCAGTACGCGATCCGCTGCGGCAGAGTGGCGCCGCACGTGACGGAGACGTACACGAACAGACCGAGCCAGGCGCCGCCGAGGCTGAGGCACAGGACCACCGCGAGCGTGCCGAGCAGGACGACCAGGGCGCCGACCGCCGGTCCGGAGAACGGCCGGCCCATGTTCCGGAAGACCAGGGTCAGATAGACGCCGGTGAAGGAGAGCAGGGCCACCCAGCCGGCCGTGGTCGCGGCCGTCGAATGGTCGCCCGAATTGAGGTCCTGCACCGGTGAACCGAGGAAGACCAGCCAGGGCAGTATCCAGACCAGCTTGCGCACCGCGTCCGCCCGGTTGCGGGGCGCCTGGCCCACCCGGATCGAGTTCTCCGCCCGGAGCTCCGCGGGCAGCCCGTCGTCGGTCATCGTCCTCACGCCTTCAGCGTGTCCTTCCGGTACAGCCAGGCCGCGCCGCCGGTGAACAGGGCGAAGAAGACGGCGAGCACGGCGATGTCCTTGGCATGCGGGGCCTGACTCTGCTCGATCGCCTGCCCCAGGGCAGCGTACGCGTGGGTGGGCACCCACTGGGCGATGTCCTGCAGCCAGGTGGGGAAGGTCGTCGTCGGCATCCACAGACCGCCGAGGATGGACAGCCCGAAGTAGGTGATCATCGTGATCGGACGGACCGCGTCCCCGCTCGCGAGGTAGCCGATGGCCACGCCGAGCGCGGCGAAGACGAGGCTGCCGGCCCAGATCGCGCCGGTGAGGGCGAGCCACTGCCAGGCGTCCAGTCGTACGTCCTTCACGACCGCGGCGACGGCGAAGACCACGACGATGGACGGCAGACTGACGACCGCGGCGCTCGCGGTCTTCGCGAGGACGTAGCCCCGGCCCGGCAGCGCGGTCAGCCGCAGCTGCCGCACCCAGCCGCTCTCCCGCTCCTTGGCGATGCGCTCGCTGTTGCCCATCAGGACGGCGGTGAGGGCGCCGAAGGAGGCCATCGAGACCATCATGTAGGTCGCCAGGGTCAGGCCCGTCCCGTCGACCTTCGAGGTGCTGTCGGCGCTGCCGCCGATGAGCAGGAACAGGACCGACGGGTAGATCACCGAGAAGAACAGGAACTTGCGGTTGCGCAGGGCGCGGGTGAGTTCCAGCTTGATGAGGCTGTTCACGACTGCTTCGCCTCCTCGGCGGCGGTGATGGCGACGAAGGCCTGCTCCAGACCCAGCCCGGCGACCTCGAGGTTGCGGGGGTAGGCGCCCAGGCCGTAGAGGGCGTGGACGGTGGCGTCGGCGTCGCCGGACTGGATGCGGACGGTCGGTCCGGAGACGGTGAGCGTGGTCAGGAACGGCAGGCCGCGCAGGGCCTGTTCGTCGATCCGGCCCTCCAGGTCGAAGGAGATCCGCCGGACGCCCGCCTTCGCCTTGATCTCGGCCGCGGTGCCGTCCGCGAGGAGCCGGCCGCGGTGCAGGACCAGCACGCGGTCGGCGATCGCGTCGGCCTCCTCCAGGTAGTGGGTGGCGAACAGCACGGTCCGCCCCTGGTCGGCCTGTTCGCGCATGGTGGCCCAGAAGCCCTGGCGGGTGGTGACGTCCATGCCGGTGGTGGGCTCGTCGAGGACGATCAGGTCGCTGTCGCCGGCGGTCGCGAGGGCGAAGCGGACCCGCTGGGCCTGGCCGCCGGAGAGCTTGTCGACCTTGCGGTCGGCGAGCTGGGAGATCCCGGCGCGGGCCAGGACGTCGGAGGGGCGGTAGGGCCGCGGGTGCAGATCACAGGCGAGCCGCACCAGTTCGGCGACCGTCACCTCGTCCATCAGCCCGCCGCTCTGCAGCATCGCGCCGACCCGCCCGGCGACGATCGCCTCACGCGGTCCGCCGCCGAAGAGCCGCACGCTGCCGCTGTCGGGGTTCTTGAGTCCGAGCAGCAGATCGAGCGTGGTCGACTTACCGGCCCCGTTGGGGCCCAGCAGGGCCACGGTCTCACCCGGATGCAGGGCCAGGGTCAGACCGTCCACGGCCCGGACCTCGCCGTACGCCTTGCTCACCTGGTCGAATGCGACCGCTGTCGTTGTCATGTGATCCAGAGTGGCGCTCGGGACCCCTCGCCCGGCAGTGTCGGCGATCCTGACTGCCGGATGACAGATGTCATACGACGAGGGGGCACCCGGCGTGTGCCGGGTGCCCCCTCTTCGGTCGTGCTCGGCTAGCTCGGGTTCGTCTCGATGGTGACGTCACGGTCGGTCGTGCTCAGCAGGGCCTGGCGCAGGGCGACGTAGACGTCCTCGGGGGTGACGGCCGTCTTCTTGCCGGTGCCCCGGGTGATCAGTACGCCGTCGAAGGACTGGCCGTAGAGCTCCGTGAGCGCGTCCAGGTCGGGGCTGTCGACGAGCTTGCCGTCCACCGCCTTGACGCGGAGGAACTTCCACAGCGAGTTCTCCGGGCTGAACTCGATGAAGTGGGTGGCGTCCGTGCGCACGATGACGTTGGCCGACATCGCGGGCTTCGCGAAGGCCTTCATCTCGCGGTCGACCTCGGCGTCGGTGATCGACGGCTGCTGGGCGGTCGTCGCGACCGTGACCGGGGGGACCGTGCCGGTCTCCACCTGGGTGCGGTACGCCGCCGTGACCCCATCGGTCGACTTTGCGACGTCGATTCCCTTGCCCGCCTTGCCGTAGACGGCGACGGCCTTGCCGGACTTGAACTCGATCGTGCCGTCGGTGACCGAGCCGGAGCTGCCGGCCGCCTCCTTCAGGGCGGCGGTCAGCTTCTCCTCGTCCACCGGCATGGCCGGATCGACGACCCGGTGGTTGCCGAAGAGGGAGCCGATGACGGACATCGGGTTGTAGTCGCTCTGCGCCGCCGCGGCGACGGTGCTCGTCTCGTCGAACTGGAGGCCCGCCTGGTCCGGCTTGAGCTCGACGGTCTTGCCGCCGACGGAGAGCTTCAGCGGCTTGTTCACCCGGTCGCCGAACGCGTCGTCGAGCTTCTTGACGGCGTCGTCGCGGGTGCCGCCGCCGATGTCGACGCCGAGCACCGTGGTGCCCTTGGGCACGTCGGAGTGGTTCATCAGCAGCCCGGCGCCGTAGGCACCGGCCGCGATGACGAACAGACCGCTGCCGATCAGGACCAGCTTGTTGCGGCCCTTCTTCTTGGCCTTCTTCGACGAGGCCGGCACGTTCTGCGCCACCGGCTCGGGGAGCTTCGGCGCCGTGTGCTGCATCGGTCCGTCGGACGGGGCGCCCGGCCCGAAGGGGGCGTTCTGGGTGCCGGGCGGCACGACCGGGATACCGCTGGTGACGGTGTGCCCGGAGACGTTGTCCGGCGGACCGCCGGGGGTGCCGTAGCCGGGGGTACCGGGTTCGGGGGCCGGCTTCTGCGGGGTGAGGATCGCGGTGTCGTCGCTCAGACCGCCGCCGGGGCCGCGACCGGGGCCGCCGGGGCCGCCGTGGGGACCGGCACCGGGGAGGTTGCCCGCGCCCGGCCCTGCGAGGCCGGTCATTCCGCCCGGGGCGCCGGGAGCACCGGGTCCGCCGAAGCCGCCCGGGGCACCGGGACCGCCGGGTCCTGCGGGGCCGCCGAGCGCGCCGGGTCCGCCCGGAGCGCCGGGACGCGGCTGACCGCCCGGGCCGCCAGGGGCACCGGGGATGCCGGAACCGCCGGGGATGCCGGGGATGCCAGATCCACCGGGACCAGCCGGTCCGCCTGGAGCGCCAGGTCCACCAGGTCCACCAGGTCCACCAGGCCGACGGTGACCGCCAGGACCCGGGGCGCCGGGGCCGCCGTACGCACCCGGGCCACCAGGACCGCCGCTGATCGGCGGTACGACCGGACCGTCACCGGTGACCGGGCCGCCCGTCGGACCCGCGGGGCCCTGGGGGCCGCCACGGCCGTTCGGGCCGGCGAAGTCGTTCGGGCCGTTGAAGTCGTTGGAGGCGTCGAAGCGGTGCGAACCGGTGGAGCTGTTGAAGTCGTTCAGGCCGTCGAGGCTGTGCGAGCCCGTCGAGCTGTTGAAGTCGTCGGAGGCGTCGTAGCCGTTCGCGCCGCCCGGGCCGCCCTGGGCTCCGTAACCGCCCTGTCCGCCCGGTCCGCCTTGCCCGTACTGCCCGTTCTGCGCGCCGCCGCCGTTCTCCGCGAAGTACGGCAGTTCGTCGCGTCGCGGCTCGCCACCCGGCCGCGAGCCGTTGCCCAGCGCCTCGGTCACGTCGAAGGAGCCGGTGCCGCCGCCGTGCCCGGGCGCCACGGGGCCGCCGGTCGCACCGGGGAGCCCCGCACCGTTCGTACCACCGCCACCGGGACGGGAACCTCCCGGCACGCTCATGGCGCCGACCACACCACCGGGGCGTCCGGCAGCGGGGCCGGGACGCGCGCCGCCGGGAGCGGCACCGGAACCGGCCGGCGTAGCGCCCGAACCACCGGGCGCACCCGCCCCGTTGGTCGCGCCGCCGCCCTGACCGCCCTTGGGCGGGCCGGACTTGCGCGGCGCGAACCAGTTGCTCGCCTTCTCGTCGGCGGGCGGCGCGGGCTCGGCCACAGGCGCGACGGTGCCCGTGGGGGCGCCGGGGGCCGGTGTCTCGGCCACTGCGGGCGCGGCGGGCTCGGTATCCGCGACCGGTGTGCGCACGACGACCGGCGGGATGGGCCGCGACCCGGGGATGTTGATCCGGATCCGGGTCGTCAGCGTGGTCTCGGTCTTGCGGTCCTCGGACTGCGTGCCCGAACGGACCGCGTCCGTACCGTCGTCGGAAGCCATGGGCGTCCCGTAGGGCGGGGTGCCCGAAGGGTAGGCGGCTCCGCCGCGCCCGTTGGGCCCGGAGGACGGACTGTCAGTTTCACGACTCAAGGCAGGTTCTCCCGGTTGGCTCCACCGGCCGTGTCGACCTCAACTGCGCGGGCGGCTCGGCGGCGCGCACCACCATACTGGCCACTTCTGGCGCGTATCCCACGACCGCTGGGGAAACCCACACCGGACTCGCACGTCCCAGTCGCGGCGAAGTGGTACGTCACTTGGCAAGTCGGACGGCATCGCCGTCTGGTTGCCGTCTCTGCCCAAGCGTGGCGCAGATCACAGCTGTGGCCATGCCGCCGAGCAGAAAGAGGTACGAGCCGGTGCCCGCGCCGAAGAGGAAGTCGCCCTCCGGTCGGCTCGCGGTGAGCAGGATGACGGCGAGCATCCAGCCGGCGGCGGGTGCGACGGCCCCGCCCCGGCTGCCGACGGCACGCGCGCCGCCCAGACAGAGCCCGGCCTCACCGGCGAGCGCGAGCAGCAGCCCGCCCGGGAACCAGCCGGCCTGCACCAGCGACCCGGCGGCGCCGACGACCGCGCCGAGCACGAAGAGACCGACGTACACCAGCGCCCGCCCGGCGGGAGGCGCCTTCAGGGGCTGGGCGAGCAGGGACCCGGGCTCGTTCATGAGGTCGCCTCCGTACCGGCGAAAAGATCGGTCTCGCGCGCTCCGAGTGCCCTTTCTCCCCGTACCAACTCGTAGTACTCGGTGGTGAAGACGGGCTGCGCGAGGTCGTTGGACAGCACGAAGTACGGCTCGGCCACGGTGACCTGGGTGGCGTGCGCGGCCATCGCGGCGGCCTTGGCGGCGGCGTACGCGGTGCCGTCGATCTCGGTGGTGATCCGCTCGTCGGCCACGACACCGGGGACGTCGTCGAGGACGCCCGGCTTGTCGAAGGGAAGCCCCGGCAGCACCTCGGCCAGCCGCTCGAAGGCCTGCTCGCCGACCGAGCGCGGTACGCGGTTCCAGTAGATCTTGGGGATGGTCCAGCCCGCTTCGACCGCCAGGTCGGCGGCGCGCACGGCGACGCGGTGGGCCTGGATGTGGTCGGGGTGGCCGTAGCCGCCGTTCTCGTCGTAGGTGACGAGCACGTGGGGGCGTACCTCCAGGATCACCTCGACCAGCCGGGCGGCGGCCTCGTCGACGTCCGCCCGCCAGAAGCACGCGGGGTCGTCGTTGTCGGCGAGGCCCATCATCCCGGAGTCCCGGTAATGGCCGGGGCCGCCGAGCAGACGGAAGTCCTGGACGCCGAGTTCACGCATCGCGGCGGAGAGCTCGCCCAGCCGGTACTCGCCGAGGGCGGTGCCGGTGAGGTGCTGGAGCTCGGCCGGGATGACCTCGCCGCGCTCACCGAGCGTGCAGGTGACCAGGGTCACGAGGGCACCCTCGGCCGCATAGCGGGCCATCGTCGCGCCGTTGTTGATCGACTCGTCGTCCGGGTGCGCGTGCACCAGCAGCAGACGCCGGGCGGGAGGTTCCGTCATGGACCCCACCCTACGAGGCCTCCGGCCTCCTCCCCCGCCCACCCGCTACCTCCGCGTCCTCTGCGTCACCCCTGGTCGTCGAGGACGTGGGCGATGGCGAGTGCTGTGCGTTCGATCCAGTCGATGGCGTCGTTCACACTTGCCTCGTCAATGGAGCGGCGCTGCTCCAGATCACCATCGATCAGGTCAGCGTCGTGTGCGATCTTGTTGCGCCTCTGGGTGATCTCCAGATAGCGACTGCGAAGCTTCTTTTCATTCAGCGAGGTGCGGCCCTGAAAGAACGACTGGTTGATCCACCCGGCGGACTCGTACCAGACCTTCTTCTCTGTAACCAGCTTGAGCACCTCGGAGATCTTCCCGGGGTGCTGGAGCGACTGTGCGGCGAGTTTGTCGCGCAGGTGCTCCACGACGGCGTCGAGAACCGTGATGTCGCCTCGCCTCACCGCCTCGACCGTGTGCAGCGGCAACTCGTAGACCCTCAGCTGGTACGGCATGTCGGGGCTGCCGCCCGTGTCACAGGCAGGGTCGGTGATCGTGTCGTCCGGGCCAGGCTGGGTGACGTCGATCATGGCGTCGATGAGGGCGCGGGGGGTGAAGTGCTGGCCGGCTCCCCCGGGCCATGCGCAAGCCGTGGGTCTCCAGGAGGGGGAGGCTTGTGCGGAGGGCGGCGCGGAAGGTGGGTGTGCCCGGTTCCTCGTCGGCCCGCTTCATCCACGCCGCTACGGTCTCGGGACGGTGGAAGGCGAAGACCTCGCGGGAACGCGCGTCGGGATCGACACGGTTCAGGAAGTACGTCTCCGCGCCCGTGCTGACGTAACGGAACGCGAAGGGTTCCTCCCGGCGCCACACGGCCATCGCGTGTTCCTTGAGCACACCGGCCGCGTATCGCTCGTTCTGGGCGAGGGCACTGGCGAGTGGTGTTCCCTCACGCTTGGCCTCGATGACCCCGGCGATCTTCCCGTCGACGTACAGGACGTAATCGGCCCGGCCGGTGGCCAAGGTGAACTCCTCGATGGCCACGCCCCGGCCCGCGAGCGGATTGGCCTCCGCCTTGCTCTGGATCAGCCAGCCCGCCTTGAGCAGCATCGCGTCGATCTTCTTGCGTGCCTGGACCTCGTTGAGAGGGGCTGGGCGCTGGGCGCGTTCGACGATGGCGTCCCGGGCCGCGGAGGCGACCTTGCGCGGTTGGAGGCGCTCACGTTCGTACTGCCGCTCGTGGACCGTTCGCAGTTCGGCGACCTGTGCCCTCAGGTCCTCGATCTCCGCGGCGTACGCCGACTTCTGCTGCCGCGCGCTCTCGATCAGGGCCTCGGCCTCGGCACGGGCCCGACGCTCGGCCTCCAGTCGATTGCTGGTCTCGGACAGCTTGACGCGCGACTCGGCCAGTGATCGACGATGGCCCTCCAGCGCCTCCTGAAACTCCGCGATCTCCTCTGGGTCGACGGATTGCGTATCGGCTGGGAGCGTCGGCGGGACGAAGGCCGCCACGGTCCGCGTCCCGCCCGTGCCACGGTCTAAGAGATTGCCCAACTGCCAACACAGCTTCAGTGCTTCGAGTGCCCTCGTCGTGTCGAAGAGATGGTTGTGCGCGGCATCGTTGCGGCCCCCCGGCGCAGCTTGTCGAACGCCTCACGGCTCCAGCCGACCAGCACGCCCGCCCGCGTGAGCGCGTTGAGGCGGTCGAACTGGGTCGTGCCCGTGACGCGCGTGCCCGTGCGGGTGACGAACTCCTCGGCCAGCACCTCGCCGAACTGGCCCGCGCTGACCTAGGCCGCGTTCGGGTTGGTGAAGACGGTGAGTTCCGCCTGCGAGCCGTAGATGGCAAGGAGAGGCCGATATCCGTACAGACGGGCACAATTAGGCGAAGCCTTCGCCGGCTCCCGGAGCCGGTCGTCACCACTGCGCCTGTCCACGCGCCCCCGCCTCAGCCCTCGCCTGGCCTGCATCCGTCATCAAAGCCTACGGAGCCAGAGACACCCGAGGGAGACAACAGGCCGGGCGGGCGCGGCGTCAGAACTTGATGCTGCCGATCATCCCCGCGATGTTCGTCGTCAGCTCGCTGATCGTCGGCGCCATGGTCGAAGAGGCCAGGTAGAAGCCGAGCAACATGCAGACGACCGCATGTCCGGCCTTCAGCCCTGACTTCTTGACCAGCAGGAAGACGACGATCGCCAGCAGCACCACCGCCGAAATCGAAAGTGCCACGGCGGCTCACCTCCAAAGATCCCAAGAGCGCGGGGTCGGACCAGGGGGGCAGATAAATCCATACAGGCGCCAGCAGGTTCATACCCACTATGCGCTAGTGATCATAACTATCCGTGCGCGCGCATCCGTCGGCGCACTGCCGCACAAGGGGGCGCATGGCCAATATGGTCGGAGCATGACGACGACGTCCGACTCCTTCCCTCGCCGGCATGCCCGGACCCAGCGGTTCACACTCGGCGCGCCACGCGCGTTCGCGGTGGCTCCCGACGGTTCCCGTGTCGTGTTCCTGCGCTCGTCCTCCGGTACGGACCGGGCGAGTTCGCTGTGGGTGCTCGACCCCGCGGACGGCGGGGAGCGCGTGGCGGCCGACCCGCGCGCCCTGCTGGGCGGGGCCTCGGAGGACCTGTCGCCCGAGGAGCGGGCGCGGCGCGAGCGGAGCCGTGAGGGCGGGGCCGGGATCGTCGGCTATGCCACCGACACGGCGGTCGAGTTGGCCTCTTTCGCGTTGTCAGGACGGCTTTTCGCGGCGGAGCTCCGGGCCGGCACGGCACGTGAACTCCCCGTCCCGGGGCCGGTGATCGACCCACGCCCCTCCCCCGACGGCCGGTTCGTCGCCTACGTCACGCAGGGCGCCCTGCGCGTCACGGGCGCCGAGGGCGAGGGGGACCGGGCGCTGGCCGAGCCGGAGTCGGAACAAGTCACCTACGGGCTCGCGGAGTTCATCGCGGCCGAGGAGATGGGACGGTCGCGGGGGTTCTGGTGGTCGCCGGAGTCGGACCTGCTGCTGGTCGCGCGCGCGGACGACACTCCCGTACGGCGCTGGTGGATCTCCGACCCGGCCCGTCCCGAACGTGATCCACAGCACGTCGCCTACCCGGCGGCGGGTACGGCGAACGCGGCGGTCCGGCTCTTCGTGATCGACCTCGACGGGGCGCGCACGGAGGTGTCCTGGGACCGGAAGCGCTACCCGTATCTGGCGCATGTGCACTGGTCAGCGGCGGGTGCGCCACTGTTGCTTGTGCAGGCTCGGGACCAGCGCAGCCAGCTGTTCCTGGCCGTGGACCCGGGGTCGGGGGCGACGCGGATGGTGCACGCCGACGAAGATCCAACTTGGCTTGATCTTTTCCCAGGGGTGCCCTGTTGGAGCCCTTCCGGGCAGCTCGTCCGCATCGTGGACGAGGGTGGCGCGCGGGTCCTCGCAGTCGGCGAACGCCTGCTGACAGGACCGAAGTTGCACGTCCGCGCGGTGCTGGATGTCTCCGACGACGACATCCTGGTGTCGGGGTCGGCGGGTGAGGGCGCGGCGGACCCGCAGACCGGCGAGGTACATGTGTACCGGGTGAACGAACTCGGTACGGAACGTGTGTCCCTGGAGCCGGGCGTGCACACGGCGGTGCGCGCCGGGGGCGTGACGGTGCTGGTGTCCGCGACGCCGGACCGGGCGGGGTCCCGGGCGCGGGTACTGCGGGACGGCAAGACAGCGGCGACCGTCACCTCGTACGCCGAAGATCCCGGTATGTCCCCGCGCATGACGCTCACCGAGGGGGGCGCACGGCGGATCCCATGCGCCGTGCTGCTGCCTCAAGATCACGACGGTGCGACCCCGTTGCCGGTTTTGATGGATCCCTACGGTGGTCCGCACGGTCCCCGCGTCCTGGCCGCCCACAACGCGCACCTCACCTCGCAGTGGTTCGCCGACCAGGGTTTCGCGGTGGTCGTCGCGGACGGCCGGGGTACGCCCGGTCGCTCGCCGGCCTGGGAGAAGGCGATCCACCACGACCTCACGGTGTCCCTGGACGACCAGGTCGAGGCGCTGGAGTCACTGGCGAAGTCGTATCCGCTCGACCTCTCCCGGGTGGCGATCCGGGGCTGGTCCTACGGCGGCTGGCTGGCGGGGCTCGCGGTGCTGCGCCGCCCCGACGTCTTCCACGCCGGGATCGCGGGGGCACCGGTGACGGACTGGCGGCTGTACGACACGCACTACACGGAGCGGTATCTGGGTGATCCGACGGCGTCACCGGAGTCGTACGCCAAGAGCTCCCTGCTGACCGACGAGGGCCTCTCCTCCCCCGCCGAGCCGCACCGGCCCCTGATGATCGTCCACGGCCTGGCGGACGACAACGTCGTCGCGGCCCACACCCTGCGTCTGTCCTCGGCCCTGCTCTCGGCAGGCCGCCCGCACGAGGTCCTCCCCCTGTCCGGGGTGACCCACATGACCCCGCAGGAACAGGTCGCGGAGAACCTGCTCCTGCTCCAGGTCGACTTCCTGAAGCGGTCGTTGGGGCTGTCGTAGCAAAGCAACGGACCGGGGTGACATGGCGCACCCCGGTCCGTTTACGGCACCCGCACGGCCGTACGTCGTTCAGACTGACGCGTCCGTATATCGGGACCGGGTCAGCCGAGTTGCCTGCGTGTTAACGCAGTTGGTGGCTGTTTGTGCGGTTTTCGCAGGCACCGGCCGCATGGCCGCCCGGGGTCCGGTGTCAGCCCCCGGCCTCGTCCCCCTCCACCGGCACCACCTGTTTCTCCTCCGCGAAATGGCACGCCGAGTCATGCGCGGCCGGACCCGGCAGCAGGCGGAACTCGCTCGGGACCGCCAATGCCGGTACCTCCAGGGCGCAGCGTTCCCGGGCCTTCCAGCAGCGGGTGCGGAAGCGGCAGCCGGAGGGGATGTTGGTCGGGGAGGGGACGTCTCCGGACAGGATGATGCGTTCGCGGTGTTCACGGGCCTCCGGGTCGGGGACCGGGACCGCGGAGAGCAGGGCCTGGGTGTACGGGTGCGTGGGGTGGTCGTAGATCTCCGCGTCCTTGCCGATCTCCACGATGCGGCCCAGGTACATCACACCCACGCGGTCCGAGATGTGGCGGACGATCGAGAGGTCGTGGGCGATGAAGACGTACGAGAGGTCGAACTCGTTCTGCAGCCGGTCCATCAGGTTGATGACCTGGGCCTGGACGGAGACATCGAGCGCCGAGACCGGCTCGTCCGCGACGATCACCTCCGGGCGGAGCGCCAACCCGCGTGCGATACCGATGCGTTGGCGCTGGCCGCCGGAGAACTGGTGGGGGTAGCGGTTGATGTACTCCGGGTTCAGGCCGACCACGTCCAGGAGGTCCTGGACCTTCTTCCTGCGGTCGCCCTTCGGCGCCACCTCCGGGTGGATCTCGTACGGCTCCCCGATGATGTCGCCCACCGTCATACGGGGGTTGAGGGAGGTGTACGGGTCCTGGAACACCATCTGGATGTTGCGGCGCACCGACTTGAGGGCCTTGCCGGAGAGCTTGGTGAGGTCCTCGCCCTTGTACCTGATCGTGCCGGCGGTCGGACGTTCCAGGTTGACCAGCATCTTGGCGACCGTGGACTTGCCGCAGCCCGACTCGCCCACGATGCCCAGGGTTTCGCCGCGGTCGAGGGCGAAGTCGACGCCGTCCACCGCCTTCACCGCGCCGACCTGCTTCTTGAAGAGGATGCCCGTGGTGAGCGGATAGTGCTTGACCAACCCGCTGACCTCCAGAATCGGCTCAGCCATTCAGGCACTCCCTCCAGAAGTGGCAGGCACTCGTGCGGTCTTCGGAGACGTCGTACAGCGGGGGTACGTCCGTCCGGCACACGTCCTGGGCCATGGGACAGCGGGGGTTGAAGGCGCAGCCCGGCGGGATGTTCATGAGGTTGGGGGGCAGGCCCTTGATGGCATAGAGCTCCTGGCCCTTCTGGTCCAGGCGCGGGATGGAGTCGAGGAGGCCCCTGGTGTAGGGGTGGGCCGGCGCCTTGTAGATGTCGTGGACGGGGGCCGACTCGACGATGCGGCCCGCGTACATCACCGCGATCCGGTCGGCGACGTCCGCGACCACGCCGAGGTCGTGGGTGATGAGGATGAGCCCCATGTTGAGCTCGCGCTGCAACTCCGCGAGCAGGTCCATGACCTGGGCCTGGACCGTCACGTCCAGCGCGGTCGTCGGTTCGTCGGCGATGATCAGGGCGGGTTCCAGGGCCATCGCCATCGCGATCATGATGCGCTGGCGCATACCGCCGGAGAACTGGTGCGGGTACTGCTTGACCCGCTCTCTCGCCCCCGGGATGCGGACGCGGTCCATCAGCTCGATCGATCTGGCCCGCGCGTCCTTCCTCGACATGCCCCGGTGGACGACGAACATCTCGCCGAGCTGGTCGCCGACGCTCAGCACCGGGTTCAGCGAGGACAGCGCGTCCTGGAAGATCATCGCCATCTCGGCGCCCCGGACCTTCCGCCGCTCCTCCTCCTTCAGCTTCAGCAGGTCCTTGCCCTGGAAGAGGATCTCGCCACCGGTGATCCGCCCTGGCGGAATGTCGAGGATCCCCATCACCGCCTGCGCCGTCACCGACTTTCCGGACCCCGACTCACCGAGCACGGCGAGCGTCTCGCCCGCGTCCACCGAGTAGTCGACCCCGTTGACCGCCTTGGCCACCCCGTCCCGCGTCCGGAACTCCACATGCAGATCACGCACTTCGAGCAGCATGACGCCGGCTCACCTCAGCTTCGGGTCGAGGGCGTCGCGGACCGCGTCGCCGAGCATGATGAACGCGAGGACGGTGAGGGCGAGGGCGCCGGCCGGCCAGAGGAGCATGTGCGGGGCCTGGCGGATGTAGGCGGAGGCCGAGGAGATGTCGATGCCCCAGCTGACCGTCGGCGGCTTCAGGCCCACGCCGAGGTACGACAGGGTCGCCTCCAGCGAGATGTACGTGCCGAGCGCGATGGTCGCCACGACGATCACCGGCGCGACCGCGTTGGGTGTGATGTGCCGCAGCAGCATCCGGGAGTTGGAGGCGCCCAGGGCTCGCGCGGCCTGCACGAAGTCGTTCTGCTTGACGGTGATGACCGAGCCCCGGGCGATACGGGAGATCTGCGGCCAGCCCAGCAGCACCATGAAGCCGATGACCGGCCAGACTGAGTTGCTGGTGACGACCGAGAGCAGCACCAGGCCGCCCAGGACCACCGGGATCGCGAAGAACACGTCCGTGATGCGGGACAGGATCGAGTCCCAGAACCCGCCGAAGAAGCCGGCCATCCCGCCGAGGACCGAGCCCAGGATCGCGACCCCGAGCGTGGCGCAGACGCCGACCGTCACCGATGTACGGGCGCCGTACACCGTGCGCGTGTAGACGTCGCAGCCCTGACCGTCGAAGCCGAAGGGGTGTCCGGGCTGTGAGCCTTCCTGTGCCTTGGCCAGGTCGCACTTGAGGGGGTTGCCGGAGGCGATCAGGGACGGCCAGAGCGAGATGAAGATCAGGAAGAGGATGACCAGGGCGGAGATGATGAAGACCGGGTTGCGGCGAAGGTCTCGCCAGGCGTCCGACCAGAGGCTGCGGGGCTTGTCCGCGGGGCCTGTTCCCTGGGGTCCGCCAGGAACCTTCTCCAACGTCTCGCCCTCGCTCACCGCCAGATCCATCGCGCCGCCCATACCGGTCGCGGCGATCGCTCCGTCGTCGTACGGCTGCTCAGGCATAGCGGATCCTGGGGTCGAGGACGGCGTACAGGAGGTCGACGAGCAGGTTGGCGACCAGGAACACCAGGACCAGGACCGTCACGAACCCGACGACGGTCTGGGTGTTCTGGCGGAGGATGCCCTGGTAGAGCTGGTAGCCGACGCCGTGGATGTTGAAGATGCGCTCGGTGACGATCGCGCCGCCCATCAGGGCGCCGATGTCGGTGCCGATGAAGGTGACAACGGGGATCAGTGAGTTGCGGAGCAGGTGGCGAGTGATGACCCGACGCCTCGGCAGACCCTTCGCCACCGCCGTACGGACGTAGTCGGAGCGTCTGTTCTCGGCGATGGAGGTACGGGTCAGCCGGGTCACGTAGGCGAGGGACACGGACGCGAGGACGAGGCCCGGCACGATCAGCTCGCTGAAGGTGGCGTCCGTCGACACCGACGGTTTGATCCAGCCCCACTCGACGCCGAGGAGGAGCTGGAGCAGCAGACCGGTGACGAACGTCGGGACCGAGATCACCACGAGCGTGAACATCAGGACCGAGGTGTCGACGGGCCGGCCGCGCCGCAGGCCCGTGACGACACCCAGCGTGATGCCGATGACGACCTCGAAGAGGATCGCGACGATCGTCAGCCGGATCGTCACGGGGAACGCCGTCGCCATCAGCTCGGTGACCTCCTGCCCGTTGAACGCGGTGCCGAAGTCGCCGGTGAAGACGTTCCCCATGTAGGTCAGGTACTGCTGCCAGACCGGCTTGTCGAGGCCGAACTCCTTCTTCAGCTGGGCGGCCGTGGCGGGGTCGCACTGCCGGTCGCCGCACAGGCCCGCGATGGGGTCGCCCATCACGTTGACCATGAGGAAGATCAGGAGGGTGGCGCCGATGAACACCGGGATCATCTGGAGCAGACGCCGGACGACGTAGCGTCCCATGGCGGGTCAGCTGACCTTGATCTCGTTGTAGACGGGGACGCTGAACGGGTTGAGCTTCACGTTGGACAGCCGCTCCGAGTAGCCCGCGCTGCCGTTCTGGTACCAGAGCGGGATGGCGGCCATGTTGTCCCGGACGACCCCCTCGGCCTTCTGGAACGTCTCGATCGCCTTGCCGGTGTCGGTCTCGGCGTTGGCCTCGTCGACGAGCTTGTCGAAGTCCTCGTTGGACCACTTGCCGTCGTTGGAGGAGGCGTTGGTGTAGTAGAGCGGCTGCAGGAAGTTCTGGATGAGCGGGTAGTCCATCTGCCAGCCGGCGCGGAACGGGCCCGACATCTTCTTGTCGGTGATCTGGGTGCGGAAGTCGGCGAAGGTGCCGATCGGGTTGCCGACGCAGGCCCTGTCGTTGTCGAGCGCGTTGTTGATGGAGTTGCAGACCGCGTCGACCCACAGCTTGTGGGAGCCGGTGTCCGCGTTGTACGTGATCTTGAACTTCCCGCCGGGCAGCCCGCCGCCCTCCGCGATGAGCTTCTTGGCCTCGTCGGGGTCGTAGTCGCAGGCGTCACCGCACAGGCCGTCCTGGAAGCCGCCCGCCTCGCCGAGGACCGGGGAGGTCCAGTCGGTGGCGGGGGTGCGGGTCTTCTGGAAGATCGTCTCGGTGATCTGCTTGCGGTCGATCGCGCGGGACAGGCCGGTGCGGACCTTGTCCATCCCGCTCTTGTTCCAGTTCTTGTCGTAGTACGGGAACGCGAGGGTCTGGATGATGCCGGCCGGGGTGTTGATGTACCGGTCGCCGAGGTCGCTGGAGACGTTCTTGAGCTGGGCGGCCGGGACATCGTCGACCAGGTCGAGGTTGCCGGCCATGAGGTCGGTGTAGGCGGTGTTGTTGTCGGTGTAGACCTTGAGGGTCACACCGCCGTTCTGCGCCTTGTCGTCACCGGGGTAGCCGTCCCACTTCTTCAGGGACATCTGCGAGCCCTTGGTGTACGAGTCGATCGTGTACGGGCCGTTGCCGACCGGCTTCTTGACCCAGGCCGCGTGGTCGGTGAAGAACGCCTGCGGGAGCGGGGCGTAGGCCGGGTAGCCGAGGGTGTCGGGGAAGGTCGAGAACTTCTGGCTGAGCTTGACGGTGAAGGTGTTGGCGCCGGTGACCTTCAGTCCGGAGAGCGTCTGGGCGCTCTGCTTGCTGCCGTCCTCGGGGTGCGCCTTGTCGTAGCCGTCGATGTAGCTGAAGAAGTACGCGTTCTTCTGGTTGTTCTTGAGGCTGGCCCCGTAGTTCCAGGCGTCCACGAACGACTTCGCCGTGACCTTCTCCCCGTTGCTGAAGGTCCAGCCGTCCTTGACGGTGACGGTGAAGTTCTGGGAGTCGCTCGTCTCGATCTTCTCGGCGAGCATGTCCTCGGCCTTGCCGGTCTCCGGGTCGTACTTCTTCAGGGACCGGAAGATCATGTCGAGGACCTTGCCGCCCTGCACCTCGTTGGTGTTGGCGGGCTCCAGCGGGTTCTGCGGGTCGCCCCAGGAGGAGCTCAGCACCGCGCCGCCGTCGCCACTGCCGCCGCCGCTGTCGCTGTCCCCGCCCCCGCAGGCCGCGGCGGCGACGGCGACCGCGACCGCGCATGCGGCCCATTTGGCGTGCGTGGCTCCGCGCATGGAGTTCCTCCTGTGTGACTGCACTGTTCCGTTACCGGTCAATATCGGCGTAAAACAGGCAGACCGCACATGCACTCACCCCTTCAGGGGAACGGCCCAAAGTGCGCAATGGATCTTCACGATCCGATGCCGAACCGTTGGATTGCGACCCTCCTATGTACGGATTTCGACACTCCGACGTCCGCATATCGAACTCATTGCCCGATTGGGGCAGTTGGCCCGATGTAAGACACAGGCCGATCACGGCACGCTACACGCGTAGCTACAGATCAGTCAAGGAAAGGCAAAGAAAGTAAAGAGCCACCCAAGCCGACCGAGAATTTATTGACCTTGAATGAATTGCGTTGAAAAAGTCCGGCGTAGCCCGTAGGGACCGCCCTGCGGAGTCCTTGATCCACAGGGCACGGAGCATCATGACCCCCCCAACCCCTTCCCCGGTCACTTCACTCGAGGTGACCGACGAAGACAGCGCGGCACCGGCGAAGTCCTCGCCTCTCAAGGGCAACGAGAGCCGCTCGCCGGGACGGCTCGCCTGGAGCCGTTTCAAACGGGACCGCGCAGGCGTCATATCCGGGTACGTGGTCCTCTTCTTCTTCGTCGTGGCGATCGGCGCTCCGCTGATCTCCAAGCTCTACGGCAAGAACCCGTACACGACGTACGGCATCAACACTCCGGGGCTGCTCAACGAGTTCGGTTTCCCGGTCAAGGCCAACGGCGGCATCAGCGGTGACTTCTGGTTCGGCGTCGAGCCGCAGCTCGGCCGGGACGTCCTCACCTTCCTGCTCTACGGCATGCGCAACTCGCTGCTCATCGCCACCGCGGCCACGCTCCTGACGACCCTGCTCGGTGTCGTCATCGGCATCACCGCCGGCTACCTGGGCGGCCGCACCGACTACTTCGTCGGCCGGGTCATCGACATCCTGCTGGCCTTCCCGCAGACGCTGTTCTTCATCGCCTTCTGGCCGGTCGTGCTGGCGATCTTCGTGTCGCCGGAGGAGAACACCCCGATCTGGCTCACGGTCACCAGCCTCATCACCGTGATGACCGCCTTCGGCTGGGCCTCCATCGCCCGTCTGCTGCGCGGCGAGGTCCTCGCCCTGCGCGAGCGGGAGTTCGTGGAGGCCGCCAAGGTCACCGGGGCCTCGCCGGCCCGGATCATCTTCAAGGAACTGCTGCCCAATCTGTGGACGCCGATCCTGATCCAGTCGACGCTCCTGCTGCCCGCCTATGTGACGGCGGAGGCGGGGCTCGCCTTCCTCGGCGTGGGACTCACCGACCCCACGCCCGACTGGGGCGTCATGCTCCAGTTCGGCGCCAAGTACTACCAGGACGACATCACCTTCATGCTCTTCCCCGGTCTCTCCATGGTGATCTTCGTCGTCGCCTTCAACCTGCTCGGCGACTCGGTCCGCGACGCGCTGGACCCCAAGACGAAGCGCTGAGGCACCCCACTCCGCCGAGCGACGGGGCCCGGCCGGAGTACACCAAGCACCATCCCTATCCACAAGAAATCGGGTCAGCCATGTCTCTTTCCCGCAGAAACTTCGTCATAGCCACAAGCGTCGCGGCCGCGGGCTCGACGCTGCTGTCCGCGTGCAGCAGCGGCGACGCGGGCGGCAGCGGCGGCAGCGCGACCGAGGGTGCCAAGACGTACTCCAAGGTCACCATCGGCACCGCGGCGGACTCGACCGGCCCCGCGCCGGAGATCGCCGGGGCGAAGAAGGGCGGGACGATCTACGGTCTGGCCCCGGACGACTTCTCGCACCTGGACCCGGGTCGCATCTACTACGCGTACAACTCGACCGCCGCGCTGCTCCTGCACCGCTGCCTGACCGGCTACAAGGTCGCCGCGGACGGCTCGCAGAAGCTCGTCGGCGACCTGGCCACGGACACCGGCACGATGTCCAACGCGGGCAAGACCTGGACCTTCACGCTGAAGGAGGGTCTGAAGTGGGAGGACGGCAGCGAGCTGACCGTCGAGGACGTGCGCCACGGCATCGAGCGGCTGTGGGCCCCGTACATCATCGAGTCCGCCAGCTACGTCCAGATCGCGCTGACCGGCAAGGGCGGCAAGTGGCGTGACGCCTACGAGGGCCCCTACAAGGGCAAGCACCTCTCGGAGATCGTGACGGACAAGGCCAAGCGGACCATCACGTTCAACCTGGCCGAGGCCCGCCCCGACTTCAACTTCACGATGGCGATGCACTCGTACGCCGCGGTGTCCCCGAAGCTGGACACCAAGGAGAAGTACGACAAGAACCCGGCCGCCTGTGGTCCGTACAAGATCAAGAACCACACGACCGACAAGTCGATGACGCTGGTCCGCAACAAGAACTGGGACCCGGCGACCGACGCCATCCGCAACAACTACCCGGACGGCTTCGAGTTCACCTTCGGCATCGAGACCCTGGACTCCACGGACCGTCTCATCGCCTCCCAGGGCAACGACGCCTTCGCGGTCTCCATCTACAAGGGCGTGCCCGCCGAGCGCATCCAGAAGGTCCTCACCGACCCGGAGCTGAAGAAGCGCACCTTCAACGGCCTGCTCACCGGCACGTACTACTACGCGATCAACACCAAGCGCGTCACCGACCTGAAGGTCCGCCAGGCCCTCAACATGGCCTGGCCGCTGCAGCAGATCCGCCAGATCTACGGCGGCCCGACCTCCGGCGACTTCGCGACCACGGTCCTCAGCCCCGACATCCTGGGCCGCGAGAAGTTCGACGTCTACGGCAAGCTGAAGAAGCCGCAGGGCGACCCGGCCGCCGCGAAGAAGCTGCTGAAGGAAGCCGGCAAGGAGGGCGTGAAGATCGTCTACGCCTTCCCGCAGGACCCGACCTACAACAAGACCAAGGTCGTCATCGAGAACGCGCTGAAGGAGGCCGGCTTCACCCCGGTCATCAAGCCGCTCGACTCCACCTCGTACTACGACCAGGTCCAGAAGCTCGACAACAGCTACGACGTGATGTGGTTCGGCTGGTCCCCGGACTGGCCGACCGCCTACACGATGATCCAGCCGCTGTTCGACAGTGCCAGCGTCGGTGACGGTCTCTACAACGTCTCGCAGACGAAGATCTCCTGGATCGACGAGTCCATCCAGAAGAACATGGTCCTCACCGACCAGAAGAAGGCCGGTGAGGCCTGGGCCGCGCTCGACAAGCGGATCATGGAAGAAGTGGCGCCGATCATCCCCGAGATGTACCAGCGCCGTTACTACGTCTACGGCAACAAGGTCGGCGGAGCGATGTTCGACCCGAACTTCTCCGCGACCCTGCTCTACAAGACGTTCGTGAAGGCCTGACGACCGGCCCTCGTGGCGGGGCGGCCCCCGGCCGCCCCGCCTCCTTCCCCCCTTCGGCATCCGTCAGGAAATCCCAACTGCCATGCTCCGCTTCCTTGTCCGACGAATTCTCGGCGCCGCGGTGATCCTGCTGATCATCAGCGCCATCGTGTTCGTCCTGTTCTACGCCGCCCCGCGCGACCCCGCCCGCATCGCCTGCGGCAAGGCCTGCACCCCCGAGACCCTGGAGCTGGTGCGGAAGAACCTGGGGATCGCCGATCCGTTGCCTGTGCAGTACTGGGACTGGCTCAAGGGCATCTTCGTCGGCCGCGACTACACGTCGTTCGGCAACTGCAACGCGCCCTGCCTCGGCTACTCGTTCCAGAACCGCGAGCCGGTCCTCGGCACCATCATGGACCGCTTCCCGACCACCCTGTCGCTGTCGCTCGGCAGCTCGGTCATCTACCTCACCTTCGGCATCGGCGCGGGCATGCTGGCCGCCGTGAAGCAGGGCAAGGCCCTGGACAAGATCGCGAGCTCCGCCTCGCTGGTCGCGTCCTCGATGCAGATCTACGTCGTCGGCGTCCTCGCCACCTATCTGCTGGTCGACCAGTGGCAGGTACTGGACCGGGCCAGCTACACCCCCTTCACGGACGACCCGGCGGCCTGGGCCAAGGGTCTGCTGGTGCCCTGGATCGTGCTGTCCCTGATCTGGACCGCCAACTACACCCGTATGACGCGCTCCCAGATGGTGGAGGCGCTCAGCGAGGACTACGTCCGTACGGCCCGCGCCAAGGGCATGTCCCGCCGCACGGTCTTCTTCCGCTTCGCCTGGCGCGGCGCGATGGGGCCGATCGTCACCATCTTCGGCCTCGACCTCGGTGTGCTGCTCGGCGGTGCGATCATCACCGAGTCGACGTTCAGCCTCCAAGGCCTCGGCATGCTCTCCGTCAAGGCGGTCAGCACCAACGACCTGCCGATGCTGCTCGGTGTCGTGCTGGTCGCCGCCGGCGCGATCGTCGTCTTCAACATCGTCGTCGATGCCCTGTACGCCCTCATCGACCCGCGCGTGCGCCTCGCTTAAGGAGAGACCATGAGCACCCCCTTCCTCTCCGTCCGCGACCTCAAAGTCCACTTCTCCACCGAGGACGGTGTCGTCAAGGCCGTCGACGGGCTCTCCTTCGACGTGGAGAAGGGCCAGACCCTCGGCATCGTCGGTGAGTCGGGCTCCGGCAAGTCCGTCACCAACATGGCGGTCCTGGGCCTGCACGACCCGCGCAACACCAGGCTCGACGGCGAGATCCTGCTCGACGGCAAAGAGCTGATCACCGCCTCCGAGCGCGAGCTGGAGAAGCTGCGCGGCAACAAGATGTCCATGATCTTCCAGGACGCGCTCGCCTCCCTGTCGCCGTACCACACCATCGGCGCACAGATCGGCGAGACGTACCGCAAGCACACCGGCGCCTCCCGCGGGGCGGCCCGGGCGCGGTCGGTCGAGATGCTGCGCCGGGTCGGCATCCCGCAGCCGGACATGCGGGTGGACGACTACCCGCACCAGTTCTCCGGCGGTATGCGCCAGCGCGCGATGATCGCGATGGCCCTGGTCTGCGACCCCGAGCTGCTGATCGCCGACGAACCGACCACGGCTCTCGACGTGACGGTCCAGGCCCAGATCATGGACCTCCTCAAGGACCTCCAGCAGGAGTTCGGCACGGCCATCATCTTCATCACGCACGACCTCGGTGTCATCGCCGACATCGCGGACGACGTGCTGGTGATGTACGGCGGGCGCTGTGTGGAGCGGGGCACCAAGGAGGAGGTGCTGCGCGCCCCCGACCACCCCTACACGCTGGGGCTGCTGGGTTCGATGCCGAGCCTGACCGGGCCGGTCGACGTGCCGCTCTCCCCGATCCCGGGCTCGCCGCCCTCGCTGCTCAACCCGCCGTCGGGCTGCCGCTTCCACCCCCGGTGCGCCTTCGCGGAGAAGGTCGCCGGCGGGCTCTGCTCCAGTGAGCGGCCGGGTCTGAAGGTCCTCGACGGGCGGGGCTCGGCGTGCCACCTGACGGCGGACCAGAAGCGCGAGCTCTTCACCGAGCACGTCGCGGCCCGGACCCACTGACGTACAAGACGGGATTCACCACCATGAGCAACACCACCCCCCTCCTGGACGTCTCGGGCCTGACCAAGCACTTCCCGGTCAAGGGCGGCTTCCCGATCCGCCGCACGGTCGGTGCCGTGCAGGCCGTCGACGGCCTGGACTTCCACGTGAACGAGGGCGAAGCCCTCGGCCTGGTCGGCGAGTCGGGCTGCGGCAAGTCGACCACGGGCCGGCTGATCACCCGGCTCATGGAGCCGACGGCCGGCAGCATCTCGTACCGCGGCAAGGACATCACGCACGCCTCCCGCAGGGAACTCGCGCCGATCCGCTCCGAGATCCAGATGATCTTCCAGGACCCCTATGCGTCGCTGAACCCGCGCCAGACGGTCGGCAAGATCATCTCAGGTCCGATGGAGATCAACGACACCATCCCGGAGGGCGGCCGCGAGAAGCGGGTCCGCGAGCTCCTGGAGATCGTCGGTCTCAACCCCGAGCATTACAACCGCTTCCCGCACGAGTTCTCCGGCGGCCAGCGCCAGCGCATCGGTGTCGCCCGCGCCCTGGCCCTGGAGCCGAAGCTGATCGTCGCCGACGAGCCGGTCTCGGCCCTCGACGTCTCGATCCAGGCGCAGGTCGTGAACCTGCTGCAGAAGGTGCAGCAGGAGCTGGGCATCGCGTTCGTCTTCATCGCCCACGACCTCGCCGTCGTACGCCACTTCTCGCAGCGCGTGGCGGTCATGTACCTCGGCAAGATCGTCGAGATCGCGGACCGCGACGACCTGTACGGCAACCCCCGCCACCCCTACACGCGGGCCCTGCTGTCCGCCGTGCCGGAAGCAACGGTGGACGATACACCGACCCGCGAGCGCATCCGTCTCACCGGCGATGTACCGTCTCCTCTGAACCCGCCCTCGGGCTGCCGCTTCCGGACCCGTTGCTGGAAGGCGACGGAGAAGTGCGCGACCGAGGCACCCCCGCTGGTCCAGGTCGAGGGCAACAAGCCCGGCCATCTGACCGCGTGCCACTACCCCGAGACGGAGGGAACCGTTCCGGCCCCTCGTCTCTCCAAGGACCCCGAGGCAGCGGTCTGACAACACCCCTTTTCCGTCAGCCGCCGCCCTTTGCGGAACGGACTTTCTCGGCCCATTGACCCGAGCCCATGAACGTCCGCTCCAGGGGAACGAAGGCCCGTACCTCCCCAGGTACGGGCTTTCGTCATACGGGGATCCCGTCATATGGCTCCGGCACCTGTGACAGACTGCCGCGATGGTCGATCGCTCGTTCGCGGATCTCTCGCTCGCCGCGCTGTACGACTCCCTCAACCCGTGGGGGCCGGGCGACGACTTCTACCTCGGTCTCGTGATGTCCGCACCCACCGTGCTGGACGTCGGCTGCGGCACCGGACGCCTGCTCGCCGCGGCCCGCCGGGCCGGACACCCGGGGCAGCTCACGGGGCTCGACCCGGCCGCCGCGATGCTGGTCCAGGCACGGCGCCGGGAGCCCGGCGTGGAGTGGGTGCTCGGGGATCTGCGCTCACGTGCCTGGTACGGGGAGTTCGACCTCGTCACGATGGCCGGGCACGCCTTCCAGAGCCTCATCGGCGACGAGGAACTGCGCATCGCCCTGCGCGCCGTCCGGGCCACCCTCGCGGACGGCGGACGGTTCGTGTTCGAGACACTGAACCCGGCGGTCCGCGTCTGGGAGCACTGGACACCGGACCGGGTGCGCGAGGGCGCCGACGAGAACGGCTCCGTCGCGTGGATGTGGCAGGAGGTCGTCGGCCCCGTCGTCGGGGACCGAGTCACCTTCACCGAGACCTACGAGGGCGTCCGCTGGGACCGCCCCCAGGTCAGCACCACCACACTGCGCTTCCTCGACACACTGGGCCTGGAGAAGTTCCTGGCGGAGGCAGGCCTGGTGGTGGAGGAGCAGTACGGCGACTGGGGCAGGGCCCCGGTGACGCAGGCAAGCCCGGAGATCATCACGGTGGCGCGAAGCGCCACCTGATGAGGGGCGCGGGGAACTGCGCGACCAGCCACCACGCACCCGCAGCCGGCACACAACAGCCCCCACCACCCCCTTAGTCGCCCAGCTCCTCCTCCAGCGCGGCCAACGCCGGGTCCAGCACGATGTCCTCGTCCCGCCCCTCGATCGTCGGATCCTCCGGAAAGTGGCACGCCGTCAGATGCCCGTCCCGGTTACCGGAGATCTGGACCAACGGCGGCTCCTCGGCCGCACACTTGTCCTGCGCCTTCCAGCACCGCGTACGGAACCGGCACCCGGACGGCGGCGAGATCGGCGACGGCACATCACCGGCGAGGCGGATCCGCTCACGGTCGGGCGCGCTCTCGTCCGACAGGTTCACCTCGGGCACCGCGGACAGCAGGGCGTGGGTGTAGGGGTGGCGAGGCCGGGTGTAGATGGAGTCGCGGTCGCCGACCTCGATGATCTTGCCGAGGTACATGACCGCCACACGATGCGAGAAGTGCCGTACGACGGCGAGGTCATGGGCGATGAACAGGAACGCGATGCCCAGCTCCTGCTGCACCTGCTTCAGCAGGTTCACCACCTGGGCCTGGATCGAGACGTCGAGGGCCGAGACCGGCTCGTCGGCGACGATCAGCTTCGGCTCCAGGGCCAACGCCCTTGCCACGCCGATGCGCTGGCGCTGTCCGCCGGAGAACTCGTGCGGGAAGCGGTTGTAGTGCTCGGGGTTGAGACCGACGATCTCGAGCAGTTCGCGTACGCGCTTCTCGCGGCCGCCCTCGGGTTCGATCTCGTTGATCTCCATGGGCCCAGAGATGATCTTGCCGACCGTCTGCCTCGGGTTCAGCGAGGAGTACGGGTCCTGGAAGATCATCTGGATCTCGGAGCGGATCGGCGCCAGTTCTCTGCGGCTGGCGTGCGTGATGTCCTTGCCGCGGTACGAGATCGTGCCGGCCGTCGGCTCCATGAGCCGGGTGATCAGCCGGCCCGTGGTCGACTTGCCGCAGCCGGACTCGCCGACCAGGCCGAAGCTCTCGCCGACGTTCACGGTCAGGTCGATGCCGTCGACGGCCTGCACGGCACCGACCGTGCGGCGGATCGGGAAGCCGCCCTTGACCGGGAAGTGCTTGGTGAGCCCCTCGACGACCAGCAAGGGATCTCCGGCCGAGTCGGTGGTTGCCCCTCGCGGGGCGGGGAGGACGAGGTCCTCTTTCATGACGGGTCCTCCTAGCCCAGGCTGGGCTTGATCTCTTCGACGAAGATGGTCCGCTTCTGGTCCGCCGTGAGATGACAGGCGGAGGCGCGGTCCGGGGCCAGCAGGGGGCGTTCGTCGACGCAGCGGCTGCCGCCGACCCGGTCCTGGAAGGTGCAGCGTGGGTGGAAACGGCAGCCCGACGGCGGGTTGAGCAGTGAGGGCGGGGCGCCCGGGATCGGCGCGAGCGGGGCGTCGAGGTCGGAGTCGATGCGCGGCATCGAGTTCAACAGGCCCCAGGTGTACGGGTGTTGCGGCGAGCGCAGTACCTCGTTCGTGGTGCCGCGCTCGATGGCGCCGCCCGCGTACATCACCATGATGTCGTCGGCCATGTCGGCGATGACACCGAGGTCGTGGGTGATGAAGATGATCGCCGAACCGAACTCCTGCTGGAGGTCCTTCAGAAGGTCCAGGATCTGCGCCTGGACCGTCACGTCCAGCGCGGTCGTCGGCTCGTCGGCGATCAAGAGGTCCGGGTCGCACACCAGCGCCATCGCGATCATCGCGCGCTGGCGCATACCGCCGGAGAACTGGTGCGGGTAGTCCTTCGCCCGCTCCTTGGGGTTGGGGATGCCGACCTTGCCGAGCATCTCCACCGCACGCGCCCAGGCCACCTTCTTGGAGGCACCGGTGTGCTTCATGTAGGGCTCGGCGATCTGCCGGCCCACCGTGTAGTACGGCGACAGCGCGGTCAGCGGGTCCTGGAAGATCATGGCGACCTTGTTGCCGCGCAGCTTCTCCAGCTCGGACTCGCGGGCGGTGGTCAACTCCTGCCCCTCCAGCAGGATCTCGCCCTCGACGGTGGTGAACTTCGGGTTGTGCAGCCCCAGGATGGTCAGGTTGGTCACGGACTTGCCGGAGCCCGACTCACCGACGATGCCCAGTGTCCTGCCGCGCTCCAGGTCGAAGGAGAGTCCGTCGACGGCCCGGACGATGCCGTCCTCGGTACGGAAGCTGACGTGCAGGTCCCGCACCGAGAGGAAGGCGCCCGCGTCGGACGGGACGGGTGCCCCGGCCTCCTTGGTCAGAGTGGTCACGACAGAACTCCTAGGACAGCCGCACGCGCGGGTCGATGAGGGCGTAGCAGGCGTCGACGACGATGTTGCACAGCAGGATCACGGCGGCCGCGAACAGCATCACGCCGAGCAGCAGCGGCAGATCGCTGAACTGCACCGACTCCACCGCGAGCCGGCCGAGGCCGGGCAGTCCGAAGGTGTACTCGGTGATGATCGCGCCGCCGAGCAGCGAGCTGAGGTCGATGCCGAGGATGGTGATGATCGGGATGAGGGAGCCGCGCCAGGCGTACCGGAAGAAGACGTAGCGGCCGCTCATGCCCTTGGCCCGGGCGGTGCGGACATGCTCCTCCTGGAGCTGCTCGATCATCGCGGAGCGCGCCATACGGGTGTACTGCGCGGCGAAGATCGTCGACAGCACGACCCAGGGGATCATCAGCCCGGTGAACCAGGCGGCCGGATTGTCGGTGAGGGCGGTGTACTTGGGCTCCTCGAAGGCGTGCGTCTGGTACACGAGGATGGCGAGTACCAGTGGGCCCAGGAAGTAGATCTGCATCGAGCTGAGCACCATGGAGCCCGCGGTGAACGACTTGTCCACGAGGGTGCCGCGCTTCCAGGCGGCGAGCAGTCCGGTGCCGAGTCCGACGAACAGGAACACGATCGTGGCGCCGAAGGCCAGCGAGAGCGTGAGCGGCAGCCGGTCCAACAGGGTCGACCAGACCGACTCGTTGGTGTGGTACGAGTACCCGAAACACGGGGCGGGGCAGGGGCCTTGGACGAAGTCGTCGCGGCCGGCCACGAGTCCCGACAGGAAGATCCAGAACTGCTCCGGGATCGACTTGTCGAGCCCGAGCGTCTGGTGGATGTTCGCCAGGGCGTCGGGTGTGCACGTCTTGCCGCACATCAGCAGCGCCGGGTCGCGGGGCATGCCGAAGAAGAGCAGGAAGGCGACCACGGTCAGCAGGACCAGGATCACGAGTGAGCCGAGGATCCGGCGGAAGAGGAAGCGCAGCATCTCAGTGGCAGCTTTCGGGCTTCAGGCCTGGCGTCGCCGGTCGCGTCCCGTCACGGGAGGGGGCGCGACCGGCGCCGCTTGGACGGGTTACTTCACGTACAGCCTGCGCGGGTCGACGCCGCCGATGACGTCGTCGTACACAAGGCCGCCGATCTTGGACCCGGCGATCTGGGTCTGCTTGTAGTACGCCGTCGGGATGTTGGAGACGACGTCCTTCACGATGTACTCGTTGATCTTGTTCCAGGCCGCGGCCGCCTTGACCGGGTCGGTGAGGGCTGCGGCCGCGTCGATGTCGGCGTTCACCTTCGGGTCGTTGATGTGCGAGTAGTTGGACGCGCCGTCCTGGATCTGGCGGCCGTCGTACAGCGGCGGGATCACGGTGGACGCGCTCGGCCAGTCGGCACCCCACGCGGTGTGGTAGATGTCGTAGTTGTTCTTGACCTTGCTGACCTGGTCGTAGTACGTCTCGGCCGGGATCTCCTGGCGCTGGACGTCGAAGCCGGCCTTCTCCAGGCCCGCCGCCATGGCGGTGGAGTACTGCTGGCCCTCAGGGGTGTTGATGTAGCCGAAGGTCAGCTTCAGACCGACCTTGCCGGCCTTCTCAAGCAGCTGCTTGGCCTTGGCCGGGTCGCCCGCGGGCTTGGCCTTCTTGCCGAAGGGGTCGAACTTCGGGTCGTAGCCGGTCACGGTCGGGCTGATCAGACCGCCGGCGACCTCCATCGCGTCGGTGCCGCCGAAGGCACGCACGAACGGCGTGACCGGCAGGGCGTAGGCGATGGCCTCGCGGACCTCCTTCGACTGCATCTCCGGCTGGGACAGGTTGATGTTCATCTGGCCCACGTACGGCTGGTAGCCGGAGACCGTGCGGGACTTCAGCGCCGCGTCGTTCAGGACCTTGGTCAGGTTGCCCGCGTCGACCTGGTTGCTGAAGCTGATCGCGGTCGCGTTCGTGCCCGAGTCGTCGAGGATCGCCTTGGTGGAGTCCTCGTACTGCTTGTTGAACTCGAAGCTGAACTGGTCGGCGTACTGGTGGCGGACCGCGTCGGTCTTCGGGTCCCAGTTGGTGTTCTTGACCAGCGTCATCGACTTGCCGGACTTGAACTCGGAGATCTTGTACGGGCCCGAGGTCATCGGGGCCTTGTCGTACTTCGCCTTGGTGTCCTTCGCCTGCGACACGATGGAGTAGCCCGCCATGGCGAGCGCGTACGGCAGGTCGGGCTTGGCCTTCGCGAACTTGAAGACGATCGTCTTGTCGTCCGGCGTCTCAAGGACGCTGTCCGGCAGGTGCTTGCCCTTGTACGGACCGTCCGGGAGGAGCTTGCGGTATTCCGCGCCCGGGGTGTCGGCCATCCACTGCTGGATGAACGTGGGGCCGTTGGAGACGAACGGGGCGAAGAGCCGCTCGAAGGTCTGGCGCACGTCCTTGGCGGTGATCGCGGAGCCGTCGGCCCACTTGACCCCGTCCTTGAGCGTGAACTTCCAGGTCTTGCCGCCGTCCGTGGTCGTACCGCTGTCGGTGGCCAGGTCACCGACGACCTCGTGCTTCTCACCGTCGTCGCTGGTCGCCTTGTAGCTGGTCAGACCGCGGTGTATCAGCTGCGACAGGGCCATCTCGTCCGAGACGTAGATCTGTCCGGGGTCCAGGTGCGCGAAGCTGTCGCGCTGGAGCACCGTGATCGTGCCGCCAGGCTTGGCGCCACTGATCTCGGCGGCCGGGCCGGTCGAGGCCTTCTCGTCGCCGAAGGTGATGCCGGACTGCTGCCGCTCGGCGTTCTCCTTGTCCTGCTTGTCGTTGTCACTGCCTTTGCTGCCACCCTCGCTGCAGCCGGTGAGCACGAGAGCCCCCGCCGCGAGCAGTGAGAGCGCGGCGTACGCGCGGCGTCCACCCTTACCCATCACTCAGATTCCACCCATCTTGTGTCACCGGTGTGCCTGTCACCAGTGCGAATTGAAGTGCGGACCGGCATCAGAGGTGCCATCCGGTCGTTGTCGGGCGAGGATGCCCACAACTCGGCGGTCAGCGCGCCGTCTTGGGATCGAAGGCGTCCCTGACCGAGTCCCCGAGCAGGTTGAACGCCACGATGAAGATGATCATCGAGATGCCCGGGAAGAACATGTAGGTGATGTCGTTCTGCATCACGAGTTCGGTCGACGCCTTGGAGAACATCTGTCCCCAGTCCGGCGTCGGTTCGACGATTCCGACTCCGAGGAAGGACAGACCGGCCTCGGCGGTCACGAAGTTGGGGAGCATGTACGTCGACTGCACCAGGATCGGTGTGACCACGTTGGGCAGGATCTCCCTGCGGATGATCCGCGACGGAGACGCCCCGCTGACCTTGGCGGCCTCGATGAACTCCCGTTCTCGCAGGGCGAGTGTGGTGCCGCGCAGAATGCGGCCGAGGCTCATCCAGCCCAGGAACCACTGCACCGCGATGAGGGCGACCACTCGGACGTACACCGGTGTCTCGTCCCGGGGGCTCACGAAGAGGGAGACCACGACCGGCATGCTCGCGATGAAGAACAGCTGGGACGGGAAGGCGAGAAGGAAGTCGATGACCCGGCTGATCCAGTAGTCCGTCCGGCCGCCGAGATAGCCGGCCGCGACCCCGAGGAGGATGCCGGTCAGCACCGTCGCGACGGTGACCGCCAGCGAGATCATCAGGGAGTTGCGGATGCCGTAGATCAGCTTGGTGAAGACGTCGTAGCCGTTGCCGGGCTCCAGGCCGAACCAGAACTCGCCGCTGATGCCGCCGTTGGGCTGGATCGGCACACCGGCGCTGTCGAAGAGTTCGGGCCGTTCGTCCGCGAACACCGTGTACGGGTCCTTGCCGTACAGCTTGGCGATCAGCGGGGCCGCGAGGCCGACCACGAAGAAGAAGATCACGACGTACGCCGAGATCACTCCGGTGCGGTCGCGCTTGAAGCGGATCCACATCAACTGACCCGGAGAGCGGCCCTCGAGCTGCTTGGCCTCCTCCGGTTTCGTCTTCGGCTCTTTCTCGCCGTCGACGACAACCGACGTACCGCCGCCCTCTATGTCGATAGGACTTGTCACAGTTCGCCCATTTCACAGGTGTGGGTGTGCCGGACCGGCGACCGGCGCGAGAGTTGCGCGATCGCGGTTCGGATCATGAAGAAGCGTCAGCGGCGACGCACGGCCCACGGGAGAACCCGCAGCCGGACGCGCGTAGTGGTAAGGGCGTGGCCCTTCAGAGCCGATCGCCGTGCGCCGGGGCGCAGTTGCCGACCACTACGGACGCTGTGACCCACCTGGTGCTTGTGACACCGCGCATGGGACTCCTCCTCATGACTCCACGTGTTCACCAACAGGAGGGGGTACACGCCTTTCCTCCGACACCCCTGACGGAGGGTCAGGCACCCCCTGGTGCTCGTGAGTCGGCGCCGTCCCCACGGCGCGAGACCCATTGACCCGAGCTCTACGCGGCTAACTATCTGCCATGAGCCAACCGGCGACCACTGTCTTTAAATCTCGATTCAGTCACAGCTGGCGCGTACATCTTCCGAAATTTGGACAAACCGTCTGGCGGGATAAGGCCGCGAAACGGACGTGTTACATGTGTATCGGGCGTGGATCTCCGCATTACGGACATCAGTCACCGGCGGCGCCCAGGAAGCCGACTGAAAACCAGTTGCAAAAAGCCCGGGCACCCCCAAGATGGGGCACCCGGGCTTCAAGCGACCGATTGTCAGCCGTGCTTGGCGCGGCTCGCGGTACGGGCGCGGTCACGCTGGTCGAGCACGACCTTGCGGATGCGAACCGCCTCCGGGGTCACCTCGACGCACTCGTCGTCGCGGCAGAACTCCAGCGACTGCTCGAGCGACAGCTTGCGCGGCGGCACGATCGCCTCGAACGAGTCGGCCGCGGCGGAGCGCATGTTGGTGAGCTTCTTCTCCTTGGTGATGTTCACGTCCATGTCGTCGGCGCGGGAGTTCTCGCCGACGATCATGCCCTCGTACACCTCGGTGCCGGGCTCGGTGAAGAGCACACCGCGCTCCTGGAGGTTCGTCATCGCGAACGCGGTGACGGCACCGGCGCGGTCGGCGACCAGCGAACCGTTGTTACGGGTCGTCAGCGGGCCGAACCACGGCTCGTGGCCCTCGTGGATGGAGTGGGCGATGCCCGTGCCGCGCGTACCGGTCAGGAACTCGGTCCGGAAGCCGATGAGGCCGCGGGAGGGGACGACGAACTCCAGGCGGACCCAGCCCGAACCGTGGTTGGACATGTTGTCCATCCGGCCCTTGCGGACGCCCATGAGCTGCGTGACCGCGCCCATGTGCTCCTCGGGGACGTCGATCGTCATGCGCTCGACCGGCTCGTGGACCTTGCCGTCGATCTCCTGGGTGACCACCTGGGGCTTGCCGATGGTCAGCTCGAAGCCCTCACGGCGCATCTGCTCGACCAGGATGGCGAGCGCGAGCTCACCACGGCCCTGGACCTCCCACGCGTCCGGGCGCTCGGTGTCGAGCACGCGGAGCGAGACGTTACCGATCAGCTCGCGGTCCAGGCGGTCCTTGACCTGACGGGCGGTGACCTTGCGGTCCTTGACCGCGGCCTTGGCCGAGGCACCCTTGCCGGTGCCGCCGCGACCGACCAGCGGTGAGGTGTTCGTGCCGATGGTCATGGAGATCGCCGGCTCGTCGACCGTGATCAGCGGGAGCGCGATCGGGTTCTCGGGGTCGGCGAGGGTCTCACCGATCATGATGTCCGGGATACCGGCCACGGCACAGATGTCACCGGGCCCGGCCATCTCGGCCGGCCTGCGGGTGAGCGCCTCGGTCATCAGCAGCTCGGTGATGCGCACGTTGGACATCGTGCCGTCGCGCTTGATCCACGTGACGGTCTGACCCTTGCGCAGCTCGCCCTGCTCGACGCGCAGCAGCGCGATACGGCCGAGGAAGTTGTCGGCGTCCAGGTTGGTGACGTGCGCCTGGAGCGGGGCCTCGGTGTCGAACTGCGGGGCCGGGACGTGCGAGAGGATCGTGGAGAAGAACGGCTCCAGGCTGTCGCTGTCCTGCGGAACCGTGCCGTCCTCCGGCTTGGTCAGCGAGGCGACACCGTCACGCGCACACGCGTAGACGATCGGGAACTCGATCTGGTCCTCGTCGGCGTCCAGGTCCAGGAAGAGGTCGTAGGTCTCGTTGACGACCTCGTCGATCCTGGAGTCCGCCCGGTCGGTCTTGTTGATGCACAGGATGACGGGCAGACGCTGCTGGAGCGCCTTGCGCAGCACGAAGCGGGTCTGCGGCAGCGGGCCCTCGGAGGCGTCCACCAGCAGCACGACGGCGTCGACCATCGACAGGCCGCGCTCCACCTCGCCGCCGAAGTCGGCGTGACCGGGGGTGTCGATGATGTTGATGGTGATGACGTCCCCCCCGTCCTTGGGGTGGTACTTCACCGCCGTGTTCTTGGCGAGGATCGTGATGCCCTTCTCACGCTCCAGGTCGTTCGAGTCCATCATGCGGTCGTCGAGCGACTCGGCGGCGTGCGCGGCGAAGGCACCGGCCTGCTTGAGCATGGCGTCGACCAGAGTCGTCTTGCCGTGGTCGACGTGGGCGACGATGGCGACATTGCGAATGTCGTGGCGCGTGGCCATATTGCGGCGTACTCCCGGAGTCTTAGGAAGGGGCGTCGCGTACGTCTGGTGTTACGCGGACCCTGCCGGGCTGTACATGCCACGGCCTCACCCCATGGTACGTGGCGTTGACGGGGACGGCCTCCGCAGGGGCTCAGGCCTCCCCGACGGCCCGGGATCCGGGCGGGCAGCTCCGCACCGCGGCCTCGTGCGCCGCGGTGTCCTCGCGGGGGTCGTCGGCGCAGGAGAGGAAGCCGATGCCGAGGGTGTCCCAGCTGCGTACGTGCCCTTTGACCGGCTCGCCGTGGTCGCAGGCGTACGTGAAGTCGGCGTCGACCATTTTGAGGGCGTCCCAGGAGTAGTACGTGCCCTTCGTGAGTTCCGTCTCCACGTCGTAGTAGCTGTCGTACCGTGTGTCCTCGTCGTCGGAGGGGTCGGCGAGCGGCTCCTGGACCTTCAGGTGTGCGCCCAGCGCGAGGATCACCGCCCCGGCGTTCGTACCGTCCGGCACGGGACTCACCGTGGGCTCGTACCTCAGGGTGTCGTAGGACTTGAGCCGAGCCTTGTAGGACGCCGTCCTCTTCTTGATCACGATGGGGTCGGCCAGCCGGATCAGCTTCTCCGTGCGGGTGACACCCGACCACGTGTACGTCCCGTCCGCACAGTCTCCGGCCCGGTCCTCCGTGTCACCGCTGCAGCCCGTCAGCCCCGCCCCGAGGGCCACCAGCGTCGCCCCCACCACCCACGTACGCATCCCCGTCGTCCCTCTCCCTGGCCGTACGACGGCCGCCACCCCGCTCGTTGCGAGGTGGCGGCCGATCGTGTGCTGAAGGGAATGATCCCCTACTTCGCCGTGGGGCTCGCCACCGGCCTCGCGCCCTTCTTCAGGAAGCCCATGTCCTCGTAGAGCGGAGTCCGGAAGCCGAAGGCCCCCGCGTTCACCACGTTCTTCCTCGCGGCCGTCAGCTGGGGCCGCTGGTACAGCGGGATGGACCCCGCCGCCGCCCAGATGCGGGAGTCGGCCTTGCGGATCAGGCCCCGGCTCTCGCGCTCGTCCAGCGTCGCCATCGCCTGGTCGAAGAGCTGGTCCACCTGGTCGGTGCCGACCCGCGTGTAGTTCTGCTCGACGTTCAGGGAGCCGTCGGCCGCCGGCACCGGCTTGGCGTAGATCGGGCGGCCGTCGGTGGCGGGGAAGGCGGAGGCGGGCCAGGAGTACAGCGCGAGGTCGTACTGGCCCGACGCGATGTGGTCCTTGAAGTAGCTCTCGTCCTCGACCTTGGAGATCTCGGTGCGGATACCGACCTTGCGCAGCATCCCCGAGATCCGGTCGGCCACCGTGCCCAGGGTCTGCGAGCCCGGGCCCGACGGCAGCACGAAGCGGAGCGTGAGCGGCTTGCCGTCCTTGGCCAGCGCGCCCGCCGCGGTGCCCGCCGGCGCGGCGGTGCCCCGCGGGGCGTAGGCGCCCGGCGCCCCGCCCTGCTTCAGTTTGTCGGCGTACTGCTTGCCGTCCTGCGCGAGGTGCTTGGGGTCCTTCTTCTTCTCCCGGTCGGCCTCGCGGCGCGCCTTGTCGTCCTCGCCGACGATGTACGTGTCGTCGTCGCCGTCCTTCGCCTTCTTCCCGGCCTTCTCGCCCTCGGCGCCGGCCGCCTTCTCCTCCTTCTTCTTCTCCTTGAGCGGACCGCCCCGCACCCATCCGGCGTCCGTGAGCAGGGCCTGTGCCTCCGCGGTGTCCTGACCGCCGAGCGCGCCGCTGTTGTCGGCGTACGCGGCCTGGCCGGAGAGCGCGAGATGGCTGCCGACCGGTTCGGCGGGCAGGCCGAGCGGCGTGAGGACCACCGAGGCGAGGGCCTCCCGGTCCAGGGCGCGGGCCACGGCACGGCGCACCCGCTCGTCGGCGAGCGGGCCGTCGGCGCCGTTGAGGGCGAGCTGGGTGTAGGCGGGCTCCAGGGAGCGGCGTACCTCGAATCCGCGCAGCGCCCGCTGCTGCCGGGCGTATGTCGTGACCGCCCTCCGCTGCTGCTCGCGGGCGCTGATCTCGTCGTCGGCGGCCTCCTCGTCGGAGCCGTTGGCGACGGCCCAGGAGCGCAGGGAGTCGGCGGCGCCGAGGTCGCTGCCGGGGCCCATCAGCGGGGTGCTGCTCGCGCCGCGTCTGGGACCGGCGGCGACGGTGATCCGCTTGACGGACTCCGGGTCGATCTCGGCCAGGTCGAGCTTGCCCTCGGCCAGTGCGGCGGCGCGCTCTTCGCGCGGCACGGCCCGCAGCACGATCTCGTCCAGCTTGGCGGGGTGGCCCCACCAGCGCGGGTTGCGGTCGAGGGTGACCTCGTCGTCCTTGCGGTCGACCTCCTTCAGCCGGTACGGCCCCGCGCTGACCTTGAGCTTCTTGCGTGCCCCGTCGTTGAAGGAGTCCGGGGTGCCCATGACGTCCTTCGGGTACAGCGGCGAGAACAGCGACTTCCAGTCGGCGTAGGGCCGCTCGAAGGTGACCTTGACCTCCAGGTCGTTCTTCCCGCGCTCGATCCTCTCGATGCGGTCGTAGCCGGCGTTGCGGGCCGTCCAGTACGCGGTGTCCTTGCCGGACAGGGCACGCCACTGCGCGGCGAAGTCGGCGGCGCCGATCTCCCGGCCGTCGCTCCACACCGCCTGCTGGTTGAGCTTGTACAGCACGACCTGCTTGGGCTCGGTCTCGACGACCTCGGCCTTCTCCAGGTAGTCGGGGTTGACCTGCGGACGCCCGTTGGCGTCGAGTCGGTACATCGAGGGCAGCACGGCCTGGGCGACCCGGGTGGTGGTGCCGTCGGCGTCCGCCTGGAACGTGTTCAGCGTCTCCGGCACCGAGTCCACGGCCCAGCTCAGAGTGCCGCCGTCGGCGACCATCGCCCGGGTGACGGGCGCGACGTCCGGCTCGGCGAGGGGCTTTCCGGCCGGATCCTTCGCGCTGCAGCCGGCGAGCGCGGGCACGGCCAGCGCACCCGCGGTGAGGAAGGCGACCGAGCGCATGACCGCGCGCAGGCCGACGCCGTCGTGGGACATGCCACATACCTCCGGGGGTGCACCGCCGGTTTGGATCACGTTTGGCGGTATATGGAGTTGATCAGATGTATGCGGCCACTGAAGAGGAAAGGGTTCGGCAGGGGGCGGCGACACGGCGAAGACGGCGCCGAAGCCCACCCATGCGGCGCAATCCAGGGCGTACCGGGGGCGCGCACGGAGGCTCACGATCCGCCAATCCGTGCACGTCCCTTCACATCGGCAGGTGTGACGCGCAACACTCGCAGGCGCACATGAACGTTGCCGCCCTAAGTGAGGTCACGTCATGGCCCTGCACGATGAACTGGCATCGGCCCAGCGCTGTCTCGACGAGCTGCTCCGGTATGTGAAACGCCTGGAACAGCAGTTGGGCAGCGGTGGTCTCGAGATGCGCCGCGTCCGCATGGACGCCGACCGTCTCCGGGAGAGCCTCGTACTGCTGAAGGACGCCGACCCGGCGCTCGCGAAAGCCAAGCGTCCCGATCTGGTCTCCATCCCCGACACCCCGTACGACAACACCCTCTGGACGGACTCGGACGACGAGGGACTCGGCGCCCGCGACCGCCACGCCCCCTGAACCCGACCGGAGTCATGCGTTGGCCACTGGTACGGAACCCCATCCGAACAGCGGCGGTGTACGAACGGGTACGCGCGCCGCGATCGACGCCCCGCATCTGCGGACCGACCGCTGGTGGCTGGCGCCCGCCACCACCACCGCCGGGCTGCTCGCGTTCATCGTGTACACGACGTGGCGGGCCTTCGTCGACACGAACTACTACGCGGCCCCCTACGTCTCGCCGTTCTACTCACCCTGTCTGGCGGAGCGCTGCGAGCCCATGCGCGGCGGCCCCAACTGGGAGATCTTCGGCAGCTGGTGGGGCCTGTCCCCCGCGATCCTCATCCTGATCTTCCCGCTCGGCTTCCGCCTGACCTGCTACTACTACCGCAAGACCTACTACCGGGGCTTCTGGGCGTCCCCGCCGGCCTGCGCGGTGGCCGAGCCGCACAAGAAGTACACCGGCGAGACCCGCTTCCCGCTGATCCTGCAGAACATCCACCGGTACTTCTTCTACGCCGCGTTCCTGGTCGCCGGCGTCCTCACGTACGACACCGTGCTCGCCTTCCGTGACGAGCACTACGAGTGGGGCCACATGGGTCTGGGCACCCTCGTGTTCCTGCTCAACATCGTGCTGATCTGGGCGTACACCATCTCCTGCCACTCCTGCCGGCACATCATCGGCGGCCAGCTCAAACACTTCTCCAAGCACCCGGCGCGCTACCGGATGTGGCGGTGGGTGGGCAAGCTGACCGCCCGTCACATGCAGCTGGCCTGGGCGTCGCTTGCGAGCGTGACGCTCGCCGACGTCTACGTGTATCTCGTCGCGTCCGGTGTCTTCGACGATCCGAGGTTCTTTTAAATGGATGGGGCGTTCTGATGTCCGTGGTCGACCACCAGGAGTGGGACGTCGTCGTGGTGGGCGCCGGGGGCGCGGGCCTCCGCGCCGCCATCGAGGCTCGCGAGCGCGGCGCCCGTACGGCCGTGATCTGCAAGTCGCTGTTCGGCAAGGCGCACACGGTGATGGCCGAGGGCGGCATCGCGGCGGCGATGGCCAACGCCAACGAGCACGACAGCTGGCAGGTCCACTTCCGCGACACCATGCGCGGTGGCAAGTTCCTCAACCAGTGGCGGATGGCCGAACTGCACGCGCAGGAGGCCCCGGACCGGGTGTGGGAGCTGGAGACCTGGGGTGCCCTGTTCGACCGCACCAAGGACGGCCGGATATCCCAGCGCAACTTCGGCGGCCACGAGTACCCGCGCCTCGCCCACGTCGGCGACCGCACGGGGCTCGAACTCATCCGGACCCTCCAGCAGAAGATCGTCTCACTGCAGCAGCAGGACAAGAAGGAGACCGGCGACTACGAGTCCCGTCTGAAGGTCTTCCAGGAGTGCACGGTCACCCGCGTCCTCAAGGACGGAAACCGGATCTCCGGAGTCTTCGCCTACGAGCGGGAATCCGGCCGCTTCTTCGTCCTGGAAGCCCCGTCCGTGGTCATCGCGACGGGCGGTATCGGCAAGTCCTTCAAGGTGACGTCGAACTCGTGGGAGTACACCGGCGACGGCCACGCGCTGGCGCTGCTGGCGGGCGCGCCCCTGCTGAACATGGAGTTCGTGCAGTTCCACCCGACGGGCATGGTCTGGCCACCGTCGGTGAAGGGCATCCTCGTCACGGAATCCGTCCGCGGCGACGGCGGCGTGCTGCGCAACTCCGAGGGCAAGCGGTTCATGTTCGACTACGTCCCCGACGTGTTCAAGGAGAAGTACGCCGAGTCGGAGGCCGAGGGCGACCGCTGGTACGAGGACCCGGACAACAACCGGCGTCCCCCCGAACTCCTCCCCCGCGACGAGGTCGCCAGGGCCATCAACTCCGAGGTGAAGGCGGGCCGCGGCTCCCCGCACGGCGGGGTCTTCCTGGACGTGTCGACGCGGATGCCCGCCGAGGTCATCAAGCGCCGGCTGCCGTCCATGTACCACCAGTTCAAGGAGCTGGCGGACGTCGACATCACCGCGGAGGCGATGGAGGTCGGGCCCACCTGTCACTACGTGATGGGCGGCATCGCGGTCGACTCCGACACGGCCGCCGCACGCGGGGTGCCGGGGCTGTACGCGGCCGGCGAGGTCGCGGGCGGCATGCACGGCTCGAACCGGCTGGGCGGCAACTCCCTGTCCGATCTGCTGGTGTTCGGCCGCAGGGCGGGCCTGCACGCGGCGGAGTACGCAGCGGCCCAGGCGTTCGAACGGCCCGCGGTGGACGAGATCCAGATCGACGCGGCGGCCGCGGAGGCGCTGCGCCCCTACTCGGCGGAGTACCCGGAGACGGGCGCGCAGGACGCGCGTCCGCCGGAGAACCCGTACACCCTCCACCAGGAGCTCCAGCAGGCCATGAACGACCTCGTCGGCATCATCCGCCGCGAGCCCGAGATGAAGCAGGCCCTGGAGAAGCTCGCCGAGCTGCGGGTACGGGCCCGGCGGGCCGGCGTCGAGGGCCACCGCCAGTTCAACCCCGGCTGGCATCTCGCCCTGGACCTCCGGAACATGCTGCTGGTCAGCGAATGCGTGGCGCGGGCCGCGCTGGAGCGCACGGAGTCGCGCGGCGGCCACACCCGCGAGGACCATCCGGTGATGGACCGCAAGTGGCGCCGTATCAACCTGCTGTGCCAACTCACCGATCCCACCGGCGGACTGGCGGCCACGGACCCGGTCCGCGGCCAGATCGAGCTCACCCGCGAGACCACCGACCCCATCCGTTCCGACCTGCTCGCCCTCTTCGACAAGGAGGAGCTGGTCAAGTACCTCGCCGAAGAGGAGCTGTACGAGTGAGCAGCTACAAGGCCCGCTTCAAGGTGTGGCGCGGCGATGTGAAGGGCGGCGGCCTCAAGGACTTCGCGGTCGAGGTCAACGACGGCGAAGTGGTCCTGGACATCATCCACCGCCTCCAGGCCACCCAGGCCCCCGACCTCGCCGTCCGCTGGAACTGCAAGGCGGGCAAGTGCGGTTCGTGCTCGGCGGAGATCAACGGCCGGCCGCGACTGCTGTGCATGACCCGGATGTCGGTCTTCACCCGGGAGGAGACGATCACCGTCACTCCCCTGCGTGCCTTCCCGGTCGTCCGCGACCTGGTCACGGACGTCGGCTTCAACTACGAGAAGGCGCGCGAGGTCCCGGCCTTCGTGCCACCGGCCGATCTGGGTCCCGGCGAGTACCGCATGATGCAGGAGGACGTGGACCGCTCACAGGAGTTCCGCAAGTGCATCGAGTGCTTCCTGTGCCAGGACACCTGCCATGTGGTCCGTGACCACGAGGAGAACAAACCGGCGTTCGCCGGACCCCGCTTCCTGATGCGGGTCGCCGAGCTGGACATGCATCCGCTGGACGCGGCGGACGAGAGCGGCCTGGACCGCAAGAAGACGGCCCAGGACGAACACGGCCTCGGCTACTGCAACATCACCAAGTGCTGCACGGAGGTCTGCCCCGAGGGCATCAAGATCACGGACAACGCGCTGATCCCGCTGAAGGAGCGGGCGGTGGACCGCAAGTACGACCCGCTGGTGTGGCTGGGATCGAAGATCAGGAGGAGGTCCTCGTAGCGCCGGTGCCCGCCGGGAACTGGGCCCGACGCTGCACATACAGGCCGAGCACGGCCACGGTCACGCCGGCCAGCGCGTACGGGAAGAAGCCGGGGTGGCGCGACGCGTCGAGCGGGCCCAGGAAGAGGAACGCGCCCGTCCCGGCCTGATTCAGCAGCGTGCCGTATCCCCACACCCTGGGCCGGAGTATCTTCGCGCTTCCCCGCCCCGGGAGCAGCCAGCCCTTGGTGACGGCGGCCGTACCGATCGCCAGGCCGGCCGTGATCACCACGGCGCCCACGATCCCCAGTACCTCGTTCATACCGATCATGCTTCCACGAGCTCCAGCACACGCAAGAGATTTGACTCGGCGATGGCCCTCATAGGGCCGGGCCTTGGGAAATCCCCGTCGAGGAGCCGCAGCGGTCCGGCCACCAGGCCGAGGTGCATCGCCAGACGGTAGAGCGCGAGCCGGTCCTCGTCCAGGCCGGGGACGCGCAGCGCGTCGTAGCGCGGCCCGAAGCGGATCCGCAGGAAGACGTGCTCCCATTCCACGTCGAAGTACATGAGGCCCTCGATGTCGATGAGGGCGGGCCGGCCGTCGGTGTCCAGCAGGACGTGGTCGGGGCCGAGTTCACCGTGGATCAGGGTGTGGCGGGCGCGCGGGCGGACGGCGGCGGCCAACTCCTCGATCCTGGCGGCCAGTCGGTCCGCCACGGCGGCGATCCGGGCATCTCGTACGGCGGTGGCGGCGATGTCGCGCAGCGCGCCCTCGGTGATCCGCCGCGCGCAGGAACTCGTCGACGCAGCACCGCCGTTGTCGACGACCACGACCTTCCCGAAGTCCGGGCCCTCGTGCGCGTGCAGGAGCGCGAGTTCGCCGGCCAGCCGCTCCAGGGAGGCGCGGGCCGCGGTCGGGTCACTCTCCAGGGCCTCCTCCAGGCTGCCGCCCGTGATGTCCTCCATGATCGCCACGTCCGCGTGGACGAGGGTGTGCGTGGCGTCGGCGTGCAGGAGGCGGGGCGTGCGGACGCCGGCCGCGACGAGGCGGTCGTGCGCGGCCGTGAACACGTCGAGGCTCGAGCCCGCAGAGAAGGGGTCGCGCAGGTCGGAGGGGCCGGAGTCCCAGTAGTCCTCGTCGGCCGACCAGACGTAGGCGACCGCCGTGCTCCCGTCGTCGAGGGCGAGCCGGTAGACGCCCTTCTTTGAGCCGCCGCGCAGCCGGGTCACAGCGGCCAGGGCGCGGTGGGGGCCCAGGGCGGTGCGGGCGAGCGGTGCGACGTCGTCGCGCGTGAGGAACTTCCGGGTCGCAGCCATCCGGCAGATCGTCGCAGCCGTGCGGGACGGACCGCCGCCGTTTTTCTCACGGCACCCCACCCCTGCCCCACCCCGGTCGCGCCGCCGCATTCCTGCTCATACGCTCCGAAATGTGATGTCATCCTTGTTCCGGGGCCGGCCGCGGCGCGCGACCTCGCACATATCCGTGCGGGTGGCGCACACCCTGCTGGGCGGGCTGGCCGGAGTGGTGTGGCTGGTGTTGCCGGGGATGGCGTTCGACGACGGTGCCTCGGTTGCGGGGGCCCGGGCGGGGGCCGCGCAGCAGGTTCAGGCCCAGGAGGACGAGTCCTCGGCCGCCGACCTCGTCCTCCCCCTCCTCGTGGCGGGCGCCGCGGGTGCGGTCGCGGGATACACCTACGTACGGCGCACGCGGCGGGCCCGGACCCGCACCACTCCCGGCGGCACCCTCGTCGCCCCATGGACACCGTCCGCCGGTGAACTCGACGCACAGGCACAGGCGTCGCTCGTCATGGCCGACGACTGCATCCGCACCAGCCGTGCGGAACTCGGCTTCGTCGAGGCACGGTTCGGGAAGAGTGCCGTGGCGCCCTTCACGGCGGCCCTGCGGGACGCGGAGGGCGAGCTGAGGGCCGCCTTCCGGATGCGGCAGCAGTACGACGACGGTGTACCGGAGGAGCCCGCGGCCCGGCGGCACGCCCTCGCCGGGGTCGTCGGACGGTGCGAGGAGGCCGGGCGGCGGCTGGACGCGGAGGCGGCCGGGTTCGACCGGTTGCGGGCGCTGGAGAAGGGCCTGGGCGAGGCCCTGGAGGTCGCCGAGGGCCGCTTCCGGGCGCTGGCCGGGCGCACCGGGACCGTCGAGGCGCTCCTCGCCGACTGGCACGAGCGGTACGCCCCCTCGGCCACCGCCCCCGTCACCGGCCACACCGAACAGGCCAAGGACCGCCTGGTGTTCGCCACCCTCCGCCTCAACCAGTCCCGCCAGTGCGCCGACCGCGCGGAGACCGAGAGGGCCGCCCTGCACCTCTGCGCCGCCGAGGGCGCGATCGCCCAGGCCACCGTCTTCCTGGACGGCATCGAACGGCTCGCCGCGGCACTGACGAACGCCGAGGCCCTGGTACCGGCGGCACTGACCGGCGCGGAAGCGGAACTCGCGAGGGCACGGGAAGGGCTGGCCGACGTGCCCGCCGGCGAGCTGCGGGCCCGGATCCTGCGTGCCGACGGCGCCCTGGCCCTCGTACGGGACGAACGGACCACCGGGCCGTACGACCCCCTCGGCGCCCTGCGCCGGATCGTGCGGTCGGCCGGCCCGCTGACGACGGAGCCGACGGCCGGGGTGCTGGGAGCGGCCGCCCTGCTGGTCGGCCGTACCGCGATATCCGCCGCGGACGATGTCGTCGCGACCCACCGGGGCGCGGTGGGCGCGACGGCCCGCACCCGGCTGGCGGAGGCGGGCCGACTGCTCACCGAGGACCCGACGGCCGCGGCCGAGTACGCCGGGGAGGCCCGCGACCTGGCCGAGCAGGACGTGCGGGTACACGGCAATCCGGCGACGGAGCACGAGAGCGGGGTGGCGGGGGCGATCCTGGGCGGCATCCTGCTGGACGCCGAGACCCCCACGGCCTTCGGCGGCCCACGGACGCGGGCGCGCGGCCCGGTAGGCGAACTCAGAACAAGCTGAGCAAGGCCTCCGCGGGGTCCGCCAGCCCCGTCTCCCCGTCCGGCAACGGCAGCTCGAACCACACCGTCTTGCCCCGAGGCGTCCGGCGTGATCCCCACGCCGCACTCAGCAGCCCGACCAGCTGCAACCCTCGCCCGCCTTCGTCCGTGTCACGCGCCCGCCGCCGCCGCGGCTGCACCAACCCGGAGTCCCACACCTCGCACACCAGGGTTTGGTCCAGCAACAACCGCAACCTGATCTCACCCTCGCCGTACCGCAGAGCGTTCGTCACCAGCTCACTGACCAGCAGCTCCGTCGTGTCGACCAGCGGCTCCAGATCCCAGGCCAGCAACCGCGCACGGGCGTACTCCCGCGCCCGCCCCACACTCCGCGGCTCCCGCGGCAGCGTCCAGTCGCCCACGGAGTCCTCGGGCAGGCCCTGGACACGTGCCATCAGCAGGGCGATGTCGTCCTCGCCGTGGTGGCTGTCGAGGGTGTTGAGGACGTGGTCGCAGACATCCTCCAGCGGCAGGGTGGGATCCGTCAGCGCCCCCACGAAGGCCTGGAGCCCCTCGTCGAGGGGGTGATCGCGGCTTTCGACCAGTCCATCCGTGTAGAGCGCCAACAGCGCGCCTTCGGGGAGATCGACCTCCACCTCCTCGAAGGGCTCACCCCCGACGCCGAGCGGCATGCCCGGCGGCACGTCGAGCATGAGGGCCGCCTCTCCGGGCTCCACGAGGACCGGCGGCAGATGACCCGCGTTGGCGAAGGTGCAGCGGCGGGTCACGGAGTCGTAGACCGCGTAGACGCAGGTCGCCAGGTACACCTCGGACAGGTCCGCCTCACGGGGCCGGCGGGCCGCGCGGGTGGCCTGCTGGACACCGCCCGGCGCACCGAGACCGCGCGCGATCTCGTCCAACGCGCTCAGCACTTCGGCCGGTTCGAGGTCCAGCAACGCCAGCGTCCGTACGGCGGAGCGCAGTTCGCCCATCGCCACCGCCGCCCGCAGCCCGCGGCCCATCACGTCGCCGACCACCAACGCCGTACGGTGACCGGGCAGTTCGATGACGTCGAACCAGTCGCCGCCGACCTCGCTGGGCCGGTCGGAGGAGGAGTTGCCCGGCAGATAGCGACAGGCGATGTCGAGGCCGGAGGCGACCGGGTCGCCCGGGGGCAGCAGCGACCGCTGCAGTATCAACGCCCGCTCGTGCTCACGCCGGTACAGCCGCGCGTTGTCGATACAGACCGCCGCCCGCGCCGCCAGCTCCACCGCCAGCTCCCGGTCCCGGTCCCCGAACGGCTCGCTGCCCTTCGTGCGGGCGAACTGCGCCAGTCCTACGACGGTGTCGTGGGCGACCATCGGCACGGCGAGCGTGGACTGCACCAGGCCGCCCTCCTCGGGCGGGATGAACAGCGGGCGGGCGGTGCGCAGGGCGTCCGCGCAGGGCGAGTTGAAGGGGAAGTGGTGGACGGCGCCGACCGAGACGGGCGGGCCCGAGCTGATGAAGGGGGCGTCGGAGACGGCGCTGGCAAAGGCGACGCGGCGGAGTTCCGCGCTGCCGTCGGCGAGTCCCGGCGGGGTCTCGTCGCCCGCCAGGAGGCCTTGGTAGAGGTCGACCGTGGCCAGGTCGCAGAAGCCGGGGACGACGACGTCCAGGAGTTCGCGGGCCGTGGTCTCCAGGTCGAGGGAGTTGCCTATCCGGGCGCCGGCCTCGTTCAGAAGGGCGAGATTGCGCCGCGCCGCGGCCGCTTCCCGGGCTGCCGCACGGCGGGCCGTGATGTCGGTCGCGAGCCAGGCGATGCCGATGGGGCGGCCGGAGCCGCTGCGCACGCGGTAGAGGTTGACCGACCAGTGGCGGCGCTCGTCGGAGCCGGGCAGGAAGCCGGTGACATGCATGTCCGTGATGGATTCGCCGGTCTCCAGGACGCGGCGCAGGGTGGCCGCCACCCGCTCGGCCTCGGGGCGGGGCAGATAGTCGCCGACACCCTTGCCACGGTGGTCGTCCGGGGTACCGCCGAAGAGGGAGGCGAAGCGATGGTTGGCGCGCCGGACCCGCAGATCGGGGTCGATCAGCAGAAAGCCGAACGGAGATTGACCGAAAATCGACTGCGAGGCGGCAAGGTCGGTCTCGATCCGACGCAGGGTGCGGACGTCCACGACGATACAGACGGCGGCCCGCTCACCCTCCGCGGTCTGCGTCGGCATGACATAGACCTCTGCCAGCCCCTCCTCGCCCGCCTCCTGGTCGGCCGACTCCGGCACCCGGAAGGGGACCACCCCGGTCCACTCGCGGCCGTCGAGGATCTCGGCCATCTTGCGCTGACCGACCTCGCGCTGGTCGGCGTCTATGAACGCCTCGATGGGGTCCATGCCGACGGCCCGGTCGGCGGGAATCCCGAAGAGCTGCTCGGCGCGCAGACTCCACTGGTCCACGAGGCCGTCGGGGCCGATGGAGAAGGACGCGACCTTGATGTAGTCGTAGATGGAGCCGGGCGGGCTGCTCTGCCACATCGCGCCACCCAGGGGGGCGCCGGCGCCTCCGCCGGGTTCACCGGTGGATTCCAGGCCTGTTCCGCCCATGGCACCACGCGTCACGTCGGCCACGGTGTCACCCGCGGCCTCCGACCTCGCGCCGTCCGACGGGTCCTCGGACTCCGTGGCCTTCGCTGGTATCTCGCTCACGCGAACCGTCCCCTCCAGCTCACCGCGTCCGGCACCGGTCACCGGCAGCGGCTGCCCGCAGTATCCAGCACTACGGCGCCGCACAACACGGTGTTCACGATCACAGCACGGTCCCAGCGTTTTTTGGACCGCACCGCGACAACACTTCCAGTCTTCTAACCAGCCAACACACTGTCGAATCACGTACTCCGGCAACCGTCAGTGGCCTGAACCAGTCGCTGGACAGGGCGGGCGGGGTCGTACAGCCCGGACACCCCGGTTCATCCCGGGACCGCGAGCTCGAACCACACCGTCTTGCCCGCCTCACCTGGTCTGGTGCCCCAGCGGCGCGAGGAGTGGGCGACCAGTTGCAGACCCCGGCCGCCCTCGTCCTCGGGATCGGCGACCCGCTCCCGCGGCGGGTCCGGGAGCGGGTCGGAGACCTCGACCAGCAGGACGTCACCGAGGCCGGTGGGGCGGACGAGACGGACGCCGATGGGGCCGGTGGCATGTCGCAGCGCATTGGTCACCAGCTCGCTGACCAGCAGCGTCGTGATGTCGGCGACGCTGTCGAGGTTCCAGTCGCGCAGTCGGCCGCGGACGGCGGCGCGGGCGGCGCGTACGGCGCCGGGGTCCGCGGGAAAGGTCCACTCGGCGCAGTCGCCTTCGGTGTCGATCACGCCGATCACTTCCCGGGCCACGCCCATGTCCGGTTTCATGGGGTTAATGGGCACATACCCGATATCCGGGGCGTGGTACCGCGTGGGAGGGCGCGTTGTGGTGCGAACGGCGTAGCTGGGGGCGCCTATGGGGTAGGGGGTGTCTGTCGTCGTGCGTCTGCGGGTGCGTTGTGGCTTGTCGCGCCCCGCGGCGGAGCCGCCAATGTCACAGCCCCGCGCCCCTGAGGCACCTAGAGCAGAGCCTCGATTTTTCGGACCGCCTCCACGTCCTGGTCCAGCCAAGGGACGTCCCAGAGCTCTTCCCTCATCAGCCAGCGCAGTTCGTCGTGGTCCTGCAGGGGCTTGGGGTCCGGTGAGCCGGAGAGCAGGTGAGCCGTCCAGACCTGGAGGACGTAGGGCGGCTTCAACGGCCACCGGCCCGGGACCCGGTCCCCCACCTCGATCTCTACGCCCAACTCCTCCCGTAGCTCGCGCTCCAGGGCCGCCTCGGGCGTCTCACCGGGTTCGACCTTGCCGCCCGGTAGTTCCCAGCGGCCGGCCAGTTCGGGGGGTGCGCTGCGGCGGGCGGCCAGGAGGCGGCCGGTGTCGAGGAGGGCGGCTCCGACCACCACGGTCCGTTCGGTCATGGACCGGAGCCTACGGGAGGCGTCGATCGGTCAGTTCGCCGTCGCGTTGCTGCCGTTCTGGCCGATGCGTTCGACCCAGTACAGCTGCTTGTGGCCGCGGCTGTCGAGGCTGTCCGCGATCTTCTGCGCCTCGGCCCGGGTGGCGTAGCGGCCCACGCGGTAGCGATTGCCGTTGTCGTCCTGCCGTATGACGAGCCAGGGAAGAGTGATCGTGCCGTCGTTCATCGCGCCCCACCGTCCCTTCCCGCTCGCGGTTCTCGCCGTACCCCGCCCGCTAAGGAAACCGCACTCCGCATATGCCCGAGCCTACGCCTAACCTTTACGCAGCGAACACGGATTCTCACAAAGAGGTACGCAACCAGCCAGAACGCAGGGGGCGTGCGGCGCCGAACGCGCCGTGCACCCGCATGAATGCATCCGGTCAGAGCGGTGTGCGCACGCCGGGGGTCACCTGCGAGAACGGCCAGATTCCAACGCCGCTCGCATGGGGCCCGGTTGGACGGGTACTGGTGGCAACTGCCGTGGTGGCGTGCGCTACTTCACCGGAAGGTGGTAGGCGACCTGGTATCGGTCCGCCGGGATGACCACGTCGGCCGTCTCCACGGGGCGACCGGAGGCGTAGAACGTGCGGTGGACGACCACGACGACGTGGCCGGGGACGCCGCCCAGCGCGAGGAGTTCCTCGGCGAGACCGGGGCGGGCGCCGACCTCCTCGGTGACGTTGTCCACGATCACATCGATGGCGGCCATGCGCTCGACGACGCCCATGCCGCCCAGCGGGCCCTCCTCGGGCAGCATCACGGGGGTGCGGCCGGTGACGGCGAGGGGCTCCCAGGAGGTGGAGAGCATCATCGGCTCGCCGTTGTCCCGGTAGACGTACTTGGTGCACATCACGCGGTCGCCCGGCCGGATGCCGAGCCGCTCGGCCACGGCGACGCTCGCCTCGGCCTGCGCGCTGCGGGACTCCCAGGTGCCGCGCGTCTCGCCGTCGGCCTGCTCCTGCCGGAAGGGCGTGGCCCCGCCGTCCGGGCGGAAGCCGGAGCGAGCCACCCGACGGGGCACCGGGCGCTCACGCACATACGTCCCGGAGCCGGAGCGGCCCTCGACCAGCCCCTCGGCCATCAGCACCTTGCGCGCCTCCAGGGCGACGGTGTCCGAGACGCCGTACTCCTCGCGGATTCTGGCCTGGGAGGGCAGCCGGGCGTGCGGTGGCAGCGAACCGTCGGCGATCTTCTTGCGAAGATCGCCCGCGACGCGCAGATACGCCGGCTGCTCACCGAATGTCACTGGCCGCTCCCATCAGGTTGTACAGACAGCAACAGCGTGGCAACTGTGGGTTCCGCCACGCAAGCAAAGGCCAGAGAATCACTCGATGTAGTGACATGTGCCCGCGTCGGGCTTTACGCAGGCACTTTCTCCCCGCTATACCGGTGATCACACATCGAGTTCCCCGGCGCCCCCGCCGCCGCTCCCGCTGTCGTCGTCCTCGTCGTACGACGGCACCGTGGTGGCCAGGCCCAGAGCTTCGCGGGCGGTGACGGTGGTCTTGCCGTCGATGAAGTCGTAGCCGGCGTCGTAGTGCTCGTAGTACGTGTCGACGTCGCCCGCGTCCGCCGCCTTCGCCCACTCCTTGCGGGCGTCCTTCATGTCCTTCACGAAGTCGGCGACGGGCCGCGCGGCCTCGGCGGACCAGGAGCGGCCGCCCAGCGCCTCGGACTGCTCGCCGAGCGCCGTGTCGACGTCGGCCGCCCACTGCGTGTTCGCCGGGAGGTCGTCCTCGGCGTAGTCCTCGGGCTCCTCGTAGAGCACCGTGTCCAGGGCGTTGGCCGCCTTCAGGAAGGCCAGCTGGTCGGCGTCGAGGTTCGTCTCGTCGTTGCGCAGCGAGCCGGTCAGGCTCTTGTCCTCGTCGACGTTGCCGAACAGACAGGTGATCTCGCGGTCCCCGAAGGCCCAGCTGTCCTCGGACGGCACCAGGTAGTAGACGTCCACGTCCTGAGGTACGGCCCAGGCGTCCATGGCGTACGTCTCCTGGAGGGCGTAGCACTTGTCGTCGGCGGTGTCCTCGATCGCGCCGTCGCCCGGGAAGTCGCCGCCGGGGAGCTTGACGACGGCGAACACCTCGCCGTGGTGCGACTGAGCGCAGGGCACCTCGTCGACGTCGTAGGTCTCGCCCGTCAGGGCGCCGGTGCCCGAGTCGAAGCAGTCGCCCTTCTTGAGCGAGTAGGCGCTGCCCTCGCCGCTCGCGGCGTCCTTGAAGCCGCCCCAGAAGTCGGCGGCGGCGCCGGTGGTGAGCGACACGGTCCACAGGACGAGGCCCACCGAGGACAGCACGGAACCCGCGATCGCCATGCCCTTGCCGCGCTCGCCCTTCTTCCTGATCTGGCTCAGCGCGATGAGCCCCAGGACCAGCCCGACGGCCGGCAGGAAGCAGAGGATGCCGAGGACCAGGGCGGCGATGGCGAGGCCGTTGACGGGCACTGGCTGCGCGTATCCGCCGTAGCCGTAGCCCCAGGGACCGGGCGGGGCGTAGGGGCCCTGCGGGTACGGCCCTTGGGGCTGGGGGGGGCCGGGGGGCGGGGGTATGGACACGGGTACCGTGCTCCTGGTTCGGGCTGGGGGTTCTCGGGAGAACTCACGTGCGACTTGGCGCATGGTAAGCGCGGGGTGAGCGGGGGCGGAATGGCGGTCACGAATGCGACGATCCGGGCGGTCAACGACCTGACCGCGCGGTGGGCGGGAGCCTCGGAGGGCGGGACGGTCTTCTCGGCCGCGGGCGTGTGGCCGCTGCTGGCGTTCCTGGCGGACGGGGCGGGCGGTGCGGCGCGGGGTGAGCTCGCGGAGGCCGTGGGGATGCCCGCGGAGGAAGCGGCGGGCGCGGCGCGGGAGTTGCTGGCCGCCACGGGGGGGATGCGGGGGCTGGACTCGGCGCTCGGGCTGTGGACCAAGCGGTTCGTGGAGCTCCGGGAGGAGTGGGAGGCGGGGCTGCCGGCCGCGGCGCACGGCGTGCTCACCGGCGACCTCGACGCCGATCAGGAGGCCCTGGACGCCTGGGCCGCCAAGCGCACCGGCGGGGCGATCGGGCGGATGCCGGTGACGCTGGGGCCGGACTCCTCGCTGGTGCTCGCGACCGCGCTGACGTTGCGGACCGACTGGGAGGTGCCGTTCCAGGGTGATCTCGTGCCGTGGTGCGGCCAGGACCGGGCGGGGCTCAGCCGCACCGACTCGGACCTGGACGGCGTGGCGGTGGCGCGGACGGCGGTCGGGGCGGTGACCGAGGCGCGGGTGCGGGGGACCGACGGCGTCGATGTGCATCTGCTGCTCGGGGACGAGGAGCTGACACCCGGGCAGGTGCTCGGCACCGGGGTGGACATCCTGGCGGGCGCGGTGCCGGCCGTGCCCGGGAGCCGTCTGCCGCTCGGCGCGGTCGGGCCCGGGCTCAGGATCGGGACGGTCCGCACCGAGCGGCCCGAGCCGCCGAGCCTCACGCTCAGCACCGTCGAGTTCACGCTCGCCGCGGATCACGACCTGCTGGCGCACCCCGGATTGTTCGGTCTGACCACGGCGTCCGACCGCGCCCCCGGCCACTTCCCCGGCATCAGCCCGGCGCCGCTCGCCCTCGCGGAGGGACGGCAGTCGGCGACGGCGACGTTCGGCGCACAGGGGTTCCGGGCGGCGGCCGTGACCGCGTACGTCATGGACTGGATGGGCTGGGAACCCGAGCCGAAGCACGAGTCCAAGCGGGGCTGCGCCGACTTCGACCGGCCCTTCGGATTCCTCGCCGTGCACCGGGAGACACGGCTCGTCCTCGCGGCGGGCTGGGTCACCGACCCGGGGCCCCACCGCGAGGACGACCTGTAGCCGACGGACCGTTGACGTACCAGAACCGCAGCGCCGATCTACGCTGCGTACATGACCCCACTGCCGGACTGTTACTGCCCCGTCGACGGCACCCGCGTCCCCGGCGGTTCGCTCGTCTGGTGCTGCCCGGTCTGCCGCGGCCCTCTCGACCTCGACTTCCACCCCACCCCGGCGTCGCTCAAGTCCCTGTCCGGACGGGCGAACTCCCTGTGGCGGTACGCCGAGACACTCCCCCTCGCGACCCCCTCGGTCTCCCTCGGCGAGGGCCGCACCCCGCTGGTCCCCCTGCGCGACGGCGTCTCGGCCAAGCTGGACTTCCTGATGCCGACGCTGTCCTTCAAGGACCGCGGCGCGGTGCTGCTCGCCGAACTGGCGCTGCGCCTGGAGCCGCGCCGGGTGGTCGCGGACAGCAGCGGCAACGCGGGCACGGCCGTCGCCGCGTACTGCGCCCGGGCGCGGCTGCCCTGCACGGTGTACGTCCCCGAGGGCACGTCGGCGAAGAAGCTGGAGCAGATCGGGGCGCACGGGGCCCGCCTGGAGGTGGTCGCCGGTGACCGTGAGGCGGCCGCGGCGGCGGCCCGGGAGGCGGCGGACTCGGCAGGCACCTTCTACGCCTCCCATGTCTTCAACCCGTACTTCCTGCACGGCACGAAGACCTACGTCCATGAACTCTGGGAGGACCTCGGCGGCCGCCTCCCGGACGTCCTCGTCCTTCCCGTCGGCAACGGCACGCTGCTGCTGGGCGCCGCCCTGGCCGTCGCCGAGCTGCACGGCGCCGGGCTGATCGACCGCCGGCCCGCCCTGTACGCGGTCCAGGCGGCGGCGGTGGCTCCGCTCGCCCATGCCTGGCAGGAGGGGGCGCAGGACCTCGTCGGCACGACTGCGGCGGCGCCGACTCTCGCCGAGGGCATCGCGATCCCCCGGCCGCCCCGGGCACGGCAGATCCTGCGGGCGGTGCGGGAGTCCGGGGGCACCTTCGTGACGGTGACCGAGGATCAGATCCGGCACGCCCAGCGGGACCTGGCGTCGATGGGGCTGTTCGTGGAGTCGACGGGAGTGGCGTGCTGGGCGGCCGTGCGGGAGGGGGTGCTCGGGGAGCGGAGCGGGGTGGTGCCGCTGTGCGGGGCGGGCATGAAGTCGGGGCTGGCGGAGGCGTAAGCGCTCCGCTGGAAGTGCGGTGGAGCGGATGTTGTTCGTCTGCGGCGCCGTCGTGGCTGGTCGCGCCCACGCGGCGGCAGCCGCACATTGACACAGCCCCGCGCCCCTTCGGGCGCTGCCGAACCGCAGTGGACTTCACCCGGCCCGCTCAGCCAGTTCGACAAGGGCGGGCCCCCGTTCGGGCCGGGGGTGCCGCAGACCCCGTTCACGGTGGCTCGGGTGGACGGGATCTCAGGGGTCGTTCGGGCGGTCAGTCGTCGAAACCGGTCGTCCGGGTGGTCTTCTCCCACGCCGTGACGTCCTCGCGGACCTGGTCGAGGTGGCCCAGGACCGCGGTGACGCCGTCGTCGCCGAGCGGGAGGCGCAGGGGCGTGTGCTCTGCCTGGAGGGCGGCCAGGATCACCGCCGCCGCCTTGGCCGGGTCGCCGGGCTGGGAGCCGTCGCCGCCGGCGACGAACCCACGGGTGCCGCTGACCTTGGCGTACACCCCGCTGTCCGCGCTCGCGCCGGCCCGGTCCGCCTCGAACAGCGAGGTCCGGAAGGCGCCCGGCTCCACGATCAGCACCTTGATGCCGAACTCCTCGACCTCGTCCGCGAGCGCCTCGGACATGCCTTCCAGGGCGAACTTCGTCCCGCTGTAGGCGCCGAAGCCCGCGAAGGACATCTGCCCGCCCATGCTGCTCATCTGCACGATCGCCCCGGAGCGCCGCTCCCGCATCGAGGGCAGCACCGCCCGCACGAGCGCCGCGGGCCCGAAGACGTGCACGTCGAACAGCGCGCGCAGCTCGTCCTCCCCGGTCTCCTCGAAGGCGCCGACATGGGTGCGGCCCGCGTTGTTGACCAGGACGTCGATCCGCCCGTGCCGCGCCACCACGTCCCGTACCGCCGCCTCGGCGGCCGCCGTGTCGGCGACGTCCAGGCGCAGCGCCTCCACCTGGTCGGGGTGGGCGGCCACGAGGTCGTCCAGCGCCTCGGGCCGACGGACGGCGCCGACGACGACGTCGCCGTCGCCGAGGGCCGCCTGCGCGATCTCCCGTCCGAATCCGCTGCTCGCTCCCGTGATCAGCCAGACCTTGTTCATCTCGATCCCCTTCATTCGAGTGGTTCGTCTACCAGCCTGCTGCGAAAGTCCGTTGCCCGTCCAAGACCCACGGTGATAACCGATGGCTATGACAACGGACGTGCACCTGAGGGATCTGCGCTACTTCCTCGCGGTGGCCGAGGACCTGCACTTCACCCGCGCGGCCGAACGGCTGTATGTGTCCCAGCCCGCCCTGAGCAAGCAGGTACGGGCTCTGGAGCGGCAGTTGGGCGTCGAGCTGTTCCGCCGCGATCGGCACGGCGTGACGCTCACCGGGGCGGGGGAGGCGCTGCTGCCGCACGCCCGGCGGGTGCTGGCCGACTGGGCGGAGGGCGCGGCGGCGGTGGCGGCGGCCCGCTCGGCCCAGCGCAGCACACTGGTCGTGGGGATGAGCACCAGCCCGGGCCGTGGCGGACTGCTGCCGGCGATCCGGTCCCGTTTCACCGCGGCCCATCCGGACGCGGCACTGCGTGTGCGCCAGGTGAGTTGGGAGGACCCCACCGCGGGCCTGGCGGACGGGGACGCGGACGTCGCCTTCGTGTGGCTGCCCCTGCCGGACGCCGACCGCTACGCGTGGACGGTGGTCGCCGAGGAACCCCGCCTGATCGCCCTCCCGGAGACCCACCCGCTGGCGTCCCGCCCGGAACTCGACTTCGCCGACCTCGCCGGCGAACCGTTCCTCGCCCTCCCCGAGAGCGCGGGCCCCCTGCGCGACCACTGGCTCGCCCTCGACGAACGCGCCGGCCGCCCGGCCCGCATCGGCGCGGAGATCGCCGGCACGGAGGAGACGTACGAGGCCCTGGTCGCCGGCCTCGGCATCTGCCTGGTCGCCGAGGGAAACGCTCCGCTGATCACGCTGGGCGGGGTGGTGACGCGGGCGGTGCGCGGGGTGAGCCCGAGCCGGTATGCCCTCGCCTGGCGGGAGGGGGACCGCAGACCGCTGGTGCGGGCGTACGCGGAGGCGTGCCGGTCGGTCGCGGGAGCCTGACAGGGCGGCTGCTTCGCGGCGCACCGGGCTGTCTACGATCACCGCATGAGCGCGTGGAAGAGGGCCCTGGACGCGGCGGGGATCCGGGAGCCGGAGCTGCGGAGCGACTACGACGCCCAGCGGCGGCTGGTGGCACGCGAGCGGCGCAGTTCGTATCTCGCGGCCCGGGTGCTGCTGCCGCGGCCGATGCTGCCGCACGTGGTGGCCGCGACGGCAGTGATGCACCACGGGGACGACCTCCTGGACACCGGCCCGAAGCCCCGGCGGGTGGCGGCGTGGGCGTCCTGGGAGCAGCGGATGCGCGAGGCGCTGGAGAAGGGCGTGGCCGACGATCCGCCGATCCGCGCGTTCCTGCACACCGTGACCGCGTATCCGCGGCTCAGGGAGGCGATGGCGGAGTATCTGGCCACCGCCACAGCCGAGTTGGAGTTCACCGGCTTCACGACGGAGGCCGACTTCCAGGCCTATGTGGACGCGTACTCGCTGCCCGCCTACATGCTGGTCGGCACCTTGCTGGGGCCGCAGACCGACGACGGACGGTACCGGGCACTGTCCCGGACCCTCATCGAGGGCAGCCAGCGCCTCGACTTCGTCAACGACCTCGCCGAGGACCTCCCGGAAGGCCGCCTCGGCATCCCGGACGAGACCCTGCGGCGCTACTCGCTCACGGCGGAGGACCTGGCGGCGGGCCATGCGTCACCGGGCCTGCACGATCTGGTGAACGACCAGATCGACGCCGCCCGCACCGCCCTGAAGGCGGCACGCGAACTACCGGCCCTCGCCGCGCCACAGGGCCGTGCACTGCTGAGCGCGGTGATCGAGATCGAACTCCTGACCGCGGACGCGGCGGCGGCCCGCGGAACGGGGCTGCTGCACGGCTCCGCGAGCCCGCCGCTGCCGGGCACACTGCGAGTACTGCGCAACGCCCGCAAGCTACGCCGAACGACGTCCTGACCGGGAAGCTCCCGACGATGTGAAGGCGGTCGCCCCCGTTGACGATCTCGTGGCCCGGCCCCCGTCGAGTCGCTACGGTTGAGCCATGACCGCACTGCCCGACTGGATGCGCCCGCCGCGCGCGGAAGGCTGGTTCGCGGAGGACCTGGACCGCCTCCCCGAGGCACCCCGCCATACCGAGCTGATCGACGGAGCTCTCGTCTTCCTGATGTCGCCCCAGCGGTGGTGGCACGGCCACCTCGTCACCATGCTCACCGTCGCTCTCATGGAGCAGGCGCCCGCCGATGTCAGAGTCGGCCGCGAGATGACCATAAAGCTGGACGCGCGAAACCGGCCCGAGCCGGATCTGCTGTTGACGACAGCCACGTACGACGGAGACCGCACCTGGTTCACACCGGACGAGGTACGGCTCGTCATCGAGGTCGTCTCCCCCGAGTCCGCCCACCGCGACCGCACGGTCAAGCTCCGCAAGTACGCGGAGGCCGGCATCCCGCACTACTGGTGCGTCGAGGACGAGGACGGGGCACCCGTCGTCCACGTCTACGAACTCGACGAACCGACCGGCCGCTATGCGCCCGGCGGTATCTTCCGGGGCACCCTGGAGCGCCCGGTGCCTTTCGAGATCAGCCTGGATCTGGACAAGCTCACCCCGCCCAGCGGGAACTAGGAGTCGTACGGGAACGCGGAGGGGGCCGGGCTCACCGGAGCCCGGCCCCCTCCGTCACGGCTGATCAGACGTTGAAGCGGAACTCCACGACGTCCCCGTCCTGCATGACGTACTCCTTGCCCTCCATGCGCGCCTTGCCCTTGGCGCGGGCCTCGGCGACCGAACCGGTCTCGACGAGGTCGGCGAAGGAGATGACCTCCGCCTTGATGAAGCCCTTCTGGAAGTCGGTGTGGATGACTCCGGCGGCCTCGGGGGCGGTGGCGCCCTTCTTGATGGTCCAGGCGCGGGATTCCTTGGGGCCGGCCGTCAGATAGGTCTGCAGGCCCAGGGTGTCGAAGCCGACGCGGGCCAGGGTGGCCATGCCGGGCTCCTCGACTCCGACCGACTCCAGAAGCTCCATCGCTTCCTCATCGTCGAGCTCGGCGAGGTCCGCCTCCAGCTTCGCGTTGAGGAAGATCGCCTCCGCGGGGGCGACCAGGGCGCGCTGCTCGGTCTTGAAGTCCTCGTCGACCAGTTCGTCCTCGTCGACGTTGAAGACGTAGAGGAAGGGCTTGGTGGTGAGGAGGTGCAGGTCGTGGAGGAGTTCCTCGTTGCCGGAGCCCTGGACGATGCCCGCGGAGAACAGGGTGTCGCCCTTCTCGAGGATCTCCTTCGCCGCCTCGACCGCCGCGACCTTCGGCCCGATGTCCTTCTTGATGCGCGACTCCCGCTGGAGGCGCGGCAGGACCTTCTCGATGGTCTGGAGGTCGGCGAGGATCAGCTCGGTGTTGATCGTCTCGATGTCGTCCTTCGGCGAGACCTTGCCGTCGACGTGTACGACGTTCTCGTCCTGGAAGGCGCGGATGACCTGGCAGATCGCGTCGGACTCGCGGATGTTGGCGAGGAACTTGTTGCCCAGGCCCTCACCCTCGGAGGCGCCCTTCACGATGCCCGCGATGTCGACGAAGTCGACGGTCGCCGGGAGGATCCGCTGCGAGGAGAAGATTTCGGCCAGCTTCGTCAGACGCGCGTCCGGGACGCCCACGACACCGACGTTCGGCTCGATCGTGGCGAACGGGTAGTTGGCCGCGAGCACGTCGTTCTTGGTCAGGGCGTTGAACAGGGTCGACTTGCCGACATTCGGCAGACCGACGATTCCGATCGTGAGCGACACGTTGCGACTTCCCGTACGTGAGAGGAGAGGACTGAGGGCTGGGGCCGATCCACCAGTCTACGGCGTACCGGGCCCCGCCCCCTTCGAGGCGTCGAACACTTGGCCAAGGTCGATCCCTCGGCGTGTCTGAGGGGCGATTCTGCATATAAACCGTCCTAAGTTGGTCCGGTGGAGCAACACAGGACGCGACCCCCGCACATCCGAGCACGACGCGAGACGCCTTCCCTGCCCCCGCAGGCGGCCCGCGGCGGGCGCCGTCCGGCGGCCGTACGACGGCCCGCTCCCCCGGTCGTGCAGGCGGTGCGACGCTTCCCCAACCCCCGGCTCACCGGGCTCGGCGGTGGTCTGTTCTGCATCGCGGTGATGCTGGTGCTCGGCTGCCTTGACGCACTGACGTTCGGGTCACTGACGGTGTACGGCGTGCTGTTCCTGCCGGTGTGCGTGCTGACGGCCGTCTGGGTGCGGCGGGGCGACCTGGTCACCGCTCCCATCGTGGTGCCGATCGCCTTCGCCGCGGGGCTCGTCCCCCTCGCCCAGGAAGGGGACGGGTTCGGCGCCCGGCTGATGGGCCTCGTGACGGCCCTGGCCACCGAGGCCGGATGGCTGTACGGCGGGACACTCCTCGCCGGTCTGATCGTGACCGTACGGAAGATCCGGCTGATGAACCGCCGGCGGCAGGCGAACCGCCGGCTCTCGTGAGCTACTCCTTCGCCGCCCGCATCGCCGCCCCCACGATCCCCGCGTTGTTCTGCAGCTGTGCCGGGACGATCTCCGCCTTGATGCCCTCGATGTAGTGCAGGAATTTCTGGGACTTGCGGCTGACGCCGCCGCCGACGATGAACAGCTCGGGCGAGAAGAGCATCTCGACATGGGCGAGGTACTTCTGGACGCGGTGCGCCCACTGCTCCCACGTCAGCTCGCCGTCCTCCTTGGCCTTGCTGGAGGCGCGCTTCTCCGCGTCGTGGCCGTGCAGCTCCAGGTGGCCCAGTTCGGTGTTGGGGACCAGGACGCCGTCGATGAACAGGGCGCTGCCGATGCCGGTGCCGAAGGTCAGCAGGAAGACGGTGCCCCGGCGGCCGTGACCGGCGCCGAACTCCATCTCGGCGACGCCCGCCGCGTCCGCGTCGTTGACCACCGTCACCGGCAGGCCGCCGAGCCGCTCGCTGAACAACGCGCGCGCGTCCGTGTCGATCCAGCCCTTGTCGACATTGGCCGCCGTACGGATCGTGGCCCCGCCGGTGACCACGCCCGGGAAGGTCAGCCCGACCGGCCCCGACCAGCCGAAGTGGTCGATGACCTCCTTCACACCGTCCGCCACCGCGTCCGGCGTCGCCGGGTGCGGGGTGAGCACCTTGCAGCGCTCCTGGGCAAGGTCGCCTCTGGCCAGGTCCACCGGGGCGCCCTTGATCCCGGATCCGCCGATGTCCACACCGAAGATCTGCATGGCCCTACGTTACGACGGGCGACCGACAGTCACTCCTTCGAGGCGCCCGTACGCTCCGCGACCAGCGCCGCGGCCTCCTCGCGCAGATCGCGGCGGAGTTCCTTGGGCAACGAGAAGGTGATGGACTCCTCGGCCGTCTTCACGGTCTCGACGTCGCCGTAGCCGCGCTCGGCCAGCCACTCCAGGACGCCCTCGACCAGGACGTCCGGGACCGAGGCGCCGGAGGTCAGGCCGACCGTGGTGACGCCCTCCAGCCAGGCCTCGTCGATCTCGTCGGCGAAGTCGACCAGGTGGGCGGCGGGGGCGCCGGCGTCCAGGGCGACCTCGACCATGCGGATCGAGTTGGAGGAGTTCTTGGAGCCGACGACGATGACCAGCTGGGCGTCGTCGGCCAGCTTCTTCACCGCGACCTGGCGGTTCTGCGTGGCGTAGCAGATGTCGTCGCTGGGCGGCGAGATCAGGCCCGGGAACTTGTTCTTGAGAGCGTCGACCGTCTCCATGGTCTCGTCGACGGAGAGCGTGGTCTGGGAGAGCCAGACGACCTTGGACGGGTCGCGCACCTCGACCTTGGCGACGTCCTCGGGGCCGTCGACCAGGGTGATGTGGTCGGGGGCCTCGCCGGAGGTGCCGATGACCTCCTCGTGGCCCTCGTGCCCGATCAGGAGGATGTCGTAGTCCTCCTTGGCGAAGCGGACGGCTTCCTTGTGGACCTTGGTGACCAGCGGGCAGGTCGCGTCGATGGTGGCGAGCTTCCCGCGCGCGGCCTCCTCGTGGACGACGGGCGCGACGCCGTGCGCGGAGAACATGACGATGTTCCCCTCGGGAACCTCCTCCGTCCGCTCGACGAAGATGGCGCCCTTCTTCTCCAGGGTCTGCACGACGTACTTGTTGTGGACGATCTCGTGCCGGACGTACACCGGAGCGCCGTACTGCTCCAGGGCTTTCTCGACGGCGATCACGGCGCGGTCCACACCCGCGCAGTAGCCCCGGGGGGCGGCGAGCAGGACACGGCGGCCAGGCGAAGCAGTCATGCGTCCCATCGTAAGGCCGCGCCCGACGGGTCGAAGATCGCGTTGTTGGCGAGACTGGCCGGGAAGTGTGAAGGGCGGGGAACCGGCGACGGCAGTCGACAGATGAAGCACCGGCGGAGGCATCGATGTCCGAGACCCAGACGACGACCCGTACCGCCGATCCTGGCCATGACCTGCGGCGCAGCCTCGGATTCCGGGATCTGGTCGTCTACGGGCTGCTTTTCATCGCCCCCATGGCGCCCGTCGGCGTGTTCGGCACGCTCGACGCCAAGTCGCACGGGGCGGTGGCGCTGGTCTATGTCGTCGCCACGGTCGCGATGGCGTTCACCGCGTTCAGCTACGCGCAGATGGTGAGGGTGGTCCCGCGCGCGGGCTCGGTGTACGCCTACGCGCGCGTGGCGCTCGGGAAGGAGGCCGGGTTCATCGCGGGCTGGATGGCGATGCTGGACTACTTGCTCATCCCGGCGGTCGCGTATCTCTTCTCCGGTATCGCGATGAACGCGCTGGTCCCGGAGGTCTCCCGGTGGGTGTGGACGGCGGTGGCGGTGGTCGTGACGACGCTGCTGAACCTGTGGGGCGTACGGGCCGCGGCCCGGGTCGGCTTCCTGGTGCTGGCGATGGAGATCGTGGTCCTGCTGGTGTTCATGGTCTCCGCGACCGTCGTCCTCGCGCGCGACGGTGCCGAGCGGGGATGGCTGTCGCCGCTGTCGGGGGACGGCTCGCAGGGGGCGTTCGCGCTGTCGGCGGTGCTCGGGGCGGTGTCGATCGCGGTGCTGTCGTATCTCGGCTTCGACGCGATCGCGTCCTTCGCCGAGGAGGTCACCGGTGGGTCGGCGAAGGTGGCGCGGGCTGTGCTGTTCTGTCTGGCGCTGGCGGGTGTGCTGTTCGTGGCGCAGACGTATCTGGTGGCGCTGCTGGAGCCGATGTCGTCCGCGGATCTGGCGGCCCGGCCGGAGAAGCAGGGGTCCGCCTTCTACGACGCCGTGGACGTGTCCGTCGGGAGCTGGCTGCACGATCTGGTGGCGGTGAGCAAGGCGATCGGGGCGGCGTTCGCGGCGCTGGCCGGGCAGGCGGCCGCGGGGCGGCTGTTGTTCGCGATGGGGCGGGACCGGCGGTTGCCGCGGGTGCTGTCGAAGACGGACTCCGGGGTGCCGCGCGTGGCGCTGCTGTGCGCGGCCGTCATCACGCTGGTGGCGGCGGTGTGGGCGGCCCGGCGGGACGACGGGATGGACCATCTGGTGTCGGTCGTCGACATCGGCGCGCTCACGGCCTTCACGCTGCTGCACGCGAGCGTGGTCGGGTGGTTCGCGGTACGGCGGCGGGGTGGGGAGGTGAGCTGGTGGCGGCATGTGCTGGTGCCGGTGGTGGGGGCGGTGATCACGGTCGCGGTGATCGTGGAGGCGTCGGCGGCGGCACAGGTGGTGGGGACGGTGTGGTTCGTGATCGGACTCGCGGTCCTGCTGGGGCAGCGGGGGCGGGCGGAGGTCGCGCAGTGACCGGCGGGCGTGGGCCGCATTGTCACAACCGGCCACTACGCTCGGCGCATGGCTCTCAACACGTCCGCGGAAACGCCGCTGCCCGTCGGTGAGGTCTCCCGGCTGATCGGGGGATGGATCGACCGGCTCGGTGCCGTCTGGGTGGAGGGGCAGATCACTCAGCTGTCCCGGCGGCCCGGTGCCGGGGTCGTGTTTCTGACGTTGCGTGACCCGTCGTACGACATCTCGGTGAGCGTGACCTGTTTTCGGCAGGTGTTCGACGACGTCGCCGATGTGGTGAGCGAGGGTGCGCGGGTCGTCGTGCTCGCCAAACCGGAGTGGTACGCGCCGCGGGGGCAGCTGTCGTTGCGGGCCGCCGAGATAAGGCCCGTGGGGGTCGGGGAACTGCTCGCGCGGCTGGAGCAGTTGAAGAAGTCGCTCGCCGCCGAGGGGCTGTTCGCGGCCGAGCGGAAGAAGCCGCTGCCCTTCCTGCCGCAGCTCGTCGGGCTGGTGTGCGGGCGGGCGTCCGCCGCCGAGCGGGACGTTCTGGAGAACGCCCGGCACCGCTGGCCCGCCGTCCGCTTCGAGGTGCGCAACGTCGCCGTGCAGGGCGTGCACGCGGTGCCGCAGGTGGTGCAGGCGGTCAAGGAGCTCGACGAGAACGACGACGTCGACGTGATCATCGTGGCCCGGGGCGGGGGCAGCGTGGAGGATCTGCTGCCCTTCTCCGACGAGCAGTTGGTGCGTACCGTCGCCGCCTGTCGTACACCCGTCGTCTCCGCCATCGGGCACGAGCCGGACAACCCGCTCCTCGACCATGTCGCCGACCTGCGCGCCTCCACCCCGACCGACGCCGCCAAGAAGGTCGTACCGGATGTGGGCGAGGAGTACGAGCGCGTGCGGATGCTGCGGGACCGGGCGCGGCGGTGCGTCGAGGGGTTCATCGAGCGCGAGGAGCGCGGGCTCGCCCATGCGCTCGCCCGGCCGTCGATAGAGGATCCGCACCGGATGATCGACGAGCGCGCCGATCACGTGGCCTCGCTCGTGGAGCGGTCGCGGCGCACCCTCGGCCATCTGCTCGACCGCGCCGACTCCGAACTCACGCACACGCACGCACGCGTGGTGGCGCTCTCCCCCGCCGCGACGCTGAAGCGGGGGTACGCGGTGCTGCAGAGGGCCGACGGGCATGTCGTGCGGGACCCGGAGGAGGTCACCGGTGACGAGGTGCTGCGGGCGCGGGTTTCCGAGGGTGAGTTCAGTGTCCGAGTCGATGCTTAGGGTGGGCGCATGACCAGCAAGGTGGATGAGGCGCTCGGGTACGAGCAGGCGCGGGACGAGCTGATCGACGTCGTACGACGCCTTGAGGCCGGCGGTACGACGCTGGAGGAGTCCCTCGCGCTCTGGGAGCGGGGCGAGGAGCTGGCCAAGGTGTGCCGGCGGTGGCTGGACGGGGCGCGGGCGCGGCTGGACGCGGCCCTCGCCGAGGGAGAAGCGGCGGCGGAAGAGGCCGACTCCGAGTAACAGACTTCGGCGATCTGTGAAGCGGGTCACCACGCTCCGGTTTTTGTTGAAGCTTCAACCTGTGTCGCGTACAGTCAGCTGTGTCAGCCGATCCGGAACCCGGATCCGACGTACGTCCCCGAGAAGGTTCACGCATGTCTCTCGTCCTTGACCCCACCGCCCAGGACCTGCTGTTCCGCGAGGCCCACACGGCGAACACCTTCACCGGCGAGCCGGTGACCGACGAGCAGGTGCAGGCGATCTACGACCTGGTCAAGTTCGGCCCGACCGCCTTCAACCAGACCCCGCTGCGCATCACCCTGGTCCGCTCCCCCGAGGCCCGTGAGCGTCTGGTGCGGCACATGGCCGAGGGCAACCAGCCCAAGACGGCCACCGCCCCGCTGGTCGCGATCCTCTCCGCGGACAACGAGTTCCACGAGGAGCTGCCGACCCTCTTCCCGGCCTTCCCCCAGGCCAAGGACGTGTTCTTCAGCGAGCGCCCGGCCCGTGAGGCCGCCGCCGGCATGAACGCCGCCCTCCAGGCCGCGTACTTCATCATCGGTGTCCGCGCCGCCGGTCTCGCCGCCGGTCCGATGACCGGCGTCGACTTCGAGGGCGTCCGCAAGGAGTTCCTCGACGGCGACCACACCCCGCTGATGGTCGTCAACATCGGCAAGCCGGGCGAGGACGCCTCCCACCCGCGCTCCCCGCGCCTCGCCTACGACGAGGTCGTCACCACGGTCTGAGCGACCCGGACACAGTAGAAGGGCCCCCGGCTTCGGGGGCCCTTCTACTGTGTCCGGATGTTCCGGATGCCTCGCGCGTCCGGGCGCTCACTCCGACTTGAGGGCCTTCGCCATCTGCGCCAGCTGGGCGTGCGACCCCGCGCCCGCCACCACGGTCGTCGCGCCGTCGGCCTGGTGGACAAGCGCGTCGTAGCGACCGCCGGTGTAGCGCGTCCAGGTCCGGCCGCCGATCTCCTCGGTGGTGTCCGACTCCTCGCCGCCCTGGCTGGCCTCGTCGATGAACTCGGCGGCCGGCTCATGGGTCGACTGCTCGATCTGGACGTAGCCGTCGCCGGGGGTGTGGAAACCCAGGTGCCAGGCGTCGGAGTCCGCGCCGTCGAACCGGACGGAGGTGGCCTTCCAGGTGTCGGGCAGACCCACGGGCGCCAGCACGGGATAGGGCGCCGCGCGCCGGGCCGTGAGCAGCTCGACGCGGTAGTCGACCCGCTTGACCTCCTGCGGAGAGTCGTCATGCGGGATGAAGAGGTAGACGACCCCCGCCATGAGACTGATCAGGCCCAGGGAGAGAACCATGTCCCGGACCGTCTTCTGCTTGCCGTTCGAACCTGCCACGGACCTATCGTCGCAGGTGCCCTGGTCCGCTCATCCGTGGGGTCCCCTGCTCATTTTGTCTGCCTAACGATAGAGTCGACGCCATCACCCTCATCCGGCCGTCGTCGTATCAGAAAGGTGCGCTCCGATGACCGAGCATCATCATCTGCCTTCCGAGCTCGAAGTACCCTCCGAGGCCCCCGACCGCAACCTCGCCCTGGAACTCGTCCGGGTGACCGAAGCCGCGGCCATGGCCGCGGGCCGCTGGGTCGGACGCGGCGACAAGAACGGCGCCGACGGTGTCGCGGTGCGCGCCATGCGGACCCTCGTCTCCACCGTGTCGATGAACGGCGTGGTCGTCATCGGCGAGGGCGAGAAGGACGAGGCCCCGATGCTCTTCAACGGGGAGCGCGTCGGCGACGGGACCGGGCCCGAGTGCGACATCGCCGTCGACCCGATCGACGGCACCACCCTGGCCGCCAAGGGCATGCCGAACGCGATCTCCGTACTGGCGGCCGCGGACCGCGGGTCCATGTTCGACCCGTCCGCCGTGTTCTACATGGACAAGCTGGTCACCGGCCCCGATGCCGCGGACTTCGTCGACATCAACGCGCCCGTGTCCGTGAACATCCGGCGGGTGGCGAAGGCGAAGCGGTCCACCCCGGAGGACGTGACCGTCGTCATCCTCGACCGGCCCCGGCACGAGGGGATCATCAAGGAGATCCGGGAGGCGGGTGCGCGCATCAAGCTGATCTCCGACGGTGACGTGGCGGGCTCCATCTACGCGCTGCGCGAAGGCACCGGCGTCGACATGCTGCTGGGCATCGGCGGTACACCGGAGGGGATCATCTCCGCCTGCGCCGTGAAGTGTCTCGGCGGCACCATCCAGGGCAAGCTGTGGCCCAAGGACGCGGAGGAGCGGCAGCGGGCGATCGACGCGGGGCACGATCTGGACCGGGTGCTGACCACCGACGACCTGGTGTCGGGCGAGAACGTGTTCTTCGTCGCGACCGGGATCACCGACGGCGAATTGCTGCGGGGTGTGCGGTACCGGTCGGAGACCGCGACGACCGACTCGATCGTGATGCGGTCGAAGTCGGGGACGGTGCGGAGGATCGACTCCGAGCACCGGTTGAGCAAGCTGCGGGCTTACAGCGCGATTGACTTCGATCGCGCCAAGTAGCGCCTGACAGCCCGGGGGGCGTGGTGCGCTGACGGCTGTGAGTGCTTCAGCTCCCCCTGGTGGAAAAGTAAAGGGCGCCCCCGGTGCGGTGGGGGCGCCCCTTTACATGTCCTGCGGCTGTCAGCCCGCCTGCGCTATGCGGGAGGCTCCTGCCGCCTTCTTCAGTTCCATGTCGCGGCGCCTGCGGCGGGCCAGGACCACACGGCGTTCCGCCGCGGTGAGGCCGCCCCAGACGCCGTAGGGCTCGGGTTGCAGGAGTGCGTGTTCGCGGCACTCGACCATGACCGGGCAGCGGGCGCAGACCCGCTTCGCGGCCTCCTCGCGGGAGAGCCGGGCGGCGGTGGGTTCCTTCGAGGGGGCGAAGAACAGGCCGGCCTCGTCGCGCCGGCACACCGCCTCGGTGTGCCAAGGCGCGTCTTGGTCCCTGTCTCGCACTGGCACCCGCTGAGCCGGAACGGCAGCTACCTGCAGGGACGAATGCGGCGGTTGCAGCACGGTCTACTCCTGACGACGGCTTCGCGAGCGAGCGACGATGCAGCAAGGCCTACCCGCTGTGCGCGTGCCTATGCACTGAGTTCCGAACCGCTGGATTCCGGGTGGTCCCGTGCTGGGGTGTGAGTGGAACCGATCGTTTCGCACGCGGTCCGATTCACAACCGTCAACGATCCAGATGCTTGCGCAAACTCCTGTCGACCTTGTGCTGCACCCGATCGAGGATGTCCGCGACGAGCTTGCCCCGCCGGGGCCTCCCCTCGATGTTGCCGAGCACGGCCCACCCGTCGACGTAGACCACGGGTGCCTCGGGGTCGTCCGAATCCAGGGTGTGCACCTCGAAGTTGCCCAGGACACCGCCGCCGGTACCTCGCAGCGACACGTTCTCCGGGACCCGGACCTCGACATTGCCGAAGACCGAGATCGCCTTGATCACGACCTGCTGGTACTCGAAGAGGGCCTCACTGAGGTCTATGTCGACGGTGCCGAAGATCGCGTACGCGTGGATACGGCGGCCCGCGCGCCAGCGGCCCTTGCGGACGGCGCTGCTGAACACCGCCACCACGTTCTCGTCGGGCTCGATCGGGATGGCGCCGGCGGTGGGGCGGTTGGGGGCGACGGACGGCGTCGTGCGCCGCTGATGGGCAGCGGGCAGGTCCTGGATGAAGGCGTCCAGTTCGCCGACCGTCTTGGCCGCCAGTGCGCCCTCGACCCGCTCGGCGTGCTCGTCCGCGCTGAGCCGGCCCTCGGCCAGGGCCTCGCGCAGGATGTCGGCGATGCGGTCGCGGTCGGCGTCGGAGGCGCGAAGGTCGGTGGTGGCAGCGGGCGAAGTCTGCTTCTCAAGGTCCACGGCAGCAGCGTACCCAAACGCGATAGATCGCGACTAGGCCCTGTGGACAACCGGCCCTGTGGACAACCAACTGAGCCTTACCTCACAAACTTCCGGCCCTGGGCAGGTTCTACCCTGGTGAGGCTCGCCAATGGAGGCGGGTCGCCGTCTGCCGAGTGAGGAATGGGCTGAGATGCCTGAGTTCGCGTACACCGATCTGCTCCCCATGGGAGAGGACACCACCCCCTACCGGCTGGTGACCTCCGAGGGTGTCTCCACCTTCGAGGCCGACGGGCGCACGTTCCTCAAGGTCGAGCCGGAGGCGCTGCGCAAGCTCGCCGAAGAGGCCATCCACGACATCCAGCACTACCTGCGCCCCGCGCACCTGGCGCAGCTGCGGCGCATCATCGACGACCCCGAGGCGTCGGGCAACGACAAGTTCGTCGCCCTCGACCTGCTGAAGAACGCGAACATCGCGGCGGCGGGTGTCCTTCCGATGTGCCAGGACACCGGTACGGCGATCGTCATGGGCAAGCGCGGGCAGAACGTCCTGACCGAGGGCGGTGACGAGTCGGCGCTGTCGAAGGGCATCTACGACGCGTACCTGAACCTCAACCTGCGCTACTCGCAGATGGCCCCGCTGACCATGTGGGACGAGAAGAACACCGGCTCCAACCTGCCCGCGCAGATCGAGCTGTACGCCGCCGACGGTGGCGCCTACAAGTTCCTCTTCATGGCCAAGGGCGGCGGCTCGGCCAACAAGTCCTTCCTCTACCAGGAGACGAAGGCCGTCCTGAACGAGGCCTCCATGATGAAGTTCCTGGAGGAGAAGATCCGTTCGCTCGGTACGGCCGCCTGCCCGCCGTACCACCTGGCGATCGTGGTGGGCGGTACGTCGGCCGAGTACGCGCTGAAGACCGCGAAGTACGCCTCCGCGCACTACCTCGACGAGATCCCGGCCGAGGGCTCGGAGCTGGGCCACGGTTTCCGGGACAAGGAGCTGGAGGAGAAGGTCTTCGAGCTGACGCAGAAGATCGGGATCGGGGCGCAGTTCGGTGGCAAGTACTTCTGCCACGACGTGCGTGTGGTGCGGCTTCCGCGGCACGGCGCGTCCTGCCCGGTCGCCATCGCCGTCTCCTGCTCGGCGGACCGCCAGGCGGTGGCCAAGATCACGGCCGAGGGTGTCTTCCTGGAGCAGCTGGAGAGGGACCCGGCGCGGTTCCTGCCGGAGACGACGGACGAGCACCTCGACGAGGCCGGTGACGTCGTGCGCATCGACCTGAACCAGCCGATGGACTCGATCCTCGCCGAGCTGACGAAGTACCCGGTGAAGACCCGCCTGTCGCTCTCCGGTCCCCTGGTCGTGGCCCGCGACATCGCCCACGCCAAGATCAAGGAACGGCTCGACGCGGGCGAGGAGATGCCGCAGTACCTGAAGGACCACCCGGTGTACTACGCCGGTCCGGCCAAGACCCCCGAGGGCTACGCCTCCGGCTCCTTCGGTCCGACGACGGCCGGCCGTATGGACTCCTACGTCGAGCAGTTCCAGGCGGCCGGCGGTTCCAAGGTGATGCTGGCGAAGGGCAACCGGTCCGCCCAGGTCACGAAAGCCTGTGACACCCACGGCGGCTTCTACCTTGGCTCGATCGGTGGCCCCGCCGCCCGTCTCGCGCAGGACTGCATCAAGAAGGTCGAGGTCGTCGAGTACGAGGAGCTCGGCATGGAGGCGGTCTGGAAGATCGAGGTCGAGGACTTCCCGGCGTTCATCGTCGTCGACGACAAGGGCAACGACTTCTTCCAAGATCCGGCTCCGGCGCCGACGTTCACGTCGATCCCGGTCCGTGGGCCTGGGCTGGCGTAGCTCCCTCGGGGCGGCCGGACTGTTTTTCGCCCCCGCCGCCCCTACCCGTCCCATCCTCCAGGGGCTGCCGCCCCTTCGACCCCGCCCCCAGGGGGCTCCGCCCCCTGGAC